>NZ_JCAFSH010000003.1:0-376808 GCF_059369035.1 Stenotrophomonas sp. YJH_SMC_130
GTCGATCACGGCGATGCCCGAGGAATCGTAGCCACGGTATTCAAGGCGCTTCAGACCCTCGATCAGTACCGGTACTACGTCGCGATCGGCGATCGCACCCACGATTCCACACATGTCACGCGTTTCCTTGAAGACGATTGCCGCATTCTAGCCTGCGTGTCCGGCTTCCCCCTCCTGTCCGCTTAATGAAAGTGTCCGGAAAGGTGTCCGCGGACACCCGGACACTTCCCCGAAACTCCCAACCCATTGACCTGAAAGGAAATAAAGTTGGCACGCTACGTGCTTGGTACTGGCTACCACCGTCAGGCACGCACCCGATGATCCGCGACACTTCCGCACAGGACCAGATCGTTTCCTCCGCCCCGGCCGGCACCACCCGCGCAAGCTGGCACCGCTACCGCTGGCCGGCACTGGGCGCCATCGTGCTACTCGCCGGCATCGGCTGGGCCGTGCACGCCTGGTCCAACGCCAGTCGCTCCTTCGACAGCAGCCGCGTGCGCATCGCCGAGGTGAAGCGGGGCGACCTGGTCCGTGACATCGCTGCCGACGGCCGCGTGATCGCCGCCAACAGCCCGATCCTGTACGCGATCTCGGCCGGTACCGTGGACCTGAAGGTCGTCGCCGGTGACGTGGTCAAGAAGGGCCAGGAGCTTGCGATCATCGACAGCCCGGAACTGCGCAGCAAGCTGGCCCAGGAACAGGCAACGCTGGCCGGCCTGGAAGCCGAGGCCAGCCGCGCCGCGCTGGACGCGACCCTGGCCCGTGCCAAGTCACGCAAGGAAACCGACCAGGCCACCATCGAGCGGCAGGCCGCCGACCGTGACCTGCAGCGCTACCAGCGCGGCTACGACGGCGGCGCGGTACCGCAGATCGACCTGGCCAAGGCCAAGGATTCGCTGAAGAAAGCCGACATCGCCCTGGCCAATGCCACCACCGATGCGCGCCTGCAGAGCCAGGGCGCCGACCTGGATGCCCGCAACAAGCGCCTGCTGGCCGACCGCCAGAAAGCGGTGGTGGCCGAAGTGCAGCGCCAGGTCGATGCGCTGACCCTGCGCGCGCCCTTCGATGGCCAGGTCGGCCAGGTGCAGGCCGTGCAGTCCACCAACCTGGCCGCCAACGCGCCGGTGCTGGGCGTAGTCGACCTGTCCAAGTTCGAGGTCGAGATCAAGGTGCCGGAGAGCTTCGCCCGCGACCTGGCGATCGGCATGCCCGCCCAGCTGACCGGTGGCAACGGCCAGCCGTTCCCGGGCGAGATCAGCGCGGTGTCGCCGGAAGTGGTCAATGGCGAGGTCAATGCCCGCGTGCGCTTCGCCAGCGCGCAGCCGGAAGGCCTGCGCCAGAGCCAGCGGATGTCGGTACGCGTGCTGCTCGATACCCGCAAGAACGTGCTGAAGGTCGAGCGCGGTCCGTTTGTCGAACAGGGCAACGGCGTGGCCTACGTGATGGATGGCCGCACCGCCGTGCGCCGCCCGGTGGAACTGGGCGTCAGCAGCCTGGGCGAAGTGGAAATCAAGTCGGGTGTGCAACCGGGCGACCGCATCGTGGTCTCCGGCAGCGACCTGTTCAAGGACGCCGAACGCGTCTCCGTCAACTGATACCTGAATCCTGGAGAGAGGACACCCCATGTACATGCTCGAAATGCGTTCGGTCGCCAAGGTCTTCCGCACCGAACAGGTGGAAACCCACGCGTTGCGCTCACTGGAACTGCAGGTCAAGGAAGGCGAGTTCGTCGCGGTCACCGGCCCGTCAGGCTCCGGCAAGACCACCTTCCTCAACATCGCCGGCCTGCTGGAAACCTTCACCAGCGGTACCTACATGCTGGACGGGCAGGATGTGAGCACGCTGGGCGATGACGCCCGCAGCCGCCTGCGCAACCAGAAGATCGGCTTCATCTTCCAGGGCTTCAACCTGATCCCCGACCTGAACCTGTTCGACAATGTCGACGTGCCGCTGCGCTACCGCAAGATGAGCGCCAATGAGCGCCGCGAACGCATCGAGAAGGCGCTGACCCAGGTCGGCCTCGGCTCGCGCATGAAGCACTACCCGAACGAGCTGTCCGGCGGCCAGCAGCAGCGCGCGGCGATCGCACGTGCCCTGGCAGGCAGCCCGCGCCTGCTGCTGGCCGACGAACCGACCGGCAACCTGGACACGCAGATGGCCCGCGGCGTGATGGAGCTGCTGGAGGAGATCAACGCTGCCGGCACCACCATCGTGATGGTCACCCACGATCCGGAACTGGCCGCGCGCGCGCAGCGCAACGTGCATATCGTCGATGGCCAGGTGACCGACCTGGTGCGCGAGCCGGTGCTGGCCACGCCGCCGCGCCACATCGTCGCCGTCAACGAGTGAGGGCCCCACCATGTTCGCCTACTACGCCCGACTGGCGGTGCGCAGCTTCCGCCGCAACAAGGTCCTGACCGCGCTGATGGTGGTTGCCATCGCGCTCGGCATCGGCGCCTCGATGACCACCCTGACCGTGTTCCACGTGCTGTCCGGTGACCCGATTCCCGGCAAGAGCGACCGCCTGTTCTACGTCCAGCTCGACGCCGCGACCGGCGCCTACGTCGCCGGCGAGGAACCGGAAACCCAGCTGACCCGCTTCGACGGTGAAGCCCTGCTGCGCGAAGCCAAGGGCGAGCGCCAGGCGCTGATGAGCGGCGGCGGCGGCACCATCGAACCGGACAACAGCACCCTCAAGCCCTTCAGCATCGACACCCGCTGGACCTCGGCCGACTTCTTTCCGATGTTCGAGGTGCCCATGCAGTACGGCCGCCCTTGGACGCGCGAGGACGATGAAGGCCGTGCGCGCGTGGTGGTCATCTCCAAGGCGCTCAATGACAAGCTGTACCAGGGCGCCAACAGCGTGGGCCGCGACCTGCGCATGGAAGGCCAGAGCTACCGCATCGTCGGCGTGATGAAGGAATGGAGCCCGGAGCCGCACTTCTACGACCTGACCACTGGCAGCTACGGCAAGAACGAAGACCTGCTGCTGCCGATCTCCACCTCCTTCGACCTGAAGCTGGGCAACAACGGCAACATGAACTGCTTCGGCGAGAATCCGGACGGCAACAGCTACTCGCTCAACGCACCGTGCGCGTGGCTGCAGTACTGGGTGGAGATGGACCCGGCCAAGGCTGGCGACTACCGTCGTTACCTGGAGAACTACTCGACCCAGCAGCGCGAGGCCGGCCGCTTCAAGCATCCGCCGAACGTGCGCCTGCGCACCGTGATGGAATGGCTGGACTTCAACGGCGCGGTGCCCAGCGACGTGCGCCTGCAGCTGTGGCTGGCGTTGGGCTTCCTGGGTGTCTGCCTGGTCAACACGGTGGGCCTGCTGCTGGCCAAGTTCCTGCGTCGCAGCGGTGAGATCGGTGTGCGCCGCGCGCTCGGTGCCAGCCGCGGCCAGATCTTCCTGCAATGCCTGGTGGAAGCAGGTGCGGTCGGCGTGGTCGGTGGCGTGCTGGGTATCGGCCTGGCCCTGCTCGGCCTGTTCGCGGTGCGCCAGCAACCGGTGGAGTACGCAAAGCTGGCCCACCTGGACGGCAACATGCTGCTGCTTGCGCTGGGCTTGACCCTGTTCGCCAGCCTTGCCGCCGGTTTCCTGCCTGCCTGGCGCGCCATGCAGGTCACTCCGGCCATCCAGCTCAAGTCGCAGTAAGCACCCGAACGAGGACTCCCATGGACATCCGCCCCATCATCAGCACGCTGCGCCGGCACAAGACTGCCGCTGCCCTGATCGTGCTGGAAGTCGCACTGACCTGCGCCATCGTCTGCAACGCGCTGTTCCTGGTCAGCCAGCGCGTGGAGAAGATCAGCATGCCCAGCGGCATCGCCGAGAACGAACTGGTGATGCTCCGCGTCAGCGGCATCGGCAAGCAGACCGATGCCATGGCCCGCACCCGCGAGGACCTGGCATCGCTGCGCGCAATTCCTGGCGTCAGCAACGTCACCATCATCAACCAGGTTCCCTTCCGCAACGGCTCGTCCAGCAGCAGCATCTCGCGCGAGGTCGACCAGGAACGGCCGACCACCAACGCCTCGATGTACACCCTGTCCGAGAACGGGCTGGCCACGATGGGCATCAACCTGATCGCAGGCCGCGATTTCCTGCCCGACGAATACCAGAACTTCGAAGACGCCAGCAAGGGCGGCGCCAAGGAAAAGGCGATTCCGGTGATCTTCACCCAGGCCACCGCCGCCAAGATGGAACCCAGCGGCAGTGCGCTGGGCAAGACCTACTACATGGGCAAGCAGCCGCTGCATGTGGTCGGCATCGTCGACACGCTCAGCACACCCAATGGCTGGAATGACAACTGGACCAACTCGATGCTGCTGCCCATGCGGCGCACCTTCGATGAAGGTGGCACCTATGTGCTGCGCACTTCGCCAGAGCGCCGCCAGGAGGTCCTCGATGCCGGTGCCGCCGCGCTGGAACGCAACGATCCCAACCGGCTGATGCGCGACAAGCTGACCTATGAAGACCAGCGCAAGGACTTCTTCAAGAACGACCGCGCGATGGTCGGCCTGCTGATCACCGTCAGCATCTCGCTGCTGGTGGTCACTGCGCTGGGCATCATCGGCCTGGCCAGCTTCTGGGTGCAGCAGCGCAGCAAGCAGATCGGCATCCGCCGCGCACTCGGTGCCACCCGCGGGCAGATCCTGCGCTACTTCCAGACCGAGAACTTCCTGCTGGCCTCGCTGGGGATCGTGCTGGGCATGCTGGCAGCCTACGCGATCAATCTGGCACTGATGAACCTGTACGAGCTGCCGCGCATGCCGCTGTACTACCTGCCGCTGGGTGCGCTGCTGCTGTGGGTGCTGGGCCAGATCGCGGTGTTCGGGCCGGCCCGGCGCGCGGCAGCGGTCCCACCCGCAGTTGCCACGCGGGGCGCGTAAGATGCGTGCCTGCCGGGTGCTGTTGATGGCACTGCTGCCACTGCCGGCGCTGGCCGGCGGTGGCAGCTCGCAGACGCTGGAATGGCGCCAGGATGATGCCCGCCTGGCGCTGCGCTCGACCGAGGGCCAGGTACGGGTGGAAGCCGCGCGTCCGGAAGCCCGCTTCGGCGTGCGCAGCGGCGACCGCATCCTGCGCCTGGACGATACGGCTGTGCGGCGGATCGAGCATCTTGCCGATGCGCTGCGGCATTCCAGTGCCCCGACTGCGTACCTGTTGCTGCGCCGCGACAAACGCGAGCTCACCGTCCCGGTGGACGCCGCCTCATGGCGGCTGGCGCTGGTCGCTCCGCCACCGCCGGCACCACCGCCTCCACCAGCGCGGCGCTGAAACCAGCCCGCCCTCGTCGCCACGGCTTTGGCTATGCTTGATGGGTGGCGCCGGGCTCTCCCGGCGTATGGATACGAACACGGCTCCATCGGCGCCGCCCATCCCTTTCTGCAGAACTGCTTGATGCCTTCGATCCTGATCATCGACGACAACGCCAGCGTGGGCACCGCGCTGGACGTGCTGTTCTCCCTGCATGACATCGACACCCTGCAGGCGCAGAGCCCGGCCGAAGGGCTGGCCCTGCTCGAGTCGCAGCCGGTCGACCTGGTGATCCAGGACATGAATTTCAGCGAGGACACCACCTCCGGCGAAGAAGGCGAAGACCTGTTCGCACAGATCCGCGCGCGCCACCCGGACCTGCCGGTGATCCTGCTCACCGCCTGGACCCACCTGAGCAGTGCGGTGGACCTGGTCAAGGCCGGCGCCGCCGACTACCTGGCCAAGCCCTGGGACGACCGCAAGCTGCTGACCACGGTCAACAACCTGCTCGAGCTGTCCGAGGCGCGGCGCGAGCTGGACCGCCGCCGCAGCCGTGAGCTGCGCCAGCGCAATGCGCTGGAAGAAAAGTACGAGCTGTGTGGTGCGGTCTTCGCCGATCCGGCCAGCGAGCGCATCATCGCGCTGGCCTGCCAGGTCGCGCGCTCCGAACTGCCGGTGCTGATCACCGGCCCCAACGGGGCTGGCAAGGAGAAGATCGCGCAGATCATCCAGGCCAATTCACTGGTGGCCAAGGGCCCGTTCATCACGGTCAACTGCGGCGCCCTGCCCTCGGAACTGATCGAGGCCGAACTGTTCGGTGCCGAGGCCGGCGCATATACCGGCGCCAACAAGGCACGCGAGGGCAAGTTCGAAGCCGCCGACGGCGGAACGCTGTTCCTGGACGAGATCGGCAACCTGTCGCTGGGCGGCCAGATGAAGCTCCTGCGCGTGCTGGAAACCGGCCGCTTCGAGCGCCTGGGCTCCAACCGCGAGCGCCAGGTCAAAGTCCGCGTGGTCAGCGCGACCAATGCCGACCTGCCGGCGATGATCCGCGACGGCACCTTCCGCGAAGACCTGTACTACCGCCTCAATACGGTGGAACTGGTACTGCCACCATTGGCCGAGCGCCCGGGCGACATCGTGCCCCTGGCCGAGCGCTTCCTGACCGCCGGCAAGCCACTTTCCAGCGCCGCCACCGCGGCCCTGCAACGGCACCCCTGGCCCGGCAACGTGCGCGAACTGCGCAACGTGATCCAGCGGGCCGAGCTGCTGGCGACCGGCAACCGCATCGAAGTGGCCGACCTGAACCTGCCGCGTGCCGCACCTGCGCCGCGACCGGCAGCCAGTGCCGGCACTGATCCTGACCGTGCGCGCATCGAGGATGTGCTGGCGCGCAACCACGGCGTCATCGCCCAGGCCGCCGCCGAACTCGGCCTGAGCCGCCAGGCACTGTACCGGCGCATGGACCGGCACGGCATCCCACGCGAATGAAACGGCGCTCGTTCACCTTCCGCCTGTTCCTGCGCCTGCTGCCGGTGCTGGCGCTGGCCGCCGCGTTGCCGTGGCTGCTGGCCTACTGGATGGACCACGGCTGGGTGGTGACCACGGTGTCGGCGCTGATCCTGCTGTCGCTGATGTGGTGGACCCTGCGCCGTGCCACCGCGCCGGTACGTTCATTGATGCGCGCCTTGGCCGGCACCACCAGCAGCTACCGCGACGGTGAGTACAACTTCGGTGTGTACTGGCCGGGCAACGACGAACTGGGTGACCTGGTGCAGGCGCACCGCGAACTGGGCGACGTGCTGCGCGAGCAGCGGCAGGGCCTGGTGCAGCGCGAACTGCTGCTGGACACCATGGTGCAGAACACCCCGGTGGCGATGTTGCTGATTGCTTCCGGCGGCGATGGCATCGCCCGCGTGGTGTTCTCCAACCTGGCCGCGCGCAAGCTGCTGCATGGCGGCTGGAAGCTGGAAGGCCAGCGCCTGGAAGAGGTGCTGGAACAGGTGCCGGTGGAGCTGCGCGATGCCATCGCCCGTGGCGGCGACAGCCTGTTCGCGGTGCATGCGGAAGGCGAAGACGGCGATGAGGACGACGAACAGGTCTATCACCTCTCACGCCGATCTTTCCAGCTCAACGGCCGCCCGCACGACCTGCTGCTGGTACGCCTGCTCACCGCCGAACTGCGCCGCCAGGAAGTGCAGACGTGGAAGAAGGTGATCCGGGTGATCAGCCACGAGCTCAACAACTCACTGGCACCGATCGCCTCGCTGGCCCACTCCGGTGGCGTGCTGGTGCAGCGCGAGCGCTTCGATCGGCTGCCGGAGATCTTCACCACCATCGAAGACCGCGCGCGCCACCTGGAAGGATTCATCCGTGGCTATGCGCGCTTCGCCAAGCTGCCGCAACCGCAACTGCAGACCGTGCACTGGGCGCCCTTCCTGTCCAGCCTGCGCCAGCAGATTCCGTTCAGCATGGAACGTGAACCGGAGGAGGAACTGAGCAGCCGGATCGACATCGCGCAGTTCGGGCAGGCGCTGTTGAACCTGCTGAAGAACGCGCATGAAGCCTGTGCCGAAGCCGATCCGCCCAATGATGACGTGCAGGTGCAGCTGACGCGGTTGCCGCAATGGCTGCGCCTGGATGTGCTGGACCGTGGCAAGGGCATGAACGAGCAGGTGCTGCAGAACGCACTGATGCCGTTCTATTCGACCAAGCGCAACGGTACCGGGTTGGGACTGGCACTGACCCGCGAGATCGTGGAGGCGCACGGTGGGCGGGTGTCGCTGCAGAACCGCGGTGATGGCGGGCTGTGCGTGTCGATCCTGTTGCCGGTGGGGTGAGCGGGCCGATCGGGTAGATCCACGCCATGCGTGGATGTGCCGACCAGGGTCGGCACCTACCAGACCCGCCGCATCGCCACCCGCAGGTGCATCGGAAACCCGAGCGCAGCCTCTTCGGCCATGACGGCGCGCAGGCCATCATTCCACTCCGCCTCCGGCACTTCAACGAATCCTTCGCTGGCATAGAAGGCTGCATTCCACGGCACATCGCTCAAGGTGGTCAGCACCGCTGCAGCAAAGCCGGTGGCCCTGGCCTGCGCCAAGGCATGCCGCAGCAATGCACGGCCATGGCCACGACGCGCGTGCGCTGGATCCACATCCATCTGCAGGACATGGAACTCGCCTGCCAGGTCGCCGGCCAGCAGGTAGCCGGCAATGCCGCCGCCGGCGCCATCCACCACCCAGAGCTGTCCACGCTCACGACCTTCCTGCAGCGTCGGCAGGTCCAGGCCGTGGCCGGCAAACACCGGATAGGCCTCGTGGCCCCTCAGCAGTTCACCGGCACGCTGTTCGATCGCCGGCAGCACACCCAGCTCATCGGTGCGCGGCACCCGTGGCTCAGGACTTCTTGACCGGGCGCTTCCAGCCATCGATGGTTTCCTGTCGTGCACGTGCCAGCGTCAGCTTGCCGTCCGGTGCGGTGCGGGTGATGACCGACCCGGCAGCGATGGTCGCGCCCTCGCCGATGGTGATCGGCGCCACCAGCGAGCTGTTGGAGCCGATGAAAGCGTTGTCGCCGATGGTGGTGGTCGACTTGTTCACGCCATCGTAGTTGCACGTGATGGTGCCGGCACCGATGTTCACCCTGCTGCCGATCACCGCGTCACCCAGGTAGGTGAGATGGTTCGCCTTGCTGCCGACGCCGAGGGTGACCTTCTTGGTTTCGACGAAGTTGCCGACGTGTACGCCATCGGCCAGCACGGTACCCGGCCGCAAGCGTGCGAACGGGCCGACCTGCGCGGCACCGTCGGTGACCACGCCTTCCAGGTCGCAATGCGCGCGCACTTCGGTGCCGGGCCCCAGGTTGACGTCCTTCAGCCGGTTGAACGGGCCTACGGTAACGCCGTCACCGAGCACGACGTTGCCTTCAAGAACAACGTCGACATCGATCAGCACGTCGCTGCCCACGGTGACGGTGCCACGGATATCCAGGCGTGCCGGGTCGCGCACGCGCGCGCCCTGAGCGCACAGCGCACGCACCGCACGGCGCTGCCAGGCGCGTTCCAGCTGCGACAGCTGCCACGGATCATTCGCGCCCTCAGCCTCCTGTGCATCGGCGACCAGGGCCATCTCGGCCGGGGTGTACTCATGCGCGGCAAACGCGAACACATCGGTAAGGTAGTACTCGCCCTGCGCATTGCTGTTGGACAGCTGCGACAACCAGCGGCGCAGCGCGGTCGACTCTGCGGCGATGATGCCGGTGTTGATCGTGCGCACGCGCAGCTGGTCGTCGGTGGCGTCCTTCTGCTCGACGATGGCGCCCACCTTGCCCTCTGCATCGCGCAGCACCCGGCCGTAACCGCTCGGGTCATCGACATCGGCCACCAGCACTGCCAGCCGGCCCGGCTGCGCCAGCAGGTCGCGCAGGGTCTGCGCGCGGATCAGCGGCACATCGCCGTACAACACCAGCACCTGCGCAGCGTCGGGAACCTGCGGCATTGCCTGCGTTACTGCGTGGCCGGTACCGAGCTGCTGGGCCTGTTCGGCCCACTGCAGGTCGGGCTGGCCGGCGAAGTACTGACGCACCGCCTCGCCACCATGGCCGTAAACCACGTGGATGGCCGCCGGCTGCAGCTCGCGGGCCGTATCGATCACGTGCGCCAGCATCGGCTGGCCGGCGATCGGCTGCAGCACCTTCGGCAGCACCGACTTCATGCGCTTGCCGGCGCCGGCGGCGAGGATGATGACGTGCAGGGCTTGGGTCATGGGAGCAGCAGTCCGTAGTTCGTTGCCGGTGATTCTAGAGCGTGGGCCGTTAACATGGGCATCCCTCCTCCTTCATCATGCCGATGAGCCTGCTCCGCCAGGGAAGCACCTACCTCGTGATCGGGCTCGTGCAGCTGCTGGTCGATTGGCTGGTGTTCGTGGTCGCCACCGCGCTGGGCATGCCGGTTGCGCCGGCCAACATCGCCGGTCGCCTGGCCGGCATGCTGCTGGGCTTCTGGCTCAACGGCCGCTACACCTTTGCCGAGGCCGGCACCCGCAAGCTGGGATGGAAGCGCTTTGCACGCTTCTTCGGGCTGTGGCTGCTGCTGACGGCAGCGAGCACGCTGCTGGTCAGCCTGGTCGACCAGGCGCTGGGCCTGCAGTACACGTGGCTGGCCAAGCCGCTGGTGGAAGGCGGGCTGGCGTGCGTGTCGTTCCTGTTGATGCGCCATGTGGTGTATCGCTGATACCACCGACACACGCCCCGGCGCTGCCAGCAGAAACAAAAACGCCGGCACAGGGCCGGCGTTCTCGTGGGTGCAGCGCGAACCTCAGTGCTTGAGATTCTTGCGCAGGCGTTCCAGTGCCTGCAGCTGGACGACGGCTTCAGCCAGCTTCTGCTGGGCTTCGGCCACTTCCATCGCTTCGCCGCGGTTGGCCAGGATGCGCTCGGCTTCTTCCTTGGCCTTGCGGACCGAGGCTTCGTCGATGTCCTGCGCGCGGATCGCGGTGTCGGCCAGCACGGTCACCACCTGCGGCTGCACTTCCAGGATGCCGCCGGAAATGGCGAAATCCAGCTGCTCGCCGTTCGGCGTGGTCACCACCACCTTGCCCGGCTTCAGGCGGGTGATCAGCGGCGCGTGCTTGGGCGCGATGCCCAGTTCGCCCAGCTCACCGGTGGCCACGACCAGGGTCGCTTCGCCACGGAAGATTTCCTGCTCGGCGCTGACGATGTCGCAACGGATCGTGCTCATGCAAATCTCTTCGCTGTTCGCGGCGGCGCAATGCCACCGTGGGGGTCCACCGGCGCGGGCGGTTGCCCGGCGCCGGCGTCAGGTCGGCCAGGATCGCTCCTGCCCGTCCCGGATCAGGCCTTCTCGGCCATCTTCTTGGCCTTCTCGACCGCTTCTTCGATGCCGCCGACCATGTAGAACGCCTGCTCCGGCAGGTGGTCGTACTCGCCATCGACGATGGCCTTGAAGCCACGGATGGTGTCCTTCAGCGGCACGTACTTGCCCGGCGAACCGGTGAACACTTCGGCCACGTGGAACGGCTGGCTGAAGAAGCGCTCGATCTTGCGGGCGCGCGACACGGCCTGCTTGTCCTCTTCGGACAGTTCGTCCATGCCCAGGATCGCGATGATGTCCTTCAGTTCCTTGTACTTCTGCAGGGTCTGCTGGACGCGCTGGGCGGTGTCGTAGTGCTCGTGGCCGATGACCAGCGGGTCCATCTGGCGGCTGGTGGAGTCCAGCGGATCGACGGCCGGGTAGATACCCAGCGAGGCGATCGAACGCGACAGGGTGACGGTCGAGTCCAGGTGGGCGAAGGTGGTCGCCGGCGACGGGTCGGTCAGGTCGTCCGCGGGAACGTAGACGGCCTGGATCGAGGTGATCGAGCCGTTCTTGGTCGAGGTGATGCGCTCCTGCAGGACGCCCATTTCCTCGGCCAGGGTCGGCTGGTAACCCACTGCGGACGGCATACGGCCCAGCAGTGCCGACACTTCGGTACCGGCCAGGGTGTAGCGGTAGATGTTGTCGACGAACAACAGGACGTCCTTGCCCTTGCCGTTTTCGTCCTTCTCGTCGCGGAAGTACTCGGCCATGGTCAGGCCGGTCAGCGCGACGCGCAGGCGGTTGCCCGGCGGCTCGTTCATCTGGCCGTACACCATCGCCACCTTGTCCAGGACGTTGGAGTCCTTCATTTCGTGGTAGAAGTCGTTGCCCTCACGGGTACGCTCACCCACGCCGGCGAACACGGACAGGCCGCTGTGCGCCTTGGCGATGTTGTTGATCAGCTCCATCATGTTGACGGTCTTGCCGACGCCGGCGCCGCCGAACAGGCCGACCTTGCCGCCCTTGGCGAACGGGCACATCAGGTCGATGACCTTGATGCCGGTTTCCAGCAGCTCGGTGGCCGGGGACTGGTCTTCATACGACGGCGCAGCGCGGTGGATTTCCCAGTTGTCGCTGGCAGCGACCGGGCCGGCTTCGTCGATCGGACGGCCCAGCACGTCCATGATGCGGCCCAGGGTGCCGGCGCCGACCGGCACCGAAATGCCGCGGCCGGTGTTGACGGCAACCAGGTTGCGCTTCAGGCCGTCGGTGGAACCGAGGGCGATGGTACGCACCACGCCGTCGCCCAGCTGCTGCTGGACTTCGAGGGTGATCTCGGTGTTTTCGACCTTCAGTGCGTCGTACACCTTCGGCACCGATTCACGCGGGAATTCGACGTCGACGACCGCGCCGATGATCTGAACGATCTTGCCCTGACTCATTGCTGCATCCTCTAATGTGTGCTTTGAACGAACGCGGTCAGACTGCTGCCGCGCCGCCGACGATTTCGGAGATTTCCTGGGTGATCGCTGCCTGGCGCGCCTTGTTGTAGACGAGCTGCAGGGTGCCGATCAGCTTGTTGGCGTTGTCGCTCGCCGCCTTCATCGCAACCATGCGTGCGGCATGCTCGGAGGCGACGTTTTCCAGCAGTGCCTGGTACACCAGCGACTCGATGTAACGCGTCATCACGTGCTCCAGCACGGTCGCGGCATCGGGTTCGTACAGGTAGTCCCAGTCGTGGTGAGCGACCTGCTTCTCGGCCGGCGGCAGCGGCAGCAGCTGATCGAAGCTGGCCTTCTGCACCATGGTGTTCACGAAGCGGTTGTAGACCAGGTACACGCGGTCGATCTTGCCTTCGGTGAAGGCGTCGAGCATGACCTTGATCACACCGATCAGCGATTCCAGCTTCGGCACGTCGCCGATGTGGGTCACGCTGCCGACCATGTTGACCTTCACGCGGCGGAAGAAGGTCGATGCCTTCTGGCCGATGGTCACCAGGTCCACTTCGGCACCCTTGTCCTGCCATGCCTTGGCTTCGCCCAGCATCTTGCGGAACAGGTTGTTGTTCAGGCCGCCGGCCAGACCGCGATCGGAGGAGATCACGATGAAACCGACCCGCTTTACCTGCTCACGCTCGACCAGGAACGGATGCTGGTAGTCGGTGCTGGCCTGGGCCAGGTGACCGATCACCTGCTTCATCGCCTGCGCGTACGGACGCGAGGTCTTCATCCGATCCTGCGCCTTGCGGATCTTGGAGGCCGAGACCATTTCCAGGGCGCGCGTCACCTTGCGGGTGTTCTGCACGCTCTTGATCTTGGTTTTGATTTCGCGTCCGCTTGCCATCTCTTGTTTCCCGTGGCGCGGGGCTGATGCCCCGCGTTGTTCAACCGTTTGTCATCTGGTCCAGCGGAGCCGCTGGCTCCGCTCTACAGGACCGCGATTACCAGCTGCCGGTGGTCTTGAACTCGGCGATGCCCTTCTTGAAGGCACCTTCGATGTCGTTGTCCCAACCGCCGGTAGCGTTGACCTTGCTGATCAGCTCGCCCTGGGTATTGGCGAAGTGGGCGTGCAGGCCTTCTTCGAACGCCAGCAGCTTGTTGACCGGCACGTCGTCGAGGTACCCCTCGTTGACGGCGTAGATCGACAGCGCCTGGTTGGCGATCGACATCGGCGCGTACTGCTTCTGCTTCATCAGCTCGGTGACGCGCTGGCCACGCTCCAGCTGCTTGCGGGTCGCTTCGTCCAGGTCCGAGGCGAACTGCGCGAAGGCAGCCAGTTCACGGTACTGGGCCAGCGAGATACGGATGCCGCCCGACAGCTTCTTGATGATCTTGGTCTGGGCCGAGCCACCGACGCGCGACACCGAGATACCGGCGTTCACGGCCGGGCGGATGCCGGCGTTGAACAGGTCGGTTTCCAGGAAGATCTGGCCGTCGGTGATCGAGATCACGTTGGTCGGAACGAACGCGGACACGTCGCCAGCCTGGGTTTCGATGATCGGCAGCGCGGTCAGCGAACCGGTCTTGCCGGTGACCTTGCCTTCGGTGAACTTCTCGACATATTCCTCGGACACGCGGGCAGCGCGTTCCAGCAGGCGAGAGTGCAGGTAGAACACGTCACCCGGGTAGGCTTCGCGGCCCGGCGGGCGCTTCAGCAGCAGCGAGATCTGGCGGTAGGCGACAGCCTGCTTGGACAGATCGTCGTACACGATCAGCGCGTCTTCGCCGCGGTCCATGAAGTACTCACCCATGGTGCAGCCCGAGTAGGCGCTGATGTACTGCATGGCAGCCGATTCGGAAGCGGTCGCGGCCACCACGATGGTGTGGGCCAGCGCGCCGTTCTCTTCCAGCTTGCGCACGATGTTGGCGATGGTCGAAGCCTTCTGGCCGATCGCAACGTACACGCACTTGATGCCGGTGCCCTTCTGGTTGATCACCGCATCGATCGCCATGGCGGTCTTGCCGGTCTGGCGGTCACCGATGATCAGCTCGCGCTGGCCACGGCCGATCGGGATCATCGAGTCGACCGACTTGTAACCGGTCTGCACCGGCTGGTCGACCGACTTGCGCCAGATCACGCCCGGAGCAACGCGCTCCACCGGAGCGGTCAGGTCGGTGCCCAGCGGGCCCTTGCCGTCGATCGGCTCGCCCAGCGCGTTCACGACGCGACCCAGCAGTTCCGGACCGACCGGCACTTCCAGGATGCGGCCGGTGGTCTTGGCGACATCGCCTTCGCGCAGGTGCTCGTAGTCACCCAGGACCACGGCGCCGACCGAGTCGCGCTCCAGGTTCAGGGCCAGTGCGAAGGTGTTGTTCGGCAGTTCGATCATTTCGCCCTGCATCACGTCGGCCAGACCGAAGATGCGCACGATGCCGTCGGACACGCTGGTCACGGTGCCTTCGTTGCGCGATTCCGCGGCCAGCTTGACCTTCTCGATGCGGTTCTTGATCAGTTCGCTGATTTCGGAGGGGTTGAGCGTGGTTGCCATCGTCAAGTCCTAGTGCCGGCAGCGGGGCCGGACGTTAAATGAATTCAGTTAGCGAGCGCGGTCTGCAGACGGGCCAGCTTGCCCTTCAGCGAACCATCGATGACCACGTCGCCGGCGTCGATCACGGCGCCGCCGATCAGCGAGGCATCGACCGCGGTGGTCACGTCGACCTCGCGGTTGAAGCGCTTGCGCAGCGCGACCTTGATCGCGTCCAGTTCACCGGCCGACAGTTCGGCAGCCGAGGTGACGGTGGCCTTGACCACGTGCTCGGCTTCGGCGCGCAGGGCGTCGAACATGCCGGAGATTTCCGGCAGCAGCGGCAGGCGATGCGATTCGGCCAGGATGGCCAGGAAGCGCGAGTAGGTCTCGCCGTGGGACACCGGCGCCAGCAGGGCGACGGCGTCGTCACGACCCAGCTCCGGGTTGGCGAGCAGGGCCGCCACGCGCGGATCGGCGGCGACGTGGGCGGAGAACGCCAGGGCGTCCGACCACGGCGCGAACGCGCCTTCGTCGCGCGCGGTCGCGAACGCGGCGCGGGCGTACGGGCGGGCAAGCGTGAGGGCCTGGCTCATCCTTAGATCTCCGAGGCCAGCTCGTCGAGCAGCGCCTTGTGGGCGTTGGCGTCGATTTCGCGCTTGAGCAGCTTTTCGGCACCGGTCACGGCCAGCGCGGACACCTGCTTGCGCAGATCTTCACGGGCACGGTTGGCGGCGGCGTCGATTTCAGCCTGGGCCAGTTCCTTCTGACGGGTGGCTTCGGTGATCGCTTCGTTGCGGGCAGCATCAACGATCTGGTTGGCACGCGCATGGGCCTGATCGATGATCTCGTTGGCCTTGGTGCGGGCTTCCTTCAGCGCTTCGTTGACCTTCTCCTGCGCCTGGGCCAGATCTTTCTGGCTGCGGTCGGCAGCAGCGAGGCCTTCAGCAATCTTCTGCTGGCGCTCTTCGATCGCGTTCATCAGCGGCGGCCAGATCTTGGTCGCGATGATCCAGATCAGACCAGCGAAGGCCAGCGCCTGCGCAAGAAGGGTGAAATTGATATTCATGGTTAGCTCGATCGCTGGTTTCGGGGTGGACGCGCCGCCGAAGCGGCACATCCGGCCTTCATCCGAAACCGGGTGCATCAGCACCCGGTCGTCTCAAACCGCTGTATCAGCCGGCCAGAGCCTTGGTGACGGCGCCAGCGAAGGCAGCCGACAGCGGGTTGGCGAAGGCCAGCAGCAGGCCAACGGCGACCGAGATGATGAACGCGGCGTCGATCAGGCCGGCGGTGATGAACATGCGGACCTGCAGGACCGGGATCAGTTCCGGCTGGCGGGCGGCCGACTCCAGGAACTTACCAGCCATGATGGCCAGACCCAGACCGGCGCCCAGCGCGGCCAGGCCGATCATGATGCCGACGGCAAGGGCGGTGGAGCTCTGAATCTGCGCGAAGTTGGTCAGGACGGCGAAGTACATGGTTATCTCCAGGAACTTAAGTTGCTAAGGGTGATGAAACGGATGAAGGTTGAAACGCGTTGAAGCTTGAAACTCAGTGAGCGTCTTCCGACAGGCTCAGGTACACGATCGACAGCATCATGAAGATGAAGGCCTGCAGCGGGATCACCAGCAGGTGGAACAGCATCCAGCCGAGGCCGAACACACCACCGGCAATGGCACCGAAGAAACCGGCACCACCCAGCACCCAGATCAGCAGGAACACGATTTCGCCGCCGAACATGTTGCCGAACAGTCGCATCGCCAGCGAGATCGGCTTGCTCAGCCACTCGACGATGTTGAGGATCAGGTTGAACGGCATCATCCACTTGCCGAACGGCGCCGTCAGGAATTCCTTGATGAAGCCGCCCAGGCCCTTGGACTTGAGCGCGAAGAACAGCATCAGGAAGAACACGCTGATGGCCATGCCCAGGGTGGCGTTGACGTCAGCGGTCGGGACCGGCTTCCAGTAGTGCACGCCCGCCCATTCCAGCGGCTTGGCGATGAAATCGGCCGGGATCATCTTCAGCAGATTCATCAGCAGAATCCAGAAGAAGATGGTGATGGCGATCGGCGTGACCAGCTTGCTCTTGCCGTGGTAGGTGTCCTTGGCCTGGCGGTCGACGAACTCCAGGCAGATCTCGACGAAGGCCTGCCACTTGCCCGGCACGCCGGCGGTGGCCTTGCGGGTGCCCAGCCAGAACGCGACAACGATCACCAGGCCCATCAGGACCGCAGTGAGGAAGGTATCGACGTGGATATGCCAGAACATACCCTCACCCTTGCCGACCGGCGCGGTCAGGTTGTGCAGGTGATGCTGGATGTAGCTGGTAGGGGTTAGAGCCTCGCCCGCCATGTGTCCGGAACCTTCAGTTAATTGAATTCTGTCAACGCCTGGCCATGGCCAGGACCTGGAACATCAAGCCGACGGCGATACCGGCCAACAGCGCCAATGCAGGCAGCTTGAAGACCAGGAACCCCACCAGCAGGACGCCGAAAACCACGACCCACTTGGCCACGATCGCAATGATCAGGCGAGCCATCGCCGATCCTGCGGCCACCGCACCGCCCCCCAGCGCCATCCTTGCCGCCACCCAGCCACCGGCCGAAATGGCCACACCGGACGCCAGCGCGCCGAGGGCGTATTTCGGACCGACCAGCAGGAAGGCCAGGGCCAGGACAGCGACCGCGGCCAGCGGGTAGACCGCGGCGCGCAGCATCAGTCGCCGACCCGCATCAACGGAGTTCAGCACAGGACGTCCCGCGTGGTTGCAAGTGGAAGGCTGAGGCGGCTACAGCAGGGGGGCCTCATCGAGCCGCCAAATTATAGCAATGGGACAATTTGCGAGACAACCGCTGCCTGTTCATCCCTGGAAGCCGCAAGTTGCGGTAACGGTTACATTTTTGCGTACCACCCGGGGGACAATGACGTCCGCATGATGCTGCACCGCAGTATTGAACTTTGGTCGCAGGCGAGGAACTTTCGCCGGATGCGCAGGTCCGATCTTTCGACCTGCCTGCAGCATCCTCGTCGGCTCCACCCCGCAGGTCCCACGATGGCCCCGAAGCCCGTCTCCGGGGCCATCTTTTTGCATCGTCGCGACAGCACTGAACCGTGCACATGCCGTGGACCATACGTTCACGGATGGTGGACGGGCCTGTCCGGCACAGTGGTCTTCATTCTGATGAACCACTGCAAGGACTCTTCGATGCGCCCCGTACCCACCCTGCTCGCTCTCTCCCTGCTCGCCGTCGGCGCCTCGTTCGCCACCGCCGCCCACGCCGCCGAAGGCGACGACCGCTTTGCCCTGCGCCTGGGTGCGATGAACATCGACTCGGACAACACGCTCCGCGGCAAGACCAATGTCGCCGGCCAGGACATCGGCTTCTCCGAGGACTTCAAGCTGGGTGGCAAGGAGTGGGAGCCGCGCATTGACGGCATGTTCCGCATCAGCAACCGCCAGCGCCTGCTGTTCAACTATTTCAAGTACGACAAGGATCGCCGCGAGACCCTCGGCCAGGACATCTCCTTCGGTGACGTCAACGTGCCGTCCGGCAGCTTCGTCAAGGGCGAACTGAAGTACCAGGTGGCCAGCCTGGTCTATGACTACTCGGTGGTGGACACCGATACGTTCGACCTGGGCCTGCAGCTGGGTGCCGAGTACGCCAAGGTCAGCACCAAGGCCTACGCCGATCTGGGCACCGTGTACGAAGGCCAGTTCCTCAACGAGAAGACCGACGGCGTGGCGCCGGTGGTCGGTGCGCGATTGAGCTTCACCCCGTCCGAGAAGTGGATGATCACCCTGCAGGGCCAGTACCTCAACACGCGCTGGGGCAGCTTCGATGACTACAAGGGCGATCTGAGCCGCGCCAACGCCATCGTCGATTACCGCTTCACCAGGAACTTCGGTGTGTTCGCCGGCTACGACTGGTTCAAGCTCGATGCGGACAAGAAGGGCAGCGACGGCACCATCGGCCTGAAGCAGGAATTCAAGGGCCCGGTGGCCGGCGTCAGCTTCGTGTTCTGACACCCGCCCCTTCCACGGCATTCTCTCTCCTGGCGCGGCCTCCGGAACATCGGGGCCGCGCTTTTTTGTTTGCACGGTCAAGCAGAAGCGGGTTGGTCGAGCGCGGGGGGAGAGGGGCTTGCGTGCGAATGTCCTCCGGCGCCGGCCTGCGGCCGACGCCTCCTCCTTTACTTCGCACACAAGCCCCTCTCCCCCCGCGTATCAGGCATCCACGCGGCCTTTGCAGTGGCAGTGGCTCTACTTTCAGCAAGCCGAACCGCTGCGAGCGGTGGCAGTTGCCGCAGATGCAAGCTGGGTCGAGCGCTGGAGGGAGCGGGGGCTGCGTGCGAATGTCCCCCGGCGCCGGCCTGAGGCCGACGCCTCCTCCTTTACTTCGCACACAGCCCCCGCTCCCTCCGCGTGTCATGCATCCAGGCGGCCTGAGCACCGACTCTCGACTTTCCGCAAGCCGAGCCGCTGCGCGGGTGGCAGGCATTTGGACAAAGTAAAGGAGGAGGCGACCGCCGCAGGCGGGCGACGGGGGACATTTGTCCAAATGCCTGCCACCCGCGCAGCGGCCCGAACGCTCGCAACGGCGTCGAACGAAGAAACAAAAAGCCCCGGCAACTGCCAGGGCTTTTCGTTCGGAACGGCGCGGGCGCCTTACTTCTTCTTCGGCATATACAGATCGGTGATCGTGCCGTCGTAGATTTCCGAGGCCATCGCCACCGACTCGCTCAGTGTCGGGTGCGCATGAATGGTGTGGCCGATGTCCTCGGCTTCCGCGCCCATCTCGATGGCCAGGCCGATCTCGGCCAGCAGGTCACCGGCATGCACGCCGACGATCGCGCCGCCGATGATGCGGTGGGTCTCTTCGTCGAAGATCAGCTTGGTGAAGCCCTCGGTGCGACCGATGCCGATCGCGCGGCCGCTGGCGGCCCACGGGAACTTGGCCACGCCGACCTTCAGGCCCTTGGCCTTGGCTTCGGTCTCGGTGACGCCGACCCAGGCGATTTCCGGGTTGGTGTAGGCCACCGACGGAATCACCCGCGCCACCCACTCCTTCTTGTGGCCAGCGGCCACTTCAGCCGCCAGCTTGCCCTCGTGCGTGGCCTTGTGGGCCAGCATCGGGTTGCCAACGATGTCGCCGATGGCAAAGATGTGCGGCACGTTGGTGCGCATCTGGCGATCGACCGGGATGAAGCCACGGTCGGTGACCTGCACGCCGGCCTTCTCGGCATCGATCTTCTTGCCGTTCGGCGAGCGGCCCACGGCCACCAGCACGCGGTCGAACGTGCCCTGCGCCAGCGCCGGCGCCTGGCCTTCCTCGGCCGCCTCGAAGGTCACGGTGATGCCCTTGGCATCGGCAGTGACGCCCGAGGCCTTGGTCTTCAGGTGCACTTCGATGCCCTGCTTCTTCAGGCGGTCGGCCAGCGGCTTGACCAGGTCCTTGTCGGCGCCCGGCATCAGCTGGTCCATGAACTCGACCACGGTGACCTTGCTGCCCAGTGCGCTGTACACAGTGGCCATTTCCAGGCCGATGATGCCGCCGCCGACGACCAGCAGCGAGCCCGGCACTTCGGCCAGCTCCAGCGCGTCGGTGGAATCCATCACGCGCTTGTCGTCCCACGGGAAGTTCGGCAGCTTCACCGCCTGCGAACCCGCGGCGATGATGCACTTCTGGAAGCGCAGCAGCTGGGTGCTGCCGTCTGCGGCGGTGATCTCCAGTTCGTTGGCCGAGATGAACCTGCCGACGCCCTGCACGTTGCGGACCTTGCGCTGCTTGGCCATGCCGGCCAGGCCCTTGGTCAGCTGGTTGACGACCTTTTCCTTGTACTGGCGCAGCTTGTCCAGGGTGATGGTCGGCTTGCCGAACTCGACGCCGAAATCGCCGGCGTGGGCCACTTCGTCGATCACCGCGGCGGCGTGCAGCAGCGCCTTGGACGGAATGCAACCGACGTTGAGGCAGACGCCGCCGAGGCTGGCGTAGCGCTCGACCAGCACCGTATCCAGGCCAACGTCGGCGGCGCGGAAGGCGGCGGTGTAGCCGCCCGGGCCGGAGCCCAGCACGACCATTTCGCATTCGATGTCGGCCGGCT
Source organism: Stenotrophomonas sp. YJH_SMC_130 (assembly GCF_059369035.1). NCBI lineage: Bacteria > Pseudomonadati > Pseudomonadota > Gammaproteobacteria > Lysobacterales > Lysobacteraceae > Stenotrophomonas > Stenotrophomonas sp. YJH_SMC_130. The sequence continues at coordinate 21,151 of NZ_JCAFSH010000003.1, forward strand.
TGCCACTGGACAGCGCCGGCTTCGGTGCCACCGGCTCGGCCGGGGCGCGGTGCGAGGGGGTCACCGGCGGCTTGCTGGCCGGAGCGGCCGCAGCCGGAGCCGGCGCAGCGGCCTTGGCCGGGGCATCGGCGGCGCCTTCAGCGTCCAGCACCACGACCACGGCGCCTTCGGACAAGGTGTCGCCCAGCTTGACCTTGATCTCCTTGACCACGCCGGCCGCCGAGGACGGCACTTCCAGGGTGGCCTTGTCCGACTCCAGGGTCACCAGGCCCTGGTCCTTCTTCACCGTGTCGCCGACGGCGACCAACACTTCGATCACCGGAACATCGCTGTAATCGCCGATGTCGGGAACCTTGACTTCAATCGTGGCCATGGTGGTTTTCCTTGTGCCCGGCCGGCAGGGCCGGCGGGCTGTCACTGCATCTGTTCACGCGGCCGCGCCAGGGGCAGCGGCCGCACGGTGGGGGCGAAGCGATGCCTTACAGCAGCACGCGGCGCATGTCGGCCAGCACCTGCGACAGGTACGTGGTGAAGCGTGCGGCCAGGGCGCCGTCGATGACGCGGTGGTCGTAGCTCAGCGACAGCGGCAGCATCAGCTTCGGCGCGAACTCCTTGCCATTCCAGACCGGCTGGATGGAGGACTTGGACACGCCCAGGATGGCCACTTCCGGTGCATTGACGATCGGAGTGAACGCGGTGCCGCCAATGCCGCCCAGCGAGCTGATCGAGAAGCAGCCGCCGCTCATGTCGGCCGGGCCCAGCTTGCCGTCGCGCGCCTTCTTGGCCAGCTCGCCGGTTTCCTGCGCGATCTGCACCACGCCCTTCTTGTCCACGTCGCGGATGACCGGCACGACCAGGCCGTTCGGCGTATCGGCGGCAAAGCCGATGTGGAAGTACTTCTTCAGGGTCAGGTTTTCGCCGCTGGCATCGAGCGAGGCGTTGAATTCCGGGAACTTCTTCAGCGCCGCGGCGCTGGCCTTGATCAGGAAGGCGAGCATGGTCAGCTTGATGCCGGCCTTCTCGTTCTCCTTGTTCAGCGCCACGCGCAGGGCTTCCAGGTCGGTGATGTCGGCCTGTTCGAACTGGGTGACGTGCGGGATCATCGCCCAGTTGCGGGCCAGGTTCGCGCCGGAGATCTTCTTGATGCGCGACAGCGGCTGGACTTCGGTCTCGCCGAACTTGCTGAAGTCGACCTTCGGCCACGGCAGCAGGTTCAGGCCACCGCCGGCAGCGCCGGCAGCACCGCCGGCAGCCGGCACACCACCGCTGAGCGCGGCCTTGACGAACTTCTGCACGTCACCCTTGGTGATGCGGCCGCCCTTCTCGGTGCCGTTGATCTGCAGCAGGTCCACGCCCAGCTCGCGGGCGAACACGCGCACCGCCGGGGTGGCGTACGGCACCTTGGCCGGCAGCACGCCATCGGCGTTGAACTGCACCGGCGGGCTGGACGGGGTGCCGGCCGAGGCGATCTCGCGCGCCGCCAGCTTGTCCGGCTGTGCCGGCACAGCGACCGGCTCGACCTTGGTGGCGGTTTCGGCGGCGGCCGGGGCAGCGGCAGCCGCCGCCTTGGTCGGTGCCGGCGCGGCAGCGCCTTCGGCCTCGATGATGGCAACCACGTCGCCCTGCGACAGGTTGTCGCCCACCTTGACCTTGATCTCCTTGACCACACCGGCCACAGACGACGGCACCTCCATCGTGGCCTTGTCGCTTTCCAACGTGACCAGGCCCTGGTCCTTCTTGACCGTGTCGCCGACGGCGACCAGCACTTCGATGACCGGGATGCCGGCGTAGTCGCCGATGTCCGGCACCAGCGCTTCCACTGCGCCACCGCTGGTGGCCGGAGTGGCCGGAGCGGCCGGCGCAGCAGCGGCCGGGGCCGGCGCGCTCTGGGTGGCGGCAGCCGGGGCAGCGGACTTGGCCGGTGCCGGTGCGGCGGCGGCCGGCGCGGCGGCTTCGCCTTCGGCCACTTCGATCAGCGCCACGACCTTGCCTTCGGACAGGCTGTCGCCCACCTTGACCTTCAGTTCCTTGACCACGCCTGCCACCGAGGACGGCACTTCCATGGTCGCCTTGTCGCTTTCCAGCGTCACCAGGCCCTGGTCCTTCTTGACCGTGTCGCCGACGGCGACAAGCACCTCGATTACCGGGATATCGCTGTAGTCACCGATATCGGGGACAAGTGCTTCCTTGATTTCGGCCATGGGGATAACTCCGGCAATCTGGTGTAGGGAAACGTCTATTGTGCGGCCAGCGGGGTCCAGCGCCAACCGTTACAGGTGTTTTCAGTACGCACGCAGCCGGGACAGGCTGTTGCCCACGGGTCCCGGCCGCGACCAGTCGGTAGCGTATTGTCCGGACGATGTCCGCTTCATGTCGCCAGTGCGTCTGCAACCGGCTGCCAGGCCTGGCGCAGGCGCGACAACGACCACGCCGCATTGGCCGGGCTGGTCGAGGGCAACGCAACCACCTGTGGCGGGGCCTCCAGCTGCGGCAGCACCCAGCGCTGGAACGCCTGCCATGATGCACCGCCATTGCAGCCGATCAGCGTCAGCTCAGGCAACGTGGCGATCAGTTCCGGCAGTGCATTGGCCACTTCCGTGCCACGCACGATGTCCGCATCCAGGCTGCCTCGGCGCTCGCAGCGACCGATCACATCCCACAGACCGATGCCCGCGGCATTCAATGCCTGCAGCCGCGCGGCGTAGGCCAGATCCGCGTCGAAACCACAGATGTCGGCCATCAGCGGCCAGAAGCGGTTGCGCGGATGGGCGTAATAGCGCTGCTCCTGCAGGGACGCCACGCCCGGCATCGAACCCAGCAGCAGCACCCTGCACTCCACGTTCACCTGCGCTTGCAGGCCGATGCACAACGTTGCTGTGCTCACATCTTCTCCAACTGCATGAATGTCATCGAGCGCCTAAAACCCCATGGATACAGGCGTTCCGTACCCGTCGCTGAACAAGGAAAACTATTTTTTAACGTGCGTCGGATTCGATTCATGTTGGGGCGACTACGGTGTGCTCGCCCCGCAACCGGGGGCCCAAAACAAGAAACATTAGGAGATACCCCCATGCGCTCCATCCGTATCCTGAGTCTCGCCCTGCTGACCTCCGCCGCCTTCGCGCCGGCCGCTTTCGCCCAGGACAGCAGCAGCACCGACACCGCGTCGGGCAAGCATTTTGCCGTTGTTGGCGGCATCTCGCTGCTGGAACCGAAGAACGACCCGATCTCCGGCGTGAAGAAGACCGATGGTGGCCCGGCGCCGACCGTCAGCTTCAGCTACTACATCAACGACAACTGGGCCGTTGAACTGTGGGGCGCCGCTGACAAGTTCGACAACAAGTTCAAGGGCCCGAACAACGCGCGCCTGGGCTCGGTCGAGCAGCAGCCGGTCGCGCTGAGCGGCCAGTACCACTTCGGCCAGGCTGACAACGTGTTCCGTCCGTTCGTGGGCGTCGGCTACTACCAGTCGAGCTTCAGCAACGAGAAGCTGGGCAACGGCGCTGACACCGACATCCGCTTCAAGGATGCCAAGGGCGTGATCGGCACCGTCGGCGTCGACATGAACATCAACTCCACCTGGTTCGCCCGTGCTGACGCCCGCTACATGCGCGCCCGCCCGGACATCAAGGTTGGCGGCGAGAAGATCGGCGAAGCCAAGATGGATCCGTGGACCGTCGGCTTCGGCATCGGCGCCCGCTTCTGATCCAGGCTGCACCTGCTTCACTGATGCAACGCGACGGGCCCTTCGGGGCCCGTCGTCGTTTCCGTCACCGGCGTTCTGTAGAGTCGAGCCCATGCTCGACTGCCTTTTTTGTAGAGTCGAGCCAAGCCCCCTATCCCGAGTCGAGCGGCGGGCTCCGCGCGCATTGCGATGCGTTACGTTCAATGGCGCCCACGGTCAATGGTGGCGCGGCTCAGCTCTACACAAACAGGGTGCGGAGACACGATGGACGACGTCGACCTGCTGGTGATCGGTGGCGGCATCAACGGTGCCGGCATCGCCCGTGACGCCAGCGGCCGCGGCCTGCGCGTGCTGCTGTGCGAGCAGCACGACCTGGCCGCGCATACCTCCAGCGCCAGCAGCAAGCTGATCCACGGCGGCCTGCGCTACCTGGAACAGGGCGAGCTCGGGCTGGTGCGCAAGGCGCTGGGCGAACGCGAGGTGGTACGCCGGCAGGCGCCCCATCTGGTCCATCCATTGCGCTTTGTGCTGCCGTGGGAACCCCATCTGCGCCCACGCTGGATGCTACGCGCGGGACTGTGGCTGTATGACCACCTGGGCCGTCGCAGCCCGGCATTTCCCGCCTCGCGCGCCCTGGACCTTCAGCGCGATCCGCTCGGCCCCTGGCTTTCCCCGGATCTGCGGCAGGCCTTCAGCTACGCCGACGCGCAGGTCGATGACGCGCGACTGGTGCTGCTCAACGCCCTGGATGCCGCGCAGCGGGGCGCACAGGTGCGTGTGCGCACCCGCTGCATCGACCTGCAGCCCTTGCAGGGCCGGTGGCAGGCCGTGCTGGAATCCGCTGATGGCCAGCAGCAGGTGACCGCGCGCGCCGTCGCCAATGCGGCGGGGCCGTGGGCCGGCGACCTGCTGGAACGGATGGAGGCACGCAGCGGCGGCTCCGCGCTGCGGCTGGTACAAGGCAGCCACATCGTCCTGCGCCGGCCCTGGCCCGATGACAGCGCGTGCCTGCTGCAGCAACCCGATGGACGCGTGGTGTTCCTGTTGCCCTTCGCCCACGACCACCTGCTGGTTGGCACCACCGACACCGACTATCGCGGCGACCCGGCGCGCTGCAGCGTGCTGCCTTCAGAGGTGGCGTACCTGTGCGAAGCGGCCAATCGCTACCTGCATGAACCCATCGCGCCGGAAGATGTGGTCTGGCAGTTCGCCGGCGTCCGTCCGCTGCTGGCTGATCCCGATCCGCGCGCGGCAAGACTCAGCCGCGATTACCGCCTGCAGCTGCAGGTGGACCCGGCACCGGCACTGCATGTGCTGGGCGGCAAGCTGACCACCTACCGGGTGCTGGCCGAGGAAGCGCTGGAGCTGCTGCGGCCCGCCCTGCCGCAGATGGGAGCGGCGTGGACAGCAAACGGAGACCCGCTGCCAGGCAGCGACTGGGGCGACGCCGCGCAGGCGGGCGCGCATCTGCAGGTATCGGCACCCTGGTTGCCCGCAGGTATCGCGCGACGCTGGGCCGGGGCCTATGGCAGTCGCAGTGCGGAACTGCTGCAGGGGGTACGGGGCCTGCGCGATCTTGGCGAGGGGTTTGGCGGCGGTCTGCATGCCCGGGAAGTGGCCTTTCTGCGCGAGCATGAGTGGGCGCGCACTGCCGAGGACGTGCTGTGGCGAAGGAGCAAGCTGGGGTTGCGGCTGGACGCTGCGCAGGTGACACGGCTGCAGGCGTGGATCGAACACTCCACTCTGTAGGGCCGAGCCATGCTCGGCTGCGTTGTGCAAATGCAGCCGAGCATGGCTCGGCTCTACAGAGAGAAAGGTAAGTTACCCTGACCGTTCTACCGGAGACGCTGCATGACGCCCCGCTACGTGCTGGCCATCGACCAGGGCACCACCAGTTCGCGCGCGATCCTGTTCGACCGTGCCGGCGACATCATCGGCAGCGCGCAGCGCGAGTTCGCGCAGATCTTCCCGCAACCCGGCTGGGTCGAGCATGACCCGCGCGAGATCCTTACCAGCGTCTATGCCACGCTGACCGAACTGCTCAGCCGCGGGCAGATCGACCCGCGTCATATTGCCGCACTGGGCATCACCAACCAGCGCGAAACCACCGTGGTCTGGGACCGTGCCACCGGCCAGCCGATCCACAACGCCATCGTCTGGCAATCGCGGCAGAGCCACGCCATCTGTGAACGCCTGAAGTCCGAAGGCCATGAAGCGCTGATCCGCGAGCGGACCGGCCTGCTGATCGATGCCTATTTCTCTGCGACCAAGGTGCGCTGGATCCTTGACCACGTGGAAGGTGCGCAGCAGCGCGCCGAACGTGGCGAGCTGCTGTTTGGCACCGTCGACAGCTGGCTGGTGTGGAACCTCAGCGGTGGGCAGGCGCATGTGACCGACTACAGCAACGCGGCGCGCACGCTGTTGTTCAACATCCACACGCTGGACTGGGATGACGATCTGCTGGCCCTGCTCGACATCCCGCGCGCGATGCTGCCGCAGGTGCGCGACTCCAGTGCGGTGTACGCACACACCCGGCCGCAGTTCTTCTTCGACCACCCGATCCCGATCGCCGGCATCGCCGGTGACCAGCAGGCCGCACTGTTCGGCCAGGCCTGTTTCCAGCCGGGCATGGTCAAGAACACCTATGGCACCGGTTGCTTCATGTTGATGCATACCGGCGCGCAGGCGGTGCGGTCGCGCAACGGCCTGCTGACCACCATTGCCTGGGGCCTGGACGGGCGCGTGGAGTATGCGCTGGAAGGGTCGATCTTCATCGCCGGCTCGGTGGTGCAGTGGCTGCGCGACGGACTGCGCATGATCGAACGCGCCAGCGACAGCCAGGCACTGGCCGCGCAGGTGCCCGACAGCGGCGGCGCCTATCTGGTGCCGGCGTTTGTCGGCCTGGGTGCGCCCTATTGGCGCAGTGATGTGCGCGGTGCGATGTTTGGATTGACCCGTGGCACGCGCAAGGCGCACTTCGTGCGCGCCGCGCTGGAAGCGATGGCCTACCAGACCCGCGACGTGCTCGATGCCATGCAGTCCGATGCCGCTATCGCACTGACTGAGCTGCGCGCTGATGGCGGTGCGATCGGCAACGACTTCCTGGCCGGCTTCCAGGCAGACATCCTCGGTGTGCCGCTGCTGCGGCCGCGGTTGACCGAAACCACCGCGCTCGGTGCGGCCTATCTGGCCGGCCTGGCCGTCGGGTTCTGGTCCAGCCGCGAACAGATCGCTGCACAGTGGGGCCTGGACCGGCGCTTCGAGCCACAGATGGAGGTGTCGCGGCGCGAGAAGCTGTATGCGGGATGGCAGCAGGCCGTGGCGGCTACCCTCGCCTTCCACGTCGATTGAAACCGCGCCCCCCGTCCTGCTGCGACATCTGGGTTGACCCTGTAGAGCCGAGCCATGCTCGGCTGCCGTTGTTGGGGCGCCGCAAAAAAGCAAAGCCGAGCATGGGCTCGGCTCTACAGGGAAGGCAGTGTCGACCAAGGTCGACACTCACCATTCAAATCAACAGATCAGCCGCAATCAGAACGCCGGCAGCACCGCGCCCTTGTACTTGGTCTCGATGAAGGTCTTTACCTGCGGGCTGGTCAGGGCCTTGGCCAGCTTCTGCACACGGGCGTCGTCCTTGTTGTCCGGGCGCGCGACCAGGAAGTTCACGTACGGCGAATCCTTGCTCTCGATCGCCAGCGCATCCTTGGTCGGGTTGAGGCCGGCGTCCAGCGCATAGTTGGTGTTGATCAGGGCCAGATCGACCTGGTCCAGCACGCGCGGCAGCATCGCCGAGTCCAGCTCGCGGAATTTCAGGTTCTTCGGGTTGGCGGTGATGTCACGCTGGGTCGACAGCGCGTTGGCCGGGTCCTTCAGTTCGATCACGCCGGCCTTGTGCAGCAGGATCAGCGCGCGGCTGTTGTTGCTCGGATCGTTCGGGATCACCACGTCGGCACCGTCGCGCAGCTCGGCCAGCGACTTGACCTTGCGCGAGTACGCACCGAACGGCTCGATGTGCACGCCGATCACCTTCACCAGGTCGGTCTTGCGGTCGCGGTTGTAGGCATCCAGGTACGGCTCGGTCTGGAAGTAGTTGGCGTCCACCTGCTTCTGCACCAGTTGGTCGTTGGGCTGCACGTAGTCGTTGAATACGCGCACGTCCAGGTCCACGCCTTCCTGCTTGAGGATCGGCTTGACCACCTCGAGGATCTCGGCATGCGGCACGGCCGTGGCGGCCACCACCAGCTTCTGCGAGGGCTCGCCGGACTTGCCGCAGGCGGTCAGGGCCAGCGCAGCGGCGAGCAGGGACAGCAACAGGGTCTTCTTCATGGGGGACGGGGTTCTCGGGGGGAGTGTCAGGATTTTTCGTAGTTGCTCAGGGCCAGCTCAAGCAGCGCCTTGGCCTGCTCGCGCAGCATGATCGGCTCGATGATCTCGGCATCCGAACCATAGTGCAGCACGTCCATCAGCAACTCTCGCGAGACGCTGTACGGCACCTTCAGTTCGTAGCGGCCATCGGCCAGGAAACGACCCTGCTGCTTGGAATGCCAGTGCTCGTCGGCCACCCAGCGCGCAGCCTTGGCGCTGAACAGGATGGTCGCCCAGCCCTTCGGGGCACCCGAAAAAATGCCATAGCTGGCGCCGAGCTGCTCGTCCAGCTCGCTGTCGGCGACATCGCGGGCGGCATTGTCGATTACCCGTGCCTTGTGGATGCGGTCCACCGCGAAACTGCGCAGCGCCTCGCGGTCATGGTCCCAGGCATCCAGGTACCAGTTGTCGCGATAATGGGTCAGGCGCTGCGGCGAGACGGTGCGCTTGGTCGGCTCGTCGGTGGAGCGGGCGCGGTACTCGAACGCCAGCTGGCGGCGCTCCAGCACCGCCGAGGCCACGCTGCGGAAGCTGCCTTCGTCGAACTTGCGGCCACGGTGCGGAATCACCCGCACGCGGTCGACCGGCCAACTGGAAACACCGGCCTGCGCCGCCAGCAGGCTCTCGATGCGCTGCTGCAGCGGCGCCAGCACCGACGACAGCACGCCGCCGCCGGTACGCGCCAGCAGGTGCTGCGAGGCCAGCAGGGCATGCAGCTCCTCCGAGCTGAGCCACAGGCCGGGCAGCTCGAAGCGGTCGCTCTCGTCGGCCTGGTAGCGGAAGCCGGCCTCGCCGTCGCCCTCGATCGGTGCCATCAGCGCATCGCGCAGGAAGGCCAGGTCGCGATAGACGGTGGCACGGGAACAACCGAGCTTGTCCTGCAGGGTCGCCACCGTCACCGGATAGCGCGCGGACTTGAGCAGACGATGCAGGGCGGTGATGCGTTCGTATCGGTCCATACCCCCGATTATGTCCGAGTCGCGGGTCTTGTGTGGAACGTTTGGGCTATCGTGGTCGCCCCCACCCCATGGAATGCCCGATGCGCCGGTTGCCTGCCCTGTCCCTGCTGGCCTGCCTGCTGCTGGCCGCCTGCGATCGCGCGCCGGCGCCGGCGGGCACCGCGGCCCCGCTACCCTCCGCCGATCCGGCACAGGCGGTGCTGGGCGCCAGCCAGCGTTTCGCCGCCCTGCGCAGCTTCCACGCCGAACTGGAGGTGCTGGGCGCGCCGCAGCGGGTACGCAGCGCCATGGACTTCGTTGCACCCGACCGTTTCCGGGTGGAGACCCCGGCCGGGCCGCAGACCATCATCGGCGACACCCTGTTCCTGCAGGCCGACGGTGCGATCCGCCAGGTGCCGGCCCCGCCCGGCCTGCTCGAGCAGTGGCGCAACCCGCTGCCCGCCGACGCCCTGCCCGCCGACCTGAAGGCCGAAGACCTCGGCAGCCAGGCGCTGGACGGGGTCGAGACCCGTCACTACCGGCTGCGCGGCAGCCAGCCCGGCGAACGCCTGGAGTACTGGGTGGATGCCCAGGGCCTGCCACGCCAGATCGTGCGCAGCGGCAGCAGCAATGGCCGCAGCTTCCAGCTGCGCCTGCGCTATTCGCGCTTCAACGACCCCGCATTGCGTGTCGATCTGCCCTGAATAGGCGATCGCGGCAACGTTCGCTGAAGCACGCTTTGGATCGATTCGGACCGCCATCACGCTTCCAGTATCATCACCGGCTGTTAACCGTTCCGGAGAAGCCTCGATGTCCCTGCGCGTGTCCCTGCTGATCCCCCTGCTGCTGTGTGCGCCGCTCGCATACGCGCAGGATGCCTCCGAACTGGCGGCGATGTCCTCGCCGTGGAGTGGCAGCGGCGGCGAGCTCGGCTTTGCCTCGGCACGCGGCAACAGCAGCACCGAGAGCTTCAACGGCCGCCTGCGCCTGCGCTACACCGACGGCGACTGGGTGCACAGCATGGACCTGTTCGGCCTGCGCTCCAGCTCCAAGGTGACCGAGACCAATGACGACGGCACCACCACCCGCCGCAGCAACACCACCGCCAACCGCTACACCGGCAGTGCGGGCAGCGCGCTGCAGCTGGGCGAGCACCGCCAGCTGACGGCCACGGTGCGTACCGAGCGCGACGACTTCGCCACCTACGACCGCCAGAGCTCGTTCGGTCTGGGTTACGGCACCCGCCTGTGGAACACCGAGCGCTTTTCGTTCGACGCGCAGATCGGCCCCGGCGTGCGCCGTACCCACAGCACCGAGGATGACCGCACCCGTACCGGCATGATCGGCCGTGGCCTGTTCGACCTGAAGTACTCGCTGACCGACAACACCGACCTGGTGAACACGCTGCTGGTCGAGTCCGGTTCGTACAACACCTTCGGCCAGAACGACTTCGGTGTCTCGGTGAGCATGAACGAGCACCTGGCGCTGAAGGCCGGCTGGCAGGCGCGTTACAACAGCGACGTCGCTGTCGACAAGCGCAAGACCGATACGCTGACCACGATGAACGTGGTCTACAAGTTCAAATAAGCAGAACGGGCGCCCAGGGCGCCCGTTTCGTATTTGTAGAGTCGAGCCGTGCTCGACTTGAGCGCGAAGCCCGGGATTTTCCCGGCGAAGAGCAGCCGAGCATGGCTCGGCTCTACAGACATCGGGGCTCAGACGTTCAGCAGTTCGCCAGCACCATCGTCCAGCAGCAGCTTCGCCACCTGCTGGCCCAGCGCTTCCGGATCGCGGGCCGGGCCCACCGCTTCGGCACGCACGGCGCGGCCATCACTGGCGCTGCCGACCAGGCCCTGCAGGTGCAGGTCGTCGCCCTGCCACTGCGCGATCGCCGCCACCGGCACGTGGCAGCTGCCATGCAGCGCGCGGTTCATGGCCCGCTCGGCTTCCACGCAAGCGCGCGTGGCGGCGTCATCAAGCGTGGCGAACAGCGCCATCAGGCGCGTGTTGCCTCCGTCGCACTCTACCGCCACCGCGCCCTGCGCCGGCGCCGGCAGCCACTGCGGCGGTTGCAGGCGCGCGACGATGCGCTCGCCCAGGCCCAGGCGCTCGAGGCCGGCCACCGCCAGCACGATGGCGTCGTAGCCACCGTTGTCGAGCTTGGCCAGGCGAGTATTGACGTTGCCGCGCAGGTCCAGCAGTTCCAGGTCCGGGCGCAGCGCGCGCAGCTGGGCCTGGCGGCGCAGCGACGAGGTGCCGACCCGCGCGCCGATCGGCAGCGCGTCCAGCGAGGCGTACAGGTTGGAGACGAAACCATCGGCCGGGTCGTGCCGGGTCAGCATCGCCGGCAGCGCGAAGGGCGCGTCCAGTTCCATCGGCACATCCTTCAGCGAGTGCACGGCGCAGTCGGCCTCGCCCCGCAGCATGGCCAGCTCCAGTTCCTTCAGGAACAGGCCCTTGCCACCGATGGCGGCCAGCGAGCGGTCCAGCACCTCGTCACCGCGGGTGCTCATCGGCACCAGTTCCACGTGCAGGCCGGGGTGGGCCTGGCGCAGGCGGTCGGCGACGTGTTCGCTCTGCCAGAGGGCGAGCGGGCTCTTGCGGGTAGCGATGCGGACAGTTTCCATCCGGTCATTATCGCGCCTTCGGCGCGGATACGGCCAACGGCGGAGCCCCTCGTGGCTGGCTGGGGGGCGTGAAAGCAACAGCCGTGCTTGGCCGGGCGGGATGGACTGCGCAGGGGCCGCTGCAAGTACGTCCATGTAAGCTCGGTCGCCGCATCCATGCGGCTCACGCCCCTGCGCAGCCCATCCCGCCCGGCCTCTGACAGTTTCCGTGTGCGCCAGCCACGGAAGATCAAAAGAAAGGAGCAGAAGCAAAAGCAACAGCCGGCGGCTTCCGGGGTCAGATCCCTTTTCCGCAGGAAAAGGGATCTGACCCCTCTTTCCAAGCCAACAACACCAAAGGTCTTGCTGTCCGACGAAGTAGACAACGAGAGGGTTGGGCCGGGGTGGGGGCGCGGGACCGTTGGCGCCATGGATGGCGCCATCGAGCCCCCATGGAAGGGTTTACGGCGTGTCCCGCGCCCCCACCCCGGCCCGACCCAGCACGTAGCAACACCGAGCCATGAAACGCTGTTGCTGTTGCTGTTGCTTTCGATGTTGCTCGCAAGCAGTCGCGGCCGCAGGCCGCGCGGGACTCTCACAAGTGCCGCAGTTCCTGCTTCAGCGTCGCCACGCACCGGCGGCTGACTTCCAGCGGCTGCTTGCCATGCCGCAATACCGCCTGCACCTGCCCGCCCGAGCCCCGACGCAGCTCCACCAGCTCGTGGCGTGCCACCAGGCAGTTGCGATGGATGCGGATGAAACGACTGGCGAACTCTTCTTCCAGCGACTTCAGCGATTCCTCGATCAGGTCCTCGCCGCGCGCGTGGTGCACCACCACGTACTTCTCCTCGGCCTGCAGGTAGTGGATATCGTCCAGCGGAATCAGGCGCAGGCTACCGCGCAGGCGTGCGCACAGCACGCTGCGTGCCTGCTGCCCGCTGTGCTCCTGTGGCCGGCCACCGCGGCCGGCCAGGAACGTGCGCGCACGCGCGATCGCCGCCGCCAACCGTTCGGCACGCACTGGCTTCATCAGGTAGTCGATCGCTGCGGCCTCGAACGCCGACAGCGCATGCGCATCGTAGGCGGTGCAGAACACCACCGCTGGCCGGGGTTCGAAGCTGGCCAGGTGGCGGGCCGCTTCCAGGCCATCCAGCCCGGGCATCGCGATATCCAGCAGGACCAGGTCCGGCTGCAGCTCCGCGCACGCGTGCAGGGCCTGCTCACCGTTGCCGGCCTCGGCCACCACGTCCACGCCGTCCTGTGCCGCCAACAGGCTGCGCAGGCGCTCGCGCGCCAGCGGTTCGTCGTCGGCGATGACTACCCTCACGATCGTTCCCTCACTGGATCGGCACTGTCACCTGGCAGGCATAGTAGCCCTCGCTCCAGCCAGCCGTCATCCGCGCGGCGCTGCCGAAGCGCCAGGCCAGCCGATGGCCGATGCTGTGCTGGGCATGGCCGGCGCCGCGTGCCAGCGCCAGCCCCGGCGCCTGCGGATCGGGTGCCGGGTTGCGTACGCGGATCTGCAGCTCATTGCCCTCGCGCGCCAGCTGCAGTTCGATGGTGCCGCCGTCGGGCAGGCGCGAGATGCCATGCAGCACGGCATTTTCCACCAGCGGCTGCAGTACCAGCCTTGGCAAGGGCAGGTCCCATGGCAGCGGCTCGTCGCGCTGCCAACGCACCTGCAGGCGTTCGCCCAGGCGCAGCGATTCGATCGACAGGTAGCGCTCGGCCAGCTCGCATTCGTCGCGCAGGGTGGAATCGCCCTCGCCCGCCCCCAGCGCGGCACGGAACAGATCGGACAGGTCCAGCACCGCGCGCTCGGCGACTGCCGGGTCACGATGCAGCAGGCTGGCGATCAGGTTCATGCTGTTGAACAGGAAATGCGGGCGGATACGCGCCTGCAGCGCGTCGGCCTGCGCGCGCGCGTTGGCCTGGACCTGCGCGGCCCAGCGATCGCTTACGTAGAAGTAGCGCAGCGCCAGCGCGGCGATCAGCGCCGTGGTTGCCGCGCTGCCGAGGGTGAAACGCCAGAAGCTGATGCCACTGGCGAAGTTGTCGCCCAGCACCGCGTACAGCGCGTGCACGATGCCGGCGCAGACCACCGCGATCAGGGTGGCCAGCACGGTCGCCGCAATGGCGCCCATCACCGGCGGCAGCCGCGACAGGGTCGGCCGCAGCAGGCACAGGCTGGCGGTCACCGCCAGCGCCAGCCACAGCGCGAATCCGCTGGCCGACAGCAGTTCGCCGAAGGTCCAGTGACGGCTGCCGTCCGGCGCCAGCGCCAGTACCACCACCACCAGCTCGGCCAGGCCGAGCATCGCCGCCAGCCGTGGCAGGCGGCACAGTTCCGGCATCCACGGCGGTGTGCTGGCCGGCGACATGGCTCAGGCGGCGCCCAGGCGTTCCTGCAGCCAGTCACCCAGTGCCTGGATCTCCTCGGCGCAGACCTGGTGGGCCATCGGGTAACTGTGCCACGCCACATCCAGGCCCAGCGTACGCAGCGCCTGCGCGCTGTGCGCGGCGACGGCCTGCGGGATCACCGGGTCGCCACTGCCATGGGCCATGAACACCGGCACCTGCACCGCGCCGTCAACACGCGTGGCGCTGTCGGCTTCGGGCAGATAGGTCGACAGCGCGATCAGGCCGGCCAGTGGCGCGGTACGCGAGAGCGCGGCCGTCAGGATGATCGCCCCACCCTGCGAGAAGCCTGCCAGGAAGATCTTCTCCGGCGCGATGCCGCGCTCGATCTCGCGCGCGATCAGTGCGTCCAGCTGCACCACCGATTCCTGCACGCCGGCCATGTCGGCGCGCGAACGGAAGTCCATGCCGACGATGTCGTACCAGCCGCGCATCGGCACGCCGTTGTTGATCGTGATCGGCCGCACGGGTGCGTGCGGGAACACGAAGCGCAGCGCCGGCCAGTGCGGCCGCACCAGTTCCGGCACGATCGGCGCGAAATCATGGCCGTCGGCGCCGAGGCCGTGCAGCCAGATCACCGACCACTGCGGCGAGGCGCCGGTTTCCTGTTCCACCGTTTGCAGCATGATGCGGCTCCTTCAAGTTCGAGCCGCATTATGCCGCTGGCGCGGGGCAATCAGTACAGCGGCGGTTGCTCGGCCGCTTCCCGCCGCAGCTGCGCGGCGCGTACCAGCACCGGTGGCGGAATGTTCTCTTCGGGAATATCGAGCAGGCCGAGGCGATGCAGGAAAGCACCGGGGCCGCGCGAGGAGGTCAGCGCCACCACCGGAACGGCCAGAACCATGCCGATCACCACCGGCGCCATCCAGGCCGCCAGCGACGGCGATACCGCCCAGGCCAGCACGCCCATGAAGGCGCCGAACACCCCCAGGCCACCGTAGCCACGGATCAATGCCATCCACGAAATGCCGCCGTCGTCACGCTGCTGCGCGTCCCAGCCGGAATCGCGCCCGGACAACACTTCGGCCACGCCGCGTGACTGCACGTACATCACCACCGGCGCCATCAGCGCGGCGAGCACGGTTTCCACCAGCATCGATACGAAGGCACGGATCGGACCGCCACAACCGCGGCGGTCGACCGGGTCCAGCAGCATTGCCAGGTAGCCGAGCACCTTGGGCAGCAGCAGCACCGCCATGGTGGCGGCGAACAGGCGCACCACCTGCTCTTCATCCTGTGCGCGCCAGTACACGCTGGGCGACAGGTGCAGCAGGGCGTTGAAATCGATGCCTTCCTGGAACAGCGGGATGGCGATGCCGATCAGCATCAGCATGGCCCACATCGGTGCGGTGAAATAGTGGCCGATGCCGATCAGCATGTGCGTGCGGCTGATCCAGTGCAGCCCGCGGCTGCCGACCACCTTGCCGTGCTGCAGGTTGCCCTGGCACCAGCGGCGGTCGCGCACCAGCAGGTCGGTCAGCGTCGGCGGGCCTTCCTCGTAACTGCCACCGAGGTAGGGCACCATGTGCGCGGCCCAGCCGCCACGACGCATCAGCGCCGCTTCGACGAAATCGTGGCTGAGCACGTGGCCGCCGAACGGCTTGCGCCCGGGCAGCGCCGGCAGGCCGGCGTGGTCGGCGAAGGCACGGGTACGGATGATGGCGTTGTGGCCCCAGTAGTTGCTCTCGGCACCGTGCCACCAGGCCACGCCGCGGGCGATCACCGGCCCGTACACGCGGCCACCGAACTGCTGCATGCGCGCGAACAGGGTGCGGCCGCCGATCACCGACGGCAGGGTCTGGATCAGTCCGACGTCGGCGTTGTGTTCCATGCCGGCCACCAGGCGCACGATGCTGTCGCCGGTCATCAGGCTGTCGGCATCAAGGATCAGCATCTGCGGATAGGCACCGCCGAAGCGGCGGACCCAGTCGGCGATGTTGCCGGCCTTGCGCCCGCTGTTGTCACCACGTCGACGATAGAACAGGCGCGTCTGCCCCTCCGGGACACGCTCGCGCAGCTCGGCGAACACCTGTTCCTCGGCAGCGGCGATGTCCTCGCGGCGGGTGTCGCTGAGCACGAAGAAGTCGAAGCGGTCGAGCTGGCCGGTGGCCGCCACCGACTCGTAGATCGCCTGCAGGCCCGCCAGCAGGCGGCGCGGGTCTTCGTTGTAGGTCGGCATCAACAGCGCAGTACGGCTGTGCACGGCCGGCAACGGCTTGTCCGGGTCGATGCCGAGCCGATAGCCCCGGTCGAACACAGCGGTCAGGAAGCCGGCCAGGGCGCTGGCAAACGAGAGCGCGATCCAGGCAAACAGGCCGACGAACAGCACCAGCAGGCAGGCTTCGAGCACGCTGATGCCATTGGCCGACAGCACCCGCCACATCATCCGCGTAGCCACGGCGGTCATGCCGAGCGTGCCACCAAACAGGTACAGCCGGCGCAGGCCGATCAAGCGCGGCGAGGTGCGATGCCGCCGGACCTTCAGCGCGCCTTCGCGCAGGGTCTGTTCGGGCATCGGCAACGGCGATTCAGCGGGCAGCAGCGCCCAGCCGGCATCGAGCCGGGGCGTTCCTGCTTCCGCATGGATGGTCTGCACCCCCATCGTCGCTTACTCCGCGCCGTCGGCACGGCCGGCCATCCCGGCCGGGCTGCATGCACCAAGGTTCCCGGCACGCTTTCCCGGCGCCCGCACTTGTCCTGGCTGTGTCGGCCTCACGCCGCACAGTCGATGTCTGTCACTACCGGAACCCACACGATCTCCAACGGGGCGGAATCGAAAATGCGGCCCAGTCTAGGGCGCAGAATGTAAGCCGGGTGCGAAGGTCTACACCGGGATTTGTCCCCATTCAGCAAATAGCAGGCGATCACGCCAGGGCATGGCCAGATGTCATTGCATCGCCCCCGGTACTGGATCGTAACAAACGCGAACGGTTATCATTTAATCAACCAGGCAGGTCACCGTCCTCCGCACGGCCGCGACCCACCCAGCTGCGCCGGTCCTGACCGCGCACCCGACGACCCACGGAAGGGGGGCTGCCTGCTGTCTGCCTGCGCCTGCTGCTTCCACCGGGTCACCCCACCTCCCATGGAAGCCGTCATGTCCCTGTCGTCCCGTTCCCGTTCCGCGCGCCTGCCGCGCACCCGCCTGGCCACCGCCTGCCTGCTGGCCCTGCCCGGCCTGGCCGCCGCAGAGGCCGCCGCCGATGCATCCACCAAGGACCTGGATACCGTAGTGGTCACGGCTTCAGGCAGCCAGCAGTGGATCAAGGATGCCCCGGCCAGCATCAGCGTGATCAGTCGTGAGGACATCGAGCGCCAGCCGGTACCGGACCTGGCCGCCCTGCTCAGCCGCGTACCGGGCGTGACCGGCGGCCTCAGCGCCGTCGGCGAGCAGTCCAAGATCAAGCTGCGTGGCATGCCGTCCAACTACACGCTGGTGCTGGTGGACGGCAAGCGCATGGGCAGCTCGGCCTCGACCCACTATCGCCCCGACCTCGGTCGCCAGGACCTGAACTGGATCTCGCCGGACCAGATCGAGCGCATCGAAGTGGTGCGCGGGCCGATGTCGTCGCTGTATGGCTCCGATGCGATGGGCGGGGTGATCAACATCATCACCCGGCGCATCGGCGACGAATGGAACGGCAGCGCCACCCACAGCTACACCCGCCCGGCTGACGGCAAGCGCGGCGATACCCAGCAGATCGGCGCCACGTTCTCCGGACCGCTGGGCGAACGCTTCGGCCTGCGCATCGGCGCCAACAGCATGCGCCGCGATTCGGACCGCTCCAACGGCGGTGTCTACGGCAACGCCTATGCCGGCGAGAAGGACCGCAACGTCGATGCGCTGCTGCAGTGGAAGCTGAGCGACGCACAGGAACTGTCGCTGGAAGCCGGGCACGGCGTGCAGCAGGCCTTCATCGATGCGTCGCTGGAAAAGCAGGACGAAGGTGCCTGGGGTGCCAGTGAGCTCAAGCGCAGCTCGCTGGCGCTCAACCACGATGGCAAGTGGCGCTTCGGCAATTCGAAGATCAGTGCGTACTGGACCGAGTACAGGAACGACATCGGTGCTGCCGGCCGTTCCGAAGCGACCGATACGATCATCGAGGGCAGCCTGACCACGCCGTTCACCCTCGGCGTTGAACACCAGTTCGCCGCAGGCGGCCAATGGAAGCGGCAGGAGCTGACCAACACCGACACCATCGGCCGCGCGCCGATCGACTATGCCGGCAACGCGGTCAGCGGCTCCACTCTGGACGTGGACACCTGGGCGCTGTTTGCCGAGGACGAGCTGAAACTGCACCGCACCCTGGCCCTGACCGTGGGCGCGCGCCTGGACCATCACGAGCAGTTCGGCGGCCACGTCAGCCCGCGTGGGTACCTGGTGTGGCACCCGGCCGAACAGTGGACGATCCGCGGTGGCGTCTCCAAGGGCTTCCGTGCGCCCAGCCTGACCGAGAACTCGGCCAGTGCCGCTACCCAGTCCGGGGGCCGCGGCTGCACCTCGCTGATCCCGCTGGGCTACACCCGCGGCGGGTGCTACATGGCCGGCAACCCGGACCTGGATCCGGAGACCAGCACCAACCGCGAGATCGGCATCAGTTTCGACAATGACCTGATCGATGTCGGCGTGACCTATTTCCACACCGACTTCCGGAACAAGATCGAGTACGCACCACTGGGCCGGTTCAACGGCATCTGGTGGACGCGCATGAGCAACGTACAGCGCGCGCGCACCCGAGGCATGGAAGGCAACCTCAACGTCCGCTTCGGCGAGCAGTGGCGCTGGCGCACCTCGGCGACCTGGATGAAGGAAGCCAGGAACCTGACCACCGGCCGCAACCTGATCGATACACCGGAGTTCTCCGGCTATTCGTCGCTGGACTGGGCGCCCAGCACGGTGTTTTCCGGCAGCCTGTCGGCGCAGTACACCGGCAGGCAGACCGGCACCGCCACGACCTTCCTCAAGGCCTATACGCTGTATGACCTGACCGCGGCCTGGAACGTCAACGAAGTGCTGACCCTGCGCGGTGGCGTCAGCAACCTGGCCGACAAGAAGCTGTATGCGGAAGGCTCCACCGACTACTTCGTCGCCGGGCGCAGCTACTTCCTGAGCATGACCGCGCGGTTCTGACCGGCGGCACGCGCCGTGATCGCGCTGGCGACATGCCAGCGCGATCGACGGTGTTGCGGGTTACTCGCTTTCCAGCGCGGCCGGAGCCGCATCCCGCGTGGCGGCCGTGCGCGCACGGTCCATCGCCACCGCCAGTTGCTGGCGTGCGAGCAGTTGTTGTGCCTGCACCACTTCAGGTGTCGGCAGGAGCACCGGTCCCGGTGCGTTTTCCGGTGTAGCAGGTGTGGTCATGCAACCTCCATGGACATCCCGCCGCCGCACGGGCTCAGCCGGGGCGGCAGCGGAACTGCGCACCCTATCCTAAAAACAAGGCGGGTGGGTGACGGCGCGGCGCTTGGCCGCAGGCGCGGGAACAAGGCAGGCGTCACATTCTTGACGCTAGCGCTTGGATCCTGAATAGGACTTGTCCTATCATGAAAACGTTTTCTCACAGGGATGTTTCCCAATGAATACCACCGACCTGTCCCAGTTCAGCCCGAAGTGGCAGTTCCGCTTCAACTTCTTCCGCCAGCACGGCGCCCCCAAGAACCCCGGCTTCAAGCAGGCCTGGAAGGCGCTGTCCTTTGGTGACCGCCTGAAGATCAACCTGAACTTCTTCGCGTTGTTCTTCGGTGCCATCTACCTGCTGATTCTCGGCATGTGGCGCAAGGCACTGGTGGTGATCGGCATCAACATCGCGCTGGCCATCGTCAGCATGTTCCTGCCGGATGTCGTCGGGCGCATGCTGTTCATCGCCATGAACCTGCTGGTCGCCTCCAGCACCAACTACAGCTACTACCTGGAAAAGGTGGAAGGACGCGCCAGCTGGAATCCGTTTGAAGGAATGTTCTGAGCCATCAGACCTGCGCGGGATGCGCGGCAAGGATGCATCCGACGCCCGGCAGCCGCCGGGCGTCTTCGTTTCCGGCATCAAGCCGCGCGGCGGGCCATGCCCTCCGGCTCGGCCTGCAGGCGGAAGCGCGACACCGCCACTGCCAGCTGCTCGGCCTGCTCCTCCATCGCACGGGCGGCGGCACTGGCTTCCTCCACCAGCGCGGCGTTCTGCTGGGTGGTTTCGTCCATCTGCACCACGGTCTGGTTGACCTGCTCGATGCCGGCCGACTGTTCGCGCGACGCGGCCGAGATCTCGGCCATGATCTCGTTGACCCGGCCGACCTGACCGACGATGTCCTGCATGGTGCGCCCCGCACCGTGCACCAGCTGCGCGCCGGCACCGACCTGGGCCACCGAGGCGTCGATCAGCTCCTTGATCTCCTTGGCAGCACCCGCCGAGCGCTGCGCCAGCGCCCGCACTTCACTGGCCACCACTGCGAAGCCACGGCCCTGTTCACCGGCGCGCGCCGCTTCCACTGCGGCGTTCAGCGCCAGGATGTTGGTCTGGAACGCGATGCCATCGATCACCGAGATGATCTCGGCGATACGCTGCGAAGACGCCTCGATCTGCTCCATGGTGTGCACCACCTGGCTGACCACCTGGCCGCCTTCGCTGGCCACGCCCGCTGCGGAACCGGCCAGCGTGTTTGCCTGCAGCGCATGGTCGGCATTCTGGCGCACGGTGGAGGTCAGTTCTTCCATCGACGCGGCGGTTTCTTCCAGGTTGGCGGCCTGCTGCTCGGTGCGGCGCGACAGGTCGCTGTTGCCGGCGGCGATCTCACCGGCGGCCAGGCGGATGCTGGCCGCCGACTGCTGGATCTGGCCGACGATCTGGGTCAGCTGCTGCACGGTGCTGTTGGCATCGTCGCGCATCACCGCAAACACGCCGTGGAAGTCGCCCTGCATGCGCGCACTGAGGTCACCGGCGGCGATCGCGCGCAGCAGCGTCGACAGTGCCGCCAGGTTGTGGTCGCTGACCTGCATCATTGTGTTCAGGGTCTCCACCATGCGGCGGAAATCATGCTCGAAGCGCAGTGCATCACCGCGCACAGCGAAGTCACCGGCGGCGGCGGCGGCGGCCAGTTGCTGGATCTGCTCGTTGATCGCGGCCAGGTTGCGCTTGGTGGTCGCCATTGCGGCAGTGAACACCGCCTTCTCGCCCGGCAGCACTTCCATGTCCACGCTGAGGTCGCCCACGGCATAGCGCTGCATCACTTCAACCAGGCGCTGGGTGACCGCATTGCTGGAGGCCACCAGCTGGTTGCTGTCGGCCACCATGCGGCCGTACTCGCCCGGGAAGGCCGCAGCATCCATGCGATAGCTGAGTTCACCGGCATCGTGCCGGCGCGCCATTTCGGCCTGCGCAGCCATCACCGACTGCAACTGCCCACGCATGCCCTGCATTGCGTCCAGCAGGCGCCCCACTTCGTCGTTGCTGCGCGCCGGCAGCGTGCTGTCCAGCTTGCCGGCGGCGACATCGCCGGCCACGCGTACCGCTTCGGCCAACGGGCGGATCGCCAGGCGGCGCAGCAGCACGTAGACGCCGGCGCTGAGGGTCAGCGCGGCGATCACGCCGACCAGCAGGGTCAGCCACAGCAGCTGGCGTGCCTCAGACACGATCACCGCATGCGGCATCACCACGCCCAGCGCGAAGCGTTGCGGGGCGTCGCCCACGCGCAGCGGCACATACACGCGTACATTGCCGGCTGCGTCGGGGCTGAAGGCATCGAACGGACGGTCGGCGGCGATGTCGGCCAGCATGCTGCGGGTCAGGGCATCGTTGCGCGGCTTGCCGATCTCGGCGGCATTGGCCGAGGCCAGCACCACGCCCTTGGGCGACAGCAGTTCGACGCGGCCAGCCCCCATCGGCTTCAGCGTTGACAGGTGCTTCTGCAGCGCTGCCAGCGAGAAGTCGACAGTGAACACGCCCAGGAATCTGCCGTTCTCGATGATCGGCGTGCTCAGGGTGCTCATGAGCACCTTCTGGCCGGCGATGTCATAGGCGTAAGGTTCGCTGACCTTCGGCAGCTTGTCGCGGCTGGGCACCATGTACCAGTCACCGGAACCGCTGGCAGTCTCGGTGTAGTCGGTCATCACCGACTGCTGCGGTTTGCCGTCTTGCCAGGCCCAGTAGCTCATGTAGCGACCGGTGGCATCGTGTGCTTCGGTATTGACGAACTCCGCATCCTTGCCGTCGAAGGCATCGGCCTCCCACATGGTGCTCTTGCCCAGCCATTGAGGATGAGCACGCAGCTGTTCGCCGAGCACCGCCGCCAGACTGGCGCGGTCGGGTATATCACCACGGGCACGCTGGGCCAGCACAGCCTCGACCATGGCGTCATTGCTGGCGAAAGCGGTGCCCAGATCAGCCGCCACCTGGCGCGCCTCAGCGTTGGCCTCGCTGGTCATGGTCTGGCGCGAGGCGCTGATCAGACTGGCGCTGGCCTGCCGGTAGATCAGGAAGGCGGTCAGGCCGAAGCACAGCAGCGCGATCACGGCGGTGCCCAGCATCAACTTGTGGGCGATGCTGCCCGGGCGTTGGGCAGCGGCAGAGCGGGAAGAAGACATGGGAGGGTCCGCAAGGCAGTTCAGGACGACCGGCACCACGAGGGCACCGCGCAGGCGCGCGATCCGTCGCGCAGGCCACCGGCCGCCGGGGCGCGCCCGGCGCTGGAAGCGCACTGAGTTAGCGGCCGCCCGCCAACGAGGTTGAGGCGGTCGGCCTGCACATTCCTGAATCCGCTCAGGGTCGGCTCAACGCTCCCCCTCTCGCGATGCCCTCACTCGGCCACGCGGTCCTTGATCCACTGTGCCCGCGGCAGTACCTCGATGCTGCCGACGGCATACTGCTGAAGCACGTCGTCCGGCCCGAAGCACGGTTGCCAGCCCAGCTCGCCGCGCAGGCGGGCACTGTCGTAGACACGGTCGATGCTCAATGGCAGCGGCCAACCACGGCGTTCGAACTCGGCCAGCAGCTGCGGCGCGCGACGGGCCAGCACGCTGCGCGGGTGGGTGGCCAGCTCCAGGCAGTCCTCGCGCCGGAACGGCGTCGGGGCACAGGCGAGGTAGCGCGCGAACCGGGCGCCTTCGTCGAGCAGCAGTGCAGCATGTGCGCTGGCCACATCGCGGGCGTCGATACCGCGATGCAGGCGGAACATCGCCATCCGTTCGGGCGGTTCCGGAAAACACCGGCCCATGCGCAGCACGCGAACGCTGAAGCCCGGCGTGGCGGCGGCTTCGGCCAGGGTCTCTGCCTGCAGCTTGGTACGGTGGTAGATCGTGCGCGGCAGCGGCTCGGTGTCTTCGTCGATCCAACGGCAGCCACCGGCCACCACGGCATGGCCATACAACGCAGTGGTGCTGGTCAGCACGAAGCGCCGTGCACCGGCTTCGCGTGCCGCCTGCAGCAGGTGTGCGGTGGCCTCCACGTTGATCTGCTGGAACACCGCATCCGGCACCAGGCCGACATGTGGGGCATGCAGGGCCGCGGTATGGATGACTGCATCCACGCCCTGCACCGCGCGCGCGACGGCCTGCCGATCGCTGACATCGGCAATGATGCGCGTGGTGGCAAACGGACTGCGGTCCAGCCCCACCACTTCGTGGGCAGCCGCCAACGCACCGAAGATCGCGCGCCCGATGCGGCCGGAACTGCCGGTCAACAGAATCTTCATTGAGTCCATTCACTCGAAGCGCCCGGGAACTACCGGGATGCTTCGATTCTAGGCATGCAATCGCGCATCCGCGATAGGACAGCCATGCAATCGTGCGTTCATCTTGACGACTTCGCAGGCGCCAGCAGTTGCCGCGCGATGAACAGCGGATCGTCGCCGCCGGCCACATCAGGCCTCACGCCAGTACGTTCCCAGTTTCCACCGGTGCGCAGATTGATGGGTTGCCGGTCGGGAATACTGATCTGATAGCCATCGGGCAGCAGCACAGGATCACCAAACATATGCGCGGCACCGCCACTGCGCGTGCCGACAATCCGCGCGCGGCCCAGTGCCTGCAGCGAATAGGCGACGAATTCGGCCGCCGAAGCGGTGCGGCGATCGATCAGCACCACCAGCGGTTTCAGGTACGCAGGCAGGCTGGCAGGCGGCAGCGGTGCCGGCGTGCGCCGGCCGCGCTGGTCCAGCTGCTGCACCGCGTCGATCTTCGCGTCCGGCAGCGTGCGTACCAGCAGGTCGGCACTTGCATCGTCGCCGCCCCCGTTCTGGCGCAGATCCAGCACCAGGCCATCGGTGTCGGCCAGCAGGGTGAGGGCCGCAGCGAACTTCGGGCGCGCCAGATCCAGCGGATAGAAGGTACTCAGTCGCAGGTAGCCAATGTTGCCCTCCATCACCCGCACCTCGCGCACGCCGGCACCATTGCTGCGGGCATCGGCGCGCCAGGCCATCAACCAGTCGTCCTGGCCGGCCGCTGCATCCACGCGTTCAACGTGGACGAACCCATCACGCCGGCCTGGGTGAAGGGTGCAGTTCGTCCTAGCCACGCAGGGCGATGCGCGCAGCGGCGTACCTGCGCCGTGAAAAGCAGTACGGTGCGGCGTGAAGGCAGCCGCACCGGTGCGGACACTCCGTTAGCCGGGAACCGGCAAGGATGAGCTTCCCTTCCATGCAACGGGAGCCTTCCCATGGCCGACCAGCACCACGGCACTTCCCATCGTGGCTTCGCCTCGATGGACCAGGACAAGCAGCGCGCGATCGCCGCAAAGGGAGGACGCGCCGCGCATGCGTCCGGCAATGCACATGAGTTCAGCCCGGCCGAGGCACGCGTGGCCGGCCGCAAGGGCGGCGAGGCGATCAGCCGCAACCGACAGCACATGGCAGCGATCGGCCGCGAAGGCGGGCACGCTCGCCACGCCAATGCACGGCAGCAGCGGCAAGCGGCCGAAGCGACGCCAACGGGGGACGGTCCACAACGCCAGCAGGGCTGACCGCGGCGCGTTCAGGCGCGCCTGTGCTGCCGGAGCAGCCCGGATGCCGCGAGCAGGGCCAGCACGCCGGTAGACGGTCATCGTCCCGCGCGCACCGTCAGGCGTGGGCGAGGATGTTCAACAGCCGACCGAACGGATCGCGGACGAAGAAGCGCCGAACGCCCCAGGGTTCGTCGGCCGGGCCATATTCCAGCGCGATGCCGGCCGCGCGCATGCGCTGGAGCACGTCCTGCAGATTGTCCACTTCGATCGACAGGTCCGGCACCGGCGTGCCTGAGCCTCCTTCACTGGCGAAGCTGACCTGCGCCAGCGCACTGCCCTGCCCGCCGTGGGTGACGATCCAGCCATGGTCCATCACCACCGGCATGCCGAGCAGCTCGCCATAGAACGCCGCGGCACGTGAGGGATCGGGCGTGGCGATGTTGGCGACGACACGCTTGACGGCCATGTTCCACTCCGCCAGGAAGAATGTGTCGAGACTGCCCGACCTTGCGCACGAACAGAAGAGCCCCGTCACGGACGGGGCCCGTCTTCAGCCGAGCATGGCTGGGCTTACACCGCGCCGCAGCGCTCCATGACACATCGATCGTATTCGTACTGGCATTCCATGGCATCACCACCACCGGACACACATGCCTGGTAACCCTTCCAGCAGGGTAGATCGCAGGGCTGGACCGGTCCGGCCACGGCCACCGAGCCGCTGCAGGCCAACGCGAACACAACACCGGCGATCACTTTCCCGAAAGTACGCATCGACATCGCTCCTTGATAAACCTGGTGAGCCCAGGCCGGGCCACCTTAGCGCTGCACACGGGACGCTGGGTGAAGGCCGATGCCGCTCGACTCAGCGGTGCAGCAACCCCAGCACACGCAGCTGCCCGGCCAGCTCATCAATGTTGCGCCACGGCAGGATCGGCGAATTGCCGCGCTCGTCCGGCGGGTTGTCCGGCAGCGCATCGGACCCGCCACCGGCCCCGGCAAGACGGCTCCAGCACCTCGAAAGAGAGTCACGGTGCGCTGCCCGGCGGAGCCGCCGCAGATGCCCGTCACAGAAAATTAACGCGTTCATAAAATTTTCTTCACATCACTGGGGGATGTCGCCTTGCCTTGCCGTTAACGGCCTTGTTGTCCGTCAACCAAGGAAGTTGTCCGATGAATCACCCGCTGTACGGCCGTTCGTCCCGCTCCCTGTCGCACCGCCCGCTGGCGCTTGCCGTCGCCAGCTCGCTGCTGCTGGCCACCACACTGCCAGCCATGGCCAGCGAATCACTCGAGGCCTGGCAGCAGCAGCGCCAGATGCAGGCTGCATGGGCGCAGCCTGCTGCCAACGCTGCACCCGCAGCGACGGCCGCTGCACCTGCCGCCAGCAGCACCGCCGTTCTTGGCAACCCGGGCGATCCGGCCAGCTGGCGCAGCGATGAATTCAACGCCGATTGGGGCCTGGCTGCGATGGGCGCGGACTACGCCTATGCACGCGGCCTGACCGGCAAGGGCGTACGCCTGGCGCTGTTCGATTCGGGCTCCGCGCTGGCGCATCCGGAGTTTGCAGGACGCAATACCTCCAGCATCACCATCGGTGCCGACTGCGCGACGCCGGGTGTGGTCGCGGGGACCGGTGCCTGCGGGCAGACACGCGGCGAACAGCCCGGCTACAACTACTACGGCCTCGGTGCCGGCGTTCCGGCCGCACTCGCGGCACGCCTCATCGCGGCCGGCCAGCCCTATGGCTTCAGCTACGCCGACCACGGAACGCATGTGCTTGGCACCATCGGCGCCAACCGCAATGGCACCGGCATGCATGGCGTGGCCTTTGGTGCGGATCTCACCGCCGCCCGCGTGTTCGGCGACACCTACTATGAGTGGCGCCTGGATCCGGACAACTACTATCGCCCGCGCGCGGTGTACCGCACCGATCCGGATGACGCCGCCACGCTGGATATGTATGCACAGATCCAGGCGCAGGGCGTGCGTGCCATCAACCACAGCTGGGGCATCTCCACGCGCAACATGACCGCCGCCGCGCTGGACCAGCAGTACGCCAACATCGGTGCCGACTACGGCGTGTACGGCAGCATCTACGCCAGCAATGGCGATACCCCGGGCTCCACCCTCATCCAGGTGTGGTCGGCTGGCAACGGCAGCGGCGCCGTCGCCGGAATCACGGCCGCCATGCCGCGCTGGAAGCCCGAACTGGAACCGTACTGGCTCGCGGTCGCCAACGTCCGCCGACCCAACGCCGCTGCGGGCGAAACCGACTATGTGATCGATGGCAGTTCCAGCATCTGCGGCGTTGCCGCCAACTGGTGCATCTCGGCACCCGGCACCGACATCGTCAGCACCATCGTGTCCGGCGATATCCAGGGCCGCGTCGAGAACACCTCCGCCTATGTGCGGCTGATCATCGACAGCGAGAACACCCAGTACGTCTATGGCACCAAGACCGGCACGTCGATGGCGGCGCCACACATCACCGGCGCGCTCGGCCTGCTGATGGAGCGCTTCCCCTATCTGGACAACGCGCAGGTGCGCGACGTGCTGCTGACCACCGCACGCGACCTCGGTGCAGCAGGCATCGATCCGATCTACGGCTGGGGCATGGTGGACCTGAAGAAGGCCATCGAGGGCTACGGCTCGCTGCGCGTGGACACCAACGTGGTGATGAACCAGAAGGCCGGCGGCCTGAAAGTCTGGGAAGGCGATGCCTGGGACAACTGGACCAACGACATCGGTGGCCCTGGCAAGCTGACCAAATCCGGTATCGGCTGGCTGCGCCTGAGCGGCAACAACAGCTTCAACGGCGCGGTACTGCAGGACGGTACGCTGGAATTGAACGGCGCCAACACGCTTGCCTCGGCGGTCGAAGTAAAGGGCGGCCAGTTGCTGCTCAACGGCAGCCTGGTCTCCACCGCACTGACCACTACCGGTGGCGTGAGCACGGTCAGCGCCAGCGGCGTGTTGAACAACAGCAACCTGGTGATCAACGGCGGCGTGGTGTCCTTCAACGGCACGCAGACCGGCGGCACCACCACGGTCGGCGCCAACGGCCTGCTGAAGGGCGTCGGCACGCTCGGCAATACCCGCGTGGACGGCATCATCGCGCCGGGCAACTCGATCGGCACGCTGACCATCAACGGCAACTACGTGCAGGGTGCCACCGGCGTCTATGCCGCCGAGCTGGCCCCGGGTGGCCGCAGTGACCAGTTGCACGTGACCGGCACCGCCACCCTTGGCGGCACGCTGGTCGCGCTGCCGGAGCCGGGCGTGTACTACCTCGGCGAGCAGTTCAACTTCCTGCGTGCCGACGGAGGCGTCAACGGCCAGTTCGCCAAGACCGACTTCAGCGCGTTCTCCCCGTTCCTGCAGTTCAGCCTGGCCTACGGCACCAACGGCACGCGCATCGACGTCGCCCGTGGCGCTTCACTGACCACCGCCGCGCACACGCCCAACCAGCGTGCCGTGGCGGCCGCCGCCGACCTGCTGCCGATCGCCCAGGGCCTGCCCAAACCACTGACCCAGCTGTTCCCGCAGCAGGTTGGAGGCGTGCTCGATGGCCTCAGCGGCGAGCTGCATCCGGCCACGGCCATCGCCCTGGTCGAGGGCAGCCGCTACGTGCGCGATGCCGCGTTGTCACGCCGTGCCGGCGCCGCCGCGCCCGGTAGCGACGTGGGTGACGCGACGGGTGCATGGGTGCAGGCCATCGGTGGCAACAGCAAGCTGGACGGTGACGTCAACACTGCCCGCACCGAAGCCAACAGCAACGGCCTGCTGGTCGGCATCGACCGCGAGTTCTCCGGCTGGCAGGTCGGCGTGCTGGCCGGTACGGGCCGCACCGACGTGAAGCAGCAGGAGCGTCGTGCCAAGTCGAAGATCGACAACACGCACTTCGGTGCCTACGCCAGCCACAACTGGGGCGGTTTCGGCCTGCGCGGTGGTGTGGCGTGGAGCAGGCACGAGGTGAAGAGCACGCGTGATGTCGCCTTCGCAGGCTTCAGCGACAGCCTGAGCGCGCGCTACGACGCCCGCACCCGCCAAGCCTTCATCGAAGCCGGCTACCGCTTCGGTGGCCCGGAAGCCGGGCTGGAGCCCTACCTGCAGGTCGCACGCGTGGAAGTGGACCTCAAGCGCGTCAACGAACGCGGTGGAGCAGCGGCACTGCAGGGCAAGGTGGACGATACCGGAACCACGATTGCCACTGCCGGCCTGCGCTTCGACAAGGGACTGAAGGCTTCGTTCCAGCAGGACAGCTGGCTGCACCTGCGCGGTGGCGTCGGCTATCGCCGCGCTTCCGGTGATCGCAGCCAGGTCGCCAACCTGGCCTTCGCCAACGGAAGCACGACGTTTGCGGTCAACGGCGCGCCGATCGCCGACAACGCGGTGGTGGCCGAACTGGGTCTGTCGGCCTGGCTGACCGAGCGCCAGCAGCTGGAACTGGGCTACAGCGGCCAGTACGGCAGTGAAAGCCGCGACCACAGTGCGAATGTGCGCTGGTCGGTGCGGTTCTGATTCCGAAAATGTGCGCTTGAAGCATCGGGGCGGCCTGATGGCCGCCCCCTTCTAGCAGCACACCGGCAAGGGTGGCCGGGGCAGCGGTGCCGCCCCGGCCGCGGCGTCCCTGGGGAGTGGGACGCCGCTGATCGTCAGGCCGCCTTCATCGCATGCTTGCGCGCGCGCATCACGTTGTGGCACCCCTGCACTTCCGGCAACAGCTGGGTGACTTCCTGGCGTACCGCCGGCGGCAGCTCGTTGTCCTTCAGCACGTCCTTGAACGCGCCCAGCAGGCGGTCCTCCGATTCTTCCAGCTCGGCCACATAGCCATAGTTGGTGTCACCGAAGGCTGCACGCACCTTCCCATAGAACTGCTGCATCGAACCCACCACGGTGCCATGCTCGGCCGGCTTGCCGCCGCTGGCAGCCACCGAACCACTCAGCGCCGCGACGATGCGGCCCTTGACGCCGGCGATGCGGGTGAACAGGGCCGACAGCTCGGCATCCTTCACCTTGGTCGCCGCTTCTTCATAGAACGACTTGCCGTCACGGGCGATCTCGATCAGGTCGTTGAGACGATGTTCGATGGTGGACTGGGTGCTCATGGCGTTGCTCCTGTATCGTCGTTTCGGGGGAGAAAAGCAGCCTCGACCGCGCTGCCTGTGGATCCACTCTGGACACACTTGTGTGGTTCGCAGGTGAGCAACGATTGATACGTACATCACTTCACCCAACCCGCACTGACTTTTTCACGCGGCGGTGGCGCGTGGATCACATCGAGCGATCCTGGGCAGGGTCACCAAGGAACAAAGAGGATGATCAGCACGATCACCAGGACCGCAACGAGTGCTCCCATCAGCACGTTTCTCTGGCGCCAACTGGGCTTCGGTTTTCCGGGGGTATTCATGCCTGTTACCTGTCTCTGCGGATGACCCCGGCAGACTGATGTATCCAGGACAGTGCGTGCGTGCAGAACACGTGCAGGCAACGTGCAGGGCACCGCCCGCATGTCGATTTACGGCGCACTCGCTCGTCAGATCATCAAAGCCATCCTTGACCGCGGACTGCTCCCATGCCTCCCATCCTCACCGCCTTCGCCACCTCCCCCGACCGCGGCCAGGGCCTGGCCCGTGACATGCGCGTGCGCTGGGCACTGGAGGAACTGGCCGTAGCCTATGACGTACAACTGCTCACCTTCACCGAAATGAAGCAGCCCGCGCACCTGGCACGGAATCCGTTCGGGCAGATTCCCACCTGGCAGGAGGGCGACCGGACCCTGTTCGAATCCGGCGCCATCGTCCTGCACCTGGCCGAACAGCACCCCGGCCTGCTGCTGCGCGATCCGGACGCCCGCATGCGCGCGATCATGTGGGTGTTCGCTGCGCTGAACACGGTGGAACCACCCATCGTCGAGCGCTCCATGGCCTGGGTGCTGAAGCGCGAGCGGCCGTGGTACGCACAGCGGCTGCCGATGCTGGATGAGCGGGTTCGGGCGCGACTGGCGCAACTGTCGACATGGCTGACCAAGGCGCCGTGGCTGGACGGCGATTTCAGCGTGGGCGACCTGATGATGGTCTCGGTGCTGCTGCGCCTGAAGAGCAGCGGGCTGCTCGACGAGTATCCGACGGTGGCCGCCTATGTGGCCCGCGCGACGCAGCGGCCCGCCTACCAGCGCGCCTTCGCCGCGCAGCTGGCGGTATTCCAGAACGGGTAGTTCCACGCCATGCGTGGAAACACTCAGCGCAAGCTGCGCCGGCAGGCGGCCTGCACCAGCATCAGCTGCGCCACCAGGATCAGCATCGCGCAGCCCGACAACAGCCAAGGGTCGATGTACCACTGCTCATTGAAACTGAAGTCGCCTGCGGAAATGCGTTTCCAACCGTTGAAGTGCTGCATCGCTGCGACCACGAAGGCGAAGCCACCCGCTGTGTACGACAACCAGGGCACGATGAGGCTCCCCGGGCGCGCGAACAGCGTCAGCAGGCCGAGCACGCCGATGACCGTGCGCTGCACGCGGCAGTACGGGCAGACATAGGCCATCCCGCTCCATTCCACCGCCCAGGCCAACAGGCTGACCAGCACGGCCGCGCCTGCGGCTGTGTGCAGGACTTTCGGCGTGATCGTCATGCCACTCGCGTGTGCCATCCCGTGTTCCTTGGTTGAAAGACCCGGGCAGGGTAGCAGTGCTGCAGCGTCATCCCTTCTTGATGACGGTCCGCTTGCCGATGGTGCTGGTCTTGCCAGCGGTCGGCCTGGCCAAGCCAGGAATCAGGAAATCGGTGACCTTGTGGCCCATCGACACCTTGGACGCCAACCAGCGCGGCATGCGCCCGCGACCGGTCCAGGTCAGGCGCTTGTATTCCGGGTCGCGATACTTGGGCGCGACTTTGCCGGATTTACGGCGGGCGGGTTTGCGGGCGGGCGCAGGTGTTTCCGAGGCTTGGCCGCCGAAGAGTTCTTCGAGGGTGTAGCCGGCTTCGGCGGCGGCGGCCTTCAGCATCCGCCGCACCGCACTGGCCGGACGGCGGCTGGAAATGAGCTGTTTCCGCTGTTCAGCGGCAACCACCAGGGCACCCAGCTCGCGAAGGCTGAGCGATTCAATATCGATCGTCATGCGGGAAAGGTCTACTGCAGCGCGGCAGCTGTCAAGGCGCCTGGCCCGGCGCGTAGACACGGGCTTCACCGCCGGTGGGCTCCGATCGCCTGCGTCGGCCATATCCGAGGACATCGACGTGAGCACTTCATCGCATTCGCTCGCCTACCTGCTTGCACGCATCCTGCTGATGGCCCTGTTCCTGGTCTCCGGGCTGGGCAAGCTCGGCGATCTCAGCGGTACCCAGGGCTACATGGAGGCGATGGGAGTACCCGGCATCCTGCTCTGGCCGACCATCGCGTTCGAAATCGGCAGCGGCCTGTGCATCCTGCTCGGCTTCCAGACCCGGCTGGTGGCGGTCGTGCTCGCAGGCTTCAGCCTGGTCACCGCTTTCATCTTCCACCACAACTTCGCCGATCAGACCCAGCAGATCATGTTCCTGAAGAACCTGGGCCTCGCCGGCGGCTTCCTGCTGCTGGCCTGCACCGGGGCGGGACGCTACAGCATCGATGGGCGCGGGCGGCGCACGCAGCTGTAACGCCAGACCAGGGCAGCGAGAGTACCCTCGCCGGATGCGGGAGGCACTGGACCAGGACGATCAACGGCTGACCGCGACTTCTGTCATTGCTGACGGCTGGCCAACCTCGTCAGGGAATCGTCTCAACGTGAAGCACACAGTGCAGGACACGCAGGATCCGCTGCAGCCACCGCGATCGGTCAGCTTCCGGGAGGCCGTTGCCTTCTGGCTGAAGCTCGGCTTCATCAGTTTTGGCGGTCCCGCCGGTCAGATTTCGATCATGCACCAGGAGCTGGTCGAGCGTCGGCGCTGGATTTCCGAACGGCGCTTCCTGCATGCACTGAACTACTGCATGTTGTTGCCCGGGCCGGAAGCCCAGCAACTCGCCACTTACATTGGCTGGCTGATGCACCGTACCTGGGGCGGGGTGGTTGCCGGGATGCTGTTCGTGCTGCCCTCGCTGCTCATCCTGATCGGGCTGTCATGGCTCTATGTGACGTTCGGTGAAATGCCCGTGGTGGCCGGGTTGTTCTACGGGATCAAGCCGGCCGTCACGGCCATCGTGGTGCATGCCGCCTATCGCATCGGCACGCGCGTGCTGAAGAATGCTTGGTTGCAGGTGATCGCCGCTGCCTCGTTTCTGGCCATTTTCGCCTTCGGTCTGCCCTTCCCGCTGATCGTACTGGGTGCTGCGCTGATCGGTTATTGCGGCGGACGATTCGCCCCACGGATGTTCGGCGCCGATGGTGACCAACGTGCCCCGCGGCAGACGTTCGGACCTGCGCTGATCGACGACGATACCCCTGCGCCGGCGCATGCGCGCTTTCGCTGGCGGCGCCTGATCGTGCTGGCGGCCACAGGCGCGGCGCTATGGGCGTTGCCCATGGGCGTGTTGACCGCGCTGTTTGGTTGGGAAGGCACGTTGACCCAGATGGGCTGGTTCTTCACCAAGGCCGCAGTGCTGACCTTTGGCGGCGCCTATGCGGTGCTGCCCTATGTCTACCAGGGCGCGGTGGTCCACTACGGCTGGGTGACACCCACGCAGATGATTGACGGCCTGGCCTTGGGCGAGACCACGCCGGGGCCGCTGATCATGGTGGTGGCCTTTGTCGGCTTCGTCGGTGGGCATGCCGCTGATGCAGTGGGTACTGGTCAGGCATTCCTGGCTGGCGCGGTGGCTGCCAGCGTGGTCACCTGGTTCACCTTCCTGCCCTCTTTCCTGCTCATTCTCGCGGGTGGCCCGCTGGTGGAATCGACGCACAACGAACTGAAGTTCACCGCGCCGTTGACGGCCATCACCGCCGCCGTGGTCGGCGTGATCCTCAACCTGGCCCTGTTTTTTGGCTACCACGTGTTCTGGCCGCAGGGGTTTGTCGGCCCGTTCGATTGGCCATCGGCGCTGCTCACGCTGTTCGCCGTCGTGGCCCTGTTCCGTTTCAAACGGGGTGTCATCCAGGTATTGGCCTGCTGCGCGCTGCTGGGTTTGGCTGTGTACCTGATGCGGAACTGGTGAGTGAGCGTGCGCGTGGAGCACCATGGGCCGCACAGGGGCGTAGGCCACTGGCGCACAGCCCGGCGAACGTCCGGTGGAGGCGACGTGACTGTCCCTGAAATCCCGTTCGCCGATCTCCTGGGTTCCGGCACAGCCCGTACTGCGGCGGGGTGGTCGGGACACGCTGGCGAAGATCTAAATGGATACCTCTGAACCCGACATTTCCCTGCAGGACGAGATCAAAGCTCTCCGCCAGCGGTTGGCGGTCCTTCGTTTCATATTTCAGGCAAGGAGTGGCTCACTGTTGACGAGGCCGCGCACTATTGCGGCTGTCGTCCGGCCAGTTCCGGAAGAACGCTCCTGATCTCGGCCTTGTCCCTAGGAACTTCATGGGCAAGCAGCTCTGTGAGAAGAGTGAACTGTATAGGGCTATTCACAATGCCAGCCACTGGGCCATGCGTGGGCGTGTTGGCTCCAACACTCCATCTGTTGCACCGAGGTCTGCGCGGGTGGAAGAGGCTCTTGCCCGCTTGAGCCGCTGTGACCAACGAAGGGGAAGCGCTGATGGATCAGGCTGACAAGCTGATGACGCTCGCTCAGGCGGCGGAGCTTTGTGCATGCCACCGGGTTGCGCTGGCTCGACGAAAAGACACTGCAGATAATTCCAAGTGCCTGATTCGATGGTGGGCCCACCAGGATTCGAACCTGGAACCAAGGGATTATGAGGCCTCTATAGGGCTTCCACAACCTTCCACAGGCGTCCCGGCTTTAAGCTAAGTCGTTGATTTTCTCAGGTTGTGCGACCACATACGCCCATCATCGTCCACCTCTTTCCATGGACAAACGGTCACCGAGCGGTCACCAATGGGCGCATCAAAGGGAATGCTTACAGCGAAGGGACTGGCCGCACTGCCGGCCGGCGAATGGGCCTCAGATCCGGCACCGCGCGGCGCGGGCTGCCTGGACGTGCGCAAGCTGGCCGGCGGGCAGCTGCGGTTCTACTACAGGTACACGAAGTCCAACGGGCAGCGCGACCGTCTGCTGATCGGCACCGGCCTGGCGCTGACCGCGGCACGCGAAGCGGCGGCGGCGTTGTCACGGCGGTATCAGGCCGGCGAACGGGATCTGCGCGACGCGATCGCAGCCGAGGCAGCGGCCGCGGACCGCGCGAAGGCTGAGGCCCTGGCCGAATCGACACGCCGATCTGGTGCAACGCTTGGCGCTCTGATGACAGCCTACGTCCAGAGCTTGGAGGACGCTGGCAAGGTCTCCGCCGCCGCGACGCGCGCTTCCATCAAGCGCCACATCGAGGATCCGTGGCCGGCCCTCTGGGCGCGCCCGGCGTCCGAGCTTGAGCTGGATGACCTGCTTCCGATCCTGTCGCGACTGGTGCGCGCCAAGAAGCTGCGCGAGGGCGGCAAGATCCGGTCGTATCTGCGGGCGGCGTATGCAGCCGCGATCGCAGCGAAGCAGGATGCGGCAGCCCCCGACGCTCTGCGCGTGCTCAACGTATCCAGAAACCCGGCGCGCGATCTGGCCACGCTCGACAGCGGGCAGCCGCGCGACCGGGTTCTGTCGGTGGCCGAGCTTCGTGCCTACTGGCGCCGGATCGAGGCGATGCCCGGGAGGGAGGGTGCTCTGGTGCGCTTCCACCTGCTGACCGGCGGGCAGCGCATTGCACAGCTGATGCGGCTGAAGTGGTCTGATCACGATCACGACACGGACACCGGCACCGGATCCGTCCGCTTGCTCGACATCAAGGGGCGTCGCCGCGTGCCTCGTGTGCACCTGGTGCCACTGCTTCCGCTGATGGCTGCGGATCTCGCCGTCTTGCGCGGCGATGATGACAGTGAAGGCGGCGGCGACGGCGCCAGGCCGCACCTGTTCTCGCTCACCGCCGGGAAGGCGCCGGCCACCTACGACGAGTTCCGAGGAATCATGGATCCGGTGGTGGCCAGCATGGTGGCCGCAGGCGAGCTGACATCGCCGTTCACGCCGGGCGATCTACGGCGCACGGTGGAGACTCGGCTCGCTGCGCTGGGCCTGTCGGAAGAAGTCCGGGGTCACCTGCAGTCCCACGGCCTGAGTGGCGTCCAGAAGCGGCATTACAACTTCTTCGAGTACGACGCGGAGAAGCGCGCTGCGGTGGAGGCCCTGTACGAATTGCTTACCGGCGCCGGTGCGACGGTGGTGCCGATGCGCAAAGGCCTGAGCCGCTAGAACGGCAGGTCCTCGGGCAGATCCAGGCCTACCAGGCGGCCTGCGGCGCGTTGATGACTGCTGGCCGCAGCGCGCAGACGTTGCGCGCTCTCCCGGCGGCGCGCGCGGCGACGCCAACTTCCAGAGGTATCTCGTTCGAGGTCCGACGCCTGCTGCAGCTTGGCCGCAGCCTTGGCCTCCAGTGAGGCCGGATTCTTTTGCCAGTTCGCCATTGCTGCAGGATGCCCGCTGAGCGTCGCGCGGTTCGCGACTGCCGCGGCACCTGGGTCTTCTCTGTGCGGAACGCGTTCAGGAATCCGAAGGCGACGATCACGGCCAGAAATTAGTAATTGTACTAACATGCGCCCCGTCTCGACCCGTGAGACATGCCGCTACCAGAGTACGCCCATGCAGTCCCTTCCCCACTCCCATACGCTGGCACGCCCCATCGGCCCGGCCATGATCGATGGCCCGGCGCAGTTCGTGCCCCTTGCCGCGGCGCGCGCGCGGCTTGGTTTCCCTTCGCCGGCCGACGACTTCATGGACGATGCGATCGACCTGCATCGCCTGTTGGTGCGCAACCCCGCCGCCACGTTCCTCTACCGCGCCGATGGCTGGTCCATGAGCGGCGCCGGCGTCAGCGACGGGGATATCTTGGTGGTCGATCGGTCGGTATCTCCCCAGGCGGGGGACCTGGTCATCGCCATCTGGGACGGGAACCAGCCCACTTGCAAGGTGCTGCAGCTGTTTGAAAGCCACATGGAGCTGCACTCGGCCAATCCGGACTTCCCGCCCATCGTGCTGGAGCAATCCACCGAGGTGGAAGTGTTCGCCGTCGTGGGAGTTGTCCGCCAGATCAAACGCCGGAGCGGCCGTGTTCGGGCTCGTTGACGGCAACAACTTCTACGCCAGCTGCGAGCGCGTGTTCCAGCCGGGCCTTCGCGGCGTTCCGCTGGTGGTGCTGAGCAACAACGACGGCTGCGCGATCGCGCGCTCGGCCGAGGCCAAGGCGCTCGGGATCAAGATGGGCCAGCCCGCTCACGAACTGAAGCACCTGGTGCGCCGGCATGGCCTGCAGATGCGCTCGGCCAACTTCGGGCTTTATGGAGACATGAGCGCCCGGGTCGTGAGCGTTCTGCGGGAGGCCGCGCCGCGGGTGGAGGTCTACAGCATTGATGAGAGCTTCATCGACCTGGACGGAATTCGGGATCGCGAGCGGTTCGCCCGGGATCTACGCCAACGTGTGCACCGGTGGACCGGCATACCGAATTGCATCGGCATTGGCCCCACGAAGACCCTGGCCAAGTTGGCCAACAAGGTGGCCAAGGGTGCTGACGGTGTAATCGACCTCGGCAATGTGGCCTACCGGGACACGGTGCTGCAGACATTCCCCGTCGGTGATCTATGGGGCGTCGGGCGCCGGCTAGCACCGCGGTTGGAATCCATGGGCATCAGCACCGCCGCGGCACTACGCGACGCGCCGGCGGACGACATCCTGGCCACCTTCGGTGTCACGTTGGCACGCACCCAGCGTGAGCTGCAGGGACATCCGTGCATGGAGCTGGAGGAAGTTGAGCCGGATCGGCAGCAGATCATGGTGAGCCGGTCCTTCGCGG
Organism: Stenotrophomonas sp. YJH_SMC_130; assembly: GCF_059369035.1. Taxonomy (NCBI): domain Bacteria; kingdom Pseudomonadati; phylum Pseudomonadota; class Gammaproteobacteria; order Lysobacterales; family Lysobacteraceae; genus Stenotrophomonas; species Stenotrophomonas sp. YJH_SMC_130. Next base: position 59,005 of record NZ_JCAFSH010000003.1, read on the forward strand.
ATCGGATTGAAGACCACGATGCTGTAGCTCAGGCGCTGGCTACGTTCGCCATCAGAGCATGCGAGAAGCTGCGCGCGCGTGGCTTGGTTGCCGCCGGCGTCTGGGTGTTCGCCCATTCGGACGCATTCCGCCCCGAGCTGCGGCAGCACAACGCAACTAGGTCAGTGAGCCTGCCGGCCGCTACCGCCGACTCCATGGTCGTGCTGGGCGTGGTCCGCCGACTGCTGCACGGCCTGCTACGCGAAGGCATCGGGTACAAGAAGGCAGGCGTGGCGCTGCTCGACCTCGCCCGGCCGGATGAGCTGCAGGCGGATATGTTCGGGCCGACGGTGGTCGGTAATGACACGCTGATGGCCACCATGGACCGTATCAACCAGAAGTTCGGGCGCGGCACGGCTGGCCTTGGCGCATCTGGTTGGCAGCCGCGGCCGGCGTGGGGCATGCGGCAGCACATGCTCTCTCCGAACTACACGACATCTGTGCACGAGATCCCGCCGGCGCGATGCTGATGCTCCAATTGCAGACCGTCGCATGGAGTGAAGGCTGCGGCCGCCGAGTAGCGGCCGCAGCTGTGCACATCAGGTCAGATGGTCCAGCTGAGACAGAACGCTCTCCTTCCACTTCAGCTGCTGCACGTCAGTGCCGGAGAGCTGCTTCTTGTGGACCTGCAGGAGAACCCCGAAGGCTTCGCCAGCTGGAGTCATGCACCACTGGCCATCGCGCTTCGTCTGCAGACCACGTCCTTCCAGCAGCTTGTTGAACTTCTGGGCTGAGATGCCACGCCGGCGGCCGAGTTCGGTTGGAGTGAAGCAACGGACACCGTCAACGACAATCGCTACCGGAGCTGCCTTGCTCCAGGCCTCGGGGAAAGATGCGTCAGGCAAATTTGCTGCATTGAGCAGCTTTACGGTCGGGAACGTGAAGGAAACGCCGTCAACATTCAGCATCTTGCCGAGCATCGGACGGGGAAAAACGGGTACAACCTGCTTACCATTCTTCATGGTGGTGATCTCGCTCAATGCAGAGCATGAACCACAGCAAGTTGACGTTCGCTAGCAAGACGCTATGATCGCCGACAGCCGTTAGGGAATCCTAACTGCCTTACAGACACCGCTGGTAACGGTGAATGTGAGTTGCCGTAGTACATGTACTGCGGTTAGTGACGTAGGTGGCCTGAGGATCTCTTGGTCGGGACCTCGGGCCATCTTTTTTTGCCGGATCAGTACCTTGTAAACCGCTTCAAGGCGTGCTGACGTCCGACAGCCCGCAAGATAGTGGGGGCAATGGGGTCCGTCAACGCCAAATGTAGTGAAATTCGGCAACCCCTTGTGCCACAAGGCTTCTGCCATCGGCGCCCGGTACCCTTCCAATAGGACGCTTCAGACCTGCCGGAACGGGTTGCGCAGTCAAGCCCAAATCGTGTAATGGCGGTGGCACAACGCACCGCGAAAACGGAACGATGACAGCTTCACATGACAGTGGCTTCGCGTCACCGGATGCCAATCACTAGTGCAACTCAGGCAGCGATCCGGTGCTCATAGAACGGGTGCCGCTTGTCGTCGAAGATCCTGTAGAGCGCGGCCAGGTTGGCCGGATCCGGGTTGAGCCAAGCTTCGACGTGCTCGGGCTTGATGTTGATGATGGTCCGGTCGTGGCCGGCGGCGGCCACCTCGGGCTCGGGGTCGTCGGTGATGGCAGCGAACGACAGCAGATCCGGCTCTTTGCCGGCCGGGTCCTTCCAGTGCGACCACAGGCACGCTACCAGCATCGGCTCGCCCGTGCGCGGGGTGAACTGCACCACCTGGTTCTTCCCGTCCGGGCCCTCGACGTTCTCGTAGAAGGTGTCGACCACCATCAGGCCGTGGGTGTGGCCGAATGCCGGCGCCCAGAACTTCTCCAGACTGTCTCGGCGGGCGTTGTAGGTGCCGGGGAAGCGCTGGTCGTAGTTGGCCGGCTTCCCGGCCAAGCGGCACTGGTAGCGCATCGGCTTGATGACCAGCTTCCCGCCCTCGGAGACGATCACCGGAGCGTAGACGCCGGGAAAGATGCGGCTGTCGCGGTCCTTCGGATCAACGCGCTGTAGATCCGCCAGCCGCGCCTTGGCCCGCTCGATCTTGTTGCCGGCGATCCGCACATCCTCCCGAGCCTTCTTCGTCTCCTTCACCTGCAGCGCGCGCTCAGCGTCGGCCAGCCGCTTGCGGTTGGCGAACAGCTCCTGCTCCAAGATGGTGGCCTCGGCCCTATTCCATTGCTCGACCTCGGCCCACACCGCAAGCTCTGCCGGGCTCGCGCCGACCCGGAAGGCGTCATCCATGGCCTTCGGCGTCTTGGGCCGCTTCTTGCCCGGGTCGTGTGCGTAGAGAGCAGCGAACTCCTGCAGCGACAGGGTGGCGCCGGTCATCCTCACCAACTTCTGATAGGCAGCGGTGATCTGAGCGGAATAGCACATATTGATGAATACTCAGCCGAGAACCAGGTCGCTGATGTACAAGCAGTCGATCTCGCCATCCTTCATCACAGCTTTGCCCTTCACTTTGATCACGCTACCAGCAGCCAGCGCGGCTGCGTAAGGGCTCGGAATGGTTGCGCCAAGGGGATCGGTGATCTTCGCCTTAATACGCTTGGAGTCATCGTCCACAAGCCGCACCTTCGCAGTGCTGTTCTCGCGATCAAGTTCAGAGATCCAGAGCTCCCATACACGCTCGAGGCCTACTTCGAGCTCCCCACCTGCACGAATGGCATCGGCCGTTGCCTCATCGACAACATACATGCCACCGCCTACGGTCATCGTAGTGCACGTTCTGCCGACCGGGGCAACAGCCTGGCGAACTGCAGGACGCAGCGAATCCGCCATCTTGTCCAAAGTGGCGTGCAACCTGTCCTGATTGCTGCTCTGCATAGCCAGGACCTTGTCCAAGGCGTCTTTGAGCATCTTCATTTCTTCTTTCTTCCCACTCGCCCGGCTGAAGATCCATCCAACAAGTCCCCCAATGAGGGGGCCCGCTACGCCGCTAAATAGCTGTTGCTGCTGGGCAAACTGGATTACGGCGTCAAGTGTATAGCAGTTCGCCCGAGGCTCTTTGACCAAGACCTTTACGTTCATGGCCTGGTACTGCTTTGCATATTCTCCGGTTGCAGCAAAATTCCCGGTTACCGCCAAGATGCGCGCCATACCCTGCAAGGATTCGCCGAGTACATTCAGCTCAATCTGGTGATTCGCGGCGTCGCCGCCGTCATACCGGATTGGAACTACCGCAATGTCTTGTCCCTGATCATCCATAGGTCATCCCCCTGTCCATGTAGATAGCCCGTCCCCACACCATGTGTGGCGAGCGCAGCCGAACTTCGGACTGCACTCCAAACGACGTGATGGACAGATGCTAACCAGAAACTGAACGGCAGGCTAGGACGACTGCCAGTGTTGCCCCAAACCGGGTTGTGTCAGTGTGATGGTCAAGCCAGAGGCTGCTGATCCAGTCCATCCAGCGGCAGCTCCGCCTTCTCAGGCCAGGCGAACGTCTCCGGCTGCGGTAGCAGCGCGCGCACCTCGTCCCAGGTGTCGATCCCTTCCGGCGGATTCAGCACCAGCTGCTCCAGCGCCTGGTTCACAGCATCGCGCCAGGCCACCATCGCCCGCGCCTCCGCGCGGTATCGGGCCACGCTGCTGTTGTAGTAGCTGGCGCACGACTCGATGCTGTCGTAGCCACGCTCTACCGCTTCGGCGCGCATCCACGCGAACGCCTGGTCACGGATGTAGCGGTAGTGCGCGGGTGTGTGCAGCTCGAAGCCCGGGCCAGGGGGTGACGCTGGCAGCGGTGTGTTGTTCTCCAACCACTCGGTGGGCCACAGGTAGTGGCCGCGCGGAATGAACGCGCCGGTTTCGACGCAGCGAATTACATTGGGTTCTTCAGTGAGTTGATACATGATTAAATCTCCGCATCTGCCGTGTAGTGGAAAGCAGCACCCCACGAACTCGCCGGTGCGTAGTTCACTTGGCATCCGGTTTCGCCAATGTTGATCACAGAACTGACCGTACCCGACGCACCATTGGCGGCGGAGATGCTGTTGATCTGCCCGGTTTGATCGTTGTAGATCGCAATTGCCGACGATGCGCGCTTTCGGACAGTGAACCGCACGTCGGCGGTGCTGCCGGCACCCTGCTTGTCGTAGAAGCGATTGACGCGACCGTTGACGGAAACCGAACCCGGAAGGACACCCACGTCGTAGCTCTTTTCATAGAAGCGCTGACACAGCACAAGCTCCAACGCATCCGGCCGATACTCAAATGCCGTAGCCGTCGATCCCAGTTCCAGCTGTGCATTTGCGAACCAGTACGTGCCGCTGCGCTGTCCGAGCGAGTCAGTCGTGGTGTTGTAGTCGGCACCAGCATCCATCCAGATTTGCAAGATAAGAGAGCTAGATGTGCCGATGGTCTTCCCCGAAACGGATGGGATATTGAATGTAGCGGTGACAGTTTGCCAACCCGCCACAAGGTCGAATTTCTGCGCCGTGGTGTTTACAGCAGCGCTGCCACCAACGCCAAAATTCTGAGCGACATTCACTGCGATCTGGCTGGCTGATTGCGAATACAGACGAATGGAAGAAGTGACAGTTTTCCCCGACGCAGTGCGCACATCTTCAATGTGCTGCCGCATAAACCCAATGTTACCTGCACCAGCTACCGAGCTAACGATTACGCGATGCGCGGAGCGAGCAGGCGGGTCAATGCTTCCATCATTGATCACCATCGCGTCAACCTGTGTGGTGGTGCCGATGCTCCATACTTCCCAACGGTCAGCCACATAACGACGCGCAGCTGCCGCTGCAGACGTTGTGGCTCGTTGCCAAAACCGGAAGTCGCCATTGATAAGCAGGTTCTTTCCGATGAAGCGTGCACCAAGCGCGGTGTCGGCGTTCTGGCGTGCGGTCACTTCTGCAGTGATGGCCTGCGAGAGGGCGGCATCGGCATCGGCCCGCTGCTGCGTCTCCTGCTGCAAGCCCGTTTTCAGGTTGGCCACGTCCTGGCCGATGTTCGATGACCCGCCTTCCAGCGCGGAAAGACGCTGTTCGGCGTCCTCGAAGTTGTCGTTGCAGGTCGCAAACGCGGTGAATGCGTCGTCGCCTGGGCGGCCATCCGGCTGGATGGTCGTTTGATCGATGAGTTTCTGCGGCATGTGTGTTCTCTGCTGTTGATCGCCCACGGCAAAGCGGGCCGGACATGCCGGCCCGCGCCTTGTGCGGTTTCAGTTCTCGACCGAGATGATCGACAGGCTCTGCGTGATGGACTGCTGCTGGAACGAGCCAGACTCGTGCCGCACGTCCTGTTCGGTGAAGCTGGTAATCACCGCCCGGTAGGTCATCGTCTGCGCGCTGGTGCTGGTGTCATTCACGGTGAACGATCCGCCCCAGCTAGAAATCGCGCTGTCGGGGCCGTCCATTTCATTGAGGATATTCACCGACCCTGTGACGTTCAGCACCTGCCACAACGACTCAGCGCCCTCACCCACCCGCCGATAGACCTCCACACGCGCTGTGTTCTGGCCCGCGCCGGCGACGAAGCCGTCGCTGCCATAGGTGGTCTTCGTCCGCACATGTCGACGGGCAAAGCTGACCGTGACACTCCGAACGCGGCCGTTGGTGGCGAACGGCCCGTTCACCAGCTCCACACCGACTGTCTGCGTGGTCGTCGTCTGGTAAGCGTTGCGCAGGATGCCCGCCGACAGCTGGCCACCGAAGTAGGCACTGCCGTTGGCGTCCATCCACATGACCGCGTTGGACTTCGCCGCGGCCCCAGCGCCGACGTTCGGCCCGAAGTAGTCAACAAGGTTGTCGCCGGCAGCGCCGAAGTTGGTGCCGATGATGCGTTGGGCGGCCCCCTTCCAGACGCGCAGGAAGCCGTCGCGCCACTCCATGCCCTCGCTGGCCCCGGGCGAGATGACCTCGAACGTGTTGCTGGCGAAACGGGTGTTGATGACCTGGCCATTGTTGTCGATGACCATGCCACCGATCAGCGGTCCGCCGCCGCTGTTGGCGATGACGTTCAGGAACGCCCTCGCCAACACCTGGGTCAGGCCGTTCTCGTTCTGCACAACACGGGCCTCCATGCCCTGGACCGCTTCGGCGCTGGCCTTGCCGGACACTTCCGCCTTCACCGACGCAAGCTGGCCGGTGACGGCCTCTATGCCGTCCTCGGTGACGGCCACGCGGGCATCAATGCGCTCCACGTAGTCAGATGATGCCTTGCCCTCCAGCTCTGCGCCCACGTGCTCGATCTGTTCGGCTTGACTGGCCTGCTCGGTTGCGATCAGCTCGATGGACTTCGTGGCACTGGCCTTGAAGTCGCCCAGCTCGACGTTGAGCGAATCGACGGTCTTGGCCACCGCCCGATCACCCTGGACGATGACCGACTGCCAGGTGCGCACGCCTGCGTAGACGTTCCGGTCGCCGGCGTTCCAGTCGCGGTCGCCAGCGTGCTTGTACGTCATCTGCGCTTCCAGCGACGATGTGCGGTCTCCGACCGCGCGCAGGCCCTCTTCGGTTTCCTCCACCCGGCCGCTGACCGCGTCTACCGCCTCGACCGACGCCACCTTGCCGTCACCGGCCGGCATACGCGCCACGATGGCGTTGATGCGACCGGCCTCGGCCGCCAGGTCTGAAGCGTTCTGGTAGGCCATGTCGATCGACGCGGCCAACGCCTCGCCCACGCCAGAGAAGTTGCCCACCAGCTGCCAGTCGTCCGGGGCGGTGCCCGGCTCGGCGTCGGTGTTCTCTCGCAACGCCCGGTACAGCTTTCCGTCGTGCCGGGTGAAGTCGCCCACCGGGTAGGTCTTCCCGGCCTCCCATTCGTCGGCCTCGGTCAGATCCGCGACGATTGCCCCGATGGCATCGGCATGCGCGATCGCTGCTGCCATCGCGTCATTGGCCTTCTTCGTGGCATCGGCCGCGGCCTCGCTCGCGACACGAGCGTCCTCGTTGAATCGCTCGATCTTCTCCCGGTCAATGCGCTGCTGCGCGTCGATCAGTTCCTGAATGGTCTTGTCGATCACCTGCCCGAGGTTGGCGCCAAGCTTCTTGGTGATGACACGAGCCTCGGTGGACAACTCCCCCGACGTGTTCACACTCCGGCAGGCGAAAGTCCAGTCGCCCGACTCCGGGACAACGGCTTCGAAGGGTACTGCGTGGTAGCCGCTGCCCCCGATGGGGATCATCTGCTCCCATTCCGGTCGCAGCACCGCGCCCTGCATGTAGCGGATCTCGACGCCGGCAAAGTCCGGCGACTGGATGCTGTTGGCCAGGAATCCCCAGGTGTACATGCGCACGCCGCCGGACAGCTCGTCCACGTCGAAGAAGTCCACCAGGCGCGGCGGGACATCCGCACCGGCCGTGATGTAGGTCACCGACGCTGCAACGCCGGCCCGGCCGTCGGGGCTGAACGGTCGGACCACCACGGTGTATTGATCCGCATGGCTAATGCGCCAGGTGGCCGTGCGGGTGGTGGTCTGGGCCACCTCGGAGAGCACACCGTCGCTGCCGGCGGCCAGCACCACGATGTTGCCGACCGGGCCGCTGATCTCGAAGGTGACGGTCAGCTCGGTGAACACCGTATCGCCCTGCACCACCTGCTGCTCAGTGATGGCCAGGCCGCTGGCAATCGGGCGGCTGGTGATGGGGTTGGTATTGACCGGCGGGACGTATTCGCCGGTGAGCACGTAGTTCCAGAACTCGGGTGGTTCGGGTACCACGGACACCTTGGCGCCTTTCAGGTCGCTCTCGGGCTCGATGCCAACTACACGGACCCGGTACCCCGGCGTCTGCTTGAAGTCGTAGATCCAGATGGTGTCGTGAGCCGGGTTGTCCGGTGTGTCGCCGGGCAGCGGCGCATCGCCTGGCCAGGAACCGGTCAGGCGGATGGTGTCGCTGGTGCCGGTGAACGGCTGCACGCCGAACACGCGGTACACCCGCTCGCCGGGAATGCGCAGGCCGATCCAGGCGTTGCCGTTGGTCGGTGCCTGGACCGGCTCGTCCAGCCGCAGCGTGACAACGCCGTTGGCCGCGGTGGCCGAAACGATCCGGCCGCCGGCGCCCCACTGCGTCAGGTCGTGCTGCAGGGCCAGCAGGGACAGGCGACGATAGCTCAGGTGCTCGATGTCTGTGCTGTAGGTGATGTCCTTGTACTGGTAGAGGGACTGCGCCAGGTGGTAGCGCGCCATCCGCGCGGCGTGCGCCTCGTTGGTGATGCCCTCACCCTCCACAGTGGCGGGGTTGAGCATGGTGGTTACGCCGGGCGCGGCCACGCGCAGGGTCTTGGTCGTCCAGTCGGTGGCGTCGTAGTAGCTGTACTCGATCCCGTCGGCGGCGTTGGCCAGGGTGTAGTCAACCTGGAATTGCCCCTTCTTGATGGTGGCCATGTTGACCACGCCGGACAGCGGCTGCTCCGACCCGGCCCACACCACCGACAGGCGGCCGCCGGCCCAGGTGATCTGGCCGAACCCGGCCAGCGCGACGGCGTTGAGCACGTCGTCGTGGTTGCGGACATCCTTGATGTAGTTCGAGTAGCCGTAGCCGTTGGCCTGGCAGAACAGCATGAAGGCCTTCAGCGCCTCGATATCGATCTGGACATCGTCCAGGCCGATGCCGGCGATCAGCTTGCCGTGCTCGTCCCTGAAGCCGCGGGCATAGGCCAGGATCAGTGCGCCCGGGTTGTTGGTCTCCTTCGTCGCCCACCCCGCCTCCGTCCAGACCGGTGCCGGCTCGGCGTAGGCGACGCAGCGGATCTCGTCCGGCTGGCCGTTGAGCTGCCCGGTTGCCTTGATCCGGATGCCGATTCGGGCCAGACCGGCGTAGTCGGCGGTGTCCTTCTGGATGCTGGTCAGGGTGGACCAGGTGAAGTCGCTGGTGGCGCCGCTGCCATCGGTGTTGTGGCCGGCAATGCGGACCCGCACTTCGTACTGCCCCTCCGGTACGTCTCGGGAGTAGCTGCGGCGCTGCTGCTTCTGCGACCGGCTGACGATCGAATAGGACCCGAAGAAGCTCCAGTTGGCAATGCCGACGGCGCGGTACTGGATCTCAATCGTCTCCCGGTTGTCCTTCGGCTTGCCCTTGCTGGTCGTGTCGAACAGCATGAAGTCCACGTCCACCTTCAGGCGGATCGTGTTCGGGCTGCTGGTGCGCTGCACCCACGGGCTGGCCTGGCCCTTCTCCGCCTCCAGCGCGCCGCCGTTGATCGTGTCGGCATTGCTGTACAGCGGGATGGCCTCGCTGGGCATCTCGGAAAAGCCGTTGTGCCACACCGTGACGCCCTCGAATGACGACAGCAGCGCATCGCCGTTGTACAGGGCCTCCACACGCCCCACGTTGATGCCCGCCGTCAGGGTCATGGCGAGGTACTGGTCGTCGGCCTCGTACCAGGTGTAGGGGTTGCTGGCCACGTCCGGTGCGATGCGCAATGGCCCGCCCAGCAGCAGCGGCAGGGGCTGGTACGGGCGCGGCTGATTCCGGGCCGCACCGATGGTGTACACCGGGCTGGCATCGCTGGCGCTGGGCTTGGGCCGCTTGGGCCCCAGCACTTTCTGGATCAGCAGCGCCCCTGCGGCGTAGATCGCGCCCTGCGCCAGGCCGGCGACGGCTGCGCTGTAGCCGGCGGCCACGATGGCCGTACCGACACCCATGGTGAAAACGGTCAGGGCGATCAGCGCAACGATCATCAGCGCGGTCTTCTTGACCACGCCTCGAACCTCGATCACCGTTCCGTCCTTCGGGCGCACGCGGTCCATGACCTCATGCGGCACGACCACCCCATTGATGCGCACCTCCCACAGGTCGCTGGAGTAGTCAGGCACCACGCGTGCCAGGAAGCCACCCAGCCGCTCCCCCTCTTGCAGCTGCGCCGCCAGGGTGCGCTGGCCCTCCAGCGTCACCGGGTGCGGTGTGATGATCAGCGGCGCGTCCTTGATCAGGCCCATCTGTAGTAACCCTCAATCCTCAAGCCGAACTCCGGCAGGTCACGAACGCGGTGCAGTACGCTGCAGCCGTTCTTTTCGTTGGAATGCAGCACCCACCCCTCATGGGCCAGGTGGAAGTAGACGCCGGCGTGGCCGGCGCGCTTCTGCCCGTGCTCGACCATCAGCACCAGGTCACCGTCCGTTGGCACGGCCACCGCGGTCCCATACGGCCTCGACAGCTCGCCGATGGCGGCTTGGCCCACCACGCCTCTCGGGCGGCCGTTGGGGAGCTGAACGGCGCGCCCGAACAGCTGCCGTTGGACCAGCACCACGAAATCGGCGCAATCGCACGTGTGCTCGCAGTACGGCACGCCCACCAAGGCTTCTACGTCTGCCAGCCGCATCAGAAGATCCCCGGTAGCGTGAACGGGTTGGCGCGCAGGCGCACGGCCTGCTGCCGCATCAGGTAGTCGACACCGCACTGAGCGGTGGCGGTGGCGCCGGCCACCGACACGCTGGTGATCGGCAGGTAGTAATCCCGCTCGTACAGGTTGGGGTCTGCACGGTCCGACACCATCAGCCGCGCCATCATCAGCTCGTTCGGCCCCAGCGCCTCCAGGTCCTCGGAGATGCCGCGCCCGACGTTGTCCAGCACCAGCTGGGCACGCGGGGACTGACCGCGGGTGTCATCGGGCAATTTGAAGCCAAAAGGCACGCCCATGTAGGGAATGCCCTGGCTTACCCAGTCCTGGGTGTCGTTGACGATGCGCAGCGGACCCGGAAGCGACGGCGAGGTGATGGACAGGAACAGCAGCGTCCCACTGGTGTCGGTCATGCGCTGCTTACGTTCAGTGAAACTGCTCATCTCATGTACTCCACGACCACATCCATCCTGTAGTCCTCGGGCAGCTTCTCTTCGGGTACCAGATCGCCGAGGGCGCCATTCTCGAAGCGCGCGGTGATCACCTCCCCCGTGTAAGGGTGCACAAGGGTGAACCACCCAATGCGCTTTATCTCGCCGAAGTACCAGGCATCGAAGGTGTTCACGTCCGCGATGCTGGCGAAGTAGAGCGTCATGGCCTGCTTGATCAGCACCTGGCTGTTCTCCAAGCGCTGCTTGGGCGCGCCGCGCTCCATTTCGGTCCTCAGAACTGAGGGGTCGAAGGTTCGTTTTTGCCCTTCGAACATGACACGTGCCACTGAAGGTAGTGCTGTCATCACACCGAGTCCTTTAAGCCGAATCGGCTCCCCATTGCTGCATACGTTGATCCCTGACCACTGGCGACCTGGCCACCGATGTAGCTGTCGACCTGGCCCAGCAGAACCTCAATGTCGAAGCCGCCCTGACTGTTGCGAGACGCGCTGGCGGTGGTGCCCGCTGGCGCGTTCATCACGCGAACATTGATCGCGCCGGCGGCCATTCCGGAGCCGACCGGAGTAGCCACAGCTCCGCCCGAGTCATAGCCCTTCAGCCCTTTGCGCATCGCCTCAACCACCTCGACGCCACCCGCGCGCGCCACATCCCGCTGCGACCAGACCACCTCGCCCTTATGGACCACCCCGGCCGGCTGATGAACACCACCGTCACCCGTGTACCCGCCGGTGGAGTAGCCGCCCCTCATGTTCTGGAACAGCTGGTTATTGATGCTGCTGGTGCCGGCGGTGACCGCCTGGTTACCCGCAGCGGTGACACCGCCACCCCAGGCACTGGCGAACATGTTCACTATTCCCATTGCCGCCTGCCGCGCGGCGATGCGCGCCAGATCGGCCAGGACCGACTTGGTGAGGTCGGAGAAGCTGAGCTTTCCGGTCGTGGTGAACTTGACCCACGCGTCTTCGAAGCCACCGATGGCACTTCCGACCACGTCGCCCATCTGCCGAGCGGCATTGCCGGCCTCCTGCTGGTAGTTCGCCCAGGCAGCGGTGGCGCCTGCCAGCCAGCTTCCCTCGGCCTGCTGCAGCTCGTCGTAGCCGCTCTTGATGATCTGAAGACGGTCTAGCGTCTTGGCATGCAGCAGCGCCCTTTCTTCTTCGAAGGTGATCTGATCGATCTGATCCGCGTTCCGCTGCAGGCTCAGTTCTCGGAGCTTCTCCGCCTCATCCGCGATGGCTTCGTTGATCCGCTGCTGTATTTCATACTCGCGATCTCCCATGCCAACACGCTGCGCCTGGGTCGTGAGCTGACGCCGTAGCGCCTCATTACTGGCATCCAGTGCACTGGCGTAGGCTTTGACTGCGTTCTCCCGCGCCTTGGCAGCCGACTGTTCCTCTTTCGCTAGCACCTCCACTGCAGCGGCGCCTTCGATACGCAACTTGGCCAGTCGTGCTTCCAGCTCGCCGATCTGTCGGTTGACGTTGATTGCATCTTTGCCGCTAACGCCCTGCTTCTGCAGGAATTCAATCTGGCGCTGAAGCGAGCGAGATTGCGCGTCATTTCCCTGCTGCAGCAGCTCCCTCATACGGCTGTAGTACTCGGACGCCGTAATCTCGCGTGCTGAGTACTGTGCACGTAGCATCTGCGTGCTCGCCGTGATCTGCGCCTGTTCCTCTACCAGATCATCCTTGAAACCGCGTAGGCCGGCGGACCGTGATGCTGCGCCGGTGCCGGTCGCTGCCTTTTCCCGGTACTTCTTCTCAATGGCCGCGACTGCGGCGGCGCGCCGCCTCTCGATGGCCTCCGCCTCTGCAATGAGGCCTGACGCCTGGGCCTTTCGCCGGGCCGCTGCGGCTTCACCATTAACACGCTCTACCTCTTGCCGCTTCTTCTCTTCCTTGCTGGCCTGGGACTCGATGATGGAATCCATCTCCGAAATGAAATCGGTCGATGCAGCCTGAGCAGCTTTTACCTCCGCATCCTTGCGCTCTTTGATCAGATCAGCGGCCAATGCCTTGATCTTCTCCGACCGGTCTTTGATGGACTTCTCCATTGCCGCCAGGGCAATAGGATTACGGGCCAGCGGTAGGCCGCGCTGGGTACCGTTGGCCAGATTGTTCAGCTTCTCGAGTTCCCGCTGGTTTTCTGCCACCAGCTGCTGCATCTGTGCGGCAGCAGGCCCGAGGCCGACGTTCACCTGCATCGCCGACCACGCCTTCGTGGCCTCTACCCACAGGTCCTTGAATCCCCGGATCACCGGGTTCTGGCTGGCGCGGACCCGAGCGAGCGCCATGACGGTTTCATCCGCAGCTGCACGGGTGATCACAGTCACGGCGTCCTGATTCCGGCCCTGCTCCTGCAACGCCTTCACCTGCTCGTAGAGCGCCAGGGTCATGAAGTTGACCTGCTCGTTGAGCTTCTGCATTCCTTTGACCGGGTCTTCCGCCAGCTTTGCGTACATGGCGATGGTTTCATCGAGCGCCTGCCCGCTGATTTCCTTCATCGCCACGGCTGCATTGGCCACGTCCTGAAGATTCTGCGCGGCAATCTTCCCGTTCGAGCCGACGGCCTGAGCCGCCTCGGCACCAACACCGGCGGCAACCTGCAGCGCGTCGCTGGTCTTCTGAGCCATGGTGACGAGCGTCAGGGTCGTCGCGGCCGCCTCATTGCGCGATAGGACAAGTGCCTTCGTGTAGGCCTGGGCCTGCTGCTCGGCGTCATACCAGGCGTAGACCACCAATCCGACAGCCGCCGCGGCCACGGTATACGGATTCACCATCCCCAGCAGCGCCGACGAGACCCCCTTCAATGCCGGCTCCACACCCCCGAAGCTGTCCTTGATCTGGCCACCCTGCTGCACCAGCACTGTGAAGAAGGGCATGCCGCCCTGCAGGCTGGTGAAGATGTCGGTGAACTGCGCCGGTAGCTGGCGCATCGCCTGCGCCGTCTGCCCTGCAGAGACCCCCAGCTCCGTGATGTTGTTCTTCGTCGGCAGCGGCCTGGCCGCCTCGGTGCGCACCTCGCGCAGCTGGCGAGTGAGCACGCCCAAGCCCTGCCGAATGTCGGCCAGGTCCGCGCTGATGCGGACGCGCAGATTTGCTGAAGGATCAGCCATCGTTCGATATTCCTTGTCGCTGCTGTGCCGGGGCCTGGCCGCGCAGAGCAGTCAGGTACATCTGCCAGTCGGCAGCCGGGGCGGCCATAGCCATGCGGGTGGCCACGGCGAATTCCGCGATGCGGTCGCGCTCAACCTGCGCAGCTGCGGCGGTGAAGGCTCGCAGCTGTGCCAGGGTGTAGGTCATCACCTCCGCGCGGGAGTGTCCGTGGGCGATGAGGTACTGGATCAGGTCGGCGAGGCCGTACTCTCTTCCGCCGGAAGCTTCGCCTGCAGCAGAAGCCGCCGCAGGCGGAGGGCGAAAAAATCCCTGTTGAGCCCGACAACCGCCTCCAGCAAGTCAGCGATCTCGTCCAGCGTTGCCCCCGCAACCCATTCCGCCTCGCGTCCGATTGCCACCCCCAAAGCCGCGGCGATCTCGTTGCTGTCCTGCTCGAGCAGGTCGAGCAGGATGGCACCGATGCCAGCACGATCGGCGCCCTCGACCACACCGGCCATCATCGCCACTCGGGCGATGATGGTGCGGCTGGCCGTGATGAACGGACCGATCTGTTCCAGGCGCAGGGGACCCACAACCACCTTCTCGCCACGTACAAGAACCGTGCGCGTCGGCGGGGCGATCACGTCATCATCGGCCACGGCTTACTTCTCCTGCTGCCAGTAGAAGTAGGCCGACTTGTCGTTGCCCGTGGCCTTCGACGAGTCCTTGAGCAGCGCGCCGGGCACGCTTCCCGCGCCGAACTCATTGCCGATCAGGCCCATGCTCTCGATGACGCCGCCGGCCACCTTGTGCGCCACCAGGCGGACCATCTTGCCGCCGCGTGCCTCGTTGGCACCGTAGAACTGCATCTCGTAGAACTTCTGCGAGGTGACCGCAGCTTCAACGTGGCCCAGGTCCGCGTTCTTGTAGGAGACCTTGATGTTTGGGGTGCCGATCGCAGCCGGCGCTGCAATCGCAGAACCTACCGGGATGAACAGCATGCCGCGCTCGAAGCGGTAGTCCTTTCCGGCCTCGTAGGCGGTGGTTCCGGTTACTGGCTTCACGGCGGTCACCTCCGTGGCCAGGCGCGACAATGGCGCGAAGCTGCCCGGCACGGCCAGCACCGGCTCATCGGTGACGGTACCCGCGGCGATGCTGCTGGCCTTGCCGCGAGTTGCCCGGGCGAAGTTCTCCGGGTTGAAGTCGTGGAACGTGTAATTGAGGTTATAGCCGGTCACGCGATCGACACGGTTGGCCGTGCCGCCACCGGGGTTCTGGTAGTCGGCCAGCTCGATGGTATTGGTCTGCGGCGCCACGGTATAGGCTGAGATATTGCCGATCTCCAAGAACGGATCAGCGGTGTTCCACTCACGGATCAGGACGATTCCTGCGCCCAGGTAGCTGTAGTCTTCGGCCATGATGGCTCTCCAGTTGGGTTGCCGCTGTGCGGCGGGTTATTTCTTGGGGATGTGGGTCTGGTAGGTGATCAGCACGCCGACCCAGCCGGCGCTGGCCTTCTCCGGCATCAGCGGTTCCATCCCGACGTACACCGGTACCTGGATGCCGTCGGGGAAGTTGCGGGCTACGCACTGGCTATCCATGGCCGCCTCGATATCGGTCACCAGGTCGTCCAGCGCCTGCTGGTATCCCTCGGTGTCGGTGGGAACCTTGGCGATGACGCTGACGGTGGTAAGCCGGTGCGTGTTGACTTTCGAGGGGCTCTCCGCCCGCTGCTGCTTCTCGATCACGGCCGTCAGCACAGTCTGCGTGTCCTGATCACCGGGCTTCGGCTCCAGTGTCCAACCGGCACCGGCATCGGTCAGGTAGCCGTTGTCGGTGCTGATCAGCTGCAGCGTCTTGCCCATCGCCTGCAGCAGCTGCTTCCGCGGGCTGGGGGTGCGATCAAACATTGGCCACCTCCCACACCGCCGTCGATTCGTCGGCGTGGATCTTCTGGACCAGTTTGAGCCGGCGGCCGGTGCCCTCAATCCGCACCACACCGCCCGCGCGAGGGCTGATTTCGGCCAACTGGAGCGTCACCCGATCAACCGTAGTCGCAACGGGCGCCACATCGTCGGGCGTGAACTGCTCCACGGCCTCGTCCAGCAGCACTGTGCACGGCACCTCAACCGTGCCGCCCGGATCTTTGTAGTGGGCAGCATCGGCGACGCCGGCTGCGCGGAAGGCATCGAACGCGACTGCGTCGAAGGCCTGCATGAAGGCTTTCTGGTTCAAGGCAGGGGCCTCGCGGTTTCCATGGCCTTTTCCAGCTCGCGCTTCAGGAAGAACGGCATCAGCCGCTTCCAGGTGTCCTCGGCCATGCCGAAGATGTCGTAGCGCGGCGTGTAGGCGGCGGTGTTGGTGAAGATGAAGATGGATCGGACACCCGATCCGCGTCCGATTCGCTCATAGATGCCCGGGCGCAGCACGCCGCGGCGCTTGGTGATCACGAAGTACTCGCCATCACGGTTGTTGCCTTTGCCCCGTCGCCGCTTCCGGCTGACACTGGTCTCGTTCTGGTACCGGTCCCGCTGGGCGCCCAGCTGCGACAGGATTTTGGTCACCTGGCCGGCCGGAACGTTGCCGTACTGGTTCGCCTGAGCGCCCCGACCCATCACCGCAAACTGCGTCGGCGACAACAGGCCTCGGCTCTGGAGGAGCCGCTCGAAGCCTTTCCGGCGGCGCTGACCACCATCCACCTCGGCAAGCAGGTACTTCGCCGGCGGCGTGCCCTTGAAGGCCTCGTCCCGGAGGTAGATTTCGGCGTACGGCTGGGCCTTGGTGGCCTTGCGGTACATCGCTGCGTTGACTGTCAGCGGCGTGGGCCGGTCGAACACCCGCGGCGCCTGGCGCTTCCAGCGCTCGCGGATCTCGTAGGCCACCTTGTTGGCGGCCTGCGATGCAGCGTAGGGCAGCTGGGACTGCTCCAGCGCGGTCAGCTGTCGCCCGAAGACGTTGTCGGGGTCGACCCCGATCCTGATCTGGGCCATACACCCTCCTGCCTGGCCCGCCGGAGCGGGCCAGGCACTGTTGGCTTACTTCGCGCCGGCCTTCAGGCGGATCACCGCGTCCGGTCGGGTGTTGATGTTGAGCGGGTTGGACTGGCTTTCCAGCTGGATGCCCTTGTTCATGCGCATCGGGGCGGTCTTGGTGTAGTACGGCAGGCCGATGCCGCGCACCGTTTCCAGGTAGTCCGCCGGCGCGAAGCGGGTCAGGAACATGTCCGGCACACCCAACGGGAACGCGATGGCCTCTCCGTCGGCAAGGGCCAGCTTCCCGCCGGTATTGCCCGGCAGCTCTTCGAAGGTGATATCGCCGAACACGAAGCCCTTGCGGACGTCATCGCGCAGCGCAGCACCGTCCTGCCAGCGCTCGTAGGCCTTCTGGACGTCCGGGTGGTCGGTCAGGGCATCGAAGAAGCCGGCGCTGCAGAACACATGGATGCCGGTGTACGGAATGCCACCCAGTTTTTCCTCGATTGCGCGCTTGATGGCCATGCACTTGGCGCGGACCTTGGTGGCGTCCTTGTTCAGCTCCATGCCGATGACGATCTGGCTGACACCGAATTCCTCGTAGAAGTCGATGATCACTGAGCCGTCAGCATCGAGCAGCTTGCCCTGCAGCGCGCCCATACGGTGGTATTCGATGGTGAAGTCCAGGTCGCGCTTGTGCACCGCCTGCAGCGCGTTGACCACGGCGGCAACGTTGGCGCCTTCCGGGTCGGCCGGGTCATAAACGCCCAGAAGCTGGTCAGCCATCACCGTCGAGTTCTGCGGCAGGTGGGTGGTTTCCAGCAGCTTCACCTTGCCACGCTCCAGCCCCTTGGGCTGGCCGGGTGCACCGCGCGGAACGTTCGGGACCAGCACCAGCTTGGTGCCCTTGATACCCACCTTGACGATGGTGGTGCCGACCAGGCCATCTTCCTGGAACAGGCGCATGTCGGCCAGCCGCGTGGAGATGCGCGGCAGGTTGTTGATGTAGGCGTTCAGGGCGTCGAAGCTCAGCACGCCCAGAGCCAGAAGGGTCTGCAGATCCATGGTGATTTCTCTCTTGGAATGGGATACGAAAAGGCCCCGCGAAAGCGGGGCCAGGGGTCAGCGGGTGAAGAGGGAGCTGCTCGGCGGTCAGCCGCCGGCAGCGGCTGCGATGGTGATGGTGTCGCTGATGGCTTCGCCCAGGTCGGTGGCCGTCACCTTGAGGGTGTAGTCGCCCGCTGCGCTCAGCGTCGCGGCATCCCAGGTGATGACGCCGCCCACGGCCGCCTTCGCACCGCCGCCGGCCAGGTTTCCGGTGCCGCTGGCCTTGGCCAGAGTGGCGCTGACGGTGCTGCCGGTGACCAGGGCACCAAAGACGTCCTTGACGTGTACCACGATCGGGCCCAGCGCAACCCCGGCGGTGCCGGTCAGCGGTTCGGACACGAACACCAGGTGATCGGCTGCGTTCGACGCGATCGGCTGCTGGGTCCAGCGGGTGATGATTCCCGACTCAGCCAGGCTCAGCGCGGCCAGCAACTTCTGATCGTCGGTAACGCCATCAGCCCAGACCAGCTTTTCGCCAAAGACCTCTGCATCGCGTGCGATCGCTGCGCCCTTCACCGCCAGCTCGCCAGCGTTCGCACCGGTATCCACCGGGCCGTAGAGCACCTTCACTGCATCGGCACCGTTGGTGGCTACGGTATTGTCGGCCCTGAGCAGGGTGCCGGCGGCCAGCATGCCCTGCCCGGCCGGCAGACGGATCAGTTCGCGGCTGCGCTCGCCGCCTGCTTCGGACAGCAGGAATTCGCCGGTGCGGGTGCCGGCCAGAGAGATTTCCATCGTCAGTTACCTCGGTTCTTGTAGATGTTGTTGGGGTTCAGCTGCGCCTTCATTTCGGCGGCTCGTTGATCGGCCATGGAGGCCGGGTGTGCGGTGACGACCTGAGTACTCCGGCCCTCTTCCGCCTTCATCGACAACAGCTGTGCACGCACCGTGTCGAGGTCGGTGTTCTTCTCGATGAAGCTGGCCGCGATCGTGTCGTCGCCACGCAGTGCAGCCGCGCATGCATCCTGGACTGCGGTCGCGTACTCGATCGCGCTTTCCGCCTGCTCACCCTCCGGCTGCGCGCGACGCAGCAGGGCCACAGCGAGCGACGGCGGTAGATCGCTGGAAGCGACCGCGGCAGCCAGCGCGGCTGTCGGGTTCTCCAAGACGGCTGCCGGCGGCGCGAGTGCGGCCTCGGACACCAACGGCGTTGCCGCTGCCTCCGGCTCGTCGTCCGGATCCGCGCCGCCCGGCGCGGGCGGCGGTGCCGCTTCGGCCGCGCCGAGGTGCGCGATCAGGTCGTGCCAGGTGCCGAGCCGGGTAGCAAAACCCACCGCCACAGCGGCCTGGCCGCGGTAGCAGGCCGCCTCGGTGGCGCGCACCGCTTCGGCTTCCATGTCGAGGTTGCGCGCGACGGTATCGACGAACAGCGTGTACATGTCCTCCAGATCCGCCATTGCCTCTGCGTGCGCTTCCTCGCTGAGGGGGAAGTTGGGGTTGAAGTCGACCTTGCGGGCACCTGCGAAAAGCGGGGTGACCTTCAGGCCGATCTGTGCGTTGTTGCCACTCCAGTCATGGTGGAAGCGGACCACGCCCACCGACCCGACGCCGCCGGTGCGGCTGACCCAGATCTCGTCGCACGCCGAAGCGAGAGCGAATCCGGCGGAGTACGCGTGGTCATCGACCAGTGCATACATCGGCTTCCTGCCACGCGCCTCGAAGATGTGGTCGACCAGGTCAAAGCAGCCAGACGCCATGCCGCCCGGCGTGTCCAGCCGCAGGATGATGGAGGTCACCGCATCATCGTTGAGCAGTTCATCGAAGAAGTCGCGCACCGCGGCGTAGCTCACCGGACCTGGGCCGCTGGCGCCGGGCATCGGCCGGTTGACCATTGCACCGGACAGGTTGATCACACCGATCAGTTTCTGGGCGACGCCCACCGGCTGCCCGTCGGCGCCGGACACTTCGAAGCGGTCGGCCTTCAGCACGCTGTCGTCGCTGGTGACCTTCCCTTCCAGATAGCCGCCCACCAGTGCCTCGCCGATGGTCGGCTGCACCAGCAACGGCTGATTGAGGACTGCGGCCGCGAGCGAGGCCACCACAGGCGCACGGCTGCCGCGACCCAGCATTCGGGCCAAGAGGCCAGGCTTACTCGTCATCGTCATTCCCTTCATCGTTGTTGGCGCCAGGGGCGCCGGGTTTGTCGTCCTGCCGGGCACCGGAGGCGTTCGTACGCCTCGGGTCGCTGTCGTAGCGAAGCCCGGCCGCGTCTGCGCGCTCGTTGTCCAGCGCCTGCTCAGCGTCGACCTGTTCGGGATCCTCGCCAGCGCCCAGCACCACCTTGCTGCGTGATTTGAAGCCGGCCCGCACAGCCTTGAGTTCGGACGTCACGTCCTGCACCGGGTGGCTCCACGGCCAACCCTCGGGCACCCACAAGGTTTCGGTCACGTCGTCGCGAAGGGCCGCATACCGTGGCACCTTCAACAGACCAGCCAGCACCGCCTGATCAATGAAGGCGTCGCGAACCTTCTGGCAGAACATGGGGATCATGTAGAGCCACTGGTCCTGCTCGATGACACGGCGGAACTCGTTGAGGATCAGGCGCAGCGCGCGGTCGGAGACGTTGCGCAGGTCGCCGGTGAGCACCTCGTAGGGCACGTCCTGGCTGGCGCAAATCGCCAGCAGGTGACCGCGCAGGAACTCGGCATAGTCCGAGCCTGCACTTGGCGGAGCCGCAAATGTGACCTTTCGGCCGGGTGGCAACTCCTGCAGGGTGCCGGGTTCAAGGCCACCGAGGGCGGTGCCGTCCACATCCTCACCGGTGATCAGGTCTCCGATGGCATCGCCCTCTTCCCCATCCGAATTGGCATCGGTGGTGATGAAGCCTGCGAACAGGTTGGCCAGCGCCTGCCGTTCCAGCACCGCGTCATCGAGGCGGTCCAGGTTGAACATGCGCAACAGAGCCGGAGCGGAGCGTGGTACACCTCGCATTGCACCGGCGCGGCTCGGCCGGAAGAGGTGCAGCACCTGCTCCGCCGGCACACGCACCAACTCGTTGCCGTTGACGGTCTGCTGCAGATCTCCGGGATGTTCCCGGTACATCCAGTAGGCCACGCGGCGCCCGATGCGATCGACCTCAATGCCTTGTCGAATCGCGTTTCCGTTGCTGGCCACGCCGTTGTAGTGCTGCGGGCACTGCTCCGATTCGATCAGCTGCACCTGCAGCGGCACCGGCAAGCCGTCCTCGGGCCGCCGGTAGCGGAGCCGGGCGAACACCTCGCCGGCTTCGTTCCACTCGCGCCAGGACAGCGCCTGCAGGCCCTCCCAGCCCAGCACGCCGTCTGCATCAGCGTACTTGCTCCAGCGGGTCCACAGCTTGGTGAGCTTCTTCTTGTGCTCCTTCGACCCCCAAACTGGCTTCGCCTGGATGCCCGTGGCGATGCCGTTGGATACGCTCTTGTTGAGCGCACTGACCATCCACGGGTCATTGCGGGCCAGATGCCGTGCCCGGGCCAGCAATGTGGACAGGCCCGTCAATGCGGCATTGGGCCCGAGCGAGGTCGGACGGAAAGTGCGCAGGCGTCGGCCATTGCCGGCGGCGCGGTAAGGGCCTTCGGCGATATCAGACATTTCCGGTCCCCGACTGGTAGAGGCGCACGATGCGGCGACGCCGTGGCGCGCCTGATGCTTGGCCAATCTCGTCCCGCATCTGCTTCAGCAGCCGCCGCATCGAGTCCAGGCTTTGGTAGGTCACAGTTCGGTCGGCGTAGCGGACGCTCAGGACGCCCGCCGAGATAGCTGCCTCCAGCTTCGCGACCTGTTCTTTGGTAAATGCCATATCAGCGTCCCAGGTACTTGCTTCGGATGACGCGGCGGGTTCGCGTGCGCGGCGTTGGCGCCGGCGCGACGTCGTCTGCCCTCACGTCTGGGTTGTCGTCCCACGGCGCGGCCCATGCCGGCGGCGCGGTCCAGTTGATGGCCGGAACCTTCAGCCACAGCGCCATGCCTTCGGCATAGCCGCACAGGTCGAAGGCTTCGTTGCGGCGCTTGGCCAAGTTTTCCCAGCCTCGGGCCGTCCTCGATTCGGCCGTCAGCTCCGCGTAGAACGCCTCGGGCAGCCAGTCGGGAAAGTGGTAGTAGCCCGGCCCGGGCTCGGCCCGCTTGATGTTGGCATCCACCGTGTCCTTCAGTCGGTCCACGTTGAGCAGCAGCTGCGGCACATCGCCCTTCGACCCTGATTTGCGGTCCCGGCGCTTGCTGCTGTCCGGGAAGGTCTCCCGGAACAGCCCACCCTCGCGGCGCGCGTCGCCCTTGATCAGCCTGACCCTGGCGTGCAGCTTCCTGGCCTTGAGCGAACGCCAGAACTCCAGCGCGCGCACCGAGGTGCCCGACTTGCCGCCCCAGTCGATACCCACTGCATGCACCGGCATGCTGCGGCCGGTGGCATCGTCCAGCGGGTAGCGCCGGCTGATGACCTTTTCGACCAGGCGTTCCCAGTCTTCCAGGTACTTCGGCGGGTCCAGTGGCAGGAAGCCGCCCGAACCGTCCTCCCGCTTGGAGGTGCGCAGGGTGAAGGAATCGACCACCCAGCGCTCCAGTTGCCCGGATTCTCCGATGCCAAAGCCCAGCACCAGCACGACGAACCGGTTGGCCTGGACGTCGACCTCACCGAGCAGGAAACGCACGCCCGCCGGCACAGCACCCGCAGGCCAGACCTCGGCGCGCTCCTGCATCTCGTTCGGATCACTGGCAGAGCGCGCTGCCATCGGCACGTAGTTGATCGCGCCGTCGACGTTGTGCGTGGTCTTCAGCGGCCGCTCTTCACCGGTGGTGGCGAACGTCCGCAGTGCCTGGAAGTAGCGCTCGATCAGCGATTCCCAGGACTGGTAGGCGGCTGCAACACCACCCAGCCAGTAGCTGGCGATGCGCGCTTCCGGCCTTTCACCGGTGACCGTTCCGTCGGCGTGCACGACCTGGCCCTCCGCAGCCCACACGCCGCTGCGGTTCATCCCGTCCTTCCACCGGTGCTGCAGGCCCACACCGCAGTGCGGACAGTGCAGCAGCGAGTAATGCCGCGCCATCTTCTGCACGTCGTCCAGCACGACCCGTTCGAGCAGTTCCTCCATCGGCGGTAGCGCGAAGCCGTCATAGCCTGGCGCTGCCTGAAACCGCTCGCCGCACTCCGGGCATGGCCAGTACCAGCGTCGGCGGTCGCCGCGCGCGTACAGCGCCGCGATGCCGGCCGCCGGCGGGCCTTGGTGTGGGTGCAGAGGCTTCCACGCACCGTCGGCGTAGTCGGTTGCCGGGCTCGATTCGGCCACCACCATGCCGGCGGACATGTAGGTCTGCGTGCGCTTCAGGCCAAGGCCGAAGCACTCGTCGATAGTCAGGTCGCCGGTGTAGTTGTCCACGTCCGTCATCAGGACGTCGTGGATGTCCTTGCCCGACAGCACCGACACCGACGGCCAGCCCATGCGCAACGACATTCCCGACCGGAAGAACTTCAGCAGGATGTTGTCGTCGTGGGCACGCGGGCTCAGCCGGGAGCGCAGCTCCGGGCTGGCGGCGATGCTGCGGGCGATACGGGTCTTGCTGTAGTCCTCGGCCGCATCCTTGGACATCTGCACAACCATGGCGTCGGCCGGGTTGCAGGTGATCAGATAGGCCAAGCGCGCATCGATCAGCGAGATGGTCTTGCCAGACCGCGCCGGCCCTACGAACACCACCGCCTCGTAGTGGCGGCTACCGGTCGTGTCCAGCGGCTCGACCATGTAGGGCGTCGTGTCTGGATCCCAAGATCCGGCTGCGCCGGCGGCATTGGCCACCTGCAGCACGCGCGCTCCCTCGCTCACCCTGATGCGGCGCGGCGGCCGGATCATCTCGGCAACGCCTTGGCGCACGCTACGCGCTGTCGCGTACGTCGTCATCGGTGATGCCCTCGTACATGGATTGCCGGACGCGATCGCACTCGTCCTGCACCTTGACCACCTGCTCCGGCGTGAGCCCGGCCTTGCGCTCGAGCACGTCAGGTAGCGTGTCGAAGAACTGCACGACCTTCTTCACCAGCTCGGCGTAGTCGGCCTCGACCTCTGCGGCCGGCACCAGCTGCCCGATGGTCGACTCGACCTTCAGGCGCTCGTTCTCCGACTGGTAGTAGGCGCGGCGCTCCATCGGCGGCAGGTCGCGCGGATCGACCACGCCCTCCGCGCCGAACGCCGCGGCACCCGGGTTCACCAGCGCCGGTGCTGCATCGGCCAGACGATAGACGTCGTGCCCAGCGCGCTTGGTCAGCGGCGGGACGCCGGCCTCCTTCAGCCGCTTGCTGGCCGTTCGGCGGTCCATTCCGAACTCATCCGCCAGCCTGGCCACGGACCAGCCCTTGGTGAATTCGTGGATGTCGGCCATGTGCTACTCGATGCGCAACCTATTCAGCTATGAAAATTGGGTTTCTCCCGGGAAAACCCGCCAAAACCGTGCCCTGTGGTGGAGCACCATAGAGGCCGAAAAACTGTCTTTGACCGGGGTCCGAATTCCCCCCGGTTGCTGTGGGTAAGCCCGGGGGCCCCCGCGCACACGTTGCCAACAAGTTGTCCACAGGGCTGTCCATGGCGAGGTGTGATCCCCGTCACATAGAGTCACCTCGACCATTCCGGTCGCTAGGAGAACGACATGGCAGGTAATCCCGAGCAGTTCGTCGTCTATAAGGACAGTGCTGGTGAGTTCCGTTGGCGCCTCTTCGCTCAGAACGGCAAGGTGATCGCAGACAGCGGTGAGGGCTACAAGAACCGAGGCGACTGCGTTCATGGAACAAGGCTGGTCGCTTCGATTGCTGCGGTCGCCGCTATCTGGGATGCAGACAACGAGAAATGGATTGAATGACCGAGGGGGCGGCGCACACTGCGCCGCCTTCCTTTTAATGATGGCCACCTACTGTGCTGCCGGCTTCCCCTGCACCTGGTCGATGGCATCGAACTGCGCCTCGTACTGCAGCAGGCAACGCTTCCGGCCGTTGCTCACCTCGAATACGGCAGACGGCGCCGCTTCCTTCACCCACATACAGCGCTTCCGCAGCTGGGCGTCGATCGGCACGTAGGTGGCCACCGGAACCGTGATGACGGCTGCCGGCGGCGCGTTCGGCTTGGTAGGTGCTGCATGGCACGCGGCCAGCAGCGCAGCGGTAGCAACCACGATGGTGCGCATATCAGTACCCCTTCAGTGCTGGGCAGGCGGAATCGAGCAGCTCCAGTGCTGCCTTGCAGGTGTCCGGCCGTTGTTCGTAGCGGCCGCGCCAGGTGGAGGCCTCCTTCTCGGAAGCCTCGATCTTTCCGGCCAGGCCCTGAAGTGCTGCCGCGCTCTCTGCCTTCAGGGCTTCCAGCTTCTCGGCTTCCGCCCTCAGTGCGGCGGCCACCTCAGCAAGCCGCTGATCGCGGCTGTCCACGTCGGCCTGCAGTCGGGCGGCATCGGCCTGCCAGTCGGCCCGGACCTTGATCACCTGGGCGCTCAGGTCGCGGATCTTCTGCTCCCTCTCCCAGGCAGTCAGCCCGGACACCATGCAGCCGAACGCCAGCACCGCACACACCAGCTTGACCTTGCTGCCGGGCTTGCTCAGCCACTGCAGCGCGTCGGCAGCGGCGCCTACGATCAGCGTCCACAGCGCGCGAAAGAAACGAATCAGTACGCTCATGGCTTATCGCCTCCGATCGCACCGGTGGCTCGCTCCACCATGCGCACGTAGCCGGGCAACAGCCGGCGGATCAAGACGCCCGACAGGCCGGCCAGGGGCAGCTGCGGGGCGCCCGCCAGCGCCGGCCAGATGGATGCTGCAACGGCGATGACCCAGGCGGCCACGATCGCGTAGGCCACGACCGCGACAGCCAGGGCGGCCCAGCGCGCCGCGGTCTGCAGGAGACGATGACCGCGCCGGCGGCTGGCGTCAGCGGCCACCCGTTCCGCGTCCTTCTCCGGAAGCAGCAGGACCCCGATCAGCGCTCCCGCCATGGCAACCAGCAGCACGGACTGCGGTACGCCAAGGATCACCCGTTCGGCCTCACGCAGCGCGTCGGCTGTCGCCGGCGCCACAACAGCCGCGGTGAACGTCCCGACGATGGTTTTCAGTGTGCTCACGGGCTCAGTCACGGCACCACCGTCCCGCCGGCCTTGCGGTACACGGCCAACAGGTCGGCAATCTTGTGTTCGTGCTGGCCGTAACCAGCGCCCGGCAGGCTGGCCCAGATGTTGCTGACCGCCTTGATAGCCTCCGGGATCTTGCCCGCCTGGATCAGCGGAAGCGCGCGGCGCTCACGGATCTGCTGCAGCGCAATCAGATCCTGGCTCAAGGGCGAAAAGTCCTTGAGGCCGAGCGTCTTCTTGTACGCGTCGTAGTAGCGCCGCAGCAGCTGGTACCGGCCTGCCGCAGTGGACTGGATCTTGAGCTTCGGAAGGTCCACCAGCACGCGAGGATGGTCGGCGTAGCCCCGGAACAAGCCACCACCGACCAGCACGTCGTAGCCGCGGTCGTTCGTGGGCTGCCTGCCGTTGTCCGTCCCTTCGGACCAGGCCAGCATGTCGAGAAAGGCCACGACGTTCACGCCGCCAGCCTGTTGGGGAGTGATCTGCGTCATTTCGGTTCCTGCAGAGGTTCAGCCCAGCCGCGTAGGCGGAGCACGGTACCCAGCCAGACCCGATGCCTGACTAGGTTGTATAGATGAGCTCGCTCCGCGCAACGCCTTGGCCACCACCCACGGTGTAGCGGATGGGCACGCTGACCCGACTGAAGCGATCGAACAGCGCGCTCATAGCGGGGTGATCGTTGATAGTCAGGATTGCCCGGCCTTTGAGCTGGCTCATGGTTTCAGCCAACAGCTCGTACTGATCCATGCCGAACTCGCTTCCATAGCCCGTGGTCTCCCAATACGGAGGGTCGAGCAGGAACAACGTTTCGGGACGATCGTACTTCTCGATGCACCGCTGCCAAGTCAATTGTTCGATCACCACCCCCTGCAGTCGGAGGTGCGCATCACTCAGATCCTGTTCCAATCGGAGCAGGTTGATGCGCTTCACTGCCGTCGGGCCTACACCCAACGACTGACCATGTACCTTTCCGCCGAAGCTCAGCTTCTGCAGGTAGTAGAACCGCGCGGCACGCTGGATGTCGGTAAGCGAGTCGACGTGCTGCAGTTGGGCCCACCGGTACATTTCCCGGCTGGTCAGCGACCACCGGAAGTGCCGAACGAACTCGTCCAGGTGGTTGGCAACCACTCGGTACAGCCTCACCAGCTCTCCGTGCGTGTCGTTCAGAACTTCAATCTTGGCCGGTGCACGCTCGAACAGCATGGCGGCGCTGCCAGCAAAGGCTTCGACATAGCAGGTATGGGGCCGCTCGTTGATCAGCGGCAGCAGGTGCTTCGCCAAGCGTGTCTTACCGCCCGGCCAGGGGAACAATGTCTTCGTCTTCAAGTCTCAACCTGTGCGACATTCGTTAAGCAAACTGCGCGCGCTCTCCGGAGAGCGGCAGGGCTTAAGCCAATGGCACGCGGGCGAAACGCGTGTACTGCGGCGGCGCCTGGGTGCTTGCAGGCATCCAGGCGCCGCTCTGTTTAATGGTGGGGCGACGTGGAGTCGAACCACGCGAGTCACAGACGCCGGATTTACAGTCCGGCCCAGCGCCCATCTGGCAACCCGCCCCAGAAACGACGAACCGCAGGTGACTGGACCTCCCGAGTCCAGGCCTGCGGCCGTTGAGTGGAACGGATCGGAATCTCGCCCACGGTATCGATTGGACAACAATCCCGGTTCCCGCTGCAACTGCGGTAAGGTTCCTTACCGCATTCGCGCGAATGCGGTAAGTTTCGCCGCGAGTGCGGTAATGTTGCTTAACAGCAGTCCGATTCTACAAGGAGCGTTTCAAGTGGGCTTTACCATCAATTTCCCGAACGTTGCAATTGTTGCCGACGAAATTTCGTCATTCGAGCTCAATCCCAACGTTCCTCGTGTTGACGTGTACCTCAAGAATGGTAAGGAATATTCCTTCCCTTACAAGACGCTTCCCGAAGCGCAGCATGCGTTTAACTCGCTCAAGGCCGGGATGGGGCATGCCGGCTATGACGGCCATAGCATTATCTGATGCAGCCTGATTCCAGGGCGGATCTAAACCGATCCGCCCTGGCGTCCTGCAAACAACCTGACCTTGAACTCTTGCCGGCCATCTTCGAGTGCTTGCCAGAGCGTCGCTGCCGCGATTCCATACACGCGCAGGTAGTCGCCCTTCCTCATCTTCACCGCCTTAGCTGCGTCCTGCGCAGCAGTCTTCCGCTCGGGCCACACCAGGTCGTTCACCGCGTCCTGCAGTACCAGCCTCATGCGCCACCGGTCGGCCGGATCATCCATTCGAAGCACGGGCCGTGAGCCGTGCCACCGATCCCATTGGATCTGTCGCATCACACGCCTGGCCAGCGCCCGCCCGAGCGAGGCTAAGGACACGCCCTGCCCCCGCAGCGCAACCGCTACAGCAGCCTGCTTGGCAACTGGATCCCTCATTAACCCGACGGCACCTGCAATGTCGGCGGACGTCAATGGCTGTATGGACGACCGGCCGTTCGATGGCTCGCGGAAACTTCCGCCGACCAGCATGCGGGCGATCAGCTCGAGCGGATCGCGCTGCAGGGTGGGTTCCGGAATCGGCGTTCTGCCGCGCATCAGACCCACCGCCGGCGGCGCCGGAGGCACGTTGGGTTTGTGTCCCCACGCCTTGACCGCCTGAGCTTCCGCGTCTGCGCCGACGCACAGCTCACTCTGGGCGCTGCAGCGCGCGCACATGACCTGCGCGGTGCGCCGGCTGCTGGCGCCGCCCCGCGCGCGCATGCGCACTTCGTCGCTGCCGCAGTGGCCGCACGGCGTCAGGGCCGCCGCGGCCGCGGCTACTGCCGACATCAGACCACCTCGCAGTTGCTGACCCAGCGCGACCGGCCGTCCTGCCAGACGTCCCACACGCTGCCGTCGACCTGACACCTGATAGGGCCTTCCCTCCCCTCCAGGTACAAGTGGTGGGTTGCCTCATCCAGGCTCGGGAATTTCGGGATCATCGGGGAGTCTCCATGGTTGTCACGTTCGTTGTTTCCAGGGCCACGCCCTGCTGTTGAAGGAACTGCTGGGCCAGCGCGCGCAACTGGTTCTCGCCTACGTCCAGGCGCTCCACCAGGTGTTCCCCCGGGCTGCGCACGCCTTCGATCTGCTCCCGCTTCACCCCGAGCACGTCCGACACGATCGGGTCGCTGCCGCTGTCGGAGAGAAGGAAGTACGCCATGACCGGCTCGGTCTGCCCGTCGCGATGGACGCGGCCGATACACTGCTCGTGGACACCTGGCGACCAGTCCAGTTCGCCGAACACCACGGTGCTGCACACGTGCTGCAGCCCGTCGATGCCCGCACCAGAACGCAGGCTGATCAGCATCACCTGGCTATCGCCGCTGATGAACGCGTCTTTCGCTGCCTGCTTCTGGCTCGGCGACTCGCTGCCGGTGTACATGACGGGGTTGTACGCAGCCAGCTTCTCCTGCCAGATGCTGTAAACCTCACGATGCCATCCGAACAGCAGCACCTTCTGCCCGCTCTCCAGCAGCAACCTGACGAACTCGGCCACGTAGGGGGCCTTGGCCACACCGGTCGCCTGCCGCAGCAGGCGGTCGAACTCGCCGGCGGCCTGCATCTTCTCGCCGCGGTACTGCTCGTTGGCCCGCAGGATGATCCGCGCCAATGCCGCGGCGTCCCCGGTGATGGCATCCAATGCTTTGGCGTCGGATTCCACCTCGTGCGGGATCTTCGACAGCGCCGGCAGCTCACGCCCTACTTCCTTGCGAGTGCGGCGCAGCATGATCCCCTGCCGCCGCAGGTACTGGCCGAACTGCTCTGCGTCCTGCAGCTTGGCCTTCTCCCCGGGCGCGGAGATGCACCATTCCCGCAGGAACTCGTCATAGGTGCCTAGGCAGCCCGGCAGCAGCGGGTCGACCACATGGAAGAACTCGCAGCCGTAGTTGTAGATGGGGGTAGCGGTAAGGCCCATGCGGAGCCGCGCACGGCTGGCCAGGTGGCGGCAAGCGCTGTGGATGCTGCTGTCCGGGCTGCGCAGCTGCTGGCATTCCTCGAACACCACGTACTGCGCGATCTCCCCCAGCGTCTCGGCCCAGCCCCGGAGCTTGTGGTAGCTGACCAAGATCACGTCCGGCAGCGTGTCCCACAGGTCCTTGATCCTCTGCTTCGGCTGGCGCACGAGAGGGTACGGCGCGCTCTTCCTGATGTGGTGCACGCGCAGCTGCGGTGCAAATTCGGCCAACTTCTCCGGCCAGTGGTTCGGCAGCGCCGCTGGGTACACGACCACGGCCGGCAGGTTGCCCGGCGCGGCCATCGGACAGATGCCGGTGACCGTCTTGCCGAGGCCAAGATCGTCGGCCAGCAGCAGGCCGCCGCGGATGGACAGCTGCGCCCCCGCCACCCTCTGGTACTCCCGCGGCGGCTTGGCCAAGGTGAACTCTGGAATCTGAACGCGGCCGGCCAGCAATTCGCCCAGGCTGCGCTCCATGTCCACGTGCTCGTCCGCCAGCTGCTGCAGCGCGCGCTGCGTGTCGGCATCCATCGCCAGCGGATAGCGCTGGGTGAACCACTGCAGCTCCCGGCTGTTCTCTGGCGTGGCCGACAGGTCGATGTGCTCTGCGGCGTGCTGACGCACCCGGGGAAATACGCGCTTCATGCGCGCGCGGACCTGCGGCTCGCAGATCACCCGCCAGGTACTGCCGGCGGCGCTGTACAGAAGAGTTCCATAGGTCGTCTGCATTACAGTGCCTGCCTCTTCAGGCGAATGATGTTGAAGGGCTTCCCCTGCCAGGCCGGCCGGGCCACGAGCGGGCGTTCACCCCAGCGCTCGGTAGTAGCGAGCAGCACGCCGCGCACCTGCGGCAGGCTGATGTAGCGCCCAACCTGCCGCAGGGCGTCGGCGAGCGAGCCCGCTACCTTCACCTCGATCACCAGGCCGTCGAGCCAGAAGTCCGCGCGGTTGCTGGCATCGAGCCGGTACTCGCGCACGTGGGCATGGCCGGCCTGGTCAAGGACGGTCGACAGAGCCTGGTGCAGCTGCACCTCAGAGCCGTAGCGATACCCGAAGCCGGCCAGCAGCCGACCAATACCCTTCAGCTGCAGCTGCTCTTCCATGGCGGTACCCGGCTTGACCGGCGTCACCTCCCGGTGCGTGACGATTCCGCCTGCCATCAGGGCACCTCCGGGCGAGCGGCAAGCGCGGCTGCCCACGCGTCCTGCATCTCGGAATCATCAATGCATCGACGCTTGAGGACCCACGTCTCCATGAAGGCGATCTCCATCTCCACGGTCAGTTCCACCGGCACCAGTACGTAGCCCTCGGGCGGCGTGAGGGCGGCGATGATGGCGCGGATAGCCATGGCTATGTCGTCGTCGCCAAAGTCGGCCAGTTCGGTATCGCGGATTTCGTCGGCATAGCGCGGGGAACCGCGATTCGCGTACTCCGCAGCCAGCAGCTCCCGCGCCCGCTTCTCGATGGCGTCCATCAGCCCACCTCCGCAGCCAGCTGCAAACCGGTGGCCGCGTCTGCCTGAGCCCAGGTCATCTGCCCCCGGTCGATGCTCTCCGCCAGCCGCGACAGACCTTTCGCGGTCACCAGCACCTGCTCGTGTACGCGCTCCTGCTCACCGTCGGTGCGCTGTATGCACGCCTTGTGCACCAGCACGCCCTGCTGCAGCCGGTTCTGGTACGCCAGCCAGTTCTTGCTGCCCGCGCGGCGGTAGATCCAGCCGTGCTCGGACAGCCAGGCGAACAGCTGGCGCGGCTGGACCTGCAGCATCTTGGCGGCGGTGCTGATGTTGAAGGCACCGTCAGCCTGGGTCAGTCGCAGCAGCGCGCGGACCTGCGGTTCCTGGTACTGCACGCGCGCCTCAAGGATCTCGGCCTTCTCGCTGTAAGACAGCAGCAGCGCGCGCAGCGTCGCCGGATCGGTCAGCGCCTGCATCGGGTCAGGCGCCGCTGCCCCGGCCGTGAGCGCGTCATAGGCGCGGATCACTTGCAGGCTGAAGCTGGGGCTGATCCACATGGCGTAGGCATAGACCAGTTCGCGCACCACGTAGCTGCCGCCGTAGCGGCCTGCCACCGAGTGCACCGGGTAAATCCGGGAATCACCGGAGTTGACCAGCTCGGCCACCAGTTCCTCGGTCTGCTTCAGGCGCTGCCAGTCGCTGGGCTGGTGGCGCTTCGCACCACCGGATGCCTGGTGCAGGTCGTTCAGGCAGAACCTGCCCACGTCGTCGCGGCGCACAGTGACCCCGCCAATCATCATTGCGTTCAAGAGAACACCTCCGTTTTCCAGCCGCCGCCTGGGGCGCGCTGGACTGCCAGGAATCGAAACGGGTACATCTCGGCGGCCACCTTCACCTTCACGCGTGCGTCTTCCTCCCAGTAGCCCTTCACCTCGTGGGCCTCCAGGTCACCAGCGGCCGTCATCACGAAGAAGTCGATGGTGAGGTGGGTCTTTTCGGCCAACTTCAGCTTCACGGACTCGAACCGGAACCATGCGATCTCGCCGGCGGCCAGCTGCAGCGCCAGATGCGCGGCATAGGCTTCTTCGGTCTTGTTCATCTCCCCGGGCACGTGCCGCGGCCTGCCGCGTGCGACCTTGCCGGCGGCGTTTCCGCTGCCAGAGGGCTGACCAGCAGACGGCGGACGGTAGGCGCGCGGCGCGGCCGGTGCTGGCCCGGCTGCCGTCGCACTGGCCTGCACGAGGCGGCGCATGCCTTCCGGCATGTCCTGCACAGTTGCGTAGCGCAGGGAGCGGCTGGATGTCTTCTTCGGCGGCATCAGGCAGATGCCTCCATAGCGCTCCACACTCGCATTGCACGCTGCCGGAATGCGTCGAACTCCTGCCGGGCGCGTTGCTGCGCGGCCTGGTGCTCGCGGTCCATCTGCTCAAGCATGCAGTCGAATTCAACGTTCAGCAGTGCCATAAGCTGTTCCATGGACAACCCGCCGCGCGTGCGCTGCCCCGATGGTGGCGCGAGCATTGGCATGGCCAGCTGCTGCTGACCCGAGGGCGGCGCCGGCGCACGCTCCACGCGGCCGGCCTCGGTCGCAGCCCACGTCGCCACCGGCCGCCCATCGCGGCCGCTGTCGCGGTTCTCGCACCTGCGCACCAGGCCATCACCGTCCAGCTCTCGCAAAAGGCCAGCCACGGCGGCCGTGCTCAGCAGCATCACCTCGCGTGGCGCGCCGGACTCGAGCGCGGCGTTGCCCATCAGCTCCAAGGCCTCCGCTGCGGTGCTCTCGCCGTGGATGCCCAAGCAGAACAGCAGCAGCTGCCGTTGGTAGGCGCGGATTTCAGCCGGCTCCATGGGTGCCTCCGAAACCCAGATCCGCCGCGGCCTGCGCCATGGCGCTGCGCGCGGCGTCGCGGTTGCGCACCACGTGCAGCTCTGGCTTGGGTGCAGGCAATGCAGCCATCGCCTCGGGCACGGCGCCGCCGTCCATAACGTGCTTCACCGCCCTGTCGTAGGCGTTGGCCAACATGCGCTGCTGCTGCGCGCCGCTCTCGGCCGTGGCGTAGGCGTGCAGGTCCAGATTCGACCGCACAAGCACGGTGAACCCGCTATGTGCTTGGCCGGGTCGCATCTGGCCATCGACTTCTGCCAACGACGGCACGCCCAGGCACATGGCCCGGAACTGCCCGGGGTTCGGCGGCCACTGCAGCGCACTGCGCAGGCAGTTGCCCATACCGTCGGCCACCTGTCGCGGGGTGATACCAACCAACACCTGGAACCACAGTTCTCCGGCGGTGGTCAGGCTGCCCGCGTTGTTCACCGGGGCCGAGCCGTTCTCACGCACCCACTTCCCGGGAAACATGCCGGCCATCCGTTCCCATACCGTCCACAGCATGCTCACCGCGCGCTGGTCCGGCTCAGTGGTGGACGGGCTCGAACTCGACGTCGATGACGTCGCCGCCCGTTCCGCCAAAGCCGCCAACTCCCGCGCGCTGCTCGAATTGTCGCCGCTGCTCTGTGACCTGATCGGCAGAACCTGGCTGATGGCTTGCATTGGTGCCTCCGGTGGTATTGGGGATTGCGGGCATTGCGCCTGCCGCATGGCGGTTGCGGGCGGTCTTGATTGCCCAAGGGAACGGGTTCGTGACCGGTGGCGATCGCGCCAGCCCTTCAGCGACCGTGTGCCCCAGCGTCTCCGGCGTCACGCCCTCCTTCAGGGCGGCCAGTAGGTCGGGGTGGCTCGGGTTGGTGGAATGGCAACCGGCCTTGCGCATCAGCAAGCACGCACGCCCCGCGTCGGTCACGCCTCCCAGAGATCCTTGAGTGAGATGTGATGTATCTGGAGTAGTAATGGGGTCTGGGGTCTGGGTACCCGTGTTCACACCTGTGTTCACACCAACTGTCACACGTGACTCTGCGTGACATGTCACGCGTGACAACTGATCGAGTGTCACGCGCTCGTCGCCCGTGACATGCGTGACATGAAGCGCCTTCAGCTGTGCCATCGTGACCATGCCTCCCGGCACGACGCCGACGGCGCGCAGGTCTTCGAACAGCATGGTTCTGCGTGCTCGGGTCCGTGCCTGACGCTCGGTTTCGTTGCTCTTTCGGGCATCACGGCGACCTTGGCCCTCCGCAATCCGGCCTTGCGCCTTGGCGATTTGTTCATCGCAGCGCTTGCTGTGCCGCAATCCGTCTTCTGCCACGGGGAAGTAGCGCTCGGCGACCTTCTTGACCGCAGCCTTGTCCGCCGCAGTGATTGCGCCGGCGATGATGTACAGCTCGGCCAGGCTCTCTGGCAGCGCCTGCTCTTCCGAGTAGTACGCCAGCATCAGCTTGAAGTAGACGCCGTGGTCGGTCAGGGACAGTCGGGTCGTGTCCTTGAGGTAGTCGCCCGGGAACATTTCGAAGTAGATCATCAGGGTTCCCCAGCACCGTGCTTGCCGCGTGCCGCGGCACGGGAACTGCCAACCCTGGCCAGCTCATGCTCGTTGGGCGGCAGCGTCTCCAGCCGGTATGTCTCACCCAGGCTGTTGCGCCAGCGGTACGCCGTGGCGCGGCTCACGCCGAAGTGCCGGACAATGGCCTCAACGGTTGGGAAATCGCTGAGCTCGACTGCCCAGCGCATGAACTCCATGACGATCCTGGTGGTGTTGTAGCCGGCAAGGGCGTGCTGCGGCGCGCTGCGCCGCTGCTTCTTTTCAGACATCGCGGCGGCTACCGGAGCTACGGTCGGCTCTCGCTCAACCGGAGCGGTGCGGAGCGCAGGGCCACAGCGCAGGCCGAGGGTCGGACTGATGTTCATCCTGCCGCTCCCGCATGGCCCGAAACGGGAACCTCACGCCCCATCACGGTGCTCAGCTGCCGCAGGCTTGGAAGCCGTCGCCTGGCGGCTGCCGGGTCGTTGAGGTCCTGCAGCGCGAGCTGCCAGCGGTATGCCGTCGCGCGCGAGAGGCCGAATCGCTTCTGAAGCGCATCAACGCGCACCGGCTGCGGCTGCTCTTTTGCCCAGAGGACTACATTCACCATGGGCAGAAGCGGCACCACACTCTCGGGGATGCGACGGCCGGCACTGTCGAATTCGCTGACCACGGCGATTGCCCAGCTCACCATTGCACCGCCGCTCATCGCTGCGCACCCTGCACCGCTCGCGGCGCCAGATCCTGCAGGTGGCCCGACACGTAGCGCTTGGCCGTCACCAGTTCCGCCTCGAGCTGACCGATCTCGTCCAGCGCGCGGCGCAGCTCGGGTATGTCCTTCGGGCAGATGCGGCCGTCGGCCAGGACGTTGGTGATCGCTTCGAGCGTGTGACCGAACTCCACCGACAGGCGGGCCACAGCCAGCACGCCGGCATGCGGCTCCATCATCGGAATACGGGCACCGAGAAAGCCATAGCGCTGGGCCAGCTCGCGCGAGCAGGCGTCGCGCCAGTGCGGTGGCAGCGCACGAACCCACGACTCTTCCAGGTCAACAGGCATCTTGACTGTGCCATTGCGGATGCGGGCAATGAGCTGGCCGTTGGACTTCAGCGCTTTTTCGGTGCTGTCGGCGTCTACACCGACATGGAAGTGCAGGATGCGCTCGGCTGGCGCTACGTCCGCCATGTACTGCTCGGCGATCGCCTGGGCGAGGCTGCTGTCGGTGTGGCCGCTGTTGCGAATGGCGTCGGTCGTGTGCCGGAACACCACCGCAGAGCGCGGCTCGTGGTACTGAGGATCAGGCTTCATTTACGCACCTCGGGAGGCGATGCAAAGTGGTCGCCATGGACAGGACGACCGAAATTCTGGGATTGGGTGGCTTGCGGATCGCGGCTCAGTGGTCTGGTTGGAACGCGGTCACACCGCGTCGACCGGCACGATCCGGTCAGCGTCTGGGTCGGTCTCCGAGCTGGGGAGTTCGCCGAAGATGTCAGGCCGCAGTTCATGCCTCGAGACGTGGGTCATTGCCTCGATCGACAGGATGTGGTGCGCGGCAACCGGCCGACGGCCTGTGCGCCATTGCGAAACCAACGCGGGGTGAACCTTGAGCAGGCGCGCTAGTGCGCCCTGCCCTCCTACCGCGTCGATGGCCTTTTGGATCGGTACCACGGGGTGGTTGGGCTCGTTCATGCGCCAAACATAGCAGTGCTATTTACCCATGTAAATAGCATCGCTGTTCGTTTTCCTGAACACCTTCAAATAGCATCGCTATATGCCAAGGCCAGCCAACCCCAAGACCGCTGAAGGCCGCGCAATCGCGGAGGCCATCACCCGCGCCGGCCTGACCCAGGCGCTTGTTGCCGAGCGACTGGAAGTCACCCCCAGCTTCATTTCTCAGTTTTCCACTGGCTTGCGACCAGTGCCGTGGGACAAGGCAGAGGCTTTGGCCGATGTTCTCGGGCTGCAGCCCCAGGAAGTAAGCGCTGAGTACGCTCGCCTGATGGACAGTTTCGGCACGTCTCAGGTTGCGAGACTTAACGCCGATATCGTCGTGGCCGCCATCGCTGTGGTGCGCAAGGCTCTAGATCTGGCCACAGGCGAGACATTTGATGTCGAGCAATCGCCCGATCTGTTCGCCCAGGCGCTGCGCGTTGCACTTGCTGCGGATTTGAGGAAACAGGGGAAGCGTACAGATGGATCTCGATCAGGAGATGGACAAGCTAGCTCAGCTGATCGCGCTGCGCGCGCAGCGGAAGTTGGGCGAGAAGCCCAAGCTCACGGTGGTCGGAAGCGCAAAGCCGGCTGAGCTGCCAGCTACAGCACCTGATGGAGCCAGCAGGAAGGTCACGCACCCGGCGGGCCGCATGGACGTCGTACTTCGTGAATCACACTGCCGCATGATCCGGCACTTTCAAAGGCGCTGGGGCGCTCCCATGCAGCTTCTGATCGATCAGGCTTGTTTCGGTTACATGGGAATCGAACAGCTTCCGGACGATGACCTGATCCAGCTGCATAAGGACCTGGAGCGCGCCGAAGATTGCATGCGGGACGGCGTCAGCT
The DNA here is from genome assembly GCF_059369035.1 of Stenotrophomonas sp. YJH_SMC_130. Classification (NCBI taxonomy): domain Bacteria; kingdom Pseudomonadati; phylum Pseudomonadota; class Gammaproteobacteria; order Lysobacterales; family Lysobacteraceae; genus Stenotrophomonas; species Stenotrophomonas sp. YJH_SMC_130. The sequence continues at coordinate 96,459 of NZ_JCAFSH010000003.1, forward strand.
TTGAGGATGCCGGCTTGCTCCGCAGCCGCTATGGATGAGAGGCATGACCAATGAGGAAGTACTTGTACGCCGCTGGGATGGTGGTGCTGGCCCTTTGTGGCTGCGTCAACGCAAGCAATCCTAGCAACGATCCAGCGCGCGCCGCCGCTGCCCGTGCGTCTGCATCGGCAGCCGAGGCTGCGACAAAAGCTCAAGAGGCTATCGACACGCTCAAAGGATCGACGGCCGAACTGTGCGAAGGCGAGTCCACTGCTGCCGAGCGCATCATGAAGGCAAGGCAGATGGGCACACCCATGGCTACCGTCATGGCGACTGCAACGAAGTATGGTGAGCCGTACGTGGGCTTCGTCCACAAAGCATATGAACTTCCACGGTTGACCAGTGATGCCGCCAAAGACGTGGTCACGGGGGAATTTAGAGACGCTGCATACAGCGACTGCCTCAAGCGCTGGGAATTCTGATTTCTTAACGGATTCACAAATTCATTGCGACAAATTCGCTTCGTAAACAGCATCGCTATTGTCATGGTTAGATAGCAGCGCTATTGTTCCGTCATCGGCAGCCGCCGGAACGGAGACCTAGCAATGCCCCTGACCCTCAGCACCAAGCGCACCGCCTGCGTCGGCCTGGCCGCCTTGGCGTGCTTCATCGCCCTGGGCGTGGTTGCCTGGGCCACCCCCGTCGATGCACCCGCCGCGGCTACCGGCGACGCGCCAGACGGCCTCGTGATCACCAGCCCCCGCATCTGCGCCGCCCTGGCTGTGTATGAGCTGGCCGCCGGGGACGATTGGGCACTGCGTGCCACCGTCGCCAACACGACCCTCAACGCCTTCCGCGATGCAGACCGGGTGCCCGACTGTGCGGCAGGCGTCACTGCGGCGCTGACGCAAAACTTCGAGCCGGCGCGCTGGCAGCTTTCCCTCGACGCGGCCGATGCCGTCCTGAGCGGCTCCTATGAGATTTCCCCGGCGGCATGCGTCCGGGCCAATGCGGTTGTTCCCCTGTCGACCGCAGACGGCAAAGAGCCGAGCACCTCCCCGGTGCTGGCCCGGGCGCAGTGCGTCATGCACGAACTGGCCTTCGTGGAGGTGGCGCCGTGATCACCGGCCTCCGTACTGAACCGCGCGCCGCGATGATCGGCGCACAGCGCCTGCCCCTGAGCCCCACCGAATCAAAGGTGCTGCAGCTGATCATCAATGCAGGTGACACCCCGATCAGCCGCTCCGCGCTGGAAGAGAGCCTGTATGGCGGTGCCGGCCGTAAATCGAACACCGTCGAGGTGACCATCTGCCGCCTGCGCCAGAAGCTGGCCCAGCACGGCTACCGCATCAATGCCACCCGCAGCCGTGGCTACACGATCAGTCAGGCCGGTGCAGCATGATCGCCACCATCACCTACCCCCTCGCACAGCGCGCGGCCGTCGCCGCCAAGGCAGCCGCTACGGCCGCCACTGGTATGGGCTTCGCCCCGAACCTGGTCGCCGCAGCCGCTGACGTTGCCGCGCGCGCAGTGCTGGAACGTCGCGCCAGTGCCGGTCGAGCCATCGCCGACGTGCGCAGGAACCTTCGCCGCATGTTGCGGGCACAAGGCGGTGCCGCATGAGGGCTCCTGCGATCAAGCTCCCTGCCCCTGACCTGACGCCGGACCAGCGCGCGGCCCTGGAGCGCGCGAAGCGCCCCCGCCGCCATCCCTACCGCGTGTATTGCACGCACCAGGCGAGCGCGCAGCGTCAGCGCGAGGCGGAGGAGCAGCGCCAGCGCGTCGCGCCGAACCTGCACAGGTTGGTGCGCTGATGGACGGCCTGCATCCGATCGGCGGCGGCCTGGACGCGGTGATCGTCAGCACGGCCACGCCGACGCCTGAAGAGAGGCTGCAGCGGTACGCGGCAGCAGTTGCTGCCCATCCGTGCCGCTGGTTCTCGCTCCGCGTGCAGTTCGGCCAGATCCTGCAGCGCTCGATCAAGAACGGCACACGGGTGGGCTACGCAGCGTGGCAACGGCAGATGCCGGCTCTCTGGCCCCGTGTACACATCAACTGACTGGAGAAGCTTCGTATGCCGACCATCACTATCGACGTCGACCTTGACGATTTCGATGACCAAGACCTCTTGGAGGAGTGCAGGGTTCGCGGTCTCAGTGTGCTGCCCACTGCCCCTGCCGATGCGCCTGTTGCGGAGCTGGTTGTAGAGCGCGCCTATCTAGCGGCTCGCGCCATGACCGAACTTCCGCAGGAGCTGAAAGACCTGTTCTGGGTCGTGCATGGCCGCGCAATCGCATGACGTCGAAGGGCCGCCCGGGATGGACCTCCGCAACCAGCTCGACATCTTTGACCACGACCCAGCCCGCCTGGCCAAGGCCAACCGCGCCGCCGCCGAGCAGGCACTGACCGATCCGTTTTTCTCCGCGAAGGTCCGACAGGACCGTCACGACTACTACATCGCCGAAGCCGAACGCCTTGAGCGCTTGGCAGCCATGGCCGAGAAGCCGGCCACCACCGCAGCCTGAGATCTCCCGAATGAAACCGCCTCAGCCCAGCGACGCCAAACCTTCAACTCCGATCCCCGATAGCGCGATTGAAGCGTTCCGCGCTGCCTACGCAACCCATGGCGCCCAAAAGGGCTACGCCGAGGCCATCCGCGCGGGCCTCGCCGCCGCAGCGCCACTGATCAGCCATGACGCCATGCTCTCGCTCGAGCAGGATGCGCAGGCCTACCTGGTGCGCCAGCTGGACATTGCCCTGAATGGTGAGGCCGCCGCAGCGCGCGAGCCGGTGCTGGCTGATCTTCTGAGCCAGTGCCAGGACGAGGTTCGCCGCCGCAGCGGCCCAGTTTTGACCACGCTTCCGATCTGCGCGCAACACCACCTACTGCAGGTGTTCAGCGATATGGCCGATCGCGCGCGCCTAATGACCGACGCCGCTGTGCGTGAAGTTGTGCTGATGGGTACTACGGAGGTGCGCTGTGGCTGATCACTCAGTCCAGGTCCAACGGATGAGCTCGCGCGTAGTCAGCCCCCAGGCCTTCGGCGATTCTCTCGGCCTCATCCTGGCTTGCGTGGTGCGCCATCGTGTGATCACGGAACGCAGGCGCGTCATCACCCTCGCGCCAGACCTCAACTTCCGCGCGCCAGAACGGCAGCGGTTGGCCCTCTGCGATGTACTGGGAGTCGATGTCCAGATGCCATCCGGAAACCAATCGGGTGAAAGGCATGGCTAAGCGTCCGATTCTGACGAATGGAACCATCGTACGCGCTTCCCTGGCGGACGGGCAGCCCGGTGGGAGGGTGAGGCTCCCCGATCAGGCCGAGCGTGCGCGGTTTGAGGCATTCCTAAGTGGGAATCCGCTCATTGCCTTGTCCGCTGGTACGGCATGGCAGGTTTGGCAAGCCGCCCTCTCCGCCCAGCCCTCCCCGGGTGGGCAGGGGGATAGCCGAAGCGAAAAGGCTGAAACTTTTCTTCGTCAGTACCTCACCTATCTGCGCAGCAGCCCAAGGAAAGGACTGCGGCCTCGCTGGTGTGACGTATATGAGGCGCTCGAAGTCGCAATAGAAGCCCTCGCCGCCCGCCAGCCGGTGGGGCAGATCGTCGGATGGCAGCATTGCGCCGACAACTACGCGCACATGGTGATTTCCGACAGCAACAAGACCGCCTTGAAGGAAGGGGAAACCGAGGAAGGCATCCGCAAGATCGACGCGGCCTACAGCATCCCGTTGGTACGCCAGCCGGCGACCCCGCCCGCTCAGGCCGTGGACCTGGGTGCGGTGCGTGAGGCCCTGCGGGCAGCAGAGGGGCTGGCGACCATCTGCGCCTCAGTTGATGGCTATTCCCGAGAGGAAGTGGCCGCCAGTGGCCGCGCGATGAGGCAGCAGTTTGCCGACGCACTTGCCAAGGTCGACAGCCAGGCGGTGGGCAATGGCTGACGCTCTGCCAGCCGTCCTCGATCCCTGCTGCGGTAGCCGCATGATGTGGTTCGACCCCAGCGACCAGCGCGGCCTGTTCGGCGACCAGCGGCACGAAACCATCACGGTGATCGACCGCACGCATCGCGCCGACGGCACGCGCGTCCTGTCCATCCATCCGGACTGCCTGCTGGACTTCCGCGCCCTGCCCTTCGCAGACGGATCGTTCCCGCTGGTGGTGTTCGATCCACCGCACCTGGTGCGCGCAGGCAAGGACAGCTGGCTGGCGGCGAAGTACGGGAAGCTGAGCAAGGACTGGCGCGCGGACCTCCGCGCCGGGTTCGCCGAGTGCTTCCGCGTCCTGCGCCCCGAGGGCGTGCTGATATTCAAATGGTCAGAGGTGCAGGTGGCCACGCGCGACGTGCTGGCGCTCACCGATGCTCGCCCGCTCTTCGGGCATCCGTCCGGCAAGCGCGCCGGCACGCACTGGATCTGCTTCATGAAGGATCCCGCCCATGGCTGACCAGCTGCTCACCGCTGCTCAGGCCAAACACACAGCCCGCGTGCTGCTGACCGAATGCCGGGCACGCCGACACGGCCTCGGCTTCTGGTTCGCCTTCAACGCTGCACAGCGCGCGCGCATGCGCGCGACCGCTCCCGCACCACTGCCGGCATCGCCACGCGCACCGGCACTGCCGGCCCAACTGGACCTGTTCGCATGATCCACATCGGAGACTGCCTGGAAGTGATGCGCGGAATGGCCGCCGGCTCGGTCGACGCCATCGTGACCGATCCGCCCTACGGCCTGTCGTTCATGGGCAAGCGCTGGGATTACGACGTACCCAGCACCGAGATTTGGGCCGAGTGCCTGCGCGTGTTGAAGCCTGGCGGCCACCTGCTGGCTTTCGCCGGAACCCGCACGCAACACCGTATGGCAGTGCGAATCGAGGATGCTGGCTTCGAGATCCGCGACATGATCGCGTGGGTCTACGGCAGCGGTTTCCCGAAGTCGCACAATGGTGCTTGGGGCGGTACCGCTCTGAAGCCAGCGCTCGAACCGATCACGGTCGCCCGCAAGCCTCTTATAGGTACGGTGGCAGCCAACTGGCATCAGCATGGCACCGGTGGGCTCAACATCGACTCTTGCCGGATCGAGACGATGGACAAGCTCGGCGGCGGCGACCAATCGGCCGCGCCGAAGATTGCTTCCGATGGTTGGCACCGGCCATGGATGGAGGACGAGCAGGCAAAAGCCGCACATGCTGACCGTTGCAACACCAACGTAGCGAAGGCGGAAGCGCTGGGTCGCTGGCCTGCCAACCTGATCCACGATGGCAGCGAGGAAGTACTCGCGGCATTCCCTGCAGCGCCGGGACAGAAAGCGGACCTGAGTGATGATGGGGAAAGCGCCCGATTCTCGGTCGTGTACGACGGCGGGCCCCTCCCGCGAGGCGGCGAAGCGAGTTCGAACAGCGTCAACGATGGAGCGGTGGGCTTCAAGATGCGTCCTGGTGCACGCCGTTTGGATAGCGGCAGCGCTGCCCGGTTCTTCTACTGCGCTAAGGCAACGCGTGAAGACCGCAACGACGGCCTCGATTCTGGCCCGGTGCCAGCAGTATCGGCTGGTGCAACGATGCGCGACCGCGAGACTGCCAACTGGCCGGCGCGGAACGGCAACCACCACCCCACAGTGAAGCCGACTGACCTCATGCGCTACCTGTGCCGGCTTGTCACTCCTGCCGGCGGCATGGTGCTGGACCCGTTCATGGGTAGCGGCAGCACCGGCAAAGCTGCCGTTCTCGAGGGCTTCCAGTTCATCGGCATCGAGCTGGACCCCGCCTATGCCGCAATCGCCGAGGCGCGCATCCGGGTCGCACAGCCTGGCCTTTCATTTGGAGACGTCGCATGAGCCCAGGACGCAACGCCGCATCTATCCGCGCTGCTCTTCGCGGCCCAGCGCCCGCGCACGTAACGGCGCGCGACATGATCCGCCGCCACTGCCGGGAGCATGGCAAGCAGCTTGCCTGCCTTGCGCCCGCCTGGGGCTGCCAGGTGTTCAGCGTTTGGCGCGCATTCGGCCGGACGTCCCGCCCCCTGCAGCCGCATCAGGTTGAGGGCACGATCACAACGCTGCAGCTGGACGAGTTCGATGCGAACGAGCTACGGCTGCGTGCTGCTCGCGAAGCAGGGTGGCACATCGATCCCAAGATGCTGCTCGAGGGCGGAGCATGAGCGGGGATGCTTCGACCATCAGCACAGCACCGCCGCAGACTGCGAGTGACGCCGTGCGCGAGATGCGAGCAGCAGGCCGCGCCGGTCATGCAGTGCCGGCCGATCAGGTGAATCGATGGGCCACCACGCTGATGCGTCTGTTCGGTCAGCAGCGAGCCGTCAGGCTCGAGCAATGGGGCGGATCGTTCTGGTATCAGATCGATGAAAGGCAGTGGTACCGAGCCCTTGCAGCTGGCGAACAGGTCCGGGCTCTTTACACCCAGCCGCTGCTCCACGAGGTCCGCAGGGCCGGCAAAGATCGGGATCACATCTGGTCGGCGGATCGAACGCACTGCACCGTCTGTAACGACCCCTTCGATTGGGCCGATCCGTACTGCAACCCACCCAAGCCGCCGACGCCCATCGCGCTGAAACCCCAGCCGTTCAATCCGTCCTGGGTTCTCCCGCTGCTCGACCGCCTGGAGCGAGCGTTGAAGCGTGAAGGCAAGCGGGAAAGGGACGAGTGGGGTTTCCGAATTGCGCAGATGCGTAAGTCAATCGAAGAGCATACGAAGGAGAAATCACATTGACCGTTGAGCACATCAAGGCCGCTGCGGGCGAGCGGTCACCACTGATCCACCAGCAGCGCGCGGCCATAGCGGTTGCAGCAGCTCTCGAAACCGCCCTGACCAGCACGCGCCCCGCCAGCGGCGGCGGCCGCGCATTGACCTTCACCTTTGCCGGTGAGCCGCAGCTGCGGGCCGCGTGCGACGCCTGGCGCGCATACGCCCTCGCCACCATCGACACGCAGGCGCCGCTGGCGGAGACGGCGACCCAGCGGCTGACGGCCCAGATCGGCCTCGCGCTTTTCGATGACCCCACCATGGACCTGACACAGATCGCAAACCTTGTGTCCACGGCGCGGGCGGATTCGCACACTGCGCTCCTGTTGGCGCCCACCACTGAAGTAACGGAGGCCCGAGATGGGCGCAGCTGAGAACATCCCCGAAGTCCTGCTGAAGCTCGAGCAGGTCGAAGCTCAGACCGGGATGAAGAAGAGCTACATCTACCGCGAGATGGAGAAGGGCACTTTCCCGCCCAGGCACAAGGTCGGCGGCGGCACTCGCTGGTACCAGAGCGACATCCAGCGTTGGATCCGCGCACGCAGGAGCGCCCCGCAGTGGACGCCCGACGATGTGGGGCGGCCAGCGGCCAACTGCGACAGCAGCGGAGCGTAAACGGTCACCGAGCGGTCACCGCGCGGCACTGGCTTGACGAAGAAGGCACTGCGGATGATCCTAAGTGCCTGATTCGATGGTGGGCCCACCAGGATTCGAACCTGGAACCAAGGGATTATGAGTCCCCTGCTCTAACCGTTGAGCTATAGGCCCTGCGCAGCGCCACAGTGTAGTGGAGGCCACGCTCGATCGGCTACCCGGCAGCTGCAAGAGCCTCACCAACACGCCCCAACCGCTTCTCCGCCACGTCCGCAAACCACATCTGCCGCCGCAGATGTGCCTGGAACAGCGCCACCGTCCTCCTGGCCTCTTCCAGTGCCTTCTGGTTGCCGCCGTCAAAGCCCTCGACCAGTTCCGCACCAGACAGCGTCAGCAACGCATACGTCGTGCGGCGGGCAAACCCCAGCCGATCCTCACGCTCATCCTGCATCACCTCATCCCAATCAAGCAGCGACGAAAAATCAGTCTGCCGGGAATCAGACAGATCGTGCTCCACATCATTCATGGCGTTACTCCGGATGCATGGCAAATCAGTGCCGCAGGCCGCATGTGATGTACGTGACCTGCTGCGCGCTTGCATCAGCGCCGATGGAGACCGGCCTGCCTACGCGATGTGTTGAGCATCTGCACGGTCAGCGTGCGGCCACCGCAGGAAGTAATCAAATGGCAGACGCGACATCGGCAGGATCCGAGCGGCATGGCCGGGAACGACCAAAGAAAAACCCCGCACCAGGCGGGGTCTCTCTCAACGCTTCAACAGCCGCTGGCTATCAATCGATATCCAGGAAGCTGCGCAGCTGCTCCGAACGGCTCGGGTGACGCAGCTTGCGCAGGGCCTTCGCTTCGATCTGGCGGATGCGCTCGCGGGTCACGTCGAACTGCTTGCCGACCTCTTCCAGCGTGTGGTCGGTGTTCATGTCAATGCCGAAGCGCATGCGCAGCACCTTGGCTTCCCTCGGGGTGAGGCCGGCCAGCACGTCGCGAACGGTTTCAGACAAGTTGATGTTGGTGGTGTTCTCGATCGGGGACTCCACGTTGGTGTCCTCGATGAAGTCGCCCAGATGGGAATCCTCGTCGTCGCCGATCGGGGTTTCCATCGAGATCGGCTCCTTGGCGATCTTCATCACCTTGCGGATCTTGTCTTCCGGCATGTCCATTTCCTTGGCCAGCTCCTCCGGCGTAGCCTCGCGGCCGTACTGCTGGAGCATCTGGCGGGAAATGCGGTTCAACTTGTTGATCGTCTCGATCATGTGCACCGGAATTCGGATGGTGCGCGCCTGGTCGGCGATCGAGCGGGTGATCGCCTGGCGGATCCACCAGGTGGCGTAGGTCGAGAACTTGTAGCCGCGGCGGTACTCGAACTTGTCCACGGCCTTCATCAGGCCGATGTTGCCTTCCTGGATCAGGTCGAGGAACTGCAGGCCACGGTTGGTGTACTTCTTGGCAATCGAGATCACCAGGCGCAGGTTGGCCTCGACCATTTCCTTCTTGGCCTTGCGTGCCTTGGCTTCACCGTAGGCCATGGCACGGCTGATTTCCTTCAGCTCTTCCAGGTCCAGCTGGGTCAGCTTCTCGATGTCGATCGTCGCCTGCTGTTCGGCGATGATCTGGTCCTTCACTTCGCGCAGGGCCGACGACCACTTCTGCTTGCGCTTCAGTGCGTCTTCCACCCACTCCAGGTTGGTCTGGTTGCCTTCCCAGGAACGGATGAAGTCCTTGCGCGGCATGCGCGCGGTGACGGTGGCCAGGTTCAGCACACGGCGCTCATGCGACTTGATGTCGGCCATGGTGTCGCGCAACTGCTTGGTCAGCACGTCGGTCAGCGGCAGCGGCAGCTTCAGGGTGACGAACACCGCCGACATCTCTTCGCGCAGGCGCGGCAGGTTCTTCTTGTCGCCCTTGGTCGCGGCCTTCTTGAAAGCGTTGAAGGCATCGCTCAGTGCCTGCATGCGCGCGGCGACTTCCTCCGGATCCGGACCGGTCGGTGCGGCTTCTTCATCGCCACCGTCGACATCGTCGTCCTCGTCCTCGTCGCCTTCGGCGTCCGCATCGGCGCTGTCATCGGCAACGACCGCCGGCGGTGCCGGCTCTTCGTCGACCAGGTCGTTGAAGCCGACGATCACTTCGGCCAGGCGCTTCTTGCCTTCCTTGTGGGCTTCGTAGTCGTTCAGCAGCGACTCGACCGAAACCGGGAACTGGCCCAGGGCCGCCTGGACCTGCGAAAGGCCTTCCTCGATGCGCTTGGCGATGGCGATTTCGCCTTCGCGGGTCAGCAGCTCGACGGTGCCCATTTCGCGCATGTACATGCGCACCGGGTCGGTGGTACGGCCACCTTCGGTGTCGAGCGCGCTCAGCGCGGCGGCAGCTTCTTCAGCCGCGGTGTCATCGACTTCGCGGTTGCCGGTGTTGCCATCGTTGAGAAGCAGGGTTTCCACATCCGGCGCAACTTCATGGACATCAATGCCCATGCCGTTGATCATGCCGATGATGTCTTCGATCTGTTCCGGGTCGACCATGTCGTCCGGCAGATGGTCATTGACTTCGGCGTAGGTCAGGTAGCCCTGTTCCAGGCCCTTGCTGATCAGTTGCTTGATTTCGGATTGGGCAGGACGTTCGTTGGCCATGTAGTGCTCGCGCCACCGGCTAGGGAGAAATAGGGAACGTAGCATTATACCAGCCCGGGGCCCCGCCTGCCGGGCGGTGGTCCCGCAGGCTCAGGGCCTGAGAAGGAAGGTCACGGGACCGTCATTGACCAGGCTGACGACCATATGGGCACCAAATCGGCCCGTTTCCACCCCGGGCGCGTGATTTTCACGACAGATCTCGACAAATCGATTGAACCCGCGTTCAGCCTCGTCCGGCGGTGCGGCGGTCGTGAAACTGGGGCGCATGCCCGAACGGGTATCGGCGGCCAGGGTGAACTGGCTGACCAGCAGCAGGCCGCCGCCGGTGTCGCGCAGCGACCGGTTCATCTTCCCGGCCTCGTCGGCGAATACCCGGTAGCCCAGCAGGCGCTCGGCCATCCGTCGCAACTGGGCCTCGGTATCGCCCGGTTCCATGCCGACCAGGGCCAGCAGGCCGGGGCCGATCTGCCCCACCACTTCCTGGTCGACATGGACGGCGGCCTGGCTGACGCGCTGGATCAGGACGAGCATCGTGGGCTTCCAATGAACAGGGCCGGCCACGATAGCAGCGCCCTTGGCTAAACTGGCGCCGATGAATCCGCAACGCAAAGCCCGGCTGGTCTACCGCGCCACCACTCTGTTCGCCCGCCTGCCCTGGCCAGTGCTGCGGGGGTTCGCGCATGCCCTGGCGTGGACGTGGGTCCGTCTCAACGCTCGCGAGAGCCGCGTCACCCGGCGCAACCTGGAACTGGCTTACCCGGAACTGGACGGTCCGGCGCGCGACCGCCTGCACCGCGAGCTGCTGCGCTCCACCGCCCTGCAGGCCATCGAGACGCTGCGGCTGTGGAGCCAGAGGCCGGCCGACAACCTGCGCCTGCACCTGAAGCAGCGCCACGGCGAAGCCCTGTACGACGCGGCGCTGGCCGGCGGGAAGGGCGTGATCGTGGCCGCACCCCACTTCGGCAACTGGGAGCTGCTGAACCAGTGGCTGGCCTCGCGCGGGCACATCGCCATCGTCTACAAGCCACCGGAGGACGAGGCCAGCGACGCCTTCCTGCAGCTGGTGCGGGGCGGCCAGAACGTGCAGCAGGTGCGCGCCGAGGGCCCCGCCGTGCGCCAGCTGTTCAAGGTGCTCAAGGACGGCGGTGCCACCGGCATCCTGCCCGACCAGCAACCCAAGGCCGGCGACGGCGTGTTCGTGCCGTTCTTCGGCGTGCAGGCACTGACCATGACCCTGGTCAACCGGCTGGCCGAGCGCACCGGCGCCACCGTGCTGTATGGCTGGTGCGAGCGCATCGGGCCGCACATGGAATTCGCCCTGCACATCGAGCCGACCGACCCCGCCGTGGCCGACCCGGACCCGCAGGTGGCGGCCACCGCGCTCAACGCCGGCATCGAGCGCATCGCCCGCCGCGACCCGACGCAGTACCAGTGGACCTACAAGCGCTATACGCTGCGGCCACCAGGCAGCGGCGAGGAAGACCCGTACGCGACCGAAGAGCATCCACACTGACGGTCGCATCACGCGGGCCCGTCCGGCCCCTGCGACCGGCGGCCGCACCACGTTGAATACGACGCCGTCGCCCCCATAGAGACTGCGATGTCCGCCTCCCCCGGTCCTGCCATGCCTGCTGCCTCTTCCCTGTTCGGCGACCCCGCCGCGATCCGCTGCGAACGCGCGGTGGCCGAACTGCGTGCCGGTCGCCCGGTACTGCTCCACGATGGCCAGGGCCAGCGCCTGGCGGTGATTGCACTGGACAGCGCCACTGCCAGCAGCTTTGCCACGTTCGCCGCTGCCGCGCGCGAGCGCCACTACCTGTTCCTGACCGCGACCCGCGCCCGCGTGCTCGGCGTGGAAGCACCGGAAGGCGCGCGCCTGCCGCTGGCCGGCATTGCCTTCGATACCCTGCCCTCGCTGGGTTACCTGCGCGAGCCCGGCCCCATGCCCGACGGCTGGGCGGCCGGCGACGCCTTCGATGCCGGCGCGGTGGAGCTGGCCCGCCTGGGCCTGCTGCTGCCGGCAATGGTCGCGGTGCGCCTGGACGTGGATGACCACACGTTCGACGGTGCCGCCGAGGTGGCCCTGTGCGACCTGGCCGAAGGCGCAGCACATGCGGCCCACGACTACGAACTGGTGGCGCGTTCGCCGGTACCGCTGCGCGACGTCGGCATGACCACCTTCGCGGTGTTCCGCGGCGGCGTGGCCCAGCGCGACCAGGTCGCGATCATCGTCGGCGAACCGGACCTGTCGTCGGTGGTACCGGTACGCGTGCACTCCTCGTGCCTGACCGGCGACCTGTTCGGCTCGCTCAAGTGCGACTGCGGCGACCAGCTGCGGCGCGGGCTGCGCAAGCTGAAGGAACTGGGCGGTGGCGTGCTGCTGTACCTGGACCAGGAAGGCCGCGGCACCGGCATCGCCGCCAAGATGCGCGCCTACGGCTACCAGCACGACGGCCTGGACACCATCGACGCCGATGCACAGCTGGGCTTCGGTGCCGACGAACGCCGCTACGGCAGTGCGGTGGCGATGCTGCATGGCCTGGGCATTTCGCGCGTGGCTCTGCTCAGCAACAACCCGACCAAGGCACAGCGCCTGCGCAATGCCGGCATCGAGGTGCTGGACTGCATTCCGGTCACCGGCGAGATCACCGCCGAAAACGAACACTACCTGCGCACCAAGGCCGATCGTGCTGGCCACCTGCTGGATGTCGATGCGCTGATCCAGGCTGCCCAGTAACACAGCCGACCTGCTACCGTCTGCGCGGTGCGGCCACCGCCGCCGCTCGCCCTGCCACCTGACGGAGCCCGCGTGACCGACGTCGCCCCCATCGCCCCGACCACCGAAGCCTGGCAATCGCTACCGCAACGTGCCGCCCGCCTGGCCGCACTGGAAGGCGCCTTCGGCGGACTGTTCGTGCCGGGTCTGCCACTGGCCGCAGCTGCCTGGTTCTTCGATCTGCCCGGCGGCCTGTGGACTGCCGCCCTGGGGCTGCTGATCGGCATCCTCTTCGGCGCCTGGCTCGGCCGCCGGCGACTGACCCGCACCCGCTGGCGCCTGGATGACCAGGGCCTGGGCCTGCGCCGCGACCTGATGTGGCAGCTGGAAACCCGGATTCCCATTTCGCGCGTACAGCACCTGGACCTGCGCCGGGGCCCGTTGGAGCGACGCGCCGGCCTGGCCACGCTGATCGTGCACACTGCCGGTACCCGCATGAGCGCGGTCACCGTCAACGGCCTGGATGAAGCCGACGCCGAGCGCCTGCGCGACACCCTCTCGCACCAGCTCGACCAGGACGCCGACGCCCTGTGAGCCTGCCGCCGCCCCTGCCCGCATCGCTGCCTGCCGGTGGCGAGGACCATCGCCTGCACCCGTGGTCGTGGTTGTTCGTGCTGCTGATGCAGCTGCGACACTACTTCCTGCCGCTGGTCGCGCTGCTGGTGTTCGGCCAGCGTGGCGAGCGCGACCCGATGTGGGCGCAGTTGATTCCACTGTCGGCGATCGCGGCACTGGTGCTGGTCTCGGTGCTGCAGTACCTCAGCTACCGCTACCGCATCGGCAGCGATGCCATCACCGTGCGCAGCGGGCTGCTGGCGCGCAACCGCCGCGAGATCCCGTTCGCCCGCATCCACAACGTGGAAGTGCGGCAGAACCCGTTGCACCGGCTGTTCGGTGTGGCCGAGCTGCGCCTGGAATCGGCCGGCGGCGTGCGGCCGGAAGCCGAGATGCGGGTACTGAGGCTGGACCAGGCGCTGGCGCTGGAACGGCTGGTGCGCCAGCGTGGGCAGGCACCGCAGCCCGCCGGCGCCGTTGCCACTCCCTCGATCACCGGGGCCGACACCGAACAGGTGCTGCTGCGCCTGTCGAGCTGGGACGTGGTGCGCATGGGCCTGCTCTCCAACCGCGGATGGGCACTGGCGATCGCCGCCTTCGGCGTGCTGTTCCAGACCGTGCCGCGGCCGGTGATGGACGCGGCCATCCAGCGTGGTGGCAGGGAGGCCTTCGGCTACGCAAGCCACCTGCATCCCGGCGTGGCCGGCGCCTTCCTGCTGCTGGCCGCAGCCCTGCTGCTGGGCTGGATGGCGCTGCGTGCGTTGTCGGTGGTGCTGACCCTGCTGCGCTATCACGGCTTCACTCTCAGCGAGCAGGATCGCCGGCTGACCGTCTCGGCTGGCCTGGTCAGCCGAACCCGCAGCAGTGTCGCGCGTCGCCGCATCCAGGCCTGGACGCTGTACGAGACCACCCTGCATCGCTGGTTCGGCCTGCGCCAGCTGCGCGTCGACAGTGCCGCCGGCGGCCCTTCGCGGGACCAGGACCGCGCTCTGCGCGAGCTGGCACCGCTGGCCCCGGCAATGCGCTGCGAGCAGCTGGTGCAGCACCTGTTGCCTCAACTGCAGTGGCCACCGGCGCAATGGCAGTCCATTCCGCAGCGTGGCTGGTGGCGGCTGTGCCTGGGCGCGCTGCTGCTGGTTCCCCTGCTGGCCGCCGCCGCGTACTGGCGCTGGGGATCATGGGGCCTGATCGTGCTGGCCTGGCTGCCGCTGGCGCTGCTGGTGGCCCACCGGCAGATGGCGCGCATGGGCTGGTATCTGGATGACCACTACGTCGCCGTGCGCGGCGGCTGGTGGAAGCGCTGGTGGCGCTGGGCCGAGCTGGACAAGGTGCAGGGCCTGCGCCTGCTGCGCTCGCCACTGGACAAGCTGCTGGGCACCAGCAGCCTGCAGCTGGATACCGCCGGCGCGCATGGCGATGTGGCATTGATCCTGCACTACCTGCCGCAGGCGCAGGCGCAACAGGTGATGGATCAACTGGCGGCCGCGCTGGCGCGGCGCAAGCTGCGCTGGTAGGCAGTGCCGGCCGCTGGCCGGCACTACCGCGGCCGGGGTCGCGCATCCACGCATGGCGTGGATCTACTTTGAGCCGAGCCCACGCTCGGCTTACCGCTGCGACGGCCCCCAATACCCCAGGTCCTTGCGGATCTGCAGGTCGCGCACCCAGCTGCCGAACGGCTTGCGCCGCAGCACGCCCATCTCGCCGGACAGGAAATCCTCGGTAGCCGCAATCACCCGTTCGCTGGACAGGCCATCGCGGTACGGATGGATGGCGTCGGCGTAGCGCACGATCTCCGCCTGCAGCGCGGCGTCGGGATGCAGCGCGCGCTGCAGCATCGCAGGCAGCTGCACCGGGTCATCGAAGTCGATCATGTGCGGCTTGGGCACCCGGTTGCGGAAGGTGACCACCGGCTTGTGCTGGACGATGAACTCCGAAACGATCGAGGACGTATCGGACACCAGCACATCGGCAGCGCGCTGTGCAGCCATCACCTGCTCAGGCTCGATGAAGCGCGCATTGGCACCGGCCAGCGCGCGGTAGCGTTCGAACAATTCCGGTGGGCACTTCGGGTGCAGGGTCAGCAGCCAGTAGCGGTTGCCCTCTGCGATGTCGGCAGCAATCTGCGCATGCAGGTGCGGGGCTGCGCTCAGGCGTTCGGTGAAGGTCGAACCGAACAGGATCACCGGGCGTCCTCCAGCGGCGGCGCGCAGCGCGGCGCTCTCGCCACCATCGTCGCGGAACAGCGGATCCAGCTTCGGCCAGCCGGTCTCGGCCACCGCGAAGTGGCCCTGCAGGGCCGCGATCTCACGAAACGGCCCGGTGGTGGCCGGCCCCTGCGTGCAGTACAGGTCGAACATGCCGCGCACCCGGAAGTGGCCGCGCGCACTGTCCCGCTTCTCCACGTTGAAGCCATGGAACAGCTGCACCTTGGCTCCCGAAAGGAAGGTCGGCACCCAGTTGGCGGCGCTGAACACCGCCCGCGGCCGCATTGCCAGCGCCTGCTTGAGGCCGATGTTGGGCACGCCCGGCAGCTGGCTGCCGGCCGCGCCGCCCTCGAACCAGGCCGCCACCTCCTGCCCGGAGACGTGCAAGGCCTGCGCCAACGGGGCGAGAATAGGCAGCGCATAGCGCTCCGTCGCAAACAACAGGTACCCGGCCATCATGTCCTCCACGACCGCTCCCATCGAACGGCCTCGCATCTCGGCCTGCATTATCGCGTTCAACGAGGCCGGCCGCATCGGCGACTGCCTGGCCTCGCTGGCCTTCTGCGATGAGATCGTCGTCGTGGACTCCTACTCCACCGATGCCACCGTGGCCATCGCCGAGGCCGCAGGCGCCCGCGTGCTGCAGCGCCCGTTCGACGGCTTCCGCAGCCAGAAGGCGTACTGCGTCGAGCAGGCCGGCCACGACTGGGTGCTGTGCCTGGACGCCGATGAGCGGATCAGCCCGGAACTGCGTGAGGCCATCGAACAGGCCCGCGACGGTGGCTTCGCTGGCCATGCCGGCTATCGCTTCGCACGCCTGTCGGAGTACTTCGGCAAGTTCCTGCGCCATGGCAATGCCTACCCGGACCGGGTGATGCGCCTGTTCGACCGCCGCCGTGGCGGCTGGCGCGGCAAGCGCGAGATCCATGAGGCCGCCAGCGTCGATGGCAGTGTCGGTACCCTGCGCGGCGACCTGGTCCACTACCCCTACCGCTCCTTGCAGCAGCAGCTGGCCAAGACCGAGAAGTACGCGCGGATGATGGCCGAGCACGAGTTCGCGCGCGGCAAGCGGGCCACCCTGGGCAAGCTGGTGCTGGCACCGGCCTGGCGGTTCTGGCGCGGCTTCGTGTTCCGTGGCGGCTTCCGCGACGGCTGGCATGGCCTGGTCTACGCCTACGTACGCGCCAACTACGTGCGGCAGAAGACCATCATGCTGTGGATGCTGGGCAACGGCCAGGCCGTAGCCGACCCGCCGAACCCCTGATCGCCGGGCCCTGCCCGGCGCGCCGATGCATCACGCCCCGGTGACTGCCCGGTGGCGCGCGCCTTCGACGATCGACAGGCCGGTCAGCAGGCCGACCAGGGTCACGTAGAAACTGGCCGTCATCTGGTGCGCGAACATCGACTGGGTCAGGCCGCACAGCGCATAGGTGATCACCAGCATGATGCCGGCTGCGGCCGGCCCCCGGAAGGTCGTCCGTCCGCTGCGGCGATGAAGCCGCACGAACACCCCTAGCGGGATGCCATACACCGCCAGCAACAGCAGCAGGCCCGGTACGCCCTGGGTCGCTGCCCATTCGGCAACATCGTTGTGCGCATGCCCCAGGTGGCAACGCATCTCTTCCGGATTCTCACGGCAGACCGGCACGCGCAGCATCGCGCTGTCGAAATGACCGATGCCAACGCCCACCAGCGGGTGATCGAGGAAGGTCTCCCAGGCCACCTGCAGGCGTTCCACGCGGGCACCGGCAGAAGAATCACTGTCACCCAGTTCCATCCGCTGCACGTCACTGTGAAGCTCGCTCAGGCGCACCTGGTGACGCAGCTCCGGTACCGACAGCAGCAGGGTCGCACCGATCGCCAACATGCCGGCCAGCACCGACAGGCGCGCCGCGCCGGTGCGCCAGCGCAGGCTCAGCGCCAGCACCACCAGCAGTGCCAGCAGGGCGGCAAACACGCCGCGGCTGCCGGTCAGCACGATGGTGCCGCAGCCGGCGGCCATGCCGAGGATCACCAGCGACCAGCGCCGCGACGGGCGACAGAACACCAGCAGCACCATCAACACCATCACGATGTCGGCCAGCACGATGGCGTTGGTGAACAACTCTGCGCGCGGGGCGCCACCCAGCACCTGCCACAGCGACATCGCGAAGGTGGCGAGCAGGCCGGTCAATGATCCGTACCAGAGCCACCGCAGGTTGGGACGCAGCGCGCAGACCCAGAGCGCGATCCACGGGATCACCACGAATCGCGAGCGGTTGTCGACGTCACGCAGGCCCTGCTCGAACAACACCACCGACAGTACGCCGAGCGCCAGCACCGCCAGCATCAGCCAGGCCAGCACTTTCACCGGCTGACCGGCCATGCCGCGCGCGCGCCACAGCAGCTCCGGCGCCAGCAGCGTGCTGAGCAGCAGCAGCAGGCCATACGGCAGCAGGTTGATCGGCACGGTCAGCACCAGTGCCGGCAGGCAGAACAGGCCCAGCTGGGCGAGCGCATGCGCGACCCCATGGCGCCCACCGGCGGGAACGCCCAGCGGGTTTCCGGCCAAGGGGTTCAGGTTGTCCGGTGAAGCTGGCACGTCGGGAAGTATCGCTGCAATCTGAGGGAAGAACGGGACGGGCCAACGCAGGCCGTCCCAGCCTGCTGTTTTACTGCCTTTGGGCCTGCTTGGGCAGACTGGACAAGCCGGAATCGTGGTGGCTAGTCATGTTCCTGCAAACGCCGTTCACGTTCGCGCTCCTCTGCAGTGACCACGCAGGGCACCTTCACCGCTGCTGCCGGCACCAGCCACCAGCGCCGCCGGTTGGCCACGCCGGCCAGTTCAGAACGGTTGCGGTCGACGCACGACAGCATCGCGTATTCGTGCACCAGCAACCAGCGGCGTCCGGGCGCCAGCCGCTGCCAGCGCGTGGCCGCAAACAGCTGCTCGTCCCAATCCGTCTCGAAACCGAAGGTCGCTGCGGGGCGGTCGGCCAACAGCAGATGCTGCTCCTTCCAGGCCACCAGCCCCAATTCGGCATCCGGTCCCAGACGGTCACCAACCGTGCGCATCAGGCCGCGGGCGGAACTGGAATCGTTCAGCAGCGGATAGCCGACCAGGCTGTACAGCACCCAGACCATCGCCAGGGTCGACACCAGCGCCAGATGCCGGCGACCGCCGCAGGCCAGCAGGCTCAATCCGCCCCACACGCCCATCGCCAGGATCGTCCAGGCCAGTGCGTCGACAGCGCCGGGCCCCAGCCCGCGGCTGTGGGTCAGGCGCAGCTCGAAGGCCGGGTCGCCCAGCACCGCCATCGCACCGGCCAGGGCCAGGCCCAGTGACAGCAGGCCGGTGAACACCCCCACCACGGCCTGCACATCGCGCCGCCTCAGCAATCCAGGCAACAGCGGCGCCAGCACCAGGCAGAACATCGGCAGCGCCGGCAGGATGTACACATCGCGCTTGCCGGCGGGAATCGAGAAGAACAGCACCACCATCAGCCACCAGGCCAGCGGCAGCAGGTAGCGCGGGTCGCGGCGGCGCAGCCGGCGGCGCCACGCCGGAATCGCCCAGGGCAGGGCCAGGAACGCCGGAATCCACATCAGCGGCATCGTCGCCAGGAAGTACCAGGCGGGCTGGTGATGGTCCCAGGAATGGGCGTAGCGCCGCGCCGTCTGCTGGAACAGGATGTCGTCCATGTAGGCCCGGTACTCGTCCGAGCCGGTGGCAAAGCCGGCCAGCAGCATCGGCGCCAGCCACAACGACACCGCCAGCAGGAAGGCCAGCGGCGCCAGCCAGAAGCGCGCATCGCGCGCATGCAGTCCCACCCGTGGCCACTGCAGCGCCGCGGCGATCGCCGCAGGCACGAGCATCAGCAGCGCCAGCATCCCCACGCCCTTGGTGATCACGCCGATGCCAGCAAAGAACCAGCCCAGCCACCACCAGCGCCAGCTGGGTCCCAGCAGAAGGTGGCGCAGCAGGCCGTAGTTGGCCAGGGTGATGAACAGCAGCAGCAGTGGGTCGATCTGCGCCTTCTTCGCCTGGAAGGTGAACTGCAGCGCGAACAGCAGCGCCCAGCCGGCGTACAGCCCCACCCGCCGCGTCCACAGGCGCCGCCCCAGGTCGACCACGCACCACAGCGTGCCCAGGGCCGCCAGCAGCGACGGCAGCAGGAAGGCCACGCGCCACTGCCCGACCAGGCTGTACAGCGTGGCCTGCCACCACATCAGCATCGGCGGCTTGTCCGAGTACAGCTCGGTGCCGCGATGCGGGAACAGCCACTGCCCGCTGTCGAACATCTGCTTGGCCACCAGCGCAAAGCGCGGTTCGTCCGACGGCCACGGATCACGAAGGCCCAGCCCGGCCCCCAGCACCAGCAGGGCCATCACCACGAACAACCACGTCTCGCGCGACGCGCGGGATTTCAGCATGGGACTCGGAACGTCAGCGGGGTCAGGCTGTTTTTAGCAGACGCGCGTAAAAGAAACCGTCAGCATCGTTGTCACCCGGCAGGCGCTGGCGCGCAATCCCCTCGCAATCGAGGCCGAATGTGTCATCCAGAGGCTGTGCCGCTGCGTCCGGATGCCACTTCAGGAAGGCTCGCACCTGATCGACGTTCTCGGCGCGCAGGATCGAACAGGTGGCGTACAGCAGCACGCCTCCCGGGCGCAGCATCGACCAGCAGGCCTCCAGCAGGCGGGCCTGCACGCCGACCAGCGCATCGATGTCCTCGGCGCGGCGGTGGAACATCACGTCCGGCTGGCGGCGGATCACGCCGGTGGCCGAGCACGGGGCATCGAGCAGGATGGCGTCGAACGGCGTGCCGTCCCACCAGGCCCCGGGATCGCTGGCATCGGCCACCCGGGTCTGCGCGCCCTCACCCACACCGGTGCGGGTGTAGGTATCGCGGGCGCGCGCGAGGCGACGCGCATCGATATCGAGCGCCAGCAGGCGCAGACTGGGGTCACGTTCCAGCAGGTGCGCCGACTTGCCACCGGGCGCCGCACAGGCGTCCAGCACGCGGGCGCCGGTCGCGGGCGCCAGCGCGTCGGCTGCGCATTGCGCCGACAGGTCCTGCACCGACAGTGCACCGTCGGCAAAACCCGGCAGCTGGTTCACCGCAACGGGGGCTGCCAGGCGCAATGCATCGGCGCAGAGCGCGCTGGGTTCGGCGGCAATGCCCGCCTCGGCCAGTGCCGCCAGTGCCTTGTCACGGCCACCGTGCTGGCGGTTGGCACGCAGCCACAACGGTGCCGGTTGCAGGCTGGCGCTGAAGATCGCCTCGGCCTGTGCCGGCCAATCGCGTTCCACCGCATCGGCCAGCCATTCCGGGAAGGCATCGCGCGCCGGCTGCTCCGGGAAACCTTCGCGCTGCGCGCGGCGCAGGATCGCATTGACCAGGCCGGCCTGGCGCTCACGGCCCAGCGCACGCGCGGCATCGACCGTGGCCGACAGCGCCGCATGCGCCGGCAGTTCCAGCACGTCCAGCTGGGCGAAGCCCACCATCAACAGGGTGCGCAGGTCGGCGTCGCGCGCCGACAGCGGCTTCTGCATCCACGACTGCAAGGCAGCGTCATAGGTACTGCGGCGACGCAGGACCGCAAAGCACAGCGCTTCCAGCAGGGCACGATCGCGGCTGTCGGCCAGCTTCGGCAGCGCCCAGGCCAGTTCGGCCTTCAATGAACGGCCACGGGTGAACACCTGTGCCAGCACACGCGCGGCCAGCATGCGCGTGGCCGCGCCCGGCGCCGCCTTGGCCACGGAGAAATCGTTCTGCTTCGACACCGCTTATGCTCCCACGCGCAGATCACGGCGGGCGTTGAGGTAGTCGGCGGCGGTGATCGCCTTGCCGCCTTCGCGCTGCAGCGTACGCAAGCGCAGTGCACCCTGCCCACAGGCGATGTCGATGCCATCGCGGCTGGCCGCCAGCACCGTGCCCGGCGCTTGGCCGTGGGCCGCATCCAGCGCCACCGCGCCATGGATGCGCACGCGTTCGCCAGCCAGCGTCGCTTCGGCGATCGGCCACGGATTGAAGGCACGCACGGTACGCGCCAGCACATCGGCGCGCTGCGCCCAGTCCAGACGGGCTTCGGCCTTGTCCAGCTTGTGCGCATAGGTCACGCCCTGCTCCGGCTGCGGCCGCGCGATCGGCTTGATGCCGGCCCGCAGCAGGCCCAGGCCGTCGGACAGGACCTGTGCACCCAGCTCGGCCAGCTTGTCATGCAGCTGGCCTCCGGTATCGGTGGCAGCGATCGGCAGTTCCTGGTGCAGCAGCACCGGGCCGGTATCCAGGCCCGCTTCCATCTGCATCAGGCACACACCGGTCTTTGCGTCACCGGCCTGGATCGCGCGCTGGATCGGCGCAGCACCGCGCCAGCGCGGCAGCAGAGAGGCATGCACGTTCCAGCAGCCGTGGGTCGGGATCGCCAGTACCGCCTTGGGCAGGATCAGGCCGTAGGCCACCACCACCATCAGGTCCGGCTGCAGGTCGCGCAGCTGCTGCTGGGCAGCCTCGTCCTTCAGTGATTCGGGCTGGTAGACCGGAATGCCACGGGCCACGGCCTCGAGCTTGACCGGCGACGGTGCCAGGCCACGGCCACGGCCGGCCGGCCGGTCAGGCTGGGTATAGACGGCCACGACCTCGTGGTGGCGCGCCGCGGCGCGCAGCGACGACACCGCGAATTCCGGCGTACCGGCAAAGACAATCCTCATGGCTACCCCACTTGCAGGATGGATTCGTGCAGGAAAGAAAACGGCGCCGTCGGCCGGCGCCGTGCAGCCCGCGCGCGTCGCGCAGGCACGGGCCACCCGAAGGGCGGCCCGGATGGGCGATCACGCCACGTGCTTGCGCTGCTTGGCCAGCTTCTTGCGGACCATCTCGCGCTTGAGCGGCGACAGGTAGTCAATGAACAGCTTGCCGTCCAGGTGGTCCATCTCATGCTGGATGCAGGTGGCCAGCACTTCACCGGCCTCCAGCTGCTGTTCCTGGCCGTTGCGGTCCAGGTACTTCACGGTGATGGTGTCGGCGCGGGTGACGTCGGCGAAGATGCCCGGGACCGACAGGCAGCCCTCCTGGTACACCCGGCCCCCGTCCCTGGCGACGATTTCCGGGTTGATGAACACATGCGGTTCATTCTTTTCTTCGCTGACATCGATGACCATGAAGCGCTTGTGCACGTCCACCTGGGTGGCCGCCAGGCCGATGCCCGGGGCGTCGTACATGGTCTGGAACATGTTGTCGATCAGTTCCTGGAAGGCCGGCGTGGTGACTTCGGCGGCGTCGATCAACGCAGCCTTGGTACGCAGGCGCGGATCGGGGAACTCGAGAATGGGGAGAAGGGCCATGGCTGTTTCCGGATAGGGGGCCGGCACGCCGGCATACGTCGCAGATTCTAGCTCCAACGCTTGCCTTGCGCCCCGGTTTCTGGACTATAGTGCGCGGACCTGTTGGGGAATCAGGGCTTCACACCTATGTTGCTTCGTTTTCGTACGGTCGTCGCCGCGGCGATGCTGACCGTGGCTGCCTATGCTACCGCCGTGGAAGTGAATGGCGGGCACCCGGACACCTATGTGGTCCGAAAAGGGGATACGTTGTGGGATATCGCCGCACGTTTCCTGCAGAAGCCTTGGCTGTGGCCGGAAATCTGGCAAGCCAATCCGCAGATCGCCAACCCGCACCTGATCTATCCAGGTGACGTGCTGAGCCTGGCCTACCTGGACCGGGTGACCGTATCCCAGGCCGGCCCGCGCCAGGAGGCCCCGATCGACGCCATTCCGCTGGCCCAGGTCGAGCCGTTCCTGAAGCAGCTGAGCGTTGTCGACAGCATCAAGCAGCTGCCCTACGTGGTCGGCCTGGAGGACAGCCGCCTGCGCGTGTCCGGCGGTGACACCGTCTATGTGCGCCTGGCCGATGCCCAGGTGGGCCAGCGCTGGGCCGTGGTACGCCCGACCGTGCGGTACGCCCAGCCCAAGCCGACCGAAGACCTGACCGCCAATGGCGACGTGACCCCGGGCAGCGGCAACCTGTGGAAGGCCTACAACGCGCCCAACGCCCGCCGTGGCGTGCTCGGCTACGAGCTGGCCCAGGTCGCTACCGGCACCATCACCCAGATTGCCGGCGGCAAGGTCGAGGCCTCCACGCTGGTGCTGGACAAGAACGACGGCGGCCGCGAAGTGCGCGCCGGTGACCGCCTGGTGCCGGTCGAAGCCAAGCCGTACGACCTGCAGTTCATCCCTCATGTACCCGCTGCCGGTGTCGAGGGTGTGGACGTGCGCGTGCTGGCCGTCACCGACATGTTCAATGCCGGTGGCCCGCGCGACGTGATCGCGATCTCGGCCGGCCGTGCCCAGGGCGTGGACAACGGTACCGTGTTCTCGCTGTGGCGCCCGGGCCGCCATGTGGCGCACCGCATGAAGTACCCGGGCTCCTCGCGCATGGACGACTCGCTCAGCACCGGCGCGGGCCGGGTCTCGTTGCCGGACGAGTATGCCGCGCACGCGATGGTGTTCCGTACCTTCGACAACGTCAGCTACGCGCTGGTGATGCAGGGCGTGAAGCCGGTGCAGGTGGGTTACAACGCGCTGCACCCGGACGCAAAGTAACCGTTGCCGGGCGTGCCGGCCGCTGCCCGGCAGGCGTCTGCGGGAAAACCTGACGATCACATGCGAAGGCGCCCTAGGGCGCCTTTGTTGCGTGCGGCCGATAGTGGGGGATGACCACGCATGCATATGAGGCGCTGCTGCGCCTGTTGATGGCGGGAGGCGCACTGGCGCCACGACGGGCCCTGCTGCAGGCCGCGGGCGGTGCGCAAGCCGCCATCGCGCAAGGCCCGGCGAACTGGCGCGCGCACGGCTGCACGCCGGAGCAATGCGCCGCGCTGGAACGTCCCGACGCCCGGGCGTGTGCATCCGCCCTGCGCTGGCTGGAACAGGACAACCATCACCTGCTGCCCTGCACCGATCCGGCCTTTCCACCCTCGTTGCTGGAGGTGCCCAACCCGCCGCTGGCGCTGTTCGTCGCCGGAGACCCCAGCCTGGCCTGGCGCCCGTCGGTGGCGCTGGTCGGCAGCCGTTCCCCCACCCCGGGCGGGCGCGCACTGGCCGCGCGTTTTGCCGGCTGCTTCGTCGAGGCGGGCCTGGCGGTGACCAGCGGCCTGGCCGCAGGCATCGATGCGGCTGCGCACCAGGCCACGCTGGAGGCCGGTGGCTGCACCGTGGCGGTGATCGGCACGGGCCCTGACCGCGCCTATCCGGACAGCCACGCCCGGCTGCAGGCGCGCATCGCCGCCGAGGGCGTGGTACTCAGTGAGTACCTGCCGGGTACGGCGGCCCGCCCAGGCCACTTCCCCGCGCGCAACCGGCTGGTAGCCGGGCTGGCGCTGGCCACCGTGGTGGTCGAGGCCGCGCAGCGTTCGGGCGCGCTGATCACCGCGCGCCTGGCCGCCGAGGCAGGCCGCGAGGTCTGTGCCCTGCCCGGGTCGGTGCTCAACCCGCGCGCGGCTGGCTGCCACCGCCTGATCCGCGAGGGCGCGGCGCTGGTCGAGCGCCCCGAGGAGGTTCTGGAACTGCTCGCCCCCGCCCTTCGCCAGCAACTGCCGGGCTTGCAATCGCGGCTGGCCACCCCCACTGAACAGGCACTGCCGGCCGTCCTGCCGGCGCGCTGGGCCGACGACCCTGACTACCAGTGCTTGTGGCGAGCCCTGGACCACAACCCAAGCGGTATGGATTCACTGATCACGCGCTGTGGATTGACGGCGTCCCAGGTGTCCTCCATGCTGCTGGCCATGGAACTGGCGGGAATCGTGGTGTGCGTACACGGCCGCTACTGTCGAACTCCCTAGTTTCTTCACCTCCACAGCGTCGCGCGACGCAGGCCGAGGGGCAATGAAAGAGAGCATCCTGGATGTACTGCTGTACCTGTTTGAACACTATTTCAGCGAAGATGCGGACCTGATCCGTGACCGCGATTCGCTGCAGAACGGCCTGATCCAGGCCGGTTTCAGCCCCACCGAGATCAACAAGGCGTTCGACTGGCTCGATGCCCTGGCCGCCCAGCGGCCGAGCGTGGCCCAGGCGAGGGTCGACGGCCCCGTGCGCATCTACCATGGCCCCGAGCTGGACAAGCTGGATGTGGAATGCCGCGGCTTCCTGCTGTACCTGGAACAGCACGGCATCCTCGACGCCGACCAGCGCGAGCTGGTGCTGGACCGGGCGATGGCCCTGGACCAGGACGAACTGGACCTGGACGACCTGAAATGGGTCGTGCTGATGGTGCTGTTCAACCAGCCCGGCTCCGAAGCGGCCTATGCCTGGATGGAGACGCAGATGTTCATGGACGAGCCAGAACCCCTTCACTGACCGTACACTTGGGGGCATAGCGCATTCAGGAGCGTCCCCGTGAGCGAGTGGTTCCATGCAGAAGGCAACCGGCAGCAAGGCCCGCTGCCGGCGGAACAGTTGGTCGAGTTGTTCCGAAACAACCAGATCTCCCTGGACACCCTGGTCTGGCGCGACGGCCTGCCGCAATGGCAGCCCTTGCGCACCGTTGTCGACGAGCTGGGCCTGATCGTGCCGGCGCTGGACGTTGCTGCGCCGGCCCAGCAACCCGAGCCGGAACCGGAACCGGTGGCCCCGCCTCCGCCGCAGCCGCCTGTACTGCCGCCGTCCACGCCCTATGCCACCCAGGCGGCGGCCGGGGTCCTGCCGCCGCCGAAGAAGAAGCTCTCCGGTTGCGCCCTGACCGCGATCATCGGCGGCGGCCTGCTGCTGGTACTGGTACCGATCATGGCCATCCTCGCGGCGATCGCGCTGCCCGCATACAGCGACTACACCGTGCGTGCCAGGATCGCGACCGCGGTCAATGCCCTGCAGCCGCTGAAACAGCAGGTGCAGCACTTCGCCGACGATGAAGGCCGCTGCCCCGGCGCCAACGATGCCGGTTTCCCGGCCCCGGGTGACTTCACCCAGGCCGGCCTGTCGGCGGTGAACATCGGCCGCTTCAACAACGGCCACTGTGGCATCGAAGCAACGCTGGCCGTGCCCGGCAAGAGCCTCGATGGCGACCTGCTGTGGCTGGAATATGATCGCGACAGCGGCCGCTGGGAATGCAGCGGTGAAAGCGACGACAAGTACCTGCCGACGTCATGCCGCGGCTGAGCCACGCGCACGGCAGCACCTCCAAGGACGATCCAACAGGGAACATGCAATGACTGAGTGGTACTACGCCGTAGGACAGCAACGCCAGGGCCCGCTGTCGGTCCAGGAGATCCGCCAGCGCTTCCAGCGCGGCGAACTGAACCTGGACACCCTGGTCTGGCGCGAAGGCATGGCCCAGTGGGCTGCACTGCGCCAGGTGGTCGATGAACTGGGCCTGCAGACGCTGGCCGACGCCAGCACCGCCACTGCCAGTGGCGGCTTCGACCTGCGCAGCGACTACGCCGCCATCGACAACGGCACTGCGCCGCTGCCTGGCACGGGCGCGCTCAGCAGCTCGCCCTACAACGCCCCGGCCGCCGCCGCTGCCGGTGGCGCGCGGCCGGTGATCGGCGGCGAGGTGGTCTACGCCGGCTTCTGGAAGCGCGTCGCGGCCTACATGATCGACTACTTCGTGCTGGCCGTGCCGGGCGGCATCATCGGCGCCATCATCGGTGTGGTGCTTGGCGCCAGCATGGGCGCGGTGGGCAGTGGCGAAACCTCCATCGAAATCGTCGCGCAGCTGGCCAGCGCGCTGATCAACATGGCCATCGGCGTGGCCTACTACACCTGGTTCCATTCCTCGCAGGGCGGCGCCACGCTGGGCAAGATGGCGGTCGGCATCAAGGTCGTGCGCAGCAACGGTGACCGCCTGACCCGTGGCCGCGCCTTCGGTCGCTACTGGGCCATGCTGCTGAGCAGCTTCACCCTGGGCATCGGCTTCCTGATGGCCGCCTTCACCGAGCGCAAGCAGGGCCTGCACGACATGATCTGCGACACCCTGGTGGTCGACCGCTGGGCCTACACCGACCAGCCGCAGCTGCAGCGCCATGAGCTGGGTACGGTCACCATCGTGATCCTGGTGCTGACCGGCCTGCTGACGGTGGCGGGCCTGGTGCTGCTGGTGGCTGCGGTCGGCTTCATCGCCAAGATGGCCTCATGAACGGCCATCCTCACGTCTGGCTGCTTGACAGGGGCTGGCCGGGCGTGATTCCTCTAATAAGGTGAAACCTGAACGCCCGGCACACTACCGGGCGTTCAGCGTATTGATTTGTCCGTGGCCGCTTCACTAATGCGGCCGTTTGCTCCACCCTAGCGGCCCCTTCCCTGCGGCTCGCCCCACAGACACTGCTGCCATGCCCAAGCACCTGCTCATCGTCGAATCGCCGGCCAAGGCCAAGACGATCAACAAATACCTCGGCAAGGACTACACCGTCCTGGCCTCGTATGGGCATGTGCGTGACCTGATTCCGAAGGAAGGCGCGGTCGACCCGGACAACGGGTTCGCCATGCACTACGACGTGATCGACAAGAACGAAAAGCATGTCGATGCGATCGCCAAGGCCGCCAAGGGCGCCGACGACATCCTGCTGGCAACCGACCCGGATCGCGAGGGTGAAGCGATCAGCTGGCATATCGCCGAGATCCTGAAGGAGCGCGGGCTGGTCAAGGACAAGCCGATGCAGCGCGTGGTGTTCACCGAGATCACCCCGCGGGCCATCAAGGAAGCGATCAGCCAGCCGCGCGCGATCGCCAGCGACCTCGTCGACGCCCAGCAGGCCCGCCGCGCGCTGGACTACCTGGTCGGCTTCAACCTGTCGCCGGTGCTGTGGCGCAAGGTGCAGCGCGGCCTGTCCGCCGGCCGCGTGCAGAGCCCGGCGCTGCGCATGATCGTCGAGCGCGAGGAAGAGATCGAAGCCTTCATCGCCCGCGAGTACTGGTCGATCGCTGCCGAGTGCGCGCACCCGTCCCAGCACTTCAATGCCAAGCTGGTCAAGCTGGACGGGCAGAAGTTCGAGCAGTTCACCATCACCGATGGCGACACCGCTGAAGCGGCGCGCATGCGCATCCAGCAGGCCGCGCAGGGTTCGCTGCACGTCACCGACGTGGCCAGCAAGGAGCGCAAGCGCCGCCCGGCGCCGCCGTTCACCACCTCCACCCTGCAGCAGGAAGCCTCGCGCAAGCTCGGCTTCACCACCCGCAAGACCATGCAGGTGGCGCAGAAGCTGTATGAGGGCGTGGCCATCGGCGACGAAGGCACCGTCGGCCTGATTTCGTACATGCGTACCGACTCGGTGAACCTGTCGCAGGACGCGCTGGCGGAAATCCGCGACGTGATCGCCCGCGACTACGGCATCGCCTCGCTGCCGGACCAGCCCAACACCTACCAGACCAAGTCGAAGAACGCCCAGGAAGCGCACGAAGCGGTGCGCCCGACCTCGGCCCTGCGCACGCCGTCGCAGGTCGCCCGCTTCCTGACCGACGACGAGCGGCGCCTGTACGAGCTGATCTGGAAGCGTGCGGTGGCCTGCCAGATGATCCCGGCCACGCTCAACACCGTCAGCGTCGACCTGTCGGCCGGCAGCGAACACGTGTTCCGCGCCAGCGGCACCACCGTGGTCGTGCCCGGCTTCCTGGCCGTGTACGAGGAAGGCAAGGACAACAAGAGCGCCGAGGACGAAGATGAGGGCCGCAAGCTGCCCGCGATGAAGCCGGGCGACCGCATCCCGCTGGAACGCATCCTGGCCGAACAGCATTTCACCCAGCCACCGCCGCGCTACACCGAAGCGGCGCTGGTGAAGGCGCTGGAAGAGTACGGCATCGGCCGTCCTTCGACCTACGCCTCGATCATCCAGACCCTGCTGTTCCGCAAGTATGTGGAAATGGAAGGCCGCAGCTTCCGCCCGTCCGACGTGGGCCGCGCGGTGTCCAAGTTCCTGTCCAGCCACTTCACCCAGTACGTGGATTACGACTTCACCGCCAGGCTTGAGGACGAGCTCGATGCCGTCTCGCGCGGTGAGGAAGAATGGATTCCGCTGATGGCCCGTTTCTGGGAGCCGTTCAAGGAACTGGTCGAAGACAAGAAGGAATCGGTCGACCGCGCCGAGGCCAGTGGCGCGCGCGAGCTCGGCACCGACCCCAAGACCGGCAAGCCGGTCAGCGTGCGGCTGGGTCGTTTCGGGCCGTATGCTGCCATCGGCAGCACTGCCGAGGACGCCGAGGAAAAGCCGAAGTTCGCCTCGTTGCGCCCCGGCCAGTCGATGCACACCATCTCGTTGGAAGACGCGCTGGAACTGTTCCTGATGCCGCGCGCGCTGGGCGAGGACAATGGTGAGCCGGTCAGCGTCGGCATCGGCCGCTTCGGCCCGTTCGCCAAGCGCGGCAGCACCTACGCCTCGCTGAAGAAGGAAGATGACCCGTACACCATCGACCTGGCCCGCGCCGTATTCCTGATCGAAGAGAAGGAAGAGATCGCGCGCAACCGGATCATCAAGGAGTTCGAGGGCAGCGACATCCAGGTGCTGAACGGCCGCTTCGGCCCGTACATCAGCGATGGAAAGATGAACGGCAAGATCCCCAAGGATCGCGAGCCGGCCTCGCTGACCCTGGCCGAAGTGCAACAGCTGATGGAAGAAACCGGCAAGCCGGTGCGCAAGGGCTTCGGCGCCAAGAAAGCCGCCGCGAAGAAGGCGCCGGCCAAGAAGGCTGCAGTGAAGAAGGAAGCAGCGCCGAAGAAGGCAGCGGCCAGGAAAGCGCCGGCCAAGAAGGCGGTGAAGAAAGCTGCCGCAAAGAAGGCACCGGCGAAGAAGGCCGTCAAGAAGACCGCCGCAAAGAAGTAGATCCACACCGTGCGTGGATGAGGTGGCAAGGTGTGCGGACCAACGGTCCGCACCTACCGTCCGCGCCGACCACCCCTTCTGCACGCAGCGGAGGGATAATGGAGGCCCACGCCGGGCCGGTCGCCGTCATGAAAGAACTCACCCTGAACTCTGCTGTCGCCACGCTCCGCGCCGGTGGCGTGATCGCCTATCCCACAGAAGCGGTCTGGGGCCTGGGCTGCGATCCGTCACATGAAGCCGCGGTGCACGCGGTGCTGCGGCTGAAGCAGCGCCCGATCGAAAAGGGCATGATCCTGGTCGCCGCCGAACTGTCGCAGCTGGAGGGCTGGGTCCGCCTGCAGGCATTGCCCGACGCCCGCCAGCGCGCGGTGCTGGCCAGCTGGCCGGGCGCCAACACCTGGATCCTGCCGGCCGGTCCGCACGCGCAGCCCTGGGTCACCGGCGAACACAGCGGTATCGCGGTGCGCATCAGCGCCCACCCGCTGGTCGCCGCCCTGTGCCGCGCCTGGGGTGGCCCGCTGGTCTCCACCAGCGCCAACCTGGCCGGTGAACCACCGGCCCGCAGCCGTGCCGAGCTCGATCCGCGCCTGCTGCGCCTGCTCGATGGCCTCCTCGACGGCGAGACCGGCGGCCTGGCCCAGCCAACCCCGATCCGCGACGCGCTCAGCGGCAACGTACTGCGCTCCTGAACCGACGATTGCACTGCCGCGGACAATCACGCACCCTGCCGCCATGAACCTGCTGCGCACCGCCCTGGGCCTGTGCCTGTTGCTGCCATGGACCGCACCCGCCGCCGAGGACGTGCGCGTGTACCGCTGTGTCGCCAGCAACGGCGCCGTGGCCCTGCAGGACAAGCCATGCAGCAGTGGCCGGCAGGAAGTGCGTGACCTGCAGCGCCCGCGCGACCCGGCCCCCCGGGTGGTGCGCAGCGACGCGGCACCCGCCCGGCCGGACGAGGTTCCGGTGATGCGTGATCGTGAGGTCCGCCACGTCTACCTCCAGCCACCACAACCGTTGTACGAGTGCGTAAGCGACGACGGTCGCCGCTACACCAGCGACAACAACGAGGGCAATCCGCGCTGGGTGCCGTTGTGGACCAGCGTCTGGCTCCCGCACGGGCACCACGGCCCGGTCCATCCCGGCCCACGCCCGGCCTTCGGCACGCCGGTCGGCACCCCCATCGGTGAAGGAACCGGCTACCGGCCGCCAGCGGTAGGTGTCGGTGTACAGGTTCCGGCCGGCAGCGTGCTGGTCCGCGACAGCTGCCATGCGCTGCCGCCACAGGAAGTCTGCGCGCGCCTGCGCGACCGCCGCTGGGAACTGGACCTCCGCTACAACAGCGCGCTGCAGAGTGAACGCACCGCCATCAGCAACGAACAGCGTGGCATCGACGCGCGCCTGTCGCGCGACTGCGAACGCTGAGCGCAGCACCTGCCGTGGCATGTACGCTGTGCGCATGAAGAACCTGATCTGGCTGGCCCTGGGCCTGTTCGCCGGCAACGCAGTGGCCGACGACGGGGTGATCTACCGCTGCACCTCCAGCAACAGCGATGTGCCCACCCTGCAACGTACGCCCTGCCCTGCCGGCAGCAAGCAGCAGGTGGTGCGGATTCCGGCCGCTGCCAGTGCGTCGCCCACGCCGGCCCCTGTGCCGTCGCCACCCGCACCGGCGGCGGCGGGTATGCCGCCGGCTTCCGCGCCCAGCCCCCGCCGCCCCGGCGAAGGACGCACGATCATGGAAGCCGGCATGGTCGAACGCGAAGGCGGCGATCTGATACTCGACAGTGCATCGCTGCCACGCCAGGCCGATGCCGCGCCGGACAGCAATGCGCCGCCGAAGCCGCCGCTGCCGCCCATCTTCCAGTGCACCGACAGCCAGGGCGGTGGCTACCTGCACGAATACGAGGCTGCCCCCGGCCGCTGCGAACTGATGACCGTGCAGGGCCTGGGCGGCGCCACACCGGTCAACGCTGCAGGCTGCGAAGTGGTGCGCGACCGCTGCGAGGAACTGCCGGACGCGCAGCGCTGCAGCAGCTGGCAGCAACGCTTCCGCGACGCACGTGGCCGCGAGCGGTTCGCCTCGCCGGAGAACCGCGACAAGGCCCGGGGGGAACGCGAACGGTTGCAGGGCGTGCTGGAGGCCAGCAACTGCCCGGTACCGGGGTGACTGACATGCCGGCAGTGCCGGCCGCTGGCCGGCGCTACCCCTCGGAAGATCAGAACCCGTAGCGCAGGAAACCACCATCCACTGCGATGCACTCGCCGGTGACATAGCTGGCCGCCGGCAGGCACAGGAAGCCTACCGCGGCAGCCACTTCCTCCGGCTCGCCGATACGACGCATCGGCGTGCGGTTGATCACTTCCTCGTAGTAGTCCGGGTCCGACAACGGACCGGACGTGCGCCGCGTGCGGATGTACCAGGGCGCCACCGCGTTGACCCGGATGCCATCCTCCGCCCACTCGACGGCCAGGTTGCGGGTCATCTGGTGCATCGCGGCCTTGGTCATGCCATAGACCACGCCACTGCGTACGTGGGTCAGGCCGGATACGCTGCCGACGTTGACGATGGACGACGACGCATGCCGCGCCAACAGCGGATGCGCGTAGCGCGACAGCTCGAAGGCCGAGAACAGGTTGGTCTCGAAGATCTTGCGCCATTCGTCCTCGGAATACTCCGTGGCCGCCTTGGTGACGTTGCCACCGGCGTTGTTGACCAGGATGTGCAGGCCATCGCTGTGGTCCTCCACCCAGTCCAGGATCTGCCGGCGGTCCTCGTCATCGGAGACATCGGCAGCCAGGGCATGCACCTGGTGCTGCGGATAGACGTCCAGCAGTTCGTCGCGCGTCGTCTCCAGCATATCGATGTCACGGCCCACGATCATCAGGTCGGCGCCGAGGCCGGCCAGTTCGTGCGCGATGGCCAGGCCGATGCCGGCGCTGGCGCCCGTAATCAGGGCAGTCTGGCCGTCCAGGCGCCACCGTTGCTGGGTCATGTGTCCTCCGGGGCCGCGCCCGCTGTGTTTCGATGCCGCAAGGATACGCGCTCACGGCAGGGCGTTGCCGGAGATGCGACACTGCGCGAACGCCCACCGCGGAGTACCGCCATGCGCATCCTGATCCTGTCGTTGTCCCTGCTGGCCATCGTGCTGCTGGTGGCCTGCCAGCGTCCGCCGACGCCGAACCCGGAGAAGCCACCGGTACCCAAGGCGATGTCGCGTGCGATGCAGGAGCCACTGGACCGCGCCAAGGGCGCGCAGAAGGCCGTGGATGAAGCCGCCGCTCGCGAGCGCAAGGCCGAGGTCGACGCGGCGCAATGACGAGTGGCCTATGGGGTCAGAGCCCTTTGCGAAGCCAAGGGATCCGACCCCATGAACGAGAACGCCCGGCCAAGGCCGGGCGTTTCGCTGTCCAGTAGTTCCACGCCCTGCGTGGATGGCTTCCGTCAGAACCCGCAGAAGCAGTAAGCAAGCGCCTTCACCGGTGCGCCATTGCCCTTCTCGCGGGCCGCGTTCTCGACAAAGCGCAGCTGCGTATCCACTTCCGGCATCGTGCGTGCCAGCATCATCCGTGCCATGCCCGAATCGGACAGCATCCAGGCACCGGCGCGGCTGCCGGCGAAACCGCTGACGAACTGTGCGAACGGCGTGGCCGCCTTCTCGATGTAGCGCACGCGATAAGCGTCGGCCTTGCCCAGCTTGGCACGGCTGGCAGCGTCGGCCACGGCATCCTTCAGGCCACCGAAGGCATCGACCAGGCCCCGTTCCTTGGCCTGCGCACCGCTCCACACGCGGCCGCGAGCCACCTCGTCCACCGCCTCGACCGGCTTCTTGCGGGCGTCGGCGACGCGGCCGGTGAAGTCGGCGTAGCCCTTGTTGATCACCGACTGGATGACCTGGCCCACGGCCGGATCCATCGGGCGGGTGACATCGAATGCACCGGCGAAACGGGTGGTGCCGACACCATCGGTGTGCACGCCGATCTTGTCCAGCGCGCGGCTGAAGTTCGGCACCATGCCGAAGATGCCGATCGAACCGGTGATGGTCGACGGATCGGCGTAGATGCGATCGGCATTCATGCTGATCCAGTAGCCGCCGGAGGCAGCCAGGTCGCCCATCGACACCACCACCGGCTTGCCGGCGGCCTGCAGCGCCACCACTTCACGGCGGATCTGCTCGGAGGCGAACACCTCACCGCCCGGCGAATCGACGCGCAGCACCACGGCCTTCACGTTGTCGTCGTCGCGCGCGGCGCGCAACAGCGCTGAGGTCGACTCTCCGCCGATGCGGCCGGCCGGCAGGTCGCCACCGCTGATCTCGCCGGCAGCCACCACCACGGCCACCTGCGGACGCGAGTCCACCGGGTTGCGGCGCGCGTCGAGCAGGGCCAGGTAACGCCCGAAGTCGACGTTGCGGAAACCACCGTCGGCGTCTTCGTCGGCCACGCCGCGCTCGATCATCAGATCCTCGAACTCCTCGCGGGTCTTCAGCGCGGTCACCAGCTTCTGCTGCAGCGCGAACTTGGCCAGGTCGCCACCGGCGGCGGCAATGCCTTCCGGCAGCGTGTCGATGCCGGCAGCCAGCTGCGCCGGATCCAGGCGGCGCGCCTTGGCGATGTCGCCCAGATAGCGCTGCCACACATCGTTCATCCAGAACAGGTCGGCTTCCTTGGAGGCCGGCGACGCGGCGTCGAGCACGTACGGTTCGGCCGCGGACTTGTACTCGCCCACCTTGAACAGGTGCACGTCCACGCCCAGCTTGTCCTGCAGGCCGGTGCGGAAGTACTGGCGGTAGCGGCCGAGGCCTTCGAGCACGACCGAACCCATCGGGTCCAGGTAGACCTCGTCGGCCTGCGCGGCCAGCAGGTACTGCGACTGGCCCATGCTCTCGCTGTAGGCCACCAGCTGCTTGCCGGAGGCACGCAGATCCTGCAGCGCGGCGGCCACTTCGCGCAGCGAAGCGAAGCCGGACGGCTGCAGCTTGTCCAGCTCCAGCACCACGCGCTCGATCTTCTTGTCGTCCTTGGCCGACTCGATCACCCGCAGCAGATCGCGCAGCTGGATCTCTTCGGCACCGTTGTCACCCACTGCCTTGGCCAGTGCGCGGCTGACCGGATCGGCACTGAACTGCTCGACCAGGCGGCCCTCCGGCGCGATCACCAGGGTGGTGCGGTCCTGCAGCGACTTGCTGGCACCGGCGCCCATGCCGGCGGCGATGACGAACATCACCAGCAGCAGGAACAGCAGGCCGAAGAACACCAGGTTGAGGATCAACCGGCGGGTGAAGTTCATGACGTCCCACAGCCCGATGAAGAAACTGGCGACGGGGTTGCGACGCGCCGGGGGCAGCGGGGGCACGGGTTGATTCATGGAACGCTCCGGATGGCTTCTTGCCGTGGTACCAGCATAGCCGGTGCCGCGTGATGCGGCATCGGACACAAGTCAGGGGATCGCCCGCCATGGGTCGGCATGGCGGGCAGGAAGATCAGGACAGCGCGGACTGCCCGATGCGCTGGCTGCTGCGGCGCAGGCGCCAGCCCATCAGGATGGCAGCGGCGGTCAGGCCGACGATCAGGCCGATCCACATGCCCTGCGGGCCCATGCCCAGCCCCAGGCCGAGCCCGGCGCCGAGCGGCATGCCCAGGCCCCAGTACGCGAACATGGCGATGAACATCGGCACGCGGGTGTCCTTGAGGCCGCGCAGCGCGCCCGCCGACAGCACCTGGATGCCGTCCGGGAACTGGAAGGTGGCCGCGTACAGCAGCAGGGTCGAGGCCAGGCCGGCCACTGCCAGGTCGTTGGTGTACACACCGACGATGGCATCGTGGCCGAACAGCAGCACCGCCGCTGACAACGTCTGCGTGCCCATGATGATCGCGTAGCCGGCCCAGGCCGCACGCCGCACGCCGAAGCCGTCACCACGGCCGACCGCATGGCCGACGCGCACGGTGGTGGCCTCGGCCACGCCCATCGGGATCATGAAGCACAGCTGCGCGACGTTGATCGCGATCTGGTGTGCCGCCGCTTCATTGGCGCCCAGGCGGCCGATCAGCAAGGCGGTGACGATGAACAGGCCACCTTCCATCAACACGGTGATGCCGATCGGCAGGCCGGTACGCAGCAGCTCCCAGATCGCCTTCCAGCGCGGTCCCTCGAAGTGCGAGAACAGCTGCAGATGGGCGAAGCGCTTGGTCCGCCACAGATACAGGGCGAATGCGGTCGCCTGCAGCCACATCATCACCGCCGAAGCGATGCCCAGGCCCTCGGCCCCCAACTCCGGGAAGCCGAGCTTGCCATTGGCCAGCACGTAGCCCATCGGTGCCAGCACCAGCAGGCCACCGAAGCCGAGCAGCATGGTCGGCAGCGTCCAGTGCATGCCCTCGCTGAGATAGCGCATGCAGAAGTACAGGGTCAGCGCCGGGCCACCCCAGCGCACCGCATGCAGGAACGCGGTCGCCCCCGGCACGATGTCCGGCGCGATGCCGAAGGCCGGCAGCAGCGGCGGCACCACGGTGAGGAAGGTGAACATGATCAGCCCCAGCCCTAGCGCCAGCCACAGTGCCTGGCGGAACAGCGGGCCGATCTCGCGCTCGCGGCCGGCGCCGTGCAGCTGCGACACCGAAGCGGTGAGCGAGATCAGGGTGCCGATCGGAATCAGCATCGGCAGCCACAAAAGCGCCGTACCGATGGTGACTGCGGCAAGGGTCGCCGTAGCGTGGTGGCCGGCAATCACGTTGTCGACGAAGGAGATCAGACCGGTGGACACATGGCCCAGCACGAGCGGCAGGGCGAGCAGACCGGTGGCGCCGACTTCCTTGCTGAAGCACGGCGTGGAGGTTGCAGTAGACATAAGGTGCTTGACGCGAACTGCGGTTGCGCGCGAAGGGCACAGGCACCGGGTTGCGGGCGCTCATCTTACGCGGGCGGCGCCTGCATTCCCATGACATGGCGTGAATGCTGGGTTTCAGCCGCCCCACACAAAAAAGGGGGCGGAGGGGATTAAGTCGTTTCAGGCCCGTCAGTGCCGGATGCGACTTAATCCCCTCCGTCCCCTTTTCTACTGGCCGGCCTGGCGCTTCAGCCAGCTGTCGCGCTCGGCGGCGGGCACGGCGAGGAAGGCGCTGCGTACCGTGTCGCGTTCCTGCGGCGGCGTGCGCTGCGCGACCAGGGCCAGCTGGGCCAGCTGCGCCGGGTTGAGTTGGCGCAGCACGGCCAGCGCGGTCTCGCGTTGCTCCGGTGGCACGAATCCGAACAGTCCGTGCAGCTTGGGGAATTCAAGGCCCAGCTGCGGGCCCAGCCGCCATCCGGCGCGGAACGCCTGATCCTGCGCCTGGAATTGCTGCCGCATGCGCTGCTGTTGATCGGCCGGCAGCGAATTGAAGCGCGCAGCCGCCTGACGGATGCGCTCGCGCTCTGCTTCCGGCAATGCGCGCCAGGCGGCGTAGTCGGCACGGCGCTGTCGCTGCTGCTGCGTATCCAGCTGAGCGAATTCGGCAGGTGCTGTTGCAGCAGCCGACGCCGGCGTGGCCGGCGAACTGCCCGGAACTGGTGGCGGCAACGGCACGCTCAACGGCTGCGGTGCGGCGGACAGCGACAGCGACAGCGGCAGGGCCAGCAGCAGGCTGGCGAGCACGGACTTATTCATCGGCGGCAGCAGTTTCCAGCGTGGCACTGGCCGGCTCCGGCCGGCTCGGCTTGGCTTGCGATTCATCCACCGGCAGCGGGCCGCCCGCGGCAGTCCACGCGTACAGGTCGGCATCGGCGACCAGCGGGTAGTCGCGGTCTGCCAGCATCGCTGCGTCATCATTGGCTTGCGCCTGGCCCGCGTGCGGTGCGGCGTCGACCCTGCTCGGTGGCAGGGCTTCCACGGTCACCGGACCGGCTTCGGCCACCACGCCCTCCGGCAAGGGTGCATCGCTGCCGAACGAATGTCCCTGCAGGTGGCGCCAACCCAGCGCCGCGGCCAGCAGTACCGCCACGGTCACCAGCAGGATCAGCGGACCGCGCCAGCGCGGCCTGGCATTCGCGCGGCGGCGCTTGGCGTTGGCGGCCGCACGCTCGTCGCGCTGCGGTGCGCGCCAGCTGGAGGCCGGTGCTTCATTGTGGGTGGTGGGTGCGGCCGGCTGCTGCAGTTGCTGCAGGCGCGCGGCCGGCAGGTCACGGACACGGGCCTGTACCTGCTCGGCCAACTGGCGCCAGGCCGCGGCATCGGGCCGGCCCTGGGCATCACGCGGGCAGGCATCGGCCAGCAGGTGCTGGTAGCCGGCCTCGTCCTGGTCGAGCACGCGCATGGCAATGCCCTCGTCGAGGCTGCCGCCCACCCGCAGCAGCAGCGCCAGTCGTGGAAGTGGCGGCATCGCGCCCAATGCGGCCAACGACGGCGCCCACTGCCCGCCCGCCGGCTCGCGCAGCGCCTGGCGCTGGCCCAGCAGGGTCCAGAAGCGGGTCGGCCATT
The DNA here is from genome assembly GCF_059369035.1 of Stenotrophomonas sp. YJH_SMC_130. Lineage (NCBI taxonomy): Bacteria > Pseudomonadati > Pseudomonadota > Gammaproteobacteria > Lysobacterales > Lysobacteraceae > Stenotrophomonas > Stenotrophomonas sp. YJH_SMC_130. Next base: position 135,206 of record NZ_JCAFSH010000003.1, read on the forward strand.
GCGCCATCGGCAGGTCGCTGGCGACCGCCGCAAACGCGCGCATCACCGCCACCAGGGTCTGCTCGGCACGCGCGGCATCGCCGCACTGCAGTTCAGCCACCACCAGGGCGCGGCGCTCGACGCCACGCAGGAACGCCGACAGCGCGCCGGCCGCGGTCGAGGAAACAGGGGCGGGCACAGCCGTCATCGGTCACTCCAAAGGTCTGCCGGCATGATAGCGGCAGCCCATCGGCACCCGTAGGACTTGCGCCCACAGGCACTTCGTGCTGCAGGTTGTGCACAGCACCACGCTCCCCGCGCGGGAAACTGCGGCATGCAGCTGAATTCACTCTGTTTCAGCAATGTTTCACACTCAAGTTGTTGATTTTGAATGCCTTTTAAGTGTGGCGATTTTTTGACCAACCCAAGCGTGAGCTCGTCGCCATCGGCCTCCTGGGTTGCCGTCGACCGGTAACGCACAACGTTATCCACAGAACATGTGGATAAGACTGAATCTCCAATGGACACCGATATTTAGGTGACATTTATGATTCAACGGTCGTGCCCGGGCACCTCTGCCCCCTGCCATTCGCGCGCGCATGGCCCGTTACACTGGCCCGATGCTTTCGCCCATTCCGACCCTGCAGGTCGCCCTGCCCGTCCCCCTGCCCCGCCTGTTCGACTACCTGTCGCCGGAGGGCGATGGCCCCACGGCCGCGGTCGGCTGCCGCCTGAAGGTGCCGTTCGGCAACCGCGAGCTGGTCGGCGTGGTGGCAGGCCACGGCCAGACCGACGACGGCCAGGGACTGCGCCAGGCGCTGGCCTGGTGCGACCGGCAGCCGCTGCTGCAGGGCGAACTCTGGCAGAGCCTGCAGTGGCTGGCGCGCTACACCCATGCGCCACTGGGTGAGGTGCTGAGCACCGCCCTGCCCGGACCGCTGCGCCATGGCGAGGCCCTGCCCGACACCCACCACTGGGGTTGGCAGCTGACCACCGAAGGCCACGCCCAGCGCGAAAAGCTGCGCGCCGGCAGCCGTCCGCGGCAGCTGGCCGAGCTGCTGGCCGGAGCGATCGTGGATGAGGACGTGCTCGGCGAACGCATGGCCGACTGGCGCACCGCTGCACGCAGCCTGGCCAAGCGCGCGCTGGCCGAGCGCGTGGCGATGACGGTGGCACCGCAGCATGCGCAGCCGCTGCCCGGCCCCACGCTCAACCCGGACCAGGCCGGGGCGGTGGCTGCGATCAACGCTGCCGACGGCTTCCAGCCGTTCCTGCTGGACGGCGTGACCGGCAGCGGCAAGACCGAGGTCTACCTGCAGGCGATCATCCATTGCCTGGCGCAGGGCAGGCAGGCGCTGGTGCTGGTGCCGGAAATCGGCCTGACCCCGCAGACCCTGGCACGTTTCCGCGGCCGCCTCGGCATCGCCGTGCACGCCTTGCATTCGGGGTTGAACGACAACGAGCGCGCGCGCGTCTGGGCGGCCGCCTCACGTGGCGAAGCACGGGTCATCGTCGGCACCCGCTCGGCGGTGTTCACGCCATTGCCGCAGGCTGGCCTGCTGATCGTCGACGAGGAACACGACGGCAGCTACAAGCAACAGGACGGCATCCGTTACCACGCGCGCGATTTTGCCCTGGTCCGGGCCAAGGCACTGGGCATTCCGGTACTGCTCGGCAGCGCCACCCCTTCGCTGGAAACGCTGCACAACGCCTACGCAGGGCGCTACACGCACCTGCGCCTGAAGCAGCGCGCCGGCGATGCACGGCCACCGCGCGTGCGCATCCTCGATGTACGCAAGCGGCCGCTGCACGATGGCCTCTCGGCCGATGTGCTGGCCGGCATCGGCGAACACCTGCAGCGTGGCCAGCAGGTGCTGGTGTTCAAGAACCGCCGGGGCTACGCACCGGTGCTGCTGTGCCACGACTGCGGCTGGACCGCGCCGTGCCAGCGCTGCGATGCGCCGATGACCGTGCATGGCGGCGGCCGACGCCTGCAGTGCCACCACTGTGGCGCGCGCCAACCGGCGCCGTTGGCATGCCCGGCCTGCGGCAGCCTGGCGCTGCAGCCGCAGGGCATCGGCACCGAACGCCTGGAAGAACACCTCACCGCCGCCTTCGCCGATTTCCCGGTGGTGCGCATCGACCGTGGCACCACCTCACGCCGCGATGCGCTGGAACAGCAGCTGGCGAAACTGGGCGACCAGCCCGGCATCCTGGTCGGCACGCAGATCCTGGCCAAGGGCCATGACCTGCCGAAGCTGACCCTGGTGGTGGTGGTGGGCATCGACGAAGGCCTGTTCTCCTCCGACTTCCGCGCCAGCGAGAAGCTGGCGCAGCAGCTGATCCAGGTGGCCGGTCGCGCCGGGCGCGCACGTGACCCCGGCGAGGTCTGGCTGCAGACCCATCACCCGGGTCACCCGCTGCTGGAAACCCTGGTGAGCGGTGGCTACCACCCGTTCGCGCAGGCCGAGTTGAACCAGCGGCAAGCCGCAGGATTCCCGCCATTCGCGCACCTGGCGTTGATGCGTGCTGAAGCGCAGCAGGTGGAGCATGCCAATGCGTTCCTGCTGGCTGCGCGGCAGTTGCTGGGCGAGCAGAACGTGGTGGAGGCGTACGGCCCGATGCCGGCGCCGATGCCGCGGCGCGCGGGCTACCAGCGCACACAGCTGCTGCTGTCGGCGCCGCAGCGGCCACCCTTGCATGGCGTGCTCGCGCAGCTGGTGCCGCAGCTTTATGCGCTGCCGGAAGCACGCAAGGTGCGCTGGTCGCTGGATGTGGATCCAACGGACCTGTATTGATCCCGTAGAGCACTGCCGAGCATGGCTCGGCACTACCGTAGAGCCGAGCCATGCTCGGCTGCGTTTCAGTACCGGGCAGTGCTTACGTCAGCGGCGACATCACGCCGCGCTGGTAGGCCGGTCGCTCGCGCAGGCGCGCATACCAATCCGCCAGGTGCGGAAGCTCCGGTCGCTGGATCGGCAGTTCGAACCAGGCATAGACCAGCGAGCCCAGCGGGATGTCGCCCATCGCGAACGTCTCGCCCGACAGCCACGGCTGCCTGGCCAGGATGGCGTCGGCCATCGCCAGGTAGTCACCGGCGCGCACGATGGCGGCATTGATCCGCGCTTCATCGCGGTCGGCCGGCGCGGTGCGCATGATGCCCCAGACCAGGTCGCTGTACAGCGGCGCCATCCGCGAAGTGCTCCAGTCCATCCACTTCTCGGCCTGGGCGCGCTCCATCGGGTCTGCGGCGTACAGCGTGCCCAGCGCATAGCGCGCGCTCAGGTAGCGCACGATGGCGTTCGATTCCCACAGCGGCAGGCCGTGGTCTTCGATCACCGGCACCAGGCCGTTGGGATTCATCGCCTGGTACTCCGGCGTCTGCGTGCCGCCGTGGCTGCCGCCGACCTCGATGGATTCGTACGGCAGGCCGATTTCCTCGGCACACCACAGCACCTTGCGGACGTTGCTGGAATTGCGGCGGCCCCAGATCTTCAACATGCAGGTTTCCTTTGCTGGAGTTGCGAGCGGCAACGATACGCCTGATCGTTACGGGTGTGTGCGTGCCGGATGCGGGATCGGGCGCCTGCGCGCTGCCGGCCAGCGGCCGGCACTACCGGTTCTTTTTTGGCAGCGCGCGCACGTAGGACGACTTGCCATCCTTCTTCAGTTCGAACAGGCCGATCGCCGCCAGCAGGTCGCTGAGCTTGCCGTAGCCATAGTTGCGCGGATCGAACGAGGCCTGGTTGCCGATCTGGCTGCCGACCGGGCCGAGGTGCGACCAGCCATCCTCACCCTCGGCCGCGGACACCGCACGGCGCAGCATCTTCACCAGCCGGGTGTCACTGCGCATTTCCGCACCGCTCTTGCGCGGACGCGCATCGTCGTTGGCCACCGGCTCGTTCGAGGCCTGCTCGCTGGACGCCTGTTCGGCATCCGGCACGCTGGCATGGGTCTGGCCCAGTGCCTCCAGGTAGGTGAACTTCGAGCACGCATTGACGAATGGCTCGGGCGTCTTCTTCTCGCCGAAGCCATATACCTTCACGCCATCGGTCAGCAGGCGCATCACCATCGGGGTGAAGTCCGCATCGCTGGAGACGATGGCGAAGCCATCAAGGTTGCGCGCGTACAGCAGGTCCATGGCATCGATCACCATCGCCATGTCCGAAGCGTTCTTGCCCTTGCTGTAGGCGAACTGCTGGATCGGGCGGATCGCATACTCATGCAGCACCGCTTCCCACCCCTTCAATCGCGGGCTCTTCCAGTTGCCGTAGGCACGGCGCACGTTGGCCACGCCGTAGCGGGCGACTTCCGCCAGGACCTCGTCGATCTTCGAGGCCGGCGCATTGTCGGCGTCGATCAACAGGGCGATGCGCTTTTCCGGTTCGCTCATGGGCTCCTCACGGGCCGTTGCCTGAACCCGAGTATCGCCGATCCGGGCAGGCGCTGACGTGACAGGCGGCCGCCGTGCGAAGATGCCAGGCGCTTCCCCCGATGCCCCACTGGAGTGAGTCGATGAGTCGCGAACGCGTTCCCCACCTGGTCGTTGTCGGCGGCGGTTTTGCCGGTCTCTGGGCCACCCGTGCCCTGGCCCGCGAGCGCATACGCATCACCCTGGTCGATCGCCGCAACCATCACCTGTTCCAGCCGCTGCTGTACCAGGTGGCCACCGCCGGCCTGTCCGCGCCGGATATCGCCGCACCGCTGCGCCACATCCTCGGCCACCAGCGCAATGTGGAAGTCCGCCTCGGCGAAGTGGTGGCCATCGACAAGCAGGCGCGGCAGATCCGCATGGCCGATGGCAGCACGCTGGACTACGACAGCCTGCTGCTGGCCACCGGCGCCACCCACGCCTACTTCGGCAACGATCAGTGGGCCCATGATGCGCCCGGCCTGAAAACGCTGGACGATGCCATCGCGCTGCGCCGCAAGCTGCTGCTGGCGTTCGAACGCGCCGAGGCCGAACCGGACCCGGCGAAGAAGGCGGCGTGGCTGAGTTTCGCCATCGTCGGTGGTGGTCCCACCGGCGTCGAACTGGCCGGCACCCTGGCCGAGATCGCGCGCCACACGCTGCGCAACGAATTCCGCCACATCGACCCGGCCAGCGCCAGGGTGCGGCTGGTCGAGGCTGGGCCGCGCGTGCTGTCCTCGTTCCCGGATGTGCTTTCGCTGAAGGCGCGCCGCCAACTTGAAAAACTGGGCGTGGAAGTGCTGACCGGAACCCCGGTGAGCGACATCGACAGCCAGGGCTTCAAGCTCGGCGAACAGTTCATACCGGCGCGCACCGTGGTCTGGGCCGCCGGCGTGGCCGCTTCACCGCTGGCGCGCACGCTGGACGTGCCACTGGACCGCGCCGGACGCGTGCCGGTGCAACCGGACCTGACCCTGCCCGATCACCCGGAGCTGTTCGTGGCCGGCGACCTGGCCGCATTGAGCCAGGCCGACGGCAAGCCGGTTCCCGGTGTGGCACCGGCCGCCAAGCAGATGGGCAAGTACGTGGCCGAGGTGATCCGCGCACGGCTGCACGGCAAGCCCGAGCCCGGTCCGTTCAAGTACGCCGACTACGGCAACCTGGCCACCATCGGCCGCATGGCCGCGATCGTGCACCTGGGCCGGCTGCAGTTGTCTGGTGTGCTGGCGTGGTGGTTCTGGCTGGCCGCGCACGTGTTCTTCCTGATCGGCTTCCGCAACCGCATCGTGGTGCTGCTGAACTGGGCGGTCGCGTACTGGAGCTACCAGCGCAGTGCGCGCATCATCTTCGGTGATGACCAGGATGACCGGCGGCCGAGGCGCTAGGAGCGCACGCATGCTCCTGTAGCGCCGAGCCATGCTCGGCTGCACTTCGCGCGGATTGCAGAAGCCGAGCATGGGCTCGGCTCTACGGCGCCTTCGGTTTCGGGTACCACAACGCGTTGACGATGACCCAGCGCTGGTCGAAGCGCCCCATGTGGAAGTAATCGACGAACCACGGGGTCTCCAGCCGCACCGAGGCCGCGTTGCCGGTCACGTCCAGCACCGTGCAGCGACGATCCCATTGATCCTTCGGGGTCTTCAACGCGCCCTGCTTCGTCAGCGAGACCAGCTCTTCCTTCGACATCCGGCGCAGGCCCAGCCGTTCGTCGGGTGTATCGCCGAGCACAGCGCGCTTGGCCAGGTCCGGATGCAGGGAGCGGGCGACGCGCTGCGGGTCGGCCTCCAGCTGGCCATCGACGTAGTCGTGGCAGGTGGCTTCGATGGCCGCGATCGTGGTGGCGTCGGCAGTGGGGCTGGCTGCTGCAGAAAGCGCGAACAACAGGGCAACGGTGGACATCCGGGTCTCCAGCGCTGAGGGCTGGGCGATCATGGCATGGCCGGGTGCACCCCATCCACGCATGGCGTGGATCTACCGGCGATGTTGTAGAGCCGAGCCCATGCTCGGCTGATGCTTGTCGCCGAGTCCAGCAGCCGAGCGTGGGCTCGGCTCTACAGAAGGCCGGAATCCGGCGCCTGCAGCCAGGCCAGCTTGCGTTCGCGGGGCTGCTGCTTGAGTTGCCACTCGGCGCGTGAGGCGGCGGCCCGGTCCGGGTATTCGCGCACGGCCAGCACGCGCAGCGGTGGCCGGGCCCGGGTGTAGCGCGCGCCCTTGCCGGCCTGGTGGGCGGCGAAACGCGCGTCTACGTCGGTGCTGATGCCGGCGTAATAGCTGCCGTCGCGGCATTCGAGCAGGTACAGGAACCACGGGCGGAGGGACGGGACCATGCCTGGATTATGCCGTGCTGCACTGCAGCGGATATACTGGCGCCCGAATGCAGGAGAGTGGCGCCGCGCTGGCGCCCGCCGAAGGCGCAGGCTCCCATGATCGCTCAGGCCGGTGGGCTGGAATCCCACCAACCATGCATTCGACTCGCCGAGCTGGAGAGAGGTCACCGGGCACGCCCGGGACGACCCGCCGAAGGGGCACGTGGCCAACGCCGCTGAACTCTCAGGCAAAAGGACAGCGGGAGCGGCACCGGTCATCGTCATCCCGTCATTGCGCAGGCAGTGGCGGTAGTCGCGCATGGCCGGCCCCACCGCGCCCGGAGCCTGTTCCATGCTGCTGTCCATCATCTACCTGATTGCCATTTCCGCCGAAGCCATGACCGGTGCACTGTCTGCCGGCCGCCGCCGCATGGACCTGTTCGGAGTGGTCATGATCGCCTGTGTCACTGCCCTCGGTGGTGGATCACTGCGCGACATCCTGCTCGGCCACTATCCGCTGGGCTGGGTGAAGCATCCCGAATACCTGGGGTTCACCGTATGCGCGGCGCTGATCGCCACCTGGGTGGCACGCTGGATGCACCACTTCCGCCGCACCTTCCTGGTGCTCGATGGCCTGGGCCTGATCGCCTTCACCCTGATCGGCTGCTCGATTGCGCGCGAAGCCGGCCATGCGATGCCGATCGTGCTGATCGCCGGCATGCTGACAGGCGCGTTCGGCGGCGTGCTGCGCGACATCCTCTGCAACGAGGTGCCGCTGATCTTCCAGAAGGAGCTGTACGCGATCATCGCGCTGCTGACCGGCGCGGCGTATCTGTTGCTGCTGCACTGGGGCGTGGCCGACGCCACCGCGATCCTGTGCTGCCTCGGCGGCGGCTTCGCGCTGCGCCTGATGGCGATCCACTACCGCTGGGAAATGCCGAAGTTCGTGTACCACGACGAAGTGCATTGAACGATAGCGTGTTCGCCGGGCATGGCCCGGCGCTACCCTTCGCGCCCTGCACCACCCCGGCGATGTACCTGGCGCTGTCGCTCATGCGCAGCGCCAGGCGCATCGCCGGTGCAGATGGGCCGGTCTCCAACTCCGGCCGGCCCTGATCGCGGCCGCACCCCCGCAGGCGCTGGCCGCCATCCACACACGTGCCGCCATCAGGCGGCTTCATTCACGCTGCTTCGGACACCTTCACTTCACGACGGGCACGCACGGCCGCAGCCAGTCGCTCCAGCACCGTCACGGTGGTGTCCCAGTCGATGCAGCCATCGGTGATGCTCTGCCCGTAGACCAGCGGCTGGCCTTCCACCAGTTCCTGGCGGCCACCGACCAGATGGCTCTCGATCATCACGCCCACGATGCGCTGCTCGCCGTCTTCCAGCTGAACGGCGATGTCGTCGATCACCTTCGGCTGGTTCTCGGGGTTCTTCAGGCTGTTGGCATGGCTGGCATCGATCATCAGGCGCGCCGGCAGCTTGGCCTTGGCCAGCACCTGGCAGGCCTCAGCCACGCTGCCAGCGTCGTAGTTCGGTTGCTTGCCACCGCGCAGGATCACATGGCAATCCGGGTTGCCGGTGGTCGACACGATGGCAGTGCCACCCTGCTTGGTGACCGACAGGAAATGATGCGGGTTGGATGCCGCACCCACTGCGTCGGCGGCGATCTTCACGTTGCCATCGGTGCCGTTCTTGAAACCGACGGGGCACGACAGCCCCGAAGCCAGCTCGCGATGCACCTGGCTTTCGGTGGTGCGTGCGCCGATCGCGCCCCATGCCACCAGGTCGGCGATGTACTGCGGCGAGATCACGTCGAGGAACTCGACACCGGCCGGCAGGCCGAGCTTGTTGATGTCGCGCAGGAGGCCACGTGCGATGCGCAGGCCCTTGTCGATCCTGAAGCTGCCATCCAGGTCCGGGTCGTTGATCAGGCCCTTCCAGCCCACCGTGGTGCGCGGCTTCTCGAAGTACACGCGCATGACGATTTCCAGCTCGCCAGCCAGCGCGTCGCGCAGCGGCTTCAGGCGCTGGGCGTACTCGATGGCGGCCTTCGGGTCGTGGATCGAGCATGGGCCGACCACCACTGCCAGGCGGTCGTCACGGCCATGCAGGATCTGGTGCAGGGCCGCGCGCGAGGCGCTGACGGTGTCGGAGGCTTCATCGTCACAGGGCAGCATCGCCAGCAGCTGGGCAGGCGGTGTCAGCGGTTCGATGGTGCGGATACGCAGGTCGTCGGTGTGCGGGGGCATTGCAGGAGATCTCCGGAACGTTGGGGGTCCCCAGCGTGGCGGCATGAAAAAAGCCGCCAGGTTCGCTGGCGGCTTTCGGGAATGCGTCTGAAGCTTTCTTCAGGGTGAGCGCAGTCCTTCCTCCGCCAGTGGCTTCGGAAAGTAATACCAGTAAAAGCGGGTGGCGGCTGCGTTCATGGGATCTATTGATAGCACAGCTTTTGCGCAGTGCAAAATGTTTCATCCGCAACTGGGCGCGCGGTTCAGTGATGCGCCTGACCGCGCAGCCCACGCGGTGGCCGCCGTGCAAGGTCGCTCATCTGCCATGCACTTCCACGTCCAGCAGCAGGCCTTCGTGGATGTCGGCCCAGCGCTCCAGCACGCGGTCCAGCTCCTGCCGGGCCTCGTCCAGCTGCTCGGGATTGAGCAGGGAACGGGTGGTGTAGAGATCGGACACCAGCCGGCGCAGTACCGCTTCCGGGATGGCCACCGAGGGCCCTTCCATCTGCGGCAGCTGCAGTGCCGGCGTATCGCCCTGCGGGCCGTACAGCGTTACCTGGAGCGTGCTCTGCATGATCAACTTCCCTGCGGATGGACATGGGCAATGTCCTGTTTACCGCGTCCGGGTGACAGACGCATGTGCCATGCGCCTCCGGAGGCGCTGTTACAAGGCGGCCAGAGCGGTGTAGAGCTCGATGAGGGTGTAGGACATGGAAGGCCTTCCTTGAGGTTGATGAGGTTGCCGGCCAGCGGCCGGCACTACCGCAACGAGCGCATGGCGCGTTTGCGGATGTAGGCATTGGCATCGCCAGGGTGCTGCTGTTGCCACCGCGTGCACAGCTCATGCAGCCACTGCGGCTGAGTCTTGCCGGCATCGTTGAGCCAGTTCCCGACCGAGTCCTGCACGTAGCGCTCCGGGTCGTTGGCCATTGCTTCCAGCATCGGCAACGCGAGTTCTGGATGCTGCTTGAACAGCGCGATATGCGTGGACCACACGCCTCGTGGGCGCAGCGCTTCGCAGGCGAAGCGGCGCAGGTAAGGCGATGCTTCCTGCGTCCACACCTGCAGGTACTCAAGCGCCTGCAACGGTGCGGCAACGATGTCGCTGCGCAGCGCCAGCCATGCCCATTCGCGCACGCCGAAGTGCGGGTCGTCAGCCAGCGGACGCATCGCCTGCAGCTTGGCCGGCAGCGCCGCGCCGGCATCGCTGCCAATCAGGTAGCAGGCCCAGCCACGCACGGTGTCTGATGCGTGTGCCTGCCAGTGCGCGGGATCACCCTGCCCGGCTTCGTGCAGCAACCGCGCCGCCAGCGCCATGCGCTGGGTGATGCCCTTGCCGGAGGCGTCGCGCATACGTTGCAGCGCTTCCGGCTCGAGCACAGGTGCCACCCCCTGCAACAGCGCGGCGAAATCCACTGCCAGGCATTCGGCCAGATGCGTGGCAGCGGCACCACCGCTGTTGAGTGCACGCAGCCGTTCCGCGGGAATGGGCGTGCTCATGCGGCGGCTTCCCGCCCGGTGTCCGTGTGCTGCCAGACCTTGTGCAGCAGCTGTGACAGCTGCCGCCGTTCATCAGCATCCAGGCCGTTGAACAGGCCGCTGATCCATTGTGTGTGCTGCTCGAACAGCGACTCGGCCAAACGCTTGCCCGGTGCGGTCAACACGATCTGCAGACGACGGCCATCCTCGTCATCGCTGCGACGCTGCAGCAGGCCTTCGCGCTGCAGGCCATCGAGCAGGCCGCTGATGGTGGCCCGGGTCACGCCAGCGCGCTCGGCCAGCGCGTGCGGCGCCAGTGCGCCGCCGGCCCCGTGCAGCAGGAACAGCACGATGAAGCGACCCTCGCTGAGCCCGTGCGGTGCCAACCGCGCAGCGCAGTCGCGATCGATCGACGAGGACAACGAGAGCAGCTGGAAGCACAGGCGCAGCTGCGCGATGTTGGCGTGGCCGCGCCGCTGCGCTTCCTCCAGCAACGCCTGATGCTTGGCTTCGATCATCCTTTCCTCACTGGCTGATTAGGCACCTAATCATATGGAAGAGTGGCCATTGGAAGCAAATCTGAGTTGACTCAGGAAGTGCGTCCCAGCAGCAGCCGCGCGATCAGCCCCCCGCCCTCGCGGTGCAACAGCTGAAGTTCGCCCGCGTGGCGCTTCGCCACGTTGGCAGCCACGGCCAGTCCAAGTCCGGCGCCCCCGGTGGCGCGGCTACGCGAGCCCTCGCTGCGCTGGAACGGTTGCAGCAGGCGTGCGCGATCGATCTCGGCGATGCCAGGGCCGCGGTCCATCACGTCCAGCTGCACTCCATCCCCCGCCATGGCGACCCACAGCTCCACGGCGCCCGCGTAGCGCTCGGCGTTGTCGATGAGATTGTCGACCGCGCGCCGGAGCAGCAGCGCATCGCCATGCCACGGCAACGTATCCGGGCCCTGAAGGGAAATGTCGACCCCGCGCAGCAGCGCCGCCTGCACGCAGTCCTCCAGCAGCGCTGAAAGATCCAGCATCCGCATCTGCAACGGCTGCAGCTCACCGCGTGCGTAGTCGAGCACCTGCTCGATCATCGTATCCATGCGCTCGATGTCTGCCACCATCCTGGCGGCCTGTGGCGCGGGAGCGAACTCCGCGCGCAGGCGCAGGCCGGTCAAGGGCGTGCGCAGGTCATGCGCCACGGCCGCCAGCATATGCGTCATGTCCCGTGCCTGGGCGCGCAGACGTTCGCGACCGGTGCTGATCGCTGTGGCCAGTACCTGCACTTCGCGTGGACCGTCATCAGGCAATGGCGTTTCGGCCTGCAGGTCGACCCGTGCGCTGGCTTCAGCCAGGCGTCGCAGCGGGCGCCCCAACCGGATCGCCGCCCACGCCGCCAGAGGGGCCAGCAGGATCGCACCGCCCAGCAGGGCGAGCATCACCTGGCGGCGCCAGGCCGCCAGGTCACTGTGGTCGCTGCCGACCACCCGCCATCGGCCATCGGCTTGCCGCATCCCCAGTTCGAACGGCGGCCACTGCATGGCGGTCAGCAACGCGGCCTGCGATTTCAGCACGCCAGCACGAGCGGAGGCGTCCAGTACCGCGCCACCCTCGATGACCTGCACATCGGGCGCCCTGCCCTGCCCCGTCCACACCAGGCGTACATTCCTGGCCGGCAGGTCCATCTGCAGCGCCGCCAACTGGGTGAGCCAGTTACTGGCGCTGCCCCGGGGTGGCGCGTCCTGCGTCGACATATGCAATCCCAGTGGCGCCGGCGCCTGTTCCCCACGCAGCACCTGCATCGCATGGTCCAGCCGCATCGGTGGCGGCGCGGGCCGGGGCATCCACCCCACTACCGCCACGCTGACCAGGGTTGCCAGCAGCAGGCTGGCCAAGGCCAGCATCGCGATCCAGCGGGTGGTTGACCACCGGCTGCTCACAACACCCCTACCTCCGCGTTGAAGCGGTACCCTTCGCCACGCAGTGTCTGCACAAGGGCTTCAGCGCCGGACGCGGCCTGCCCGAGCTTGCGGCGCAGGCGGCTGATCGCAAGGTCGACGGCACGGTCCACGCTGTCGCTGGCTTCTCCGCGACTCAACTGCAGCAGCTGTTCGCGCGCCAGCACCCGCCCGGGACGTTCAGCCAGTGCCAGCAGCAGGGAGAATTCGCCGCGACTCAGCACCAGTTCGGCGCCATCCGGCGCGAACAGGCGACGCTGGTCAGGCAGCAATCGCCAGCCATCAAACCGCAGCTCGCTGGCCACCTGTGCGCGCAGTTTGTCCTGCCTGCGCAGCAGCGCGCGTACCCGCGCCAACAGCTCGCGCGGGTCAAACGGCTTGGCCAGGTAGTCGTCCGCGCCCATCTCCAGGCCGATCACGCGATCCGGCGCGGCCCCCATCGCCGACAGCATCAGGATCGGGATCGCCCGCGCCTGCAGCCGGCGGCAAACCGACAGGCCATCCTCACCGGGCATCATCCAGTCGAGGATGATCAGGTCAGGACGTTCAACCTGCAGCAACACGTCCAGCGCTGTTGCATCCGCCGCCACACGCACCTGGTAGCCGTGCAGCAGCAGGTGGTCGGCGATGGCGTCGCGAATGCTGGCATCGTCATCGACGACGATGACGCGGATGGGAGTGTTCATTCGCCCAGTATCCCGCACCTGTGTATCAGGACGGTATCAACGCCGATATCGCGGTGATACGCCGCTGCGCGCCAATGGTCGCCCACGATCACTGCGGAGTCTCCCCTTGCGCCTGTTCCTGCTGCCCCTGTTCGCCATCCCCTTGCCGACGCTCGCCTCCGATGCCGCCGAGCACGTCCTGCCGATGTGGATGCAGGGCGGTCATCCGGCAGTGGCCGTCTCGCTGGACGGGCGTTCAGAGCCGCTGCGCTTCGTGGTCGACAGTGCCGCCGGGGCAACCCTGGTCGATGCACGCGTAGTGCGGCGCTATGGTTTGCAGGATGCGGAAGCGGCAATGTCGCAGGCCCAGGGCGCGAGCGCGAAGGCGGCGCGGTTGCAGCGCATGCGCAGCACAGCGTGGCAGCTGGGCAGTTGGCAATTGAAGGCCAGCGGCATGCAGGTCGACCTGTCATCGCTGGCGAAGGGCGATGATCCGGCCATTGACGGCTTGATCGGCAACGACCTGACCGGGCGCTGGGACACCCGTTGGGACTTCGGCCGCAATCAACTGGCGCTGTGGACACCCGGCGGCTTGGACCTGGAAGGACCGGGTTGCCAACCCAATGCGCTGCCCGGCCGCGATGACGGCCTGCGCCAGTTCGGCTTCATCACGCTTGCCTTGGGTACGCCCGGCGTGGACGCCATCGCCGTGGTCGACACCGGTGCCGCGCAGACCGTCCTCAACGCCGAAGCAGCCCGCGCACTGGGCCTGCGCACCGACGGCAGCGATGCTCGGGTGCGTGCACGTGAAGAGGGCACCGAGGGGCTGGGTGGCGGTGCACAGGCAACCTGGCTGTACACCCTGCCCGGCATGACCGGCGGCATCTGGCAGCACCCGCCGATGGAGGTCCGGATCAGCGAACTGCCGGTGTTCAGGGTGATCGGCCTGGAGGCGCGACCGGCCTTGATCCTCGGTGCCGACGCGATGCGCGGTGGCCAGGTGGACATCGGTGCGGGTGCCGCGCGGATCTGCCTGCGCCGACCCGGCTGACGTCCGGCGCATGACGGCGGGAGCTGGCAGGCGTAGCATCGCGCCACGTCCCGCCAGGAGTTCCACGCATGCGCCGTGCTGTCCTGCTGTTGCTGACGCTGCTCCCGCCGGCCGTGCTGGCCGCGCCGCCGCTACCCTCGCCCGCGCGCATCGATGCCGAAGCACAGCGGCTGATGCAGGCGGCGCATGCGCGCGGGATGGCGCTGGCGGTGATCGATGGCGGCAAGGTGGTACACGTGGCCGCCTACGGCGAACGCAACGCCGCAGGCGAGCCACTGCGCACCGATACCGTGATGTACGCCGCCTCGCTGACCAAGATGGCGTTCGGCCACCTGGTCGCACAGCTTGCCCAGGACGCACGGATCGAGCTGGACGCCAGCATCGCCACGGCGCTGGACAAGCCGCTGCCGGACTACCCGCCGGAGCCGAAGAAGTACGCCGACTACAGCGTACTGGCCGATGATGCGCGCTGGCGCCAGCTCACCCCGCGCCTGCTGCTCAACCATTCCAGTGGCTTCGCCAACTTCGGCTTTCTCGAACCCGATGGCCGCCTGAAGTTCCACTTCGATCCGGGCAGTCGTTATGGGTATTCCGGCGAAGGGCTGATCCTGTTGCAGTTCGTGATCGAGCGTGGACGGCTGGGCCAGGACGTGGGTGCATTGATGCAGCGGCAGGTATTCGACCGCTTCGGCATGGTCCGCACCAGCATGATGTGGCGTGAGGATTTCGCCGCCAACCTGGCCGATGGCTGGACAGCGGAAGGCACGGCCGAGCCGCACGATGAACGCAGCCGCGTGCGTGCGGCCGGTTCGATGGATACCACCATCGCCGACATGGCGCGCTTCGCCGCCGGCTATGTCCGCGGCGATGGGCTGTCGCCTGCAATGCGCAGGGAACTGGTGCGGCCGCAGCTGCCGATCACCACCGCCAGCCAGTTCCCCACGCTGCAGCCGGAGCTGCCCGTGGCGCAGCAACGCAAGGATCTGGCCGCGGGCCTGGGCGTGGTGACGTTCCGCGGCCCGCAGGGCGCAGGCTTCTACAAGGGCGGCCACGACGATGCGGTCGGCAACACGCTGGTGTGCATCGAACGGCACAAACGCTGCGTGGTGATTCTGGGCAACGATGTACGGGCGGAAGCTGCGTTCCCGGCACTGGTGGCATTCGTACTGGGCGATACCGGCGTGCCGTGGCAGTGGGAGTATGGCGCGGCGAAGGCATTCGTCGAATGAGGGTGCGATGACGCCTGCATGGCGAACGCGGCTGGGAGAGGAGCATCCACGCCATGCGTGGATGGCACTCCTCAGCGCGCCTGCTCGAAGAACATCAGGTATACCAGCCGGCCATTCTCCGGTCGATCACCGAACGCTGGCCCGGCGGTGTGCCAGAACCAGGGCCGCAGCAGCACCAGCCGGTTGAAGCGCATCGGAATGCGCATGGTCATTTCCCACTGGCTGTCGTCATTGCTGTCGCGCTCGATGATGTCGCGATGCATGTCGCCGCCGTTGGCGTAGCCCAATGCGGCCAGCTCCGCCGCGTCCAGGGCCATGCGCTCGGTGCCGGTACGGCGATGGCGGAAGAACTCGGTGCCGCCCTCGCAGTGCTCCGGTGCACTCAGGTAGAGAATGCCCGACCAGTGCGAGTGGTCGGCGTGCACCTTGGCGCGGCCGGTGTCGCCGGCGAGGGTAAGGCGGAACTTGCCGTGCGACTGCAGCGGGTTGACCGGCCGCAGCGGTTCGTTGACCAGTCGCGAGACCGCACCGGACAGTCCCTCCAACTCCAGCCGCTGCTGTGAATTGCGGCCGGGGAATGCGCCCTCCTGGACGGGATAGTCCAGGCCCAGTGCCGCCTGGCGCAACCCCTGCGCATCGGCGGGAGAAAGGAAGTCGTCAACGACGATGAACGAAGTAGGCATGGTTACCGAGCGTAGCGATGCACTGCGGCGACGGCAACCGGGCAACGAAAAACCCCGCCTTGCGGCGGGGTTCTTCTTTACATCACATCGGGAAGGCGTGCCGACCGAGGCCGGCAACGACCGCCGGAGGCGTGGACTTAGAAGTCCATGCCGCCCATGCCGCCCATGCCACCCATGCCACCAGCGCCGCCCATGGCCGGCTCGTCCTTCTTCGGAGCTTCGGCAACCATGGCTTCGGTGGTGATCATCAGGCCGGCGATCGAGGCCGCGTTCTGCAGGGCCGAACGGGTCACCTTGGTCGGGTCCAGGATGCCGAACTGCAGCATGTCGCCGAACTCGCCGGTGGCCGCGTTGTAGCCGAAGCTGCCGGTGCCTTCCTTGACCTTGTTGATGATGACCGACGGCTCGTCGCCAGCGTTGGCCACGATCTCGCGCAGCGGGGCTTCCATCGCACGCAGGGCGATCTGGATGCCGTGGTTCTGGTCTTCGTTGGCACCCTTCAGGCCGGCCAGCGCGGTGATCGCGCGGACCAGGGCAACGCCGCCGCCCGGGACCACGCCTTCTTCAACGGCTGCACGGGTGGCGTGCAGGGCGTCGTCGACGCGATCCTTCTTTTCCTTCATTTCGATTTCGGTCGAGGCGCCGACCTTGATCACGGCAACGCCGCCGGCCAGCTTGGCCACGCGTTCCTGCAACTTCTCGCGATCGTAATCCGAGGAGGTGTCCTGGATCTGGGTCTTGATCTGCGCCACGCGTGCATCAACGTTGGCCTTGTCGCCGACGCCGTCGATGATGGTGGTGTTCTCCTTGGAGACCTGCACCTTCTTGGCGCGGCCCAGGTCCTTGATGGTGGCCTTTTCCAGCGACAGGCCGACTTCTTCGGAGATCACGGTGCCGCCGGTCAGCACGGCCATGTCTTCCAGCATCGCCTTGCGACGGTCACCGAAGCCCGGGGCCTTGACGGCCACGACCTTGACGATGCCACGGATGGTGTTGACCACCAGGGTCGCCAGCGCTTCGCCTTCGACTTCTTCAGCGACGATCAGCAGCGGCTTGCCGGCCTTGGCGACGCCTTCCAGCACCGGCAGCAGGTCACGGACGTTGGAGATCTTCTTGTCGTGCAGCAGGATGAACGGATCATCCAGGTCAGCGGTCTGCGACTGCTGGTTGTTGATGAAGTACGGCGACAGGTAGCCGCGGTCGAACTGCATGCCCTTGACCACGTCCAGCTCGTTGTCCAGGCCCGAGCCTTCTTCAACGGTGATGACGCCTTCCTTGCCGACTTCCTTCATCGCGTCAGCGATGATCTGGCCGATCGACTCATCCGAGTTGGCCGAGATGGTACCGACCTGGGCGATCGCCTTGTCGTCGGCGGTCGGCTTGGAGATGTTCTTCAGCTCGGCGACGGCAGCCGAAACGGCCTTGTCGATACCGCGCTTGAGGTCCATCGGATTCATGCCGGCGGCAACGGCCTTGGCGCCTTCGCGGATCAGGGCCTGGGCCAGCACGGTGGCGGTGGTGGTGCCGTCGCCGGCATCGTCGTTGGTGCGCGAAGCAACTTCCTTCACCATCTGCGCACCCATGTTCTCGAACTTGTCAGCCAGTTCGATTTCCTTGGCGACGGAGACGCCGTCCTTGGTGATGGTCGGGGCGCCGAAGCTCTTTTCCAGCACGACGTTGCGGCCCTTCGGGCCCAGGGTGGCCTTGACGGCATTGGCGAGAACATTGACGCCGCGCACCATGCGCGAACGGGCGTCTTCACCGAAACGAATATCCTTGGCAGCCATTGCATTTACCTCATTGGTAGCGCCGGACGATGCCCGGCGGCTGGGAGTTTGGGATCAGGTTGAAACAGGTCGCGCCGGGGCTCAGCCGATGACGGCGAGCACGTCGTCTTCGCGCAGGACCTTGTATTCGACGCCTTCGCTCTTGTACGAGCTGCCGGCGTACTGGCCGTAGATGACCTTGTCGCCGACCTTCAGCGACGGCGCGCGCACGTTGCCGTTGTCCAGCGGCTTGCCCGGGCCGACGGCCACGACCTCACCCTTGGTGGACTTTTCCTTGGCCGAGTCGGGGATGACGATGCCACCGGCGGAGATTTCGTCGGCTTCGATCGGCTTGACCACAACGCGGTCGTGCAGCGGCTTGATGCTCATAGGAGACCTCTTAAGTGATTGATTGGTCTAAAAAAGTCCGGCGATGTTAGCACTCACCCCAGGCGAGTGCCAGAACCGCACGTGAAGAAACCCGACAACGTCGGGAGCAGGGCAGAGATGGAGCCCTGCCGCCCCCTTTCAAGGGCGGAATGAAAAAATTTTTTCGCCCGCGCGCCTCGGCCAGGGCGTCGGTCCAGATCAATTTCGGTGACAAGCGTCGCACTGTCAGATATCTGACGTTCATTTACGACAAAGTGTCACTGGATCGGCCTTAGGCTCGGTCAGGCATTCCCAATCACAAGGAGTAGTCGATGCGATTGCTGTCCCCGCTTGCCGCCGCCTGCCTGCTGGCGCTGGCCGCCGCGCCGGTCCAGGCCGAGGTCTTCATCAATGAACTGCACTACGACGACAGCACCGCCGCCGGTGACGTCGGCGAAGCGATCGAGGTCGTAGCCACTGCCGGTGAGGACCTGTCCGGTTACCGCCTGTACCTCTACAACGGCAGCAACCCGTCGGCCGCCACCGTCTACGCCAACAATCCGGTCCCGGCCGGCACCGCCGCCGGCTGCGGCAGCGCCACCATCGCCGTGGTCAACTACCCGACCAACGGCCTCCAGAATGGTCCGAACGACGGCATCGCCCTGGTCGATGCCAGCGGCAAGGTGGTCCAGTTCCTCAGCTACGAGGGCGCCATCACCGCCTCCGGTGGCCCTGCCGCCGGCATGACCAGCCAGAACATCCCGGTGGCCGAAAGCAACAGCACCGCGCCGGGCACCTCGCTGCAGCTGACCGGCAGCGGCAGCCAGTACGCCCACTTCACCTGGGCCGAATCGGCCGGGCAGACGTTCGGCAGCTGCAACAACGGCCAGACCTTCAGCGGCGGTGGCACGCCAGGCCCCAACACGCCGCCGTCAGTGTCCACCACCACCCCGGCGCAGGGCAGCAGCACCTTCCCCGCTGCCGCCGACCTGGAAGTGGTGTTCAGCGAGACGGTGAACCTGGCCAGTGGCGCCTTCGCCCTGAGCTGCGGCACCTCCGGCAGCGTGCCGCTGACCTTCCCGGCCAGCGGCCGCAGCGTGAAGCTGTCCACCAATACCGCGCTGGTGGCCGGTGAAGCCTGCCGCTTCGACATCCGCGCCGCGCGCATCACCGACCTGCAGGGCGCGCATCCGGCCGCCGACAGCCGCATCGCCTTCACCGTGGCCAGCACCGGCGGCAATCCGGACCCAGGCAACCCGGGCGTGCCGGCCGGCTACTACTCCAGGGTCAACACCAGCAGCCCCAGCCAGCTGCGCTGCTCGCTGCACGCCACCATCAAGGGCCATACCGCCTACCCGTACAGCGGCTCGGGCACCAGCACCTGGACCATCCTGGAAATTGCCGACGAGGATCCGAACAACCCGAACCGCATCCTCGATGCCTACCGCAACCGCAGCTACGCCAAGGTCAGTGATCGTGCGGGCACCGGCAGCGGCCTGACCTACAACCGCGAGCACACCTGGCCGAACTCGCTGGGCTTTGCCACCACCACCGGTGACAAGGGCCTGCCCTACGCGCCGTACACCGACACGCACATGCTGTACCTGACCGACGCGCAGTGGAACGCCGACCGTGGCAACAAGCCGTTCGCCAAGTGCGATGCCAGCTGCGGCGAGCGTGCCACCGAAGCCAACAATGGGCAGGGCGGCGGCAGCGGCGGCTACCCGGGCAATTCCAACTGGGTGCGCACGCCGGACGGCAACACCGGCACCTTCGAGGTGTGGGGCAAGCGCAAGGGCGACATGGCGCGTGCGGTGATGTACATGGCGATCCGCTATGAGGGTGGCAAGGATGCGGCCACCGGTCAGTCCGAGCCGGACCTGGAGCTGACCGACGACCGCAGCAAGATCGTCAAGACCAGCAGTTCGCCGGCCTACATGGGCCTGCTGTCGACGCTGATCGACTGGCACCTGTCCGATCCGCCGGATGATGCCGAGCGGGCCCGCAATGACGTGGTCTACAGCTTCCAGGGCAATCGCAACCCGTTCATCGACCACCCCGAGTGGGCGACCCCGGCCCTGTTCACCTCGGCCAAGC
Organism: Stenotrophomonas sp. YJH_SMC_130; assembly: GCF_059369035.1. Lineage (NCBI taxonomy): Bacteria > Pseudomonadati > Pseudomonadota > Gammaproteobacteria > Lysobacterales > Lysobacteraceae > Stenotrophomonas > Stenotrophomonas sp. YJH_SMC_130. The sequence continues at coordinate 155,417 of NZ_JCAFSH010000003.1, forward strand.
CAGCCACCTGCCAGCTGGCCAACTGACCGCGCAACGCAGCGGTCCACTGCCGCCGCCGGGCCCTGACCCGGCGGCGGCCCTATACTCGGCGGTCATGCCGACCGTCGATCCCGTCCTGCTGCTGTTGACCACCTGCCCGGACCGGGCCAGTGCCGAGCGCATTGCGCACGCGCTGGTCGGCGAGCGCCTGGCCGCGTGCGTGACCCGCCTTGATGGCGCGCAGTCCACCTACCGCTGGCAGGGCGAGGTGACCACAGATGCCGAGCTGCAGCTGCTGGTAAAGACCACCGCGAGCCGCGTCGATGACGCAATCGCGCGGATCGTCGAACTGCATCCGTATGAACTCCCGGAATGCATCGCGGTCGAAACCCGGGCCGGCCTGCCGGCGTATCTGGACTGGATCCGGGCACAGACCCGGGAGGACACTGATTGAAGACTCTGTTTGCGCGTGGCGCTGCCTTGTGCGCCCTGTTGTGGCTCTCGCTGCCGGCCTTGGCCCTGGATGAGAAGGACCTGCTGCCGGTGGACCAGGCGTTCGCGCTGACCGCCACGGCCCCCGAACGGGGCCAGGTGCAACTGCAGTTCAAGATCGCACCGGGCTACTACCTGTATCGCCACCGCACCAGCGTCAAGGCGGATCCGGCATTCAATGCCGGCACGCTGCAGATGCCCAAGGGTGACAGGCACCACGATGACTTCTTCGGCGAGGTCGAAACCTATCGGGAGCGCCTGCAGGCCACCCTGCCCGGCACGCCGACGGGCGCCGCCGGCACCATCAGCCTGGAAGTACGCTACCAGGGCTGCGCCGATGCCGGCGTCTGCTACCCGCCGCAGAAGCGCGTGGTGCAGGTCACCCTCCCGGGTGCCGGCGCGGCGGCGGCGGTGCCTGCCGCGCGTACCGGTGCCGCCAGTCCGTTCAACAACCCGCTGGCCGGTGCCGGCAACAGCGGTGGCCTGCGCCTGCCGGGCGCGGCCAACAACAGCCAGGCGCTGCCGCTGCCGTCGGAACAGGCGTTCGGCTTCGATGCCATCGCCAGCGACGGCAACACCCTGCTGCTGCGCTTCAGCCCGGCACCCGGCTACTACCTGTACCGCGACCGCACTTCGCTGAAGCTGGAAGGCAGCGCCGGCGTGCTCGCCGACAAGCCGCGCTGGCCGGCCGCGCAGTCGCATCGCGACGAGCACTTCGGCGATGTCTCGGTGTACTTCAACCAGGTGGAAGTGCCGCTGCCGCTGCGCCGCACCGTCACTGATGCGGTCGACAGCACCCTGGTGGTGACCTTCCAGGGCTGCCAGACCGATGGTATCTGCTACCCGCCGATGACCCGTCGGGTGAAGCTGTCGATTCCGGCCGGCAAGCTCAACGCCGGCACCGGCCAGGCGCCAGTGCGCGAGGAAGCCGTCAATGCGCTGCGCGCTGCCGGTACGCCGCGTGAATCCGCCAATGGCGTACCGCTGCGCCTGCTGCCGACCGTACCCAACGACGGCAACGCCACTCCCGCCGCCACGGGCGGCCAGGGCGCAGGCAACGCGTTCGCCACCGACGCGCGTGGTGACAATTCGCTGCGCACGCGTCCGCCGGCGACCACCCCGAACCCGGACCGTTCGTTCGTCTGGGTGCTGCTGCTGGCGCTGGCCGGTGGACTGGTGCTGAACCTGATGCCCTGCGTGCTGCCGATCCTGTCGCTGAAGGTGCTGAGCCTGGCGCAGAGCGGCGAAAGCCCGCAGCGCGCCCGCAGCCACGCGCTCTGGTACACGTTGGGCGTGCTGGTCGCGTTCGCCGTGATCGGCGCATTGATGGTCAGCCTGCGCGCGATCGGCAACGCCGTCGGCATCGGCTTCCAGTTGCAGCACCCGGGCGTTGTGGCGGCACTGGCCTACATCATGTTCGCGGTGGGCCTGAGCCTGTCCGGCGTGTTCACCCTCGGCGGCGGCATCGGCAACCTTGGCCAGTCGCTGGCCAGCCGCAGCGGACCGGCCGGTGACTTCTTCACCGGTGCGCTGGCCTGCGTGGTCGGCAGTGCCTGCGTCGGCCCGTTCATGGGCGGTGCGATCGCCTACGCCTTCATTGCCCCGCCGCTGAAGGCGATGACCGTGTTCCTGTTCCTCGGCCTGGGCCTGGCGCTGCCGTTCCTGCTGATCGGCTTCGTGCCAGCGCTGGCACGCCGCCTGCCCAAGCCCGGCCCGTGGATGGAAACGCTCAAGCACGTGCTGGCCTTCCCGATGTACGCCACTGCGCTGTGGCTGCTGTGGGTGCTGGGCAAGCAGCGCGGCGTGGACGGCATGGCGCTGGTGCTGGGCGGCCTGCTGCTGTTCGCGTTCGGCCTGTGGCTGTTTGAACGCAACCGCTGGACCGGCTCGCGTGCGGGGACCCTGCTCGGCGTGCTGCTGGCGATCGGTGCGCTGGTTCCGGCCTGGGGCGTGACCCAGCTGGCACCGCCGGCGAGGGCCGCACAGGCCGCCAGCGACAACGTGGTCGAGTATTCGCCGCAGCTGCTGGACCGCCTGCGCGCCGACAACCGCGTGGTGTTCGTCAACATGACCGCCGACTGGTGCGTGAGCTGCAAGGCCAACGAACGTGCGGTGCTGTCACGGCCGGAGTTCAAGGAACTGCTCAAGCGCACCAATGCGGTGTACATGCGCGGTGACTACACCAACGTCGACCCGCAGATCACCACGTTCCTGGAAGAGCACAAGGCGGTGGGCGTACCGCTGTACGTGGTGTACGGCCCCGGCGCGCCGCCGACCGTGCTGCCGACCCTGCTGACCCAGGCGGTGGTCGAGGAAGCGCTGCTGCGCACCGCACGATGAAGTGGCAACGGCCAGCGCTGCTGTGGACAGCGGTGCTGGCCGCCGGCCTCGGCCTGTGGGCCGGGCATCGATTGGCACCCGGCCCATCATCACCTGCCGCGCCAGCGACGGCTTCCAGGGCGACGGCCATGAAGCCCACGCTGCAGGTGGGCGATCAGTTGCCCGCGCTGACACTGCCTGACCTGGCGGGTCAGCCATTGGTCCTGCGCGATCGCTTCGCCGGCCGGCCGCTGCTGATCAACGTCTGGGCCAGCTGGTGTGCGCCCTGCGTGGAAGAGATGCCCGAACTGGCGCGCTTCGCCGGTGCCCAGGGCGACAACGGTGTGCAGGTGCTGGGTCTGGCGCTGGACACCACGGACGACGTGCGCGGTTTCCTGCAGCAGGTGCCGGTGGACTACCCGATCGTGATCGAGACACCGGGCCCGCGCGATGCCAGCGTGCAGCTCGGTAACGCGCAAGGCCTGCTGCCCTACAGCGTGTTGTTCGATGCGCAGGGGCGAATGGTAAAAGCGAAGCTGGGACCGTTCGCCCACGGCGAGATCGAGGCATGGGCCGCCCCATAGGCCTGCGTCGGCGGTGCAGGTGCCACTCAACGACCTGCTGGAGAACGTCCTGCGCCGGCAGCATGCGGGTCCAGGCAGCATGCGCTGCGGCCGATCGCATCAGACCAGCGGGCGCGCCCACAGCTGGGACACCTGCGGCTGGCCGAACAGCTGTTCGTTCTGCTCTGCTATCAACTCGAAACCGGCCCGTTCGTACAGGCCGCGCGCTTCGGTGAGCGCGGCATTGGTCCACAGCACCATGCGCTTGTAGCCCACCGCGCGCGCGAAACTCATCGCCTCCTCCACCAGCCGCTGCCCGATGCCCCGCCTGCGCGCACTGGCATCGACGTGCAGCAGCCGCAGCTTGGCATTGTGCGCGTCGTGCCGGACCACGAACACCGAGCCCACCGCGGTGCCATCCAGTTCGGCGATCCAGCAGCGCTCGGTCTGCGGGTCATGCTCGCGCAGGTAGCGGGTGACGATGTCGGCCACCAGCGCTTCAAACTCCGCGTTCCACCCGAATTCGCGTGCATACAGCGCGCCGTGCTTCTGGATCACCCAGCCCATGTCGCCGGGGCGGGGATCGCGCAGCACGCAACCCGACGATGCACCTCCCAGCAGCGCCTGGATGTGTCCCATCGCCTCCAGAAGGCGCTGGCATCCCGCTTCACTGATATCTCCCAGCATGGCACCGATGCTTTCGCTGGACGCTGCATCCAGCTGTGCGAAGGCGGCCCGGCCCGCCTCGGTCAACACCAGCCGGTTCGCGCGCGCGTCCATCACCGATGGCTCGCGTTGAACCAGACCGCGCGCCTGCAGCCCGCTCAACAGCCGGCTGAGGTAGCCCGCGTTGAGGTCCAGCTGATGGCCCAGCTGCGCAGCTGTGATGCCCTGGCCCGTCGCCAGTTCGAACAGCACCCGCGCTTCGGTGAGGGTGAAGTCGCTGTGCAGCAACCGCTCCTCGAGCACGGCGATCCTGCGGGTGTAGAAGCGGTTGAAGGCTCGGACCTGTGCAACGGGATCGGCAATGAGCGTAGACACGGGACATTCCTGATGGTTGCCTGAAGCACATACTACGTGCTTTCAGCATACATATGAGACTGTTCTGCGATCCATTCCGCGAGTTTGCACCTTAAATCGAAAGATCCGTTGCGGTACGGTTTACGTTCTGTTAATTCTACGTTTAGCGACCAGGGCCCTGGCTGCAAGGAGAACCAACAGGATGAACCACTGACCGACAAACCACTCAAATCGACTGCAGGGTGCATGCATGAAACACGGAATTCGCAGAAGTGTTCGGGCTCCAGACGCAATCACGCCCTTGGCATCCGCAGTAATGGTGGCCCTCGCCACCGCGCTGCTGTCCACCAGCCCCGCTGCATGGGCGCAGGACAGCAGCACATCGACGACGCCCGACGCGGCCACCACCCTGGATACCGTTTCGGTGCTGGGCAGCCGCACCAAACCGCGCACGGTGTCGTCGTCGGCGGTGCCGATCGACATCATCAGCGGTGAAGAGTTCCGCAACCAGGGCGCGACCGACGCCCTCGACCAGCTCAAGGTGCTGGTGCCTTCCTTCAACGTCAGCACGATCCCCATCGACGATGCGGCCAGCCTGGTGCGTCCGGCCAACCTGCGTGGCCTGCCGCCGGACAACACCCTGCTGCTGGTCAACGGCAAGCGTTTCCACCGCTCGGCGGTGATCACCTTCCTCGGCCATGGCCTCTCCGATGGTGCGCAGGGCCCTGACCTTTCGGTGTTCCCGTCACTGGCACTGGAGCAGGTCGACGTCCTGCGCGACGGTGCCGCCGCGCAGTATGGATCGGACGCCATCGCCGGCGTGCTCAACTTCGGCCTGAAGAAGCTGCGCGAAGGCGGTACTGCCGAGGTCTTCGCCGGGCAGTACTACAAGGGCGACGGGCTTACCACCCAGTACTCGGCGCAGATCGGCCTTCCGCTGACCGAGCACGGTTTCGCCACCCTGACGGCTGAGTGGCGCAAGGCCGACGACACTTCGCGCAGCGTGCAGCGCGATGATGCCGCCGCGGTGGCGGCGGCCGGCTACCCCGGGGTGAACGACCCGGCGCAGATCTGGGGATCGCCGAAGGTGGACGACGACCTCAAGCTGGTCGCCAACCTCGGCTACAACACCGAAAACGTGGAGTTCTACCTGTTCGGCAACTATGCCAAGCGCAAGGTGGACGGCGGGTTCTACTACCGCGACCCCACCGCGCGTTCGGGCGTGTACTCCAATGATGGGGGGGAGACGCTGCTGGTGGGCAACCTGACCGGCGTGGGCAGCTGCCCTTCCATCGCCCTGCGCGACGGCGCCGGCAGCCTGCTGCCCTACAGCACCGTAAGTGGCGCCGTGGGTGCGCTGCCGGCCAACTGCTTCACCTTCCTCTCCAGTCTGCCCGGTGGCTTCACCCCACGCTTCGGCGGCGAACTGGAGGACGCTTCGGTGTTCGCTGGCGCCAAGGGCACGTGGGGCCAGTGGTACTGGGACGTAAGCGGCTCATGGGGCCGCAACGATATTGAATTCACCATCTACAACACCGTCAACGCGTCGCTCGGGCCTGACCAGCCGGCCGGGTTGCTGTTCCGACCCGGCGGTAACACCCAGACCGAAAAGAACCTCAACGTGGACGTAAGCCGGGACATACCGGCCAGCTTCAGCAGCCAGCCGCTGCGCCTGGCGATGGGCGCCGAATGGCGCGAGGAGAGCTTCAGGATCAGCCCCGGTGATGGCCCATCCACCGCCATCGGCCCGCTGACCGAACAGGGCTTCGCGCTTGGCTCCAACGGTTTCAATGGTTTCAGCACGCGCACCGCCGGCACCTTTGATCGCCGCAACTGGGCGGCCTATGCCGACCTGGAAGCCCAGCTCACCGACAAGCTGCTGCTGGCCGGTGCGCTGCGCTACGAGGACTACGATTCGTTCGGCAGCACCACTACCGGCAAGTTCACCGCGCGTTTCGACTTCAACGAGCACTTCGCCCTGCGCGGTGCCTACAACACCGGCTTCCGCGCACCGACTCCCGGCCAAGCCAACGTCAGCCAGATCAGCACCGTGTTCGGCGGCACCGCGCTGGAGGACATTGCCACGCTTCCGCCCACCAACCCGATCGCGCAACTGAAGGGCGCCCAGCCGCTCAGTCCGGAAGAGTCCAGGAATGTGTCACTGGGAGCGGTGTGGACCGCGGGCGACTGGCTGATCACCCTGGACGGCTACCAGATCAAGGTGGAAGACCGCATCGCGTTGAGCACCAGCTTTGCGGTCACCCCGGAAGAGCGCGCGGCGCTGGTGGCCGGCGGCAATGCGGAGGCCGCCTCCATTTCGCAGGTGACCTACTTCGGCAACGCCTTCGATACCACCACGACCGGCGTGGATCTGGTGACCAGCTTCAAGAGCGATCACTTCGGCGGGGTAACCACCTACTCGCTTGCCGCCAACTGGAACCGCACCAGGGTGGATCGCTACGACACCGACTTCATCGACGAAGCCCGCGTCTACAAGCTGGAGAAATCGCTGCCCAGGACCAAGGGCTACTTCAGCATCCACCACCAGCGGCAGATCTTCCATGCCAACCTGCGCTTCAATTACTACAGCAGCTGGTACGAAGACCATCTGGACAGCGGCGTGATCTCCGCCGAGGACGGGGGCCTGCCGATCTACGACGGCAGCGCGCTGATCGTGGATGCAGAGGTGGGCTGGAAGTTCGATTCGGGCCTGTATTTCAGCCTCGGCGCGCAGAACCTGTTCGACCGCACGCCGGCCGACAACCCCTGGAGCGGGGTGGCCGGCGCGCAGTACCCCGTGCACTCGCCCTATGGATTCAACGGCGGCTTCTATTACGCGCGGGTAGGCTGGAAGTTCTGAGCCCTGCGTGAAGACCCGGGACGACAGCCAGGGAAGGCTGCGTCTCTGCGTCCAAGTACACCGCGACGGGGGCAGAGGCCAGGCACAGCCCGGCCTCTGTCCAACGGCTTGACCGCAGCCAACGCGCCACGGAGAATTCCGCGACTAATTCTCATTTGCTGTTGCGCAGGATGCGGGCGGCAGCCTCCCGGGCCCTCCTTCTTCGATGTTCAAGAACGTCCTGTTCCAACTGCACTGGCTGCTGGGCATCACCGCAGGTGCCGTCCTGGCCGTGATGGGCCTCAGTGGCGCCACGCTGTCCTTCGAGGACGAACTGCTGCGCGCCGCCAATCCCGGCTTTGCCGAGATCGCCGAGCACCATGCCGACGGGCAGCCTCCCCTTGCACTCAGTGAACTGGTGCCGCTGCTCCAGGCCGGCAGCGAACGCCCCCTGCAACGCCTGCGTATCGATGCCACCGGACAGCGGCCGTCGGTGGCGCGCTTTGCCGGTGGCAGGGAACACTGGGTGTACTTCGACCCGTACAGCGGTGAGCGCTTCAGCGCCCTGCGCGGCCAGGCGTTCTTCGACTTCGTCGAGGACCTGCATCGCCACCTTGCCGCGGGCGAACGCGGCAAGTGGATCACCGGCAGCTGTGCCATCGCCCTGCTGTTCTTCACCCTGTCCGGCCTCTACCTGCGCTGGCCACGACGCTGGTGGCACTGGCGCAGCTGGCTGGCAGTGGAGTGGAAACGCAGCGGGCGCGGCTTCCTGTGGAGCCTGCACTCGGTAGTCGGCACCTGGGTGCTGCTGATCTACCTGATGAGTGCGCTGACCGGCCTGTGGTGGTCGTTCGACGGGTATCGCAGCGCGGCCAGCACGCTGCTGGGCGTCCCACCGGCGGCCAAGCACCAGGTTGCCACCGATGCGTCGCTGGACCTGCACCGCATTGAAGCCACGCTGTACGCGCTGCCGGGCGTGCGCGCCGGCTTCATTGACCTGCGCCTGCCGGAGAAGCCCGGACAGGCACTGAATGTTCGGGTGATGGCCGGTGATCCGTCGCAGCGCGGCGGCCACCACGATCGTGCGCATGACCTGCTGCAGCTCGATCCGGCCAGCGGTGCCGTTCTCGATGCCCGTCCGTACGCACGCCAGGGCGCGGGCGGACAGTTGGCCACCAGTGTGTTCGCGTTGCATTCGGGCAGCTACTTCGGTGTGCCCGGCCGCGTGGTGGTGATGCTCAGCAGCCTGGGCATGAGCCTGTTCTTCATCACCGGCTGGATGCTGTACCTGGACCGCCGCCGCAGCCAGCGTGCCGCGCGCGGGCTGCGCCAGGCGCTACCGATGCCGGCCAGCGATGCCGGCAACGCAGCGTGGCTGGTGGTGCATGCCAGCCAGAGCGGACTGGGCGAACAGCTGGCGTGGCGCGCGGCGGCACAGCTGCAGGCGGCCGGCCATGCGGTGCGGGTGCTGCCGCTGGCGCGCATCGATGCCGCGCTCCTGCTGCATGCATCGAGCGCGCTGTTCGTGCTGAGCACCTTCGGCGACGGCGAGCCGCCCGATGCCGCCCGGCGCGCAGCGCGGCAGTTGCTGGCACAAGCGCTGGACCTTTCGGGCCTGCAGTTCGGCCTGCTCGCGCTGGGTGACCGCCAGTACCCGCACTACTGCGGCTTCGGCCGCCGGGTCGATGGCTGGTTGATCGGAAACGGCGCGCGTGCACTGTTCGAGCGCGTCGACGTCGATGCCGCCTCGGTCCCGGCGCTGCGCCGGTGGCAGCAGGAGCTGGGTGCGCTCACCGGCATCGTCACCGATGACAGCGTGCTGCCTGCGGCTACGCAGATGCATGAGTGGCGCCTGCTCGGCCGCGACCGCCTCAACCCTGGCAGCGTCGGCGGAGCCATCTGGCGTATCCGTCTTGCCGCACCGGCCGACGTGCAGTGGCAGGCGGGTGACATCCTGCACATCGCGCCCCGCCACAATGCCCAGCACGCCGGTGCCGTGCTGAAGGCGCATGGGCTGGATCCGCTGCAGCCACTGCTGGTCGATGGCCATCCGCGCACGCTGCTGGCGCTGGCCAGTGAACGCGAGCTGCCCGAGGCCGATGCTGCGCTGGCGGTGCAGGATGCCTGCCTGTGGCTGGCCGGGCTGCCGCTGCTGCCCAGTCGCGAGTATTCGATCGCCTCCTGCACGGATGATGGCGTGGTGGAGCTGGTGGTGCGGCTGGTGCATGACGCCTCCGGTCGAGCCGGGTTGGGCTCGGGCTGGCTGTCGTTGCATGCGCCGATCGATGCCGGCATCGTCGCCCGCGTGCATCGCAATCCCGGTTTCCATCGCGTCATTGGCGCGCCGATGGTGCTGATCGGCAACGGCACCGGCATCGCCGGGCTGCGCAGCCTGTTGCGCGAAGCCGCCCGTGCAGGCGAACACGGGCACTGGCTGTTGTTCGGCGAACGCCAGCGTGCGCACGATTTCCTGTTCGCCGACGAGATCGAAGCGTGGCAGGCCGATGGCCATCTCGCCCGGTTGGACCTGGCGTTCTCGCGCGATGGCGACGGCGGTTATGTGCAGGATCGCCTGCAGGCGGCCACCGGAACGCTGCGCGACTGGATGCAGCGCGGTGCGGTGATCCATGTCTGCGGGTCGTTGCAGGGCATGGCCGAAGGCGTGGACCAGGTGCTGCGAACCGCGCTGGGAGATGAAGCGGTGGAAACGCTGCTGGAAAGCGGGCGCTACCGCCGCGACGTGTATTGATTCCTGCCGCCGAACGCTGGTGTGAGCCGAGCATGGGCTCGGCTCTACAGTGTTCCTGCAACCGATGTAGCGCCGAGCCTACGCTCGGCTGACCAGGCCGCCGCGGCGCGCGCCTGCGGCATCGACTGCAAACGGAATGCGCCCACCGCTTCGGCCAGGGCACGCACCTGGACCTGCATCTGCGCCGTGGAGGCACCGGCCTCTTCCACCAGGCTGGCGTTACGTTGGGTGCTGGCTTCCATCTGCACGATGGTCTGGTTCACCTGTGCGATGCCGGCATGCTGGTCGTGCGACGCACTGCGGATAGCCGCCAGCAGGTCGGCCAGCTGCTGCACGCTGCCGACGATTTCGCCCATCGTGGTGCCGGCCTGTTCGGCCTGCTGGTTGCCCTGTCCCACACGCGCCACCGAATCCTCGATCAGGCCCTTGATCTGCTTGGCCGCCTCTGCGCTGCGTTGTGCAAGCAGGCGCACTTCCGCGGCCACCACGGCGAAACTGCGGCCCTGCTCACCGGCACGCGCCGCTTCCACCGCCGCATTCAGCGCCAGGATGTTGGTCTGGAAGGCGATGCCGTCGATCAGCTGGGTAATGTCGCCGATCCGCCGCGATGCCTCGCTGATGCCCTGCATGGTCGCCACCACTTGGCCGACAGCCTCGCCGCCGCGCTGCGCCACCGCTGCCGCACCCTTGACCAGCGCGTCGGCACGGCCTGCGGCATCAGCATTGCGACCGACCGTATCGGTCAGTTCGTGCATGGAAGCGGCGGTCTCTTCCAGGTTGGCGGCCTGCTGCTCGGTGCGCTGTGACAGATCTTGATGACCGGCAACGATCTCGCCAACGCCGGTATCGAGACTGGAGGTGGCGTGCTGGATGCGGGTGACGATGCGGCCCAGCTGCGCGACCGTCGCGTTGGCATCATCGCGCATGCGCGCGAACACGCCCTGCAGCTCACCCTCCATGCGCACGCTGAGGTCACCACGAGCCAGCGCGGCCAACAATGCCTGCAGGTCGCCGAGGTTGGTTTCAAACGTCGCCAGCAGGCGGTTGATGCTGGTCGACAACGTGCGCACGAAGCCCTGCTTGCCCTCCAGCGCGATGCGACCGTGCAGGTCACCGTGTGCTGCAGCATCGACCAGCGCAGCGACCTCGGTTTCCAGCAGGGTCTCCAGCGCTCGACTGCGCCATTCCACCGCTACGCCGAGGAATTGCCCGTCATCGATGACGGGGTTGGCAATCAGCTGGTAACGCGTGCCGGCATGGCCGATCTCGCGCTCTTCGCGCTGGCGCACGCCGGCCAGGCTGGCCAACGCCGGATGCAGGCGTACCGCGTCGCTGCCCACCAGCGCCTCGTTCCGCAGGTCAAGCAGCTGCAGCAGTGCCGGGTTGGCGTAGGCGACCTGCCCTTCCGCATCGATCACCATCAAGCCGGTCTGCGCACTGTCCAATGCCTGGCGCACCCGGGTGTTGCCGCGCGCCACGGCACGCTCGGTCTCGATACGCGCGCGCAGGCGCTGCTGCATGTCGACCAGGCGCTGGGCCAGCTGGCCGATCTCGTCGTTGGCGTTGTAGACGCGCAGGGTGGTGTCCAGGCGGTCGTCGGCGATGTCGCTGGCGAAGTGCAGGGTGTCCTGGATCGGCTGGCGCACTGCACGCAGCACCAGCACGAGGCTGGTGATCAGCACACCGGCGACCAGCAGCACGGTCAATGCAAACAGCACGCTCATCGTGCGCGCACCAGCCTGCTGGCGGGCCTGGGCACGGGCCAGTGCCGCGGCCTGTGCCTGCTGGAATGCGGCCAGCGCAGGCGCTACGCCCGCAGCGGTATCCAGCAGCGACTGCGCTTCCACATCCAGGCCGACACGGGCAGCGGTATACCCCAGCAATGCGGCCTGATACGCCTCCATTCCGGTGCGCAGGGTGTCCTGCGCATCCGCGGGCAGGCCCGCCAGCGCGAGATCGAACGGCAGCTTTTCTTCGCTGGCGCGGTCGGCGTGGGTGGAATCACCGTCGAGCAGCAGCAGTGCCTCCTGCCGCCGCATCTTCTGCAGGGACAACGCCAGCGCATCCCGCTGCTGCGCATCCACCTGCCCCTGCAGCGTGTCTGCAGCCTGTTGCAGCTGCGCGGCGAGGCCGGCCTCACCACGGCCCATCTCGTCGACCCGTTCGAACAGGGCGGCCACACCCTGCGAGAACGCGCCTGCAGCTTCGGTCAACGCCTGCAGGGCCTTGCGCCGGCCTGCATCCATCGGCATCGTGCGCAGCGCCCGCAGATCGTCCTGCAGCGCCTTTTGCGTGGCCAGCAGCTGCGCGCGGTCGGCATCATCGAAACTGCGTGCATACTGGATCTGCAGGCGGCGCGCTTCGGCCACCCGCGTGGCCAGGCGCGCGGCGAGGTCACTGCCGCGCTGGTAGCTTGCCTGGCTGCGCGCAGCCTGCGTGCTGGCATGCCCGGTCCAGGCGTAGACGGCTGCGATTGCGACCAGTCCCAGGCCACAGACCCACAAGGTCGCCTTGAGCTTGTTGGCTACGCTCAGCCGATGCGGTTGCAGCCACAGCAGCAGGCCGGAGGACGCCGGGCGCAGCGCCGCAAGCCGCGTGCGCAGGGACCGGAGGTGGGAGACAACGGCCGACATGACAGACTCCAGGCAGAAGGACGCACCTGTATCGGCCGGATTCAAGGCAACTTTAGAACTTTCGTCGTCCTGGCCCAGCGGTGACGGGCGGACGCGGCCTTTGTACCGGGTGCAGGCGACGCTGGCGTGACACGACCAGCACCCTTGACCTCAACCCCGGTTGGGGGAGCACAGTGGACCTCCCCTCCCGCCCGGTGCCGCCATGACGACGCTCGATGTCCCTCGCTACCTGCAGCGCCTGCAGCTGGATGCGCCGCCACCGCGGACCCTGGCCGGCCTGACCCTGCTGCAGCAGCGCCACAACGCACTGCTGCCGTTCGAGACCCTCAGCTGCCTGCTGCGCGATGAGGTACCGATCGACCTGGACAGCGTGCAGCGCAAGCTGCTGGACGAGCGCCGTGGCGGCTACTGCTTCGAACTCAATGGCGGCCTGCTGGCGCTGCTGCAGGCGCTGGGCTTCGATGCGCAGCCATTGAGCGCGCGCGTGCTGCTGGCTGCCCATGACGGCGAACTGACCGCACGGACCCACCTGCTGCTGCGCGTGCAGGTGGACGGCGATGACTGGCTGGTGGATGCCGGTTTCGGCAGCCTGACCCCGACCGTGCCGCTGCGGCTGAATGATCCGCAGCCGCAGGCCACGCCTCACGAGCGGTACCTGCTGCAGCGCCTGCCCGGCGAGGGGGATTTCGTGCTGTACGCCGAATCCGGTGACGGCTGGCGGGCGATGTACCGTTTCGACCTGCACGTGCCCGCACCGATCGACAACGTGGTGGGCAACTGGTACGTGTGCACCCATCCCGACTCCAGCTTCCCCGGCCAGCTGCGCGCGTCGCTGACCGGGCCAGATTGGCGACGCACCATCGGCAGCGGCAACTACACCGAGTACCGCCCCGGCCAGGCACCGGACAAGCGTCCGCTGCACGATGTTGCCGACGTGCGCGACGTGCTGCAGCAACGCTTTGGCATGCAGTTGCCCGAAGACCCGCGGCTCGATCCGGCGATCAACGACTGGCTGCAGCGCTCACGCGCCGCGACCTTGTAGAGCCGAGCCCATGCCCGGCTGAGCTTGGGCGGCTGGGTCAACAGCAGCCGAGCATGGGCTCGGCTCTACGGAACCGCGCGCGCCTGCAACGCAATCCGGTTGCCTTCACTGTCGCAGATCCCGGCCACGTTCCAGGCTCACCTCCAAGTCCATGCCCACACCTGCGGCCTCGTCGGCAAACGGAAGGTAGGCCATCCTGCAGTCGTGCAGCATGACACCCCTTGCAGGGCAGTGCTGGCATGCTGGGTGCCCCTTTCCTCGCGGAGTCCTGCATGTCCCTGGCCGATCACCAAAGTGCGCTGGCACCGCAGGGCTTCCTGCGCGTGGCGATCAACCTGGGCAACCCGGTGCTGGCGCAGGGCGATGCGCACTCGCCGCGCGGACCGTCGGTGGAGCTGGCCGCGACATTGGCGCAGCGCCTGGGTGTGCAGGCACGCTTCACCTGTCACGATGCCGCAGCCTCGGTGGTCGCTGCGGCAGGCGAAGACGGCTGGGATCTGGCCTTCCTGGCCATCGATCCGGCACGCGCCGACCGCATCGCCTTCAGTGCTCCGTACGTGGAGATCGAAGGCACCTATCTGGTGCGCGAGGACAGTCCCGCGCAGCAGGTGACCGACCTCGACCGCGAGGGGCTGCGCATCGCGGTGGGCCGCGGTGCAGCCTACGATCTGTTTCTCAACCGCGAACTGCGCCACGCCACGATCGAACGGGCCGAGTCGTCGGCGGCTGCGATCACCCTGTTCGATCTGCAGCGCCTGGATGCCGCCGCCGGCGTGCGCCAGCCGCTGCAAGCATGGGCGCGGGCGCATCCCGGCCACCGCGTGCTGGCCGACCGTTTCACCGCGATCCAGCAGGCGGTGGCGGCGCCGGCATCCCGCCCCGCCGACGCGCTGCAGGCGCTGTTCGAGGAAGTGGAGGCGATCAAGGCCGGCTCGCTGCTGGAGGAGGCGTTCGCGCGCGCCGGGCAGGCGGTCACGCTGGTGCGATGAGTGTAGCGTCCGCCATGTGCCGCACGTGTTCGGCAGCCTGCGCGTGCAGCCAGTCGCGGAAGGCAAGAAAGCCGCGGTGGCGGGCCGAACGCTGCGGGTAGACCAGCCAATGCGGCCAGGCGGTTTTCAGGCGCAGGTTGGACAGCGCAACCAGTTGGCCGGAATCCAGCAACAAGCGCGCCCGCGTCACCCGCCCCAGCGCCACGCCCACCCCGTCCAGCGCCGCACGGTGGTGTGCCTCCGAATCATCCAGCACCGCTATGAAGCGCGACGGCGGGGTCTGCCCGCTCAACGCGAACCAGGCCCCCCACGCACCATCGGGGTCCCCCAGCAGTGGCCACTGGTTCAGTGGCACCCGGTCGATCCCTCCCATGCGTTCGATCAGCGCCGGGCTCGCCATCGGCAGCAGCCACTCGTCGAACAGCGGCTCAACCACCAGGCCCGGCCACTGCCCGCTGCCCAGCCGCAGCGCGGCGTCGAACTGGCGCTGCCGCTCGAAATCAATCAGGCGCTCACTCGACTGCAGGTTGATCTCGATCTGTGGGTGCTCAGCCACGAAATGACCCAGGCGCGGCACCAGCCACGCCGACGCCATCGACGGCACCGCACTGATCGTCAGCACGTGCTCGGCGCGGGCCGCATAGGGCTGGAAGGCTTCGTTGATCGCATCCAGATGCGGGCCGACCTGGTCGAGCAGGCGCTGCCCCTCCAGGGTGAGGGCGACGCCACGCGGTTGGCGGACCAGCAGTGGCTGCCCGAGCCGCTCTTCCAGCTGGCGCATCTGATGGCTGAGCGCACTGACGGTCAGATTCATCGACGCCGCTGCCCGTGACAGGTTGCCCAGCCGCGCGGCGGCCACGAAACCCTGCAGGGCATGAAGGGGCGGACGGGACATCAGGCTTGAATTCCTCTCAAGGCATGCTTGCGGAAATGTCGCTTTTTGCCCGCCCATGCTGCCCGTATCGTGCAATCCACTCAAGTGGAGGCACGCTCATGAACATCTTCGGCAGCCTGTTGTTCCTGCACGGCCATGTGGCCAACACCGAGCTGGCACGCCAGCTGGCCAGCCCGTCCACCGCCGCCCCTGCGTGCGCGGCGCAACCGGCCACGCCGGTTCAGCAGCCGGGGACCCGTTGAACGCGGCTCAACCTGTGTACCAGCGTTGGACGTATTCAGGCAGCCAGGGCATTGGATCGATATCCAGTGCCCGGCAACCGTCGAGCGTGTCACGCAACACGCCCTCACCGGGGCCACCGGGAATCCGCAGGCCTTCCTCTTCCGGAAGCTGCACCACGGCCCAGTCGTGCAGCCGGTCCATGCGCAGGCGCATCGCCGCCTGCAGCCATGCCTTCAGCGGATAACAGCGATAGCCTTGTTCAGCCAACGCAGCAATTGCGAGCGACAAGGCCTGGTTGGCACCACGTACCCATTCAGTACGACCCCCAGCCTTGTGCTGGATCGTCATCGGTGCCGGTGCGCGGTGCGCCTTGAACGGCGAACGCAGCTGCAGCTCCAGATCACGTGCATCACGCTCGCCCTCCGCTTCCACCAGCGCACCGGCATCGAGGTCGAAGAACTCGAACCAGCGCCGATGCAATGCGCTGATGCGTCCGAGCGGATCACGTGAAAAGCCGATCTTCGCGTAGTCCTCCCACGCACACGGGAAGACGTAGGTAAAGACACGACCGTCGATGCGGATATCCGATTGCATGTGCGCAGGCTGCCTCCACCTCAGCCCGGGCGCAACCGTGCACGCTGCAGCGCTCCGGCAGTGCGGCTTCGTGCAGCCGGCACGAACTATTCTTGCTGACTGTCGCTGCCATCTCCGCCCGCCATGCCGTCTGCTGCGCCCGCCCCCCTACCGATTTCGTCCATCACCCTGGAAGCGGCAACCTCTGCGGTGATCCACCAGCACAACGCTGAAACCGCGCGGCAACCGGCATCGCTGACCAAGCTGATGACCGCCTACGCCGCCTATGCGTGCGTCGAAGAGAACGGACGCTCGTGGGACGACCCGGTCACCATCGCCGCCGACGATGTGCATGCCGTGGCCGATGATGAAACGCACATGGGCCTGGTGCCCGGCGAGACAATCACCCTGGCGCGCCTGCTGGAAGGGTTGATGGTGGTGTCCGGCAATGACGCTGCATTGGCGATCGCGCGCCACCTGGACGGATCGCAGGCCGCATTCCTGGAACGCATGAACCGGCACGCACGCCAGCTCGGGCTGCGCAGCACCTGGTTTGCCAGCGTGTCCGGCATCACCACACCGCACCATGTCTCCAGCGCGCGCGACATGGCGGTGCTGGCCGCCCGCCTGTTGAACGATCATCCGCAGATCCTGGCGATCAGCGCGCAGCGCGCGTTCGCCCATGGCAGCTTCAACCGCAGCAACCAGAACGCCCTGCTCGGCGAAGACGGCGTGGACGGCTTGAAGACCGGCTACACCCAGGCCGCAGGCTTCTGCCTGGCCGCCACCGCGTGCCGGCCAGTACCCGGGCGGGACCAGCCGGTACGGCTGATCACCGTGGTGTTGGGCTCTGCAAGCCGCGACGCGCGCGACGCACTGGTGCGCGACCAGTTGGCCGCGGGATTCGCCGCCCTGGCCGGCGGCTGACCGCTCGTGCGGCTCAGCGCCGCTTGACCGTCGCCACGATCAGCCGCTGCAGCTCGGCCACGGCACCGGCCTTGTCCAGCGCGCCGGCAGCCACGCCCTCTGAAAGGGCTTCAGCCGCACCGAGAATGGCCCAGCGCCCGGCCAGCGACACCGTGCCGTCGGCGGCGAACGGGCCCAGCCAGACCTGGCAGTTGTCGATGAAATCCTGCTGGTAGCGCCGCCGCACCTCATGCAGTTCCGGCGCCCCCACCAGCGCGGCGAGGATGCCTTGCACTTCACTGCCCTGGCTGAGGACGCAGTCGATGTAGCCGGAGGCGATGGCCGCCGCCCGATCGACCAGTTGCGCCCGGGCGCGACCGATGCGCTCGTGGAAGACCACGGTCTGGCGTCCGTCATAGTCATCGTAGAGCGCCGCCAGCAAGCCATTGCGGGTCACGAAGTGATCATAGGCCACAGGCTTGGTCACGCCCGCCGCTTCGGCCAGCCGCCCCAGCGTCAACGCGCCGGTACCTTCTTCGCGGACCAGTGCCCAGGCCACATCCAGCAACTGGCGGGTGCGTTGCTCCCGGGTCATTCGGCGGCGCGTGGGGGTGGCGTTGGCGGGCATCGGCGGAGCACGGCGATCAGCGCATCGGAACACCGATTTTACGGCCGATCGTCAGCGCGGTCTGCAGATGCGCTTGAGCGGCACCGGTATCGGCGTCCAACAGCAGGTGGGACGACAGCACGCGTGCGCCGCAATAGTCGAAGATGCCCATGTCGATCTGCGTCCTCATTGCCGCGTCGTAGCCACGACGTTCGACCATGGCTGCGTCGGCGCCGCCCAAGCCGACCAGATGCACATTCAGGCGCTGCAGCTTCTTCACCAGCCTGCCCTGCGCATCCTGTGCGTAGGCCCAGTCGTTGGTGAACACACGGTCGATCCAGCCTTTCAGCAGCGCCGGGAACGACCACCAGTACAACGGGAACACCAGCACCAGCGTATCGGTGGCATCCAGCCGCGCGTGCTCGGCAGCGACATCGGCGGGTACCGCGCCGGTGCTGCGGAACAACGCCTGGTCCTGCGGGTTGAAGCGCGGATCGAAGCCTTCGGCCATCAGGTCGGCATAGGCCACGGTGTTGCCGGTGTCGGCCGCGGCAATGGCATCACCGATGCGACGCGCCATCGCGTGGGTCAGCGAACCGGGCTCAGGGTGGGCGATGACAATGAGGCTGTGCATGGGGATCTCCAGGAATCGTTACTTACCAATGGTAAGTAACGATTCCGGGGAAACCAGCGCCACCGGTGGGACGCTGTTTTCGCGTCCAACGTATAGTGCAGCGATGCCCTGTGGGACATCCGGACATGGATCGACGCCTGCCCCTGACGATACTGACGCTGCTGCTGTCGCTGTTGCTGCCATCCGCCTTCGCGGGTGAACTCAGTCCCAGTGACGCGAAGGCCCTGCGCGAAGATGTGCGCGCCCTGATGACTGCCTACGCCCGCGGGGATGCGGACTTCCTCATCGAGCGCACGCATCCCAGCCTCAAGCGGCTGGCCGGCGGCGATGAGGCCTTCCAGGCGATCACCCGCGATGCGTTGAAGAAGCAGCACAGCGGCGGCGTGGTGGTCATCAGCGAGGACGTCGGTGTGCCGACCCGGACCTATGCGGCCGGGGAGGAAGAAGTCTGCTTCGTGCCACGCCAATCCCTGGTGCGGGTGCGTGAAACCCCGATGCGCAGCACCACGTTCATGGTGGCCGTGCGCCGCATTGGCGGTTCCGGCTGGACGTATCTGGACGGCACGGGGCTGCAGGACAATCCGCGCCTGCTTCGCCAACTGCTGCCAGCGCTGGAACCCGGCGTGATCCTGCCCAAGCGGGAGATCGAGGCGTTGTAGTCGCCGGCCCTTCCCGCCATGCAGGGCGCGGGGCTACTGGAACAACGCGTTCAAGGCAGCCCCGGGCGCCGCCTGCTGCAGACCATCGAAGCGTCCGTCCTGCACGATCGGCTGGGTCGCCTGCATCAGTCCACCCCACGCGGCACGCGCCAGCGCACCGCCCAGGCTGACCCGGCGAACGCCAAGTGCGGCGATGTCCTGCAGGCTCAGTGCTGTGGGGCCAGCGACCAGCAGGTTCACCGGCTTGGAGCCCGCGGCGGCGACCACCGCACTGATCTGCTTGCGCGTACTGATGCCCGGTGCGTACAGCACATCGGCTCCGGCCTCGGCGTAGGCACGCAGGCGCCGCAGGGTATCCTGCAGATCCGGTACGCCCACGAAGAAGTTCTCCGCTCGCCCGACCAGCAGCACGTCGCCGCCCGCGCGGTCGATGGCCGCACGCGCCGCGCGCAGTCGCTCGACCGCCTGCTCGATGGGCCTCAGTGGTGCATCGGCCAGGCCGCTGGCGTCCTCGATCGACAACGCCGCAATGCCGGTATCGAGCGCCGCGGCCACCGCCTCCTCCACCGCCTGTGGCGTAGCGCCGAAACCATCACCGAAGTCGGCATTCAATGGCAACGGAGTCGCCGCCGCCATCAGTCGCAGGTGCTCCAGCGTGGCCTGCAGCGATACCGCGCCGTCCGGCCGCCCCTCACTCCAGGCGCAGCCGGCACTGGTCGTGGCCAAGGCCTGGAAGCCCTGCCGTTGCAGATAGCGCGCACTGCCGACGTCCCACGGATTGGGCAGCACGAAGCATCCCGCTGCATGCAACTGGCGGAAGCTGGCGCGCTTGCGCAGGGTGTCGGCATCAGGCGAGGCCATGGCGGGCTCCGGGGCGGCAGACCTGCACCCTAGCCCGCCGTTCGGTCGCGCTCAAGGCGACGAAGGCAGCCGTGCATGAAGTGATGCCGGCTGCTTATTGGACGCCACCGGCAGCCGTGCCCGAGCGTGAACGCCTGCCCCCACAATGCCGCCACGGAGCCCCTCATGCACCCGGACCCGCAGCCCCTCATCGACGCGGGCGACGATGACGCCCACTGGGCCGACCTGCTTTCGCCCGCCCGCCGGCGCCTGATCGCGTCGGCCGGCCTGGCAGCCGGCGGCCTGGCCAGCGCGTCCACCGCCACCGCCGCCGCGCGCGTCGGCAGCGCCGTGAACACCACCGAGCCCGGGCGACCCGGCTTCCGCGCCATCGTTCCGCCAGCGTCCAAGGGCCGCAGCCCCTGGGGCCAGGCCACGGCCAGCGAACCGACCCCGCGCCCGGTCAGCGTGCGCCCCGGCGAGGCCACGTTGCCCACCGCCCCGCGCGCCTACACCGACATCAAGAGCTACCACGCCCATATCTATTTCGATGAGGACAGCTTCGAGAAGGCAGCCCTGCTGCGGCGCTGGGCCGCCGAGCGCTTCCCGGTGGAGCTGGGCAACTGGAACCTGGAGCCGCGTGGCCCGCACGTCACCCCCTCTTTCTACTTCGGCTTCACCAACGACCTGCTGCCGGTGCTGGTGCCCTGGCTGCAGCTCAACAGCCTGGGCCTGACCATCCTGATCCACCCCAATACCGGCGATGGCCGCGCCGATCACCTGTACTACGCGTTGTGGGTGAACCGCGCGCAGCCGGTGAACGCCTACAACTGGCCGGCGCCGCAACCGGGGGAACAGGAGCCGTTGGAGGAGGTATTCCCGAACGTGGTGCCGACGGTATCGTTGGAGACCTGAGCGATCAGCAGAAAGGCAACTCCCAGGTAAGGGCACAGCGGCTGCGCCCTACGCCTCCTCATCCACACAGGTGTGGCTGTGCCGATGAGCGGCCCGGGCGTGATCGTCGGCCTACGTGCTCGCATCCACCGCAAGCACGCCGTTCAGCGCGCCTTGATCCAGCGCCCGCCGTACGGCGACAAGCCTTGCGGCGAATTTCAAACGTACGATTGAAACGCTGCAAACTTCGCCGAACTGGACAGCATCCGCCGGTTCCGCCAGACTGCCGCCCTTTCCCGTCTTCCGGATCCCATGGCGAAGCTGCTGGTCCTGCACGGCCCCAACCTCAACCTGCTCGGCACCCGCGAGCCGGAGGTGTACGGCCACACCACGCTGGCCGACATCGACCAGGCCCTGGCCGCGCAGGCATCCGCTGCCGGGCACGCCGTGGAGAGCCTGCAGTCCAACGCCGAGCATGTGCTGGTCGACCGCGTGCAGGCTGCGCGCAACGACGGAACCGCTTTCATCCTGATCAACCCCGCCGCCTTCACCCACACCTCGGTGGCCCTGCGCGATGCGCTGGCAGCGGTGGCGGTGCCGTTCATCGAGATCCACCTGTCCAACCCGCATACCCGCGAACCGTTCCGCCAGCACAGCTACTTCAGCGACAAGGCGGTGGGCGTGGTGTGCGGCTTCGGTGCCGACAGCTACCGCTACGCGATGGACGCGGCGCTGCTGCGCGTATCCGCCACCTGATTGTCGACCCGGGCGCCCACGGCGCTCTCCTCACCTAGATAGAAACCAAAGAGGCCCTCATGGATCTGCGCAAAATCAAGAAGCTGATCGACCTGCTGGAAGAGTCGAACCTGGCTGAAATCGAAATCAAGGAAGGCGAAGAGTCGGTGCGCCTGTCGCGCGCTCCGGTCGCTGGTTATGCCGCGCCGGTCGCAGCTCCGGTGTACGCCGCCCCGGCGGCGCCGGCGGCGCAGGCGATGCCGATGCAGTCGCCGACCGAAGCGTCCACCGGCGGCACCGCCAAGCCGGGCCCGGCGCTGCCGGAAGGCCATGTGCTGCGCTCGCCGATGGTCGGCACGTTCTATGCCTCGTCCGCCCCGGACAAGCCGGCCTTCGTCACCGTGGGCCAGCAGGTTAAGGAAGGCGAAACCCTGGCCATCATCGAAGCGATGAAGATGTTCAATCCGATCGAAGCCGACACGTCCGGCACCATCGTCGCCATCCTCGGCGAGAACGGCCAGCCGGTGGAGTTCGACCAGCCGCTGTTCGTGATCGGCTGAGGGGCGCGCCATGCTCGACAAAGTCGTCATCGCCAACCGAGGGGAGATCGCGCTGCGCATCCTGCGCGCGTGCCACACCCTCGGCATCCGCACGGTGGCCGTGCATTCCACGGTCGACCGCAACCTCAAGCACGTGGCCATGGCCGACGAGTCGGTCTGCATCGGTCCGGCGCCGTCGCCGCAGAGCTACCTCAACATCCCGGCACTGATCGCCGCCGCTGAAGTCACCGACGCCCAGGCCATCCACCCGGGCTACGGCTTCCTGTCGGAGAACGCCGACTTCGCCGAGCGCGTGGAAGAGTCGGGCTTCATCTTCATCGGCCCCAAGGCTGACACCATCCGCATGATGGGTGACAAGGTCGAAGCCATCCGCGCGATGAAGGCCGCCGGCGTGCCGTGCGTGCCCGGCTCGGGCGGCCCGCTGGGCGAGGACATCGTCGCCAACACCAAGATCGCCCGTGAGATCGGTTATCCGGTCATCATCAAGGCGGCCGGCGGTGGCGGTGGCCGTGGCATGCGCGTCGTGCACGCCGAAGCCTCGCTCAAGACCTCGATCGAAACCACCAAGAGCGAGGCCAAGGCCGCGTTCGGCAATGGCGAGGTCTACATGGAGAAGTTCCTGGAGAACCCGCGCCACGTGGAGATCCAGGTGCTGGCCGACGGCCAGGGCAACGCCATCCACCTCGGCGAACGCGACTGCTCGATGCAGCGCCGCCACCAGAAGGTGGTGGAAGAAGCACCGGCACCGGGCATCACCGCCGAACAGCGCGAGCAGATCGGCAAGGTATGCACCGAAGCCTGCATCCGCATCGGCTACCGTGGCGCGGGCACGTTCGAGTTCCTGTACGAGGACGGCCGCTTCTACTTCATCGAAATGAACACCCGCATCCAGGTGGAACATCCGGTCACCGAAATGGTCACCGGCATCGACCTGGTGGCCGAGCAGCTGAAGATCGCCGCTGGCCAGAAGCTGTCGATCAAGCAGAGTGACGTGGTACTGACCGGCCATGCCATCGAGTGCCGCATCAACGCCGAAGATGCTGAGACCTTCGTGCCGAGCCCGGGCACCATCACCGGCTTCCATCCGCCGGGCGGCCCCGGCGTGCGCGTGGATACCCACATCTACAGTGGCTATCGCGTGCCGTCCAACTACGACTCGATGATCGGCAAGCTGATCGTGCACGGCCCGGACCGCGAAACCGCCATCGCCCGCATGCGGGTGGCGCTGAGCGAGATGGTGGTCGATGGCATCAAGACCAACATCGCCCTGCAGCAGCGGATCATGCGCGACAAGGGCTTCCAGGCCGGTGGACAGAACATCCACTACCTGGAAAAGCGCCTTGCCGAGCGCAAGAACAAGCCGATCGCGCTGACCTGATCGTCACCCGATGCTGGACATGGAAAGGGCGGGGATATCCCCGCCCTTTTTTTGTTGCTGTAGAGCCGAGCCCATGCTCGGCTTGCTGGAAAGCTCAGCCGAGCGTGGGCTCGGCTCTACAGCCGGCGCATCAGCGCTTGTCGGCCACGTCGGCCGGAATCTGCGAATTGGCCAGCGGCCGCACGCCATTGGGCGAGGTCGGATCGACGATCACCATGGTCTCGGTCGAGCCATCCGGCCACACTACCTGGAAGGTGCTGCCAGCCGGCAGTGAAGCGAACGGCATGCCCGTCTGCGCGCGATAGACCGCAGCGACCTGGCTGGCGCCGGCGCGGCGCACGTCTTCCTGCGCCTTCACCGTGGTCAGTTCCACCTTCGACAGATGCCGGTACCGATCCTCGTAGGTATCGATCATCAGCAGGCCGACCGCACCGGCAGAGTAGGCCACGAACAGCACCACCCAGAACCAGAACTTGACCCCATGCAGGAATCGACGGTAATTCATCGCCCGTCCCTCTTTCCAATCAATCGCTTGATCCATTCCTTCATTTTCCCAGCACCTTGCCGCGATACCGCAGCGTCATACACGAAATCCCGGAAATCCTGCGCTCCATCCTGCGAACAGATCCCTCCGTTCGCACAAAAACTGTTGACCAGCACGCTGTCCGCTCCACACGGTAGACCGAGTTCGCAGGCCGCAAGCCGCCATGCAAGCTCACTGAGCTGTTCGCCCGCCACCAGGCCGTCGAGTGCGCTGTCACCGGCGGCACGCACGCCCATGCCCGGCGCGATCGCCATATAGGCCTCCGGGTCACGCGAAGTGCGCACGCGCTCGACCAGGTCGCGGCGGTACTCGGCACTGTCATGCAACGGCTCACCCTCGGCGAACAACGATGCTTCTGCGGCGAGGTTGCCCTGCGCGGCCGCCTTGCGGCGTTCGGCCAGCACCAGCGCAGCGCCCAGCTTGTCGCCCGGAACGAAGCCGCCACACCGCTGCGCCACGCGCTCGCGGGCCTCGATCATCGCCGGCGCCACGGTCAGGCCCAACCCGCTCAACACGTTGTTGTCCAAGCGGTAGCCACCCGGATCGAGTGCGTACTGCGCGCAATAGTCATACACGCGGCTGAGCATCCAGCGCGCTTCATGGTTACCTGTATCGGCCTGCACGCGCAGTCGCTGGGCGTAGGCGTACAGATCGCTGGCGTCTTCGATGTCGGCGCGGAGGTCCAGCGGCAGGCCCGACGGCAGCGTGTTGCCGCGCTCGACGGTGGCCAGCCGGCGCGCCAGGGCTTCCGGCACCACCGGCAACGCCGCTCCGCTGTCGCGGCTGGCCACGACGGTCGGCAGGTCCGGCGACGGTGGTGCCACGCCCGTCGCATGGCCGCTGGCCCGGTACCCGGCCACGCCCAGCACGGCCACCGCCGGCAGCACGAGCAACCAGGTTTTCAGGGTCGGGGCGAAAGCCATCGGCGGCGGTGAGCGTTCACGGCGCACAGGAAAGTGCCGAGTTTAGCAAGGCCCGGCAGGCCTGTCTGAACTGCCCCCGTTCATCTCATGGTGGCATCTCACGCGATACGGAGACGCTCCGATGGTCTAGCATGGCCCCCTTTCCCGTGATTGCCCCCACCGCCATGCCGTTCCTGGAACTGACCCTGCGCTGCACCGAAGCCACCCAGCCCCGCTATGAAAATGCACTGGAGGACGTCGGCGCACTGGCCGTGACCCTGCTCGATGCCGAAGCCGACACCAGCAACGAACAGGCCATCCTCGAACCCGGCGTGGGTGAAACGCCGCTGTGGGACACCCTGGTGCTGAGCGCACTGTTCCCCGCCGACAGCAATGCGCTTTTGCTGCTGGCCGCGCTGGAATCGTTCGATCCGGAACTGGACTGGAGCAACGGCAGTTTCCGCGCCGTCGAGGATGAAGACTGGGAACGCGCCTGGCTGGACCAGTTCCAGCCGATGGATTTCGGCAGCCGTACCTGGATCGTGCCGTGGAACCATGAACTGCCGGACGCCGCGCAGGCCGCCGATGCCGCCGTGGTGCGGCTGGACCCGGGCCTGGCCTTCGGCTCGGGCACCCACCCGACCACCGCCCTGTGCCTGCGCTGGCTGGACCAGCTGGCCGTGGACGGCCAGTTGCAGGGCCAGCGCGTGCTCGACTTCGGCTGCGGCTCGGGCATCCTCGCCCTGGCCGCGCTGAAGCTGGGTGCCGCCGAAGCGGTCGGCGTGGACAACGATCCACAGGCGCTGGTCGCCACCGCCGACAATGCCGAGCGCAACGGCGAGCAGGCGCGCATGCACGTGTACCTGCCGCAGGACGAACCGGTCGCCACCTACCCTATCGTGGTCGCCAACATCCTTGCCTCGGCACTGGACGCGTTGGCCGAGCTGCTGGCCGCGCGCGTCGCTGCCGGCGGCCGCATCGCCCTGTCCGGCATCCTGCATGGCCAGGAAGGCGAACTGCTGCAGCGCTACGCCGCGTGGTTCGACGACCTGCAGGCGACCCAGGATGGCGACTGGATGCGCATCACCGGCGTACGCCGCGCCTGATCGTGATTGAATGACCGCTGGATCCGAGCCCGCACCCTGAGCATGTCCGAGCCGAACCCGCCGCGCCGCCCCTTGGCCACCTTCCTGCGCCCCGCGTCGGAAGGCGAGGCTGCACCTGCGACCGATTCACGCACGCCCGACCCGGCGATGCAGGACATCCCGCCAGCCCAAGCCCGCGCCCCCCTCGAAGCGGCGCTGCCACCGATGGCGGAAACGCGACAGAGCGATGACATCGTCAACCTCGACGAAGCGGCCCTGATCGAACCCGTCCTTGCCGTTCCGGCCCCGCAGGCCGTGGCTGGGGATGCACCCAGTTTCCTGGGCACCTCGCGGCCACGCGCACTGCCGACGCCACGCTGGCACTGGGGGCTGGTCGCCGGACTGGCACTGCTGCTGGTCCTGCAGAGCGTGCTGGCCGATCGTGCGCGACTGGCCGCCGACGCCGGCAACCGCGCCTGGCTGGGCGCACTGTGCGGCGTATTGCGCTGCAGCCTGCCGGCCTGGCATGAACCCACCGCGTTCACCATGACCAGCCGCGAGATCCGCCCCCTGCCAGGCCAGGCCGGCGTACTGCAGGTGCAGGCCAGCATCCGCAACGATGCACGCTGGGCACAGGCCTGGCCGGATCTGCGCCTGTCGCTGTCCGATGCCGATGGCCGGGTGATCGGCAGCGGCGTGTTCGTACCGGCGCAGTACCTCGGCGAGAACCCCGGCGCGGCCGTGCTGGAACCGGGCCAGAGTGCACGCATTGCGTTCCGCGTGCAGGAACCCGCCGCATCCACCGTCGCATTCACCTTCGACTTCCTCTGAGCAGGATAGAGGCGACCAGCCGTGGCAGGTCGGGCACGCTCGCGCTAGACTGGCCGCCACCACCTCGTCCGGCCGCGCGCTCCGCGCGCACGGGCCAACCGAATCGGGAACCCCCTTGAACGCTGTCCTCTCTCGTCCTGACAACAGTCGTGGCGCTCCCCGGCCACCGCTGCGTGAACACGTCGCCCAGTCCGTGCGCCGCTACCTGCGTGACCTTGATGGCTGCGACGCGGACGATGTCTACGAGATCGTGCTGCGTGAGATGGAAATCCCGCTGTTCGTGGAAGTGCTCAACCACTGCGAAGGCAACCAGAGCCGCGCCGCAGCGATGCTGGGCATCCACCGCGCCACCCTGCGCAAGAAGCTGAAGGAATACGGCATCAGCGCGTAAGCGCGCGTGGGTAGTGCCGGCCGCTGGCCGGCAACCCCATGAACGATGGCAGGACCGGTAGATCCACGCCATGCGTGGATCGAAGCCCGGCAGAATCAGCCGCCTCCGCCCGCCTTCCAGTAGTACCTCACCACATGGAAGAACACGGGCGCGGCGAAGCACACCGAATCCAGCCGGTCGAGCATGCCGCCATGGCCCTCGATCATGTGGCCCCAGTCCTTGATGCCACGGTCGCGCTTGATCGCCGACATCACCAGGCCGCCCCAGAACCCCATCAGGTTGATCAGCAGCGACAGGCCGAACGCCTGCAGCGGCGTGAACGGGGTGATCCACCACAGCGCCGCTCCCAGCGCGCTGGCACTCAGCACGCCGCCCACGAAGCCCTCCACCGTCTTCGACGGCGACAGCTTCGGGGCGATCAGGTGCCGGCCCAGCAGCTTGCCCCAGATGTACTGCAGCACATCCGAGGACTGCACCACGATCACCAGGAAGGCAAACAGCAGCACGTTGCGCGCCGGGTCATGCCCGGGCACATGCAGGTTGAGCAGCAGCGGCACATGCGAGATGCAGAACACGCAGATCATCAGCCCCCACTGCACCTTCGCCGTCCGCTCCAGGTAGTGCGTGGTGTCACCACCGATGGTGGACAGGATCGGCAGGAACAGGAACGCATAGACCGGGATCAGCAGCGTGTACATGCCGTACCAGTCGATCCACACCAGGTAGTACTGCCACGGCAGCACGATGTAGAACGCGGCCAGCAGCGCGTAGTAGTCACCCGAGCGGGTCGGTGCCAGAGTGATGAACTCGCGCAGCGCGAACAGCGAGATGATCGCAAACAGTACGATCACCCCGGCGCGACCGAAGAACAGCGCCAGCCCGACCACGATCGCCATCACCCACCAGGCGCGGATGCGCGACACCAGGTTGGCGATCACCGCACTGGGCTGCCCACGCTGCCGCCAGCGCAGGGTCTCGGCCACCAGCGTGGCCAGCACCAGCACCGCGCCGACGCCGGCAAACAGCAGGCCGGTCTGCTGGCCCACGCTGCGCGCGGCCAGGTCACCGGACACGTCCATCAGATAGCTCATGCGCGCCCTCCATTCGGCGCCAGGTCCAGCAGCGCCTGCCGGCTGCGGGCCAGGAATGCGGCCTTGTCCTCGTCGGCCTGCAGCCGCAGCGGCGTGCCGAACGTAGCCGTGCACAGCAGCGGCAGCGGCAGGAACCGGCCCTTCGGCATCACCCGCTTCAGGTTGTCGATCCACACCGGCACGAACTCCAGCTCCGGCCGTTGCCGCGCCAGGTGGTAGATGCCGCTCTTGAACGGCAGCAGCGGCTCATCGCCCACATTGCGCGTGCCTTCCGGGAACAGGATCAGCGAGCACTCTTCGTCCACCGCATCGCGCAGCACCTGCAACGGGTCCTGCTGGCGATGCCCGGCCTCACGCTCTACCAGTACACCGTTCAACACCGCATCGATCAGGTAGCGGCGCAGGCCGTCGCGCTGCCAGTATTCGGCGGCGGCCACCGGGCGTACCTGTCGCCGCAGCGCGGGCGGCATCGACGACCAGATCAGCACGAAGTCACCATGGCTGGCGTGGTTGCCGTAGTACACGCGGCGCTCGCTGGACGGCGCACAGCCGATCCACAGCGCACGGGCGCCGGTCACCACGTGGATCGCGCCACTGCAGGCGCGTGCAATCAGTTCGGCGAACATCGGCCCCTCCCGTTCACGTCTGCGGCCACACTACGGCCAGCACCAGTAGTGCGGCCTGCACTGCTGTCAGCAGGTACTGGCGCAGCAGCAGCCGGCGCATGCCGGCCCAACGCACGTCCCAGCCGCGCAGCGGCGCATCGGCCGGTGTGCGGCGCAGGCCACTGTCCTGCAGCAGCTGGTCGGTACGGCGTGCAGCGGCTTCGCCGTCCAGGCCTTCATCGCGCAACAGCTGCAGCAGGCTCGCGTCCAGCCCGACCCGCCATGCATGGTAGGCCTGCATGAGCCCAGCGCCCACACTGAGCAGCAACAGCCCGGCGGCGATCATCGCCAGCCCCGGTTCGATGCCCAGCAGCAGCAGCGCCACCAGCAGCAGCCCCAGTGACAGCAGCGCGGGCCAGCGTCCCTGGCGCAGCAGCAGCTGCATGGTCGCCAGATCGGGAACGGCACTCATGCGCGTCCTCCAGCCGCTGCGGTGATGGCTTGCAGATGCTCCGGGCCCAGCACGATGCCGGGGCGTGCCGCACGCACGATGGCGACCGCCGCCTCGACTTCCGCGGCACGGCCCGTGCGCAGCAGCCACGTCGCCACGCTGGCGGCACTGCGTGAGTAACCCAATGCGCAGCACACCAGCAGCGGCCCCTGTACCCGCAGCCGTTCGATGGCCTCGGCCGCCTCGCGCAACTGGTGCGGCGTGGGCACCACCAGATCCAGCATCGGCACGCTGGCATACGCCGCGCCCGGCGCGCGGCAGGACAGCTCGGCGCAGGCATCGACCACGCCCACCAAAGGTGCCGGCAATACCGTGCAGGGAATCCGGCCCAGCCACACGCCGTCCAGCACCGGCACCGGCTGCGGCGCATGCCGTGTCCACAGCCGCGAGTTGATCCAGGCGGCGCCCAGGTACGGTGCCAGGAGCCAGCGTGCCGCCATGCTCAAGCGACCATCGGCGCGCTTCTGGAACACCGCCGTACCCAGACCGGCATAGGCCAGCGCCACCAGCAGCAGCGACACCACCGGCCACAGCAACCACAACGCCGTACCCCGCAGCAGGACCGCCGGCACCAGCAGCACAGCGGCCCCCAGCAGGTACAGCGCAGCCAATCGCCACCGCTTGGCATGCCGCGCGATGCGCCAGGCCCGCAGCGGTGGCGTGCCCTGCTCCGGCCACAACCACACGCACAGCCAGCCGGCCAGCAGGCCGGTCGGGATGTCGATGAAATGATGCTGGAACGTGGTCAGCACCGAGACACCGATCAGCAGCGCCCACACATGCAGGACCCAGCGCCAGGCACCGTGCAGGTACTGCGCGAACTTCACCCACAGCACGATCAGCAGCACGATGTGCAGCGATGGCGCCTGGTTGAACGGCTTGTCGAAACCCAGCAGCACATCGAACAGCCAGCCGAACACGCCGCCGATCTCCGGCCGCTCGAAACTGAAGCGCAGCGGCCACAGCAGGAAACAGGTCACCGCGATCAGCTGTGCACTGAACAGCCGCAATGCGTGCCGGTCCAGTTCGAGGCGCTGCCGGCACAGGAAGAACGAGATTGCGTAGAACAGGTCGATCGACCAGTACGGCACGATCGTCCATGGCACGAACGGAATCTGCGTTTCCCAGCCGAACGCCATCACCGGCAGTTCGGCGTGGCGGCCGGCCATCCAGTTGGCGAAGCCGTAGCTGGCAAAGAAGAACGGGCCCAGCAGGGCCAGCCACAGCAGCGCGCGCCGCCAGGGGCGCCCCGCCGTGGCAAGCGGAGTTGCAGCCAGCGTCGCCATCACGCGGTCCGGCGTGCCAGCGACACAGTGAAGATGCCGAAGTCATCGATGCGCTGCGCCACTTTCTCGAACCCGGCCAGGCGCACCAGTTCATCCATTTCCTGCTGGGTGCGGCGGCGCATCACCCACGCAGCGCCACCACGATGACTGGTCAGCGCGCGGGCGATGAACTCCAGCTGCGGGTGCCAGGGCTGGCCGGTGTAGGCCAGGTAGCCACCCACCGGCACCGTTGCGGCGATGCCCTGCAGCGAGCGCAGCACGGCGTCGTTGTCGGGGAACAGTTCGTACAGCCCCGATACCACCGCCAGTGTCGGCGCCGGGTCGACCTGCGCCAGCTGCACCGGATCGAACGCATCGCCCTGCTCGAAACGGGCGATGTCGGACGCACCGAGGCGCTCGATCAACGCCTGGCCCTGGGTCACGTTCAGACCGCTGAAGTCGCGCAGCACGATGCGCTCGGCGCGTTGCTCGCCCTGGCCCAGCGCTTCCAGTACATAACGGCCATGGCCAGCGGCCACGTCCAGCACGCGCACCGGCATGCCCTGCCCACGCAGGCGCTGGGCGGCATCGCGCAGCAGTTCCTGCAGGTGCCGACCGCGAATGCGGATGCCGCGCCAGCCGATCGCATCCAGGTAGTTGCGGTCGACCAGGCGACCCAACGGGCCTTTGCCACGTGCTTCGTCGCGATAGATGTAGTCCAGCGTGCTGCCCGAATCGAAACCGGTCTGCAGGCCCAGTGCAATGCCTTCGGACAGTCTGCCGCCAAAGCGCAGGCCACCGCGCACCACGCGCCAGCGAAGATCGGCCAGGCTGTTGCGCTCGGGCGGCCAGGCCAGGATTTCAGACTCTTCAAATGTCGGCCCATGGCGGTGCGCATCGCGGCGCGACAACTCGCGCAACGGCTCGGCGAATCGCGCCTGGATGAAGCTGCGGATGCGCGCCAGTGCCGGTGCCCGATCACGCTCGCCCAGCGTGTCGTGGAAGAAGCCCGGCAGATGCACGCGCTCCTTGATCGGGCTGGACAGGCGCTCGTAGAAGCGGTCCTGCGGGCCACGGTGCACGACGAAGTCCGAGCCGGACACCAGCAGCTGCACCGGCACGCTGATCGCCTGCGCATCGGCGACGATGCGATCGGCCGCCTCGTACAGGCCCAGCAGCACCCGCACCGAGATTGGCCGGGTGATCAGCGGATCGGTGCGGTAGCTTTCCACCCGCGCCGGATCGTGGGTCAGCCATTGCGGCTTGACGTAACTGTTGACGAAGAAGTTGCCGCGCAGCTTCTGCATCAAGGCCAGGCCCGGGCGTGCGAACGGCACGTACAGCTTCACCTTGAACGCCGGCGAGGCCATCACCAGCGCGCGCAGACGTGGCGCGTAGTCGTGCACCCAGGTGGCGGCGACCACGGCACCCACGCTCTGCGCGATCACCACGATGTCTTCCACCGCGATCCCATGCTCGGCGCCGATGTGGGCGATGAAGCTGTCCAGATCGCGCACCAGCGCCGGAAAGCCCGGTGCATCGCCACGCGCGCCCGGCGAACGGCCATTGCCGCGCGCATCCCAGGCGAAGAAGGCGGTGTCAGGCAGGTCCAGCTCATCGACCAGATGGGTAACACGCCCGGAGTGCTCGTGCCCGCGGTGCAGCAGCACGATGGCCCGGGTGGCCGGGGTGGCGGTGGTGCCGGCCCAGTACCGGTAGAACAGCGGTACCTGGTCGAAGCTGTGGAATTCCCGTTCCTGCGCCTGACGCATGCAATCTCCTGATTGTCTTTTTCTATCTGCTTGATTAATTTGGCGAAACTGCGGTTTCCCGCAGTCCGCGACGGACCCGGTTGATCATCGTCAGCACGCACAGCACCGCCATGGCCGCGGCCACGCCCGTGACCGTCAACGCGCCAACCCACTCAAACGCCAGCAGCAGGCCCAGCGCACCGATCACGAAGGCGCGGTCGCTCTTGCCCATCGGGCCGTCATAGCGGCGGCTGGCGCCGACCATCAGCCCCAGCACGCCGGCGTAT
Source organism: Stenotrophomonas sp. YJH_SMC_130 (assembly GCF_059369035.1). Taxonomy (NCBI): domain Bacteria; kingdom Pseudomonadati; phylum Pseudomonadota; class Gammaproteobacteria; order Lysobacterales; family Lysobacteraceae; genus Stenotrophomonas; species Stenotrophomonas sp. YJH_SMC_130. The sequence continues at coordinate 188,208 of NZ_JCAFSH010000003.1, forward strand.
TCGCTCAGCGCCGCGGTCCAGGCCAGCAGCCACAGCGGCTCCGGGCGCACGCCCGGCACGCTGAGCAGGCTCAGGTACAGCGCCGCATCGGCGATCACATCGCACAATTCGTTCAGATAGGCACCCAGCCGCGACTGCTGGCCGAATTCGCGGGCCAGCATGCCGTCCACGGCGTTGAGCGCCATGCGCAGCAGCATCCACAGCGGCAGCAGCAGGTACAGCCATGGCTGGGCCGGTGCGCAGCACCAGACGGCGCCGGCCACCAGCAGCGAGACCACGGCAGCGGCCACGGTCACCGCATTGGCGGTGATCCCCATGCGGTACAGGCCGCGTACGGCCGGACGCAGGAGGTCCTGAAAACGTCCTTTCAATGCATAGATCGACACGATCCGAACCCGCTGATCCTTGGCAGTTCCCGCACAGCCTACCCGATTGGGGCCGCGCGCCCCATCGAATTGATTGCGGCCCCCCCGGCCAGACGGTGCTGAAGGCGGCCACAGGCCATCGGTGCGGGTTGATTACCACCACCAGCGCCCGCCACCGGCCCCCACCGCCTACAATATCGGCCCCGCTCCGCTGCCGATTCCGTCCCATGACTGCTGATCTGTTGCCCGTCCGCCGGGCCCTCCTCTCCGTTTCCGACAAGACCGGTCTGGTCGAGCTGGCCACCGCGCTGGCGGCACGCGGCGTGGAGCTGCTGTCCACCGGCGGCACCGCCAAGGCGATCCGCGAGGCGGGCCTGGCCGTGAAGGACGTGGCCGAGGTCACCGGTTTCCCGGAAATGATGGACGGCCGGGTCAAGACCCTGCACCCGATGGTGCACGGCGGCCTGCTGGGCCGCTCCGGCCTGGATGACGCGGTGATGGCCGAGCACGGCATCGGCGCCATCGACCTGCTGGTGCTGAACCTGTACCCGTTCGAATCGGTCACCGCCAAGGCCGACTGCACCCTGGCCGACGCGGTCGAGAACATCGACATCGGCGGCCCGGCCATGCTGCGTTCGGCGGCCAAGAACTTCGCCCGCGTGGCAGTGGCCACCGACCCGTCGCAGTACCCCGAGCTGCTGGCCTCGCTGGAGGCCAACAACGGCCAGCTGACGGCTGCCACCCGCTTCGCGTTCTCGGTGGCCGCGTTCAACCGCGTCGCCCAGTACGATGCGGCGATCAGCAACTACCTGTCGGCGGTCACCGCCACCGACGCCGCCGTGCCGGCCCGTGCCGAATACCCGGCGCAGATGAACTCCACCTTCGTGAAGGTGATGGACCTGCGCTACGGCGAGAACCCGCACCAGAGCGGCGCGTTCTACCGCGACCTGTACCCGGTCCCGGGCACGCTGGCCACCTTCCAGCAGCTGCAGGGCAAGGAGCTGAGCTACAACAACCTGGCCGATGCCGATGCGGCGTGGGAATGCGTGCGCCAGTTCGATGCGCCGGCCTGCGTCATCGTCAAGCACGCCAACCCGTGCGGCGTGGCCGTCGGTGCCGGCAACGGCGACGCCTACGAGCTGGCCTACGCCACCGACCCGACCAGCGCCTTCGGCGGCATCATCGCCTTCAACACGCCGCTGGACGCCGCCACCGCCAAGGTGATCCTGGACCGCCAGTTCGTGGAAGTGCTGATTGCCCCGGACTACGAGCCGGCCGCGCTGGAGTACGCGCAGAAGAAGGCCAACGTACGCGTGCTGCGCATCCCGCATGGCGACGGCCTGAACAACTTCGACAGCAAGCGCGTCGGCTCGGGCCTGCTGCTGCAGTCGTCGGACAACCGCGGCATGACCCGCGACGAGCTGAAGGTGGTCAGCAAGCTGGCGCCGACCGACAAGCAGTTCAGCGACCTGCTGTTTGCCTGGAAGGTGGCCAAGTTCGTGAAGTCCAACGCGATCGTCTATGCCAAGGACAACCGCACCATCGGTGTCGGCGCCGGCCAGATGAGCCGCGTGTACTCGGCCCGCATCGCCGGCATCAAGGCCGCCGACGCGAACCTGGTGGTCGAGGGTTCGGTGATGGCCTCCGATGCGTTCTTCCCGTTCCGCGACGGCATCGATGCCGCCGCTGCCGCCGGCATCAAGGCGGTCATCCAGCCGGGCGGTTCGATGCGCGATGCCGAAGTGATCGCCGCCGCCGACGAACATGGCCTGGCCATGGTGTTCACCGGCGTGCGCCACTTCCGCCACTGATCCGCATCACCAAGCCGGGCCCTGCCCGGCTTTTCTTTTCCGTATCCGAGAACCCTGTCCCATGAAGATCCTCGTCATCGGCTCCGGCGGCCGCGAACACGCCCTGGCATGGAAGCTGGCCCAGTCCTCCCGTGTCACCGACGTGATCGTGGCGCCCGGCAACGCCGGTACCGCCAGCGAAGACAAGTGCCGCAACGTGGCGGTGAAGGTGACCGATATCGACGGCCTGCTGGCGCTGGCCCAGGCCGAAGGCGTGGCGTTGACCGTGGTCGGCCCGGAAGTACCGCTGGTGGCCGGCGTGGTCGACCGCTTCCGCGCCGCCGGCCTGCGCATCTTCGGGCCGACCGCCGCCGCCGCGCAGCTGGAAGGCAGCAAGGCCTACGCCAAGGATTTCCTGGCCCGCCACAACATCCCCACCGCGTTCTATGCCGTGCACACCGACGTGGACGCTGCCCTGGCCTACATCCGCGAGAAGGGCGCACCGATCGTGGTCAAGGCCGATGGCCTGGCCGCCGGCAAGGGCGTGATCGTCGCAATGACGTTGGCCGAGGCCGAAGACGCGGTGCGTGACATGCTCTCCGGCAACGCGTTCGGCGATGCCGGCGCCCGCGTGGTGATCGAGGAATTCCTCGATGGCGAGGAAGCCAGCTTCATTTCGATGGTGGACGGCGTGCATGCGCTGCCGATGGCCACCTCGCAGGACCACAAGCGCGTCGGCGACGGCGACACCGGCCCCAACACGGGTGGCATGGGCGCGTACTCGCCGGCGCCGGTAGTGACGCCGGAGGTGCATGCACGCGTGATGCGCGAAGTGGTGAACCCGACCGTGCAGGGCATGATCGCCGACGGCATCCCGTTCACCGGTTTCCTCTACGCGGGCCTGATGATCGACGCCAGCGGCGCGCCGAAGGTGATCGAATTCAACGTGCGCTTCGGCGACCCGGAAACCCAGCCGGTGATGTTGCGCCTGCAGTCGGATCTGGTCGAGCTGGTGGAAGCCGCCATCGATGGCCGCCTGGAGCAGGTGCAGGCGCAGTGGGACGCACGCCCGTCGCTGGGCGTGGTGCTGGCCGCGAAGCCCTACCCGGAAGCGCCGATCACCGGTGACGTGATTTCCGGCCTGGACGACGTGCCGGCCAGTGCCAAGGTGTTCCATGCGGGGACTGCATTGGACGCGCAGGGCCAGGTGGTCAGCGCCGGCGGCCGCGTGCTGTGCGTGGCGGCGCTGGGTGACAGCGTGCGCGACGCGCAGGCCAACGCCTATGCCGGCGTGGCCAAGGTGACCTGGGCCAACGAATTCCACCGCAACGACATTGGTTGGCGCGCGATCGCACGCGAGGGGTGAGGCTCCCCCGCTCCCATGCATGGCGCGGATTGAATACCACGGTAAAGCAAAGGCCCGGCATTGCCGGGCCTTTGCTCTACAGGACTGCTTCGAGACCCTTCCGATCAATCAGGTTAAGCAACTTCAGTGACGGTCCGCTGGGTTTCTTTTCGCCCTGCTCCCAGCTGCGTACGGTGGAAACGCTGGTATTGAGAACCCCCGCAAAGACCGGCTGACTGAGCTGCAGTGACGTACGCAGGGCACGGATCTGGGCACTGCTGTACTCAGGGACCGGCTCAAGGCAAAGTGCTTCGTAGCTGCTCAACCGACGTTTATCGATGAAGCCATGCGCGTGCAGACTCACAGCAGCATCATGCACCGCTTCAAGAAGCGCACTTTTCGCGCGCCGTCGCTCAGGGGTCTTCGTCATGGCCGATCTCCTGTAGATCCCCGTACTCCACGGCGCGATTCAGCTGCGCCGTACTCATTCTCAGGAACTCCGATGCGTACAACTGCAGCGCATCCCGTTCCGCATTCGTGATCGCAGCACGTTCATTCTTCTCGTAGCCGAAAAGGAAGAACCAATGCCCGCCTCGCTGTGTGGCGACGATGATTCGAACGCTCCCACGCTTTCCTCGCCCCGGCAACGGAACGCGCTTCTTGAAGATTCCGCCGCCAAGATCAGCATCCACCAGACCCGCTTCCATTTCACGTACCGACCGGTAAAGCGCAGCGTCGGACAGGGTGGTCCTACGCATACTGCGATTGAAACTTCGTGTGCGGAAGACGCGTGGCATGATCATACCGTGCCACTGCGTGGTACGGCGTGAACATCAGCATCCAGCACATGGCCCGGTCGGCACAATCACCGCTCTGGCGTCAGAGTAGAGCCACGCCATGCGTGGCTAAGCCCCACAAACGAAAAAGGCCCGGCAGTGCCGGGCCTTTTCATTGCTTCAACGCCATCCCGCCTTACGCGGTGAACAGCGCCTTCATCTTCTTCAGCGCGTTCGCCTCGACCTGGCGGATGCGCTCGGCGGACACGCCATACTCGTCGGCCAGCTCCTGCAGCGTCACCTTGCTGTCGGCATCCAGCCAGCGACGACGGATGATGTCGCGCGAACGCGCATCCAGTTCGGCCAGGCCTTCGCGCAGCAGCTGCATCTGGTTGTCTTCGCTGTCCTCGCGCTCGTAGGCCATCGACGGGTCTTCGTCATCGGCGACCAGGAACGCAGCCGGCGACGGCGGAGCGTGCTCGTTGTCCTCGTCGGTCGGCGCATCGAAACCGATATCGCGACCGGACAGGCGCGACTCCATTTCCATGACCTCGCGCTCGGACACGTTCAGGTCCTTGGCCACCGCGCTCACTTCCGCCGCGTTCATCCAGCCCAGGCGCGTCTTCGACTTGCGCAGGTTGAAGAACAGCTTGCGCTGCGCCTTGGTGGTGGCGACCTTCACGATGCGCCAGTTCTTCAGGATGAACTCGTGCATTTCGGCACGGATCCAGTGCACGGCGAAGGAGACCAGGCGCACGCCCATGTCCGGGTCGAAGCGCTTGACCGCCTTCATCAGGCCGATATTGCCTTCCTGGATCAGGTCGCCCAGCGCGAGGCCGTAGCCGTTGTAGCCGCGGGCCACGTGCACCACGAAGCGCAGGTGCGAATGCACCAGCTCGCGGGCGGCGTCCAGATCGTTGCCGTCGCGGAAGCGACGGGCCAGGTCCTGTTCGTCATCGACCGACAGCACCGGGATCTGGTGCACGGCACCGATATAGGCGTCCAGCGAACCGAGCGCACTGGGAATCGGGAGATTGTTTGCCACAAGGGCAGTAGAGGTGTTCTGGCTCATAGGCACCCATCTTAGCAGTCCGGGATTTGGACTGCTAAAGGAGGAAAAAGTTCCAGCATCCTATTGATGCAACACTGGTCCCAAACAGAGCCCTACCGTAGCGCGATTTGATGACAGTGGCGAGCACGCTTTTCGGGATTCACAATCCCTTGGAATTCAAGCAATTACCCGGCGGAAACCGGCCGATTTCAGTCAAGCGGAGCTGAACGGGCCGTTCTGAAGGCCCATTCAGCGCCGAAGACGTTGCCCGGTGTTCAGGCCCGGCAGCCCGCCGGTGCTCAAAGCGCCGAACGCGGCGGCAGCGACCAGTCGATCGGGGCCTGGGCGCGACGCTGCAGGTACTCGTTGGCCATCGAGAAATGCCGGCAGCCGAGGAAGCCACGATGGGCCGACAGCGGCGACGGGTGCGGCGACTTCAGCACGCGATGGCGTCGGGTGTCGATGACCTTGCCCTTCTGCTGCGCATAGGCGCCCCACAGCATGAACACCAGGCCTTCGCGTTCGCGGTTGAGCACGTCCACCACGTGATCGGTGAAGCCCTCCCAGCCACGTCCCTGGTGGGCACCAGCCTTGCCCTCTTCCACCGTCAGCACGGCATTGAGCAGCAGCACCCCACGTTGCGCCCACGGAATCAGGCAGCCGTGGTCCGGGCGCGGGATGCCGAGATCGCTCTCGATCTCCTTGTAGATGTTCAGCAGCGACGGCGGCACCGGCACGCCCGGCGGCACCGAGAAACTCAGGCCATGCGCCTGGCCGCGGCCGTGGTACGGGTCCTGCCCGAGGATCACCACCTTCACCTGCTCGAACGGCGTGGCGTCGAACGCGGCGAAGATCTGCGGGCCGGGCGGGAACACCGCCGCGCCACTGGCCTTGCGCTGGCGCAGGAAGCTGGACAGCTCGCGCATCTGCGGCTGCAGCAGGTAATCGCCGACATGCTGCTTCCAGCTCGGTTCCAGCTGGATCGTCGGGGTGTCGGCTACTTCATCCATCATCGGATCAGGGGTCCATCGTTCAATCGGGCCAGGCGCAGCTGGAACAGCACCTTGGTGACCAGCAGCCGCTCTTCGATCGGCTTGAGCACCAGGTCGTTGGCACCGGACTGCAGCAGCCCGGTCTGGTTGTGCGGGTTGCCGTCACCGGTCATCACCAGCACCGGCAGGCGGCGCTTGCCGTAACCGAAGTCCACGCGCACGCGCTGCACCACGTCGCGCCCGCTCAGTTCACCCTTCAGGGTGACATCGGTCAGCACCAGGTCGATGCGGTGGCGGCTGCGGCCCAGCGACTCGGCAGTGAGCAGGGTGAATGCCTCTTCGGCGCTGACCACGTGCAGTACGTTCAACTGCTGCCGCTCAAGCATGCGCTTGGTGGCCTCGGCCACCACCCGGCTGTCCTCGATGTAGAGGATGGTGGCACCGGGGATGGTCTGCGGCTGCACATAGCCACGGATGAAGGTCGCCAGTGCCTCATGGCCCAGCGCCTTGTCGAAATAGTCGGTGACGTACTCGGTGAAGCGACGCTGCTCCAGGTGCTGCTGGGCATCGCCGGACACAACGATCACCGGCACATAGGCCTGGCCGGCGGCTTCGCGCACCATCCGCGCCAGCGCCAGGCCGTCGCCATCGCGCAGGGTCAGCGAGGTCGTCACCAAGTCCACCGGGCCCTGCGCCAGCGCCTGCTGCGCATCCTCGATGCTGTCGCAGCCGATCACCTCCACGCCCGGCAGGTCACGCTGCAGGACATCGGCGATCAGCTTGCGGACCAGCTTCGAACCATCGACCACCATCACCCGCGTCGCGGGCCCTTCAAGGTGCTTCAGCGCTTGCGGTTGCATGCCGGTCTCAGGTGTCGGTCGGACGGGTCTGGCGGAGGAAGTGGCCGGTCACCAGCCAGGCGCCCAGCCAGCCCAGCAGCAGCGTGCCGACCAGGACCAGGCCGCCGTGCAGCAGGTCCAGGCCATGCAGCACGAACGGGCTGCCGTAGCTGCGCGAGAGTTCGGCCAGCGGCACGCGCAGGGCGGCACCGGCGGCGCCGATCAGGGCCAGCGCTACCGCGCCGGCGCCCAGCCCGTACCACGCGCCCAGGTACAGGAACGGGCGGCGGATGAAGCCATCGCTCGCGCCGAGCAGCTGCAGCACGCCGATCTCTTCGCGACGGGCCTGGATATCAAGGCGCACGGTGTTGCCGACCACCAGCGCGGCAGCCACGCCGAGCAGCACCGACAGCACCTGCACCAGGCGTGCACCGAACGCCAGCCAGGCGTCCAGGCGCTGGCGCCACAGCGCATCGTGCTGCACCAGATCGGCCTCGGGCAGGCTTTCCAGCGCGCGTGCCAGGCGTGCGTCATCCTTGCCCTGGCCCGGGGTGATCACCAGCAGCGAGGGCAACGGATTGTCGTTGAGCGCATCGATCGCCTCACCGAGGCCGGCATCGCGCAGTTCCTGCAGGCCCTGCTCGGGTGTGCGCACATTCACCTCGGCCACGTCATCGCGGTCGCGCAGCTGGCCGGCCAGGCGAAGCGCACCGGGACCATCGACGTTGCCCTTCAGGAACACGTTGATGTCGCGCGACTGCTGCACGCTGCCGGCGAACTGCTTGAGGTTGTCCAGCGCGATCGACAGCCCCAGCGGCAACGCCAGCGCCAGCGCCATGACCATCACGGTCAGCAGGGTCGCCCACGGCTTGCGGCAGGCGCGGCCCAGGCTGAACACCACGCTGTGCACGTGGTGCTGGAACCAGACGCCCACGCGCGACGGGGCGGCGGCTTCGCTGTTTTCGTTCTTCGCCATCGGTTACTCCGCCAGGTCCTGCGGCGAGATGTCATCCACCAGCCGGCCGTGGTCGAGGATCAATACGCGCTTGCGCATGCGGCGCAGCAGCGGCAGGTCGTGGCTGACCACCAGCACGCTGGTGCCGCGCGAGGGCAGCTCGGCGAACAGGGCCATGATCTCCGCTGCCAGGGTCGGGTCGAGGTTGCCGGTCGGCTCATCGGCCACCAGCAGCTTGGGCTCGCCGACGATGGCGCGGGCGATGCCGACGCGCTGCTGCTCGCCGGCCGACAACTGCGAGGGCAGTGCCTTCTCACGATGGCCCAGGCCCATGCGTTCGAGCACTGAACGCACGCGCTTGTTGATGTCGCCACGGCGGGTACCACGCAGGATCAGCGGCAGCGCCACGTTCTCGGCAATCGAGCGGTCCATCAGCAGGCGGTGGTCCTGGTAGACCGCCCCCACTGCGCGCCGATGGCGCGGCACATCGCCGCCGCGCACCTTCAGCAGGTTGCGCTCGTCGAACACCACCGCGCCGCGGCTTGGCCGCTCGTCGAGGTGGATCAACTTGAGCAGCGTACTTTTACCCGCACCGGAATGGCCGGTGACGAACAGCATCTCGCCCGGCGCGACCTCGAAGCTGACATCGGTCAGTGCCTCGTGGCCACCGGCGTACTGTTTGCTGACATTGTCGAAGCGCAGGACACTCATGCCCCGATTATGCAGGACCGGCGCGACGGATCGGTAGCGCCGGGCCATGCCCGGCGGAATCTTCGATCCGCCGCTACGTCCGCCCGACCTGCGCTGGCGCTACCCCTCCCTGCGGGCGTGCAGTACCACCAGCGCGTTGTTGTCCCGGTATTCATCCCAGAAGCCGGGAGGCCGGCCCCGGCACTCCGCCGCTGTCGGCGCCGGCACCCGCCACTGCAGCCCGGGCAGCCCCGCGCGGGCTGCCGCCTGCTCATGCTGGTCCGCACGCCATTGATGGTCGGTGACGCGTGCCACGGCTGCATCGGCGAACTCCACCTCTACCAGGTGATGGTCATTCCGGGCCTGCTGCCGGACGATGCGCGCGCCGTAACGCGAAAAGTCACCGTTGGCCAGCCGGAAGGCAGGATGGGTGACGATGCCCAGCAGCCGACCGCCCGGTTTGAGCACGCTCGCTGCTGCCCGGTACATGCGCTCCAGTTCCTGCAGCGTATCGGCATGGTTGAACAGCCAGACCGCCACGGCAATATCAAAACGGGCTGGCAGGTCCAGCCGGGTCGCATCGCCGTGCAGGAACTGCATGGCGTCACCACCCTGCGCCGAAAGCTGGCGCGCCTGTTCGATCATCGCTGCGGACAGATCGACGCCGAGGGCGCTTCGTGCACCGTGAAGCAGAAGGTGACGGCCGAAGTCACCGGAGCCGCAGGCCAGGTCGATGACATCCCGCCCCTGCAATGGACCGGCCAGCTCCAGCAGCGTCCGGCGTTCCAGCGGACGGGACGCAGAGGCCGCCACGTGCTGTGCGTAGTGCAGATCGAATGTGTCGTAACAGGGTACGGATGCCATCGCGTGACTCCTCCGGATGCAGGAGGAGTCAGCTTGGCTGCAGGCCGGCAGGCGCGGCCAGAGTCAGACGCGACAGGGTTTCCTGGCCGGCGACTGCGCTGCATGCCGGCCAGCGGCCGGCACTACCCTTCAAAGCCACCCGACCAACGGCCGGGTGCTACCGGATCAGCTGCCCGACAGCATCCGGCGGATCTTGCGGCCGATGCGGGTCAGGAACGAATCACCGGTATCAGCGGCGGTACGCACCGGCTTGGCCACCACCTGCACCGGGGTCACCGGGCTCGCGCCGTTGCCGGCGTGGGCCTGCACGCCCTCGGCACCCTCGACCGGACGGCCGTGGCGACGACGACGGCGCTTGCGCGGCTTGTGCTCGCCATCCACCGCACCTTCCGGCGCACCTTCGGCACGCGGCGGGCGCGGCGGGCGCGGAGCCTGGGCGACAGCGGCTTCAGCACCTTCCACCGGGGCAGTTGCGGCCTGCTCGCCTTCCACGCGCGGCTTGCGCGGGCCGCGCGAACGGCGTTCGCCGCTGCGCTCGCCGTCACGGCCACCACGACCACCACCACTGCCGGAACGACCGCCACTGCGGCCACCGCCCCGACGCTCTTCCTCGGCGGCGCGGGCTTCGCGCGCTTCACGGAAGATCTGGCCGACGCTTTCGTTGTCCTCGCCTTCCTCGCCTGCAGCCGGGGCCGGGCGTTCCGGGCGCGGCAGCGGGGTCAGCAGTTCCTTGGTGACCGGCTCGGAGGGAATCTTCTGCTCGATGTAGGCCTCGATGTCCGGCAGGCCCATCGCGTAGCGTTCGCAGGCGAAGCTGATCGCATCACCCTCTTCGCCCAGGCGCGCGGTACGGCCGATGCGGTGCACGTAGTCTTCGGCATCGAACGGCAGGTCGTAGTTGTAGACGTACTTGATGCCGTCGATGTGCAGGCCGCGCGCGGCGACGTCGGTGGCCACCAGGATTTCCAGCTGGCCCTTCTGGAAGCGGTTGAGCAGGCTCTCGCGCTTCTTCTGCGGCACGTCGCCGGACAGCACGCCGACGCGATAGCCGGCCTTTTCCAGCGAGCGGGCAACGCGCTCGACGAACACCTTGGTGTTGACGAACACCATGGTCCGCGCGCCTTCGCTGCGCGACAGCAGGCCCAGCAGCAGCGGGATCTTCTCGTCGTCGGCCGGGAAGTAGATGCGCTGGCGCACGCGGGCAGCGGTGATGGTCTCGGCTTCGACCACCAGCTTCTGCGGCTCGTTCATGTGCTCGTAGGCCAGCTCCAGCACGCGATGGCTGAGGGTGGCGCTGAACAGCAGGGTCTGGCGGATGGTGCGTTCCGGCATGCGGCGCAGCAGGAAGCGGATGTCCTTGATGAAGCCCAGATCGAACATGCGGTCGGCTTCGTCCAGCACGCAGATCTCGCAGGCATGCAGCGAAACCACCTTGTGCTGCTTGACGTAGTCGATCAGGCGGCCCGGGGTGGCGATGATCACGTCCACGCCCTGCTGCAGCAGCTCGCGCTGCTTGTCGTAATCCACGCCACCGTAGACCAGCGCGAAACGCAGGCCCAGGTCGGAACCGAACTTCACCGCATCCTTGTGGATCTGGATGGCCAGTTCGCGGGTCGGGGCGAGGATCAGGGCGCGGGGGTCTTCCGGCTTGCGGTCGGCCAGCGCCGGACGGGTCAGCAGGCGGTTCACGACAGCGACCAGGAAGGCCAGGGTCTTGCCGGTACCGGTCTGGGCCTGGCCGGCAACATCACCACCGGGCAGCGCGACCGGCAGGGTCAGCGCCTGGATCGGGGTGCAGCGGGTGAATCCGGCTCCTTCAAGGCCGGCCTGCAGGGCCGGGTGCAGCTCGAAGGAGGAGAAGGTCAAATCGGTCAGCGGTTTGTCGCTCATGAGTCCGTCTTGGTATGGCCGCCGGCCCTTGGGGCGGCTGGCACTTCAGCGTCTAGGGGAACCGTCGCAAACTGCGGCCCCTGCGGCGGGTTGGCAGGCCGGGACCCCTCGGTCCGTGCGCCGCACAATGTCCCAGTTTACCGCACTCGGGCAGGCAAACCGGAATGCCGCGTCTCACGGCATCCAGAGACGCCACCTTCACCCAGCCACACCGGACTTGAACGGCCTGCACGGGGGCGCTGGTGTCGCCCACTGCCAGCCCCATCTTCAGGAAGACAGTGAAATCCGACACATACCGGCCATCGAAGCGATCACGATACGCTGGGTTCCAGACGGCGCCTGTCCCTGCCCCGCGATAGGGGTACACTGCCGGCCGTGAGCGTCCAGGCATCCCGCCGAACGCACCGCGGCAGTGCGCCGCGAGGCAACGACGAGGGTCGCGCCACCGGGCAAGGCCCAGTTCACCCACCTCCGGCATGGCCGGGTGCAATCCAAGACGAGAAACCAAGATGAGCGACAAGGTTGTACATGTCGGCGACGCCGACTTTGATAGCGCAGTGCTGAATTCCAAGGAACCGGTGCTGGTCGATTTCTGGGCCGAGTGGTGTGGCCCCTGCAAGATGATCGCCCCGGCGCTGGACGAGCTGGCCGATGCCTACCAGGGCCGCGCCAAGATCGCCAAGGTCAACGTTGACCACAACCGTGCGCTGGCCGCGAAGTACCACGTGCGTTCGATTCCGTACCTGGTCGTGTTCAAGGATGGCGAGAAGGTCGGCGAGCAGATCGGTGCGGTGGGCAAGGCCCAGCTGGCCGGCCTGCTGGACAAGGCCCTGGCCTGATCCTGCCGGTCTCCGGCAGCCGCCGAGCGCGGCTGCCGGCGGGCGCACCACGCCCATGATGAATGCTGTTCCCGGCGACCCTTGCATGGCGCCGCAGGCCGATGATAGTGTCGGCATATCCGGCCGCGTTCGCGTGCCGCACCCTCTGGACGCAGTTTCTTCCAGACCCATTCCCAACGTTCGCCGCCCCAGCCGGGCGCTCGCACCGTCAAGCGAGGAATAACGCTCTTGTCCGATAACACTTCCGAAACCGGCAGCGCTGATGCGCCCGCCGAAAAGCGCGTGCGCAAGCCCCGCGTGAGCAAGGCCGCCGCCCCGGCAGCCGCAGAAACCAGCGCCGCTCCGGCGCAGCCGACCCTGCCGCTGGCCGCCGCGCCCGAAGCACCGGCGCCGGCCGCAGCACCTGCGCCGAGCGCGCCCGCCGCCGAGGCCCCCGCCAGCAGTGGCGGTGGCGAGGGTGGCGAGGGCCGCGAATCCGGCCAGCCGCGGCAGCAGAATCACCAGGGGGGGGGCCAGAACCAGGGCCAGAACCCGTACAACCAGAGCGGCCAGCAGGGCCAGGGGCAAGGTCAGGGCAACCGCCGCGACCGCTTCCGCAACCGCCGCGACCGTGACCGCAACAACCGCTTCCGCGACGATGGCATGTCCAATGACGGCGGCGAACAGCAGCCGTTCGTGCCGCGCCCGCACGCCAACGTGCCCGAGGGCTTCCCGGTCTACTCGCTGAGCGACCTCAAGCGCATGCCGGCACAGAAGCTGCTGGAAATCGCCGAACAGCTGCAGATCTCCGAAGGCGTGGCCCGTGCCCGCAAGCAGGACGTGATCTTCGCCCTGCTGAAGGTGCTGACCCGCCACGGTGACGGCGTCGCCGCCGATGGTGTGCTGGAAATCCTGCCGGATGGCTTCGGTTTCCTGCGCGCGGCCGAAGCCAGCTACCTGGCCGGCCCGGACGACACCTACATCTCGCCCAGCCAGATCCGCCGCTTCAACCTGCGCACCGGCGACCACATCTCCGGCCGCATCCGCTTCCCGAAGGACGGCGAGCGCTACTTCGCGCTGAACATCGTCGACACCATCAACGGCGAGCCGATCGAAGCGTCGAAGAACAAGGTGCTGTTCGAGAACCTGACCGCCCTGTTCCCGCGCCGCCGCTTCACCCTGGAGCGTGGCAACGGTTCGTCGGAAGACATCACCGGCCGCATCCTCGACCTGATGGCGCCGCAGGGCAAGGGCCAGCGCTCGCTCATCGTGTCGCAGCCCAAGGCCGGCAAGACGATGATGATGCAGCAGGTCGCCACCGCCATCACCACCAACCATCCGGACGTGCACCTGATCGTGCTGCTGATCGACGAGCGCCCGGAAGAAGTGACCGAAATGCAGCGCACCGTGCGCGGCGAGGTCATCAGCTCGACCTTCGACGAGCCGGCCGCGCGCCACGTGCAGGTGGCCGAAATGGTCATCGAGCGCGCCAAGCGCCTGGTCGAGCACAAGAAGGATGTGGTGATCCTGCTCGACTCGATCACCCGCCTGGCCCGCGCCTACAACAACGTGGTGCCGAGCTCGGGCAAGGTGCTGACCGGTGGTGTGGACGCCAACGCCCTGCACCGCCCGAAGCGCTTCTTCGGTGCCGCGCGCAACGTGGAAGAAGGCGGCAGCCTGACCATCATCGCCACCGCGCTGGTCGACACCGGCTCGAAGATGGACGAGGTGATCTACGAAGAGTTCAAGGGCACCGGCAACAGCGAAGTGCACCTGAGCCGTCGCATCGCTGAAAAGCGCGTGTTCCCGGCCATCGACATCAACCGTTCCGGTACCCGCCGCGAAGACCTGCTGATCGAACCGGAACTGCTGCAGAAGATCTGGATCCTGCGCAAGCTGCTGCATCCGATGGATGAAATGGCCGCGATGGAATTCCTGCTGGACAAGATGAAGAACACCAAGTCCAACGACGAGTTCTTCGGTTCGATGAAGCGCTGATCCGCGCCATTGCATCGAAAAGAACCTGCCGCCCGCTGCGGCAGGTTTTTTTTTGCCTGCAGGGCGACCCACTTCACTTTGCCGCCGCCGACTTTTGGCGATAATCCGCCCGATACCCTGCCCGGCCCTGCGGGCGTGGCCACCGATTCCGCTGTCGCCCCTTCCGGAGAACCGGTCGGGTCCAGCCTCCTGCCGGATCCGTCGACGCATGCGAACGCTGTCTCCCCGCCTCAACCTGGGCAAGCTGATCCTCGCCCTGGCCCTGCTCAGCGCCATCATCGCCCTGGCCAATACCCTGCTGGCCAGTTACCGCGTGCAGCGCGACCAGCTGGTTGGCAACACCCTGGAGGCCAACCGCGTCTATGCCACCAAGCTGGCCGAGACCACCCAGAACTTCCTGCTGGCCGCGCAGCAGGAGCTGGCCTACGCCGCCACCCGGCTCGGCCAGAGCAACCTCGATCCGGCACAGGCGCAGGATGAGGCCAGCCGCCTGCAGCTGCAGACCAACAGCTTCAACTCCTCGCTGGTGGTGGATGCCGACGGCCTGGTGATCGCCACCTCGCCGCAGACCCTGCAGCTGCAGGGCGAGATCCTGCACAGCGCCGGCAACAACGCCGCACTGGCCGCGCGCCAGCCGATGATCAGCGATCCCTACCAGTCGACCACCGGCAAGCTGCTGGTCTCGCTGTCGCACCCGATCTTCGATCGCCAGGGCCGCTATCGCGGCTACGTCAGCGGCACCCTGTACCTGCGCCAGCGCAGTGCGCTGCACACGCTGCTGGGCAAGCACTACTACCGCGACGGCTCGTACCTGTACGTGGTGGACCGCAATGGCCGCCTGCTGTACCACGCCGATGGCAAGCGGGTCGGCGACTACGTGGTCGGCAACCCGGCGGTGAAGGCAGTCGTGCGCGGTGAACGCGGTGCGCAGCAGGTCCGCAACAACCTGGGCGTGTCGATGCTGGCCGGCTATGCGCCGGTACCGGCCACCGGCTGGGGCATCATCGCCCAGCGGCCGACCGAGGCCACGCTGCAGCCATTGTCGCGGTTGATGACCGCGGTGATCTGGAATGCGATCCCGCTCGGCCTGCTGTCACTGCTGGTCACCTGGTGGTTCGCCCGTCGCATCTCGATGCCGCTGTGGCAGCTGGCGCGGAACGTGCAGGGTGGCGAGGACACCGGCAACGCGATCAGCCACGTCAGCGGCATCCGCGCGTGGTACTTCGAGGTGGCCCAGCTCAAGCAGGCGGTGCTGCACAGCTTCAACGCGCTGCAGGACCGCATCGGCACGCTCAGCCGCGCCAACCGTACCGATCCGCTGACCGGCCTGCTCAATCGCCGCGGCCTGCAGCAGGCGCTGGATGCATTGCAGGTGCAGGGCATTCCGTTCGCGATCCTGGCGCTGGACATCGATCGCTTCAAATCGATCAACGACAGCCACGGCCACGACGTCGGCGACGCCGCCATCGTCCATATCGCCGACCAGATGCGCCGCTACTCGCGCGACAGCGACATCCTCTGCCGTGCCGGTGGCGAGGAATTCCTGCTGCTGTTGCCGGGCATCAGCACCGACTCTGCGCGCCAGGCCGGCGAGCGCCTGCGCCAGCACATCGCCGATCATCCGTTCGAGCCGGTCGGCACCATCACCGTGTCACTGGGCGTGGCCCACTTCCCCAGCTTCCATGTCGATGCCGAGCAGGCGCTGCGGCTGGCCGACAAGGCCCTGTACATGGCCAAGGAACAGGGCCGCAACCGGGTGGTGGTCTACCCGTACGCGGACTGAAAAGCGGCCGGCCTGGCCGACCGCTTCACCGCGCCGGGCTCAGCGCTGCGCCAACGGTGTCAGCAGGCGCAGGCCGCGCTGGGTGCCATCGACCATGTACACGCCCCCGGCCGGCAGCAGATCACTGCCCGCCTGTTCGACGGCATCCGGCTTGCGCCACGGTGCGGCCTGGCACGGGCCGGGGATGAAGGCACGCCAGCGGCCATAGCGTTCCGGTTGGGCATTGCCGTTGCTGCCGGTGTCGCTGTTCAGGGCGAAGTTCACCAACACGCGCACGGTCCAGAAGTCGCGCGTGCTGTTCTCGCCGGTGGTCGGCGGGACGAAGGTCCACTTGCGCGCGCCGCTGATGCTGGCCTTGGCGAGCAGGTCGCGCATCTTGGCCAGGGTCCGCTCCGGCGCGACCACGGTCATGTTCACCTGTTCGGCAATGACGTCGGCCACGGTCCCATCGCGGGCTACCTTGACCAGCAACAGCACATCACCCTGCCCACCACTGCGGAAGACATCCTCGGGGTAGCGCGGTGGCGGCATGCTCTTCCGGGTCACCGAATCGGTAGCCTTCGGGTCATACTCACTGAAGTCGACACTGGTCATGCTGACCTGGTAGCTGCCGTCCTCCTGCTGCTTGCCACGCAGGCGCACCCGCAGTGGTGCGTGGACCGCCACCGGCTTGCCATCGCGCAGCGTCGGCTCGAACTGCCAGCCACGGATGGTGCCCTCCACGAATGAGGCGATACCCGGTGCGAGCATCGCCTGCTGGTCCAGGACCAGCGCGCTGACCGAACCATCGGCCGCCACGTCGATACTGCCCGACAGCGCCATGCTCATCTCGGCGGTGGCACGCACGGCGCGCGCGTTCTGGGCGACGGCATCGGCTGGCAGCAGGGGGGCACCGGCGGAGAACGCCAGGGCCAGGGCAAGGAACAGGGGGGAACGCATCATTGCCGGATCCGTGGTGATGAAGTGAGCACCGAGCGTACCGCAGTCCAGACCGGACCGGCACGCGCTTCACGCCACGCCGTTCAGGCCAGGCGATGGGCCGCCGCGTAGGGCGGCGTATCCGGATAATCACCTGCGGCGAAGCGCACCTGCAGGCCCTGCCACCACGCAGGATCGAACAGGTGCCGGTAGTGTTCCCGCACTGCCGCCAGTTCGCTGGCGGGCAGGCCCATGAACGGGCCGAAGCGCTCGGGAAACACGTCGCGTGGACCGACATGGAACCAGGGTTCATCGGCCATGGCTTCCTCCGGCGTACGCGGCTGCGGCCAGGCGCGGAACACGCAGTCGCTGACCAGGCACAGCTCGTCGTAGTCGTAGAAGACTGCCCGGCCATGCCGCGATACGCCGAAGTTCTTCGGCAGCATGTCGCCGGGGAAGATGTTGTTGCGCGCCATGTCGGTGATCGCCTGCGCATAGTCGAGTACCGCTGCGCGCACCGCCTCGCCCCCCTGCTCGCGCAGGTACAGGTTCAATGGACGGAAACGACGCTGTACGTAGCACAGTGCGACTTCCACATGGTCGCCATC
The DNA here is from genome assembly GCF_059369035.1 of Stenotrophomonas sp. YJH_SMC_130. Lineage (NCBI taxonomy): Bacteria > Pseudomonadati > Pseudomonadota > Gammaproteobacteria > Lysobacterales > Lysobacteraceae > Stenotrophomonas > Stenotrophomonas sp. YJH_SMC_130. The sequence goes on from NZ_JCAFSH010000003.1 coordinate 205,890, forward strand.
GACCCGCACGGTCTGCGCGCATTGCTGCAGCAGCTCCTCCAGCAAGGCCGGTGCGAAGCGGTCGCGCGGGAAGCGCAGGTGGCGATACGGCTGCGCATCGAGCAGGCGGCCGACGCGGTCGAGGTTGAACACCAGCGCGTACTTCTCTTCCACCTGCTGCCGCGACATCGCCTTGGGCCAGGCGAAGCGGTCGCGGATCAGCTTGAACACCAGCGGATAGCTGGGCAGGGTGAACACTGCCATGACCATGCCAGGTGTGCCTTCGGCGGGCACCAGCCGCTCCTGCGGATGTTCGTTGAAGTGGCGGAAGAAGGTCCGGTAGCGCTCGGTCTTGCCTTGCTTGGCACGGCCCAGAACGGTGTAGATCTCATCGATGGGCTTGCCTGGCAGCAGGCTGCGCAGGAACACCACCGCATCGCCCACCGTGGCAAGGTCGGCCTGGAAATAGCTGCGCGACACGCCGAACAGGTGGGCGACGTCGCGGCGCCGGGTGAGCACCGCGTCGGCACGTAGTCCACGCTCATCGTTGACCAGCGCGATCACGCAGGGTGAGAAGCGGTGCTCGCCGAACACGCGGCCCACCAGGTAGGCACGGCGCTCGCGATAGAACACGGTGTCCAGCAGCTCGATGCTGCGCACCGGCGTATCGCCCCAGTGGGCCAGATCATCCTGCAGGCGCACGGCGATGGCCGCCGCGCAGCGCAACTGGTGCGCATACGGAATGTCGAAGCGGTAATCGGCCAACACGCGCTGCAGGGCCTCCACCGGCCGCGTCGGTGAAACCGCGTAGGTATGCCGCGCGACCGGATGGGTGATCGCATCGGACGGCTCGACGTCAAAGGCGATGAACTCCAGCGCCGGGTCCACGCCACGGGTGGAGAACAAGCGCCGCGACAGGGTGTTGTAGAACGTCTTGTACAGTTCGGCGTCGATCAGCCCCCGCAGCAATGCGCTGTAGCGTGCATGCACCTGCAGCCACAGTGCGCGCTCCCCGATTGCTTCGCCGGCAAGGCGCCGCAGTGCATCCATCTGTTCGGCAATGCACAGGTCGTACAGCGCGATGCGCTCGACTGCATCCCGGCGCGCGCCCGCCCAGTCGCGCTGCTCGAAACGCTGCCGCGCGCGGGCGGTGATCGCCGCAAAGCGGGCGTGGTACTGCTCGAAGCCAGCGTGGATGGCACCAGCGATGCGCGACGCCAGCTCGGCATCGATATCAGGCTCGGACATGCAGGACTCAGCCGGGAGGACCGGCTTCACCATACGCTGGCGTGGGGTGGCTTGTGTAGGGCCGAGCCCATGCTCGGCTTGGTTCACCGCAATCTGCCCGAAGAACAGCCAAGCGTCGGCTTGGCTCTACAGGAACAGCGTCGCTACGCGCCGCAACAAACGCAACGATTCCTACAGACCCGGTGCCCTTCTGCTGCCTACCCTTTCAGGCCCAACCACGGCACGAGGTGACGCATGCAGCAAATGACCTTTATCCCACGCGTGGAGGAAGGCAACGTGATCCCGCAGCGTGCCCGCGATGGCTACATCAGCGCAACCGCCCTCTGCCAGTCCGTCAACAAGCGCTGGTCCGATTACCGGGCGCTGAAATCGACGGAGGAGTTCCTGCAGGAGCTTACCGTCCAGACCGGTTTGGCCGAGCATGAACTGATCCACGTGGTCTCCGGCGGGAATCCGACCATGCAGGGCACCTGGATCCATCCCTATCTGGCCATCAACCTCGGCCAGTGGCTGTCGCGCAAGTTCGCAGTGAAGGTCTCGCAGTGGGTGGTGGAATGGCAGCAGGGTCGCGCCAATGCGTTGCTCCCCGTACACATCGATCGCTACATGCAGAACCGTGCGAAGGTGCCGTATACCCATTTTTCGATGCTCAACGAGCTGACATTGAACCTGATCGCACCGCTGGAGCAGGCAGGCTATACGCTCCCGCAGGCGCTGGTGCCGGACATCTCCGAAGGCCGCCTGTTCTGCAAATGGCTGAGGGATCATCGCGGCGTCAACACCAACGCACTGCCCACGTATGACCACGCCTACCCGGACGGCCGGACGGTGCAGGCCAAGCTGTATCCCAACGAGTTCTACGAGGATTTCCGCCGCCATTTCAACGAAGTGTGGCTGCCCCAGAAGGCGCACACGTACTTCGCCAAGCGCGACAGCGAAGCGCTTTCGTTCGTGACCACGCTGCTGCTTCCACCGCAGTGAAAGCAGCGCCGAACGCACTCGGCTGCTTCGGCTGAAAGCAGCCGAGCATGGCTCGACTCTACCGAAGCCAATGGCTCAGATCGCCAGTTCGGCCTCTACGTCCTGCACCTTGCGTCGGGCCAGTGCAAGGTTGGACTTGGTCCGGTCCAGCACGATGTAGAAGAACAGTCCCTTTTTCTTCGCGACCGGTCGCATGATGTGGTACGCCTTGCCCAGCGAGATCAGGATATCCTCGATGCTGTCATTGAGGTTCAACGAGGCAGCGGTCTTCATCTTGGCCCGGATCACTTCGGTGTTGCCGGCGGCGGCCACTTCCATGTCCATGCCGGCACCGGCTTCGCCCAGCAGCATGCCGCTTTCGTAGTCGACCAGCGCCACTGCCTGCGCGCCGTCGATGCCCATCAGTGCGTTCAACGATTCATTCAATCCAGCCACGTCGCACCCCTTGTCGATGTTGGTTCGAGCCCCTCGTTCCCCTGCGGCCGGGCTCACGATCCGCCGAGTTCGGCCAGGATCGCCTGGCCACATTCCCTGCTCTGCCACAGCACCTGCCCGATTACGCTGCGCTGGTCGCAGGCCGCCATCAGCAGCAGCGGCGCACGCCCTTCGGCCTGGATTGCCAGCATCAGCACCTTCCCGCCCATCGCTTCCAGCATCAGCGTCTGCAGATCGCCCAGCACCAGTTCGCGCCCCACCGCTGCGGCCAACGCCAGCATCGCGCTGGTCATCGCCGCCAGCCGTTCGCCACGCCCTTCGGCACCGGCGCTGACCAAGGCAAAGCCATCGACGCTGGCCAGCACCACCGTGCGCACGCCTTCCACCCGCTGCTGCAGGTCCTGCAGCAGCGGCTGCAGGCGCTCACGCTGGCCCGCATCGGGCAGTACCGCCATCTGCCCGTCACCCATACGCGGCCACCAGTGCGTGCGCTTCCATTTCGCTCATCAGTACATCCATCAGCAGCAGTCCCTGTTCGCGGTCACGGGCATCGACGGCCAGCAACGGCAGCGGCTGGTCGTCGAGGCAGGCGTGCGTGGCCCAGTCATCCAGCGCCGCCTGTGGTGCCTGGTCCAGGTGGGTGACGGCCACGACCAGTGCCAGGGATGATGCGAACGGCTGCAGCACCTGCAGGTAGTCCTGCAGCTCGCTGGCAATGCCGGCGCGACGTGCGTCCAGCAGCAGCACCGCGCCCCGTGCCCCCTGCAGCAGGATCGGCCACAGGAAATCGAAACGCTGCTGGCCGGGCGTTCCGTACAGACGCAGGCGTTCTCCGTTGGGCAGGTCGATGTCTGCATAGTCCAGCGCGACGGTGGTGGAGGCCTTGTCGGCACCGAGGCGATCACTGTTGGCCACATCGGTGTCGACTACCGCGCCGGCCGCGATGCTGCGTACCAGCGTCGACTTGCCGCTGCCCATGCCGCCCAGCACCACCACCTTGTGCTCACGCATTGCGCTCACTCCCGCGCAGGTGCCGCCACAGGCGGGCAAGCAGTCCGTTGTCGGTGCGGGTGCCACCGGTCGCCATCATCGGCGCCGCCGGGGCGGCCTGCAGCTGCGCGTAGCCACACAGGTAGGCCGCGTGGATGAAATCGCGAACGGCCGCCGCCGGCAGCTCAAGCAGCATCGCGCATTCTTCAACCGTGCACGCGCGCTTGAGCAGCAACGAGCACAGGCGGAATCCATCGTGGTCGTGTCCCAGTACGCGGAAATCCGGCCAGCGCAGCAGCTTCACCGAAGCCCCGCGCAGGCGTTCGTCCAGTGCCTGCCAGTGGCGGCTGCGTTGCGCCCATTGCCACAACAGCGGCCGCAGCGGCTGGCGTGGTCGCTCACCAGCCAGCGCCTGCAGGCGCATTGGCGTCAGTGCATCCAGCTGCAGGCGTTCGAAAGCATCGGCCAGGCGCTCCACCACTGCGCTCGCAGGTTCCTGCAACAGCACGGCCTGGTCGTGCTCCAGATCCATCAATAGCAAAGGTTCGCCCGCATCACTCAACAGTGCCTGGCCATGGCGCAGCGGCAACCGCTCGCGCAGCAGGCGGGTAATGGCGTGTGCGCCATCGGCCAGACGTATCAGCGCGGGTGCGGGCATGGCCAGGGGCTCCGGTGCCAACTGCATGCGACGCAGCGCGCGGCCGATGGCACCGTCGTCGAGCACATCCTGGTGTCCGTCGCCGTCGCGCAGTTGGCCGCCGTTGTCCTCGATCCAGCATTGCAGGCGCGGTCGCTGCTGGCGCATGCGCTGGGCCGCGTTGCGCAGTGCCGGGGTATCGCGGATGACCAGCAGGTCGCAGTCGTCCAGGTCCTGGCTGCGCCGGACGTGGCCGTCCGGCAGTGCCGACGCCAGGCGCAGCCGTTGCAGCAGGGCCTGCTCGCCCTGGATATCGGTTCCCACCACCAGCACGCGTGCCATCCGTGTTCCCCGGGCGACCACCTCCCCGGTGGTCTCGCGTCGCCAAGGCTAGGATATTGCCGACGAAGACCGTCGTGATCGACTGCTCAGATTGAAGGCGCTTGCACACCCCCTTCTGCCGGTTCTGCGACAGCCATCGCGGGCAAGTTTCATGCCCCGTTGACGGCAGTCCGACAGCTGACGGATGTCACGGTTTTCATCGCCAGGGGTCGGATCCCTTTTGCCATGCAAAAGGGATCTGACCCCGGAGCCAAAAAAGAAACCCGCGCCGAAGCGCGGGTTCCAGTGTCACCACCGAACGGCGCAGGATCAGCCGCGCAGCTGCTCCAGCGCGGCGTTGAAGGTCGCGCTCGGGCGCATCGCCTTGCTGGCCTTGGCCAGGTCCGGGCGGTAGTAGCCACCGATGTCCACGGCCTTGCCCTGCACCGCGATCAGCTCGTCGACGATCTTCTGCTCGTTGTCGGTCAGCGCCTTGGCCAGCGGTGCGAAGCGTGCCTTCAGCGCGGCATCCTCGTCCTGCGCGGCCAGGGCCTGCGCCCAGTACAGGGCGATGTAGAAGTGGCTGCCACGGTTGTCGATGCCACCCAGCTTGCGCGACGGCGACTTGTCGTTGTCCAGGAACTGGCCGTTGGCTTCGTCCAGCGCCTTGGCCAGCACGCGGGCGGCGGCGTTGTCATAGCGGTTGCCCAGGTGTTCCAGCGACGCGGCCAGGGCCAGGAACTCACCCAGCGAATCCCAGCGCAGGTAGTCCTCTTCGACGAACTGCTGCACGTGCTTCGGGGCCGAACCACCGGCGCCGGTCTCGAACAGGCCACCACCGGCCATCAGCGGCACGATCGACAGCATCTTGGCGCTGGTGCCCAGCTCCATGATCGGGAACAGGTCGGTCAGGTAGTCGCGCAGCACGTTGCCGGTCACCGAGATGGTGTCCTCGCCCTTGCGGATGCGGTCCAGCGAGAACGCGGTCGCTTCCACCGGCGGCAGGATGCGGATGTCCAGGCCGTTGGTGTCGTGGTCCTTCAGATACTGCTCGACCTTGGCGATGACCTGCGCGTCGTGGGCGCGGGCGGCATCCAGCCAGAACACGGCCGGGGTGCTGCTTAGGCGGGCACGCTCGACGGCCAGCTTGACCCAGTCCTGGATCGGCGCGTCCTTGGTCTGGCACATGCGCCAGATGTCACCGGCTTCCACGGCGTGCTCGAACACCACGGTGCCGGCATCGTCGGTGACCTTGACCACGCCATCGGCAGCGATCTGGAAGGTCTTGTCGTGCGAGCCGTACTCCTCGGCCTTCTGTGCCATCAGGCCGACGTTGGGCACCGAACCCATGGTGGCCGGGTCGAAGGCGCCGTGCGCCTTGCAGTCGTCGATGACGGCCTGGTACACGCCGGCGTAGCAGCGGTCCGGAATGACGGCCTTGGTGTCCTGCAGCTTGCCTTCGGCGTTCCACATCTTGCCGGAGTCGCGGATCATCGCCGGCATCGAGGCGTCGACGATGACGTCGCTCGGCACGTGCAGGTTGGTGATGCCCTTGTCCGAGTTGACCATGGCCACGCCCGGGCGCTGTGCGTACTCGGCAGCCAGGTCGGCTTCGATCGCAGCACGGGTGGCTTCCGGCAGCGACGGCAGGCGCGCAGCCAGGTCACCGATGCCGTTGTTGGCGTCGAAACCGGCCTGCTTGAGCACGTCGGCGTGCTTGGCCAGCACGTCCTTGTAGAACTCATTGACCGCCACGCCGAACATGATCGGGTCGGAGACCTTCATCATGGTCGCCTTCAGGTGCAGCGAGAACAGCACGCCCTGAGCCTTGGCATCGGCAATCTGCTCGCCGATGAACGCGGCCAGTGCCTTGCGGCTCATCACGGCGGCGTCGACGATCTCGCCGGCCTTGACCGCGGTCTTTTCCTTCAGCACGACGGCGCTGCCGTCCTTGCCGTGGAAGGTGATCTTCAGCGAACCGGCGTTGACCAGGGTGGCCGACTTTTCGCTGCCGTAGAAATCGCCGGCGGCCATGTGCGCCACGTGCGACTTCGAATCGGCCGACCAGGCGCCCATGCGGTGCGGGTGCTTGCGCGCGTAGTTCTTCACCGACAGCGGTGCACGGCGGTCGGAGTTGCCTTCGCGCAGCACCGGGTTCACCGCGCTGCCCTTGACCTTGTCGTAGCGCGCCTTGTAGTCGCGCTGCTGGTCGTCGGCCGGGGTTTCCGGGTAATCCGGCAGCGGGTAGCCCTGGTCCTGCAGTTCCTTGATGGCCGCCTTCAGCTGCGGCACCGAGGCGGAAATGTTCGGCAGCTTGATGATGTTGGCGTCCGGGGTGGTCGCCAGCTGGCCCAGCTCGGCCAGGTCGTCGCTGACCTTCTGCGCGTCGGACAGCAGTTCCGGGAACTGCGACAGGATGCGGCCGGACAGCGAGATGTCACGGGTTTCCACCACGATGCCGGCCGTGGCGGTGTAGGCGTCAACGATCGGCAGCAGCGACTGGGTGGCCAGGAACGGTGCTTCGTCGGTCAGCGTGTAGAGGATCTTGGACATGGGGGACTTGGACTCTGTAGCAATGCTCAGGGGAAGGCCGGCGCCAGCGCCGGGCCACGTGCAACCGTGTCGCGCGCGAGGCGGGGCCCCACGCTTTCCCCCGTCGCCGTCAGGGTGGGCGCGCGGCGGGGAAAACCCCTGCATTGTCGCGTTTTCAGTCGCGCGGGGCAAAGCCACGCCATACGCGGCGGTACTGGACCGCTGTGTTTCGTCGTTGGCTCGCTTCCGGTCTGGAAGCTGAGGCTTGATGGCTAATTCGACTTCCCGCTCGTTGAGGCACGCATGACCCACTCCGACAATCCCTGCCCCCACTCGGCACGCCTTGGACAGATCAATGTCTGCGAGCGCTTGCTTTGCTGGAAGTTGCAGATTCGGAATCCCCCAACGACGGCGGCCAGGCTGGCGAGTTCATCTGCTGTCGCTGCAGAGCCTCGGATGTGCAGCGAGCCGGCGCCAGATGATCCGGGTCGAACGTAGACGTCGTACCGGGTGGAAGGTCCTTCCGCCCTTGCATACCCCGACACGACATATCCGCCATCCGTGAAGCGCAGATCCGGCGTGCTTCCTGGCACAGGCTTTTCGGGGGCATCGCCCTCGTAGATCAAGGCGACTTCCCTACCATCACGCCTGATGCGGTGCAGACCAAAGTCAACAGGTGCCTCGTAGGTCACGGACATGCCTGTCGGCACCCGCACACAGGCGCCGTATAAGAAGTGGTCGCAACTGTAGCTCAAGAGATTCGCGGGTCCCATTGCGAGCGTGAGCGCAATCCAGCTGAGCATCCTATCCCCTACCTGGCCGTGTTCCGTTCAGCGTATACCGGCAGCCCCCTCCCCAAGCGGGCATCGCCAATAAAAAAGGACGCAGCCTCGCGGCTGCGTCCATCGTGAGCCCTGCCGGGAGAGAGTCGGCTGGACTTACTTGACCTCGAACTCCTGCGGCGTTCCGGCCGCCTTGCCATCGACGGTGACTTCGGCGCGGTACTTGCCGGCCGGCCAGCCCTTTGCATTCTTGAAGGTGACGTTGGTGGTTTCCGCACCGCTGGTGTTCAGCGTGGCATTCTGTTCGCCGGCCACCTGGCCGTCCTGGTAGGTCAGCTTCGCGCCAACGGTGACGTTGTTGGCAGCACCGTCGGTCTTGACCGAGACGATGATGTCGTCCTTCGGCGCGAACAAAGCCGTCGTCGCAACCGTCTTGTCGGCGGCGGCGGTCTTGCCGACCGTGACCGACGAGACGCTGACAGCAGCGGCTTCGGCCATCGGCGGCGGCGCGCCGGTCATCGGGGCCGGTGCTGCCGGTTCGGCCGGAGCAGTCGCTGCCGGAGCGGCATTGTTGTCGGTCGACTCTTCTTTCTTCTTGCAACCGACCAGGGCGACGCTGCCCAGCAGGGCGGCGATCAGGGCGGTCTGGAGCGGGGTGGTCTTGATCATTCGGGGTTCCTCCCAGGGATTGTTGGACGGCACTCTGGCCGGCTTACTTCGGCGGCAGTTTCAGGGTCTGGCCCGGGAAGATCTTGTCCGGGTCATCAAGCACATCGCGGTTGGCTTCGAAGATCTTCTTCCAGGCATTGGCGTCGCCCAGATGCTGCTTGGCGATCTTCGACAGCGAGTCACCCTTCTGCACGGTATAGGTGCCGCCGCTGACAACGTCTGCGGTGCTGTCCACCGAAGCGCTGACGCCGGAGAAGTCCGCCTTCGGTGCCTGTTCGGCGGTACTGTCGACGCTGCTGCTGACGCCGGAGAAATCGGCTTTCTTCTCGGTACTCATCCACAACTCCCGTCTGCATGACTACGTGGTTCGCACGGTGCCATGGAGGTTGTTAAATGGGGATGGTGCAGATGTGAAGCCGCCCCCGGGGGCGGCTGAACAATCGGGAGAGAAGGTGTCCGGTCGTGCCGGCCGCTGGCCGGCTTGCCCTGGACACCGGTTCCACGTGGTTGCCGGCCAGCGGCCGGCACGACCGGTAACCGCCTGCTCGGTTACTGCCGCAGCTCGCGGTAGGTCGCAGCCGGGGCGGCGATGCCGGGGCTGGCACGCCAAGGGTTGATGTCCAGGCCACCACGGCGGGTGTAGCGGGCCTCAACCTCGAGCCAGTGCGGCTGGCAGCGCGCGGACACCTCGCTGAAGATCCGCTCGACGCACTGCTCGTGGAACTCGGCGTGCTCGCGATAGCTGACCAGATAGCGCAGCAGGCCGGCGCGGTCGATCTTCGGCCCACGGTAACGCAGGCTGACCGTGGCCCAGTCCGGCTGGCCGGTGACCGGGCAGTTGGACTTCAGCAACGCCGAAACCAGGGTCTCCTCCACCACCTCGCCCGCATCGGCGGCAAGGAAGTCGGCCTGCGGCGGGCCGTAGCAATCGATCTCCACGTCCAGCCCGTCGATGGATTCGCCGAGCGGCGTCTCGCGCAGACCCGGCAGGCCGAACTCGACCTGGACCGGCGCACCGGCGCAGGCCGACAGATCCGCCACCAGGCGCTCGCGCAGTGCCTCGGCGCTGTCGATGCGGGTGCTGTTGAGGGAGTTGAGGTACAGCTTGAACGACTTCGATTCGATCAACCGCGGCGAGGTGCATGGCACCTGCACGGTGGCGACGGCGACCTGCGGCTTGCCACGCGGGTCGAGCCAGCTCAGCTCGAAGGCGTGCCAGCGGTCGTGGCCGACAAACGGCAGCGCGGCGTCATCGAGGCCGATCTCGGCGCGGGCGCCGCTGCGCGGGATCGGAAACAGCAGGCCGGGATCGTACTGCGACGGGTAACTGACCTCGCGACCGAGGCTGGAATCCTGTGGGGTGTTCATGGGACGCATTGTATCGCGCGGAGGGCGGGCCTTCGGCCTGGCCGGCCAACGGCGGAGCCCCTCCGTGGTGGGGTGTTGGGGCGTCGAAAGCCTGGATTCCCGGGAGTGGGCCGGGCGGATGGGGCTGGCGGGGACGCCGTGAATCCGTCCCTGGAGGCTTAGCCGCGCCATCCATGGCGCGGATACCCCGCCAGCCCCACCCGCCCGGCCCCCCGACACATTTCTGCCGCCGATCCACCACGGGAAAGATCAGAAAGTCAAAATCCGATCCTTCGGACATTTTCGATGTCTGCCATCCACGCATGGCGTGGATCTACCGGCAAGCCACGGGATCGGGTCTGGAGGAAAGCCCCCTGAGTCAGGGGGCGGCCGCGAAGCGGCAGGGGTCTGGAAGCTGGTAAGGGGGGCCCACTGTTCGCGCAGCGAACTGTGGGAGCGACAGCGCGCATGCGATGTCGCGTACCCAGGGCTGCAAGCCCTGCCGGCAACCCTCACCCCGCAGGCGAGCCGGCACCGTGCAGGTAATCCAGGCTCACCTGCAGCAACGCGCGCAATCCCACATCCAGCGCCTTCTCATCCAGCAGGAACTTCGGCGAATGGTTGGCCGGCGCCGTCGCCGGATCGATGCCCACGCTGGTGGACCCGACGAAGAAGAACATGCCCGGCACTTCCTTCGCGTACAGCGAGAAATCCTCCGCGCCCATCTGCAGCGGCGGCTCGTACACGTTGTCCTTGCCCACGACCGCCTGCAGGCTCGGCAGCATCTTCGCGGTCAGCGCCGGGTCGTTCACCGTGGCCGGGTTGCCCTCCGATTCGTAGATGTCGGTCACCGCCTTCGCACCGTGCGCGGCGGCCGTGTGCTCGGCCACATTGCGCAGGTCGGCAAAGATCTGCTGGCGCATGCCTTCGTCGAAGGTGCGGATGGTGCCGACCATCTCCACTTCATCGGGAATGATGTTGTAGCGGATGCCGCCGTTGATTGCGCCGAAGGTCAGCACCGCCGGTTGCTTGGACAGGTTGGCGCGGCGGCTGACGATGGTCTGCGCGGTGCCGACCAGATCGGCGGTGGCGACGATCGGGTCAACACCGTTCCACGGTGCCGAGCCATGCGTCTGGCGACCGATCACCTTGATCCCGAAGCGATCAGAGGCAGCCATCAATGGGCCGCCGCGCACCGCGATCTGGCCGGCCTGCACGCTGGAGAACACATGCAGGCCGAACACTGCCTCCGGCTTGAAGTCGGCAAACAGCCCTTCCTTCAGCATCAGTGCGGCACCGCCCTCTTCCGGCGGCGGCGCGCCTTCCTCGGCCGGCTGGAAGATCAGCATCACCTGGCCCGGCAGGTCCTTCTTCATTGATACCAGCGCTTCGGCCACGCCCAGCAGCGTCGCGGTGTGCGCGTCGTGGCCACAGGCATGCATCACGCCCACGGTCTGCCCGCGGTACTGGTCGGTGGCCTTGGAGGCGAACGGCAGGCCGGTCTGCTCGGTCACCGGCAACGCGTCCATGTCTGCACGCAACGCGATCTTCGGACCCGGCTTGCCGCCTTCGATGATCGCCACCACGCCGTGGTGGGCGATGCCGGTCTTCGGCTTCAGGCCCATCGCCCGCAGGCGCTTGGCGACCTCGGCCGAGGTGCGCGCCTCGCGATTGGACAGCTCCGGATGTTGGTGGAAGTCACGACGCCATTCGACCACCCGGGCCTGCAGCCGCTGCGCGGCGGCGGTCACTTCCGGGCGTTGCCCGTCCTGGGCATGGGCAAGCGCCGGCAGGGCCAGCAGCAGGGCGGACAGCAGCAGCGAACGGCGCATCGCAATCTCCACAGCAAGAGGGTTCCAGCTGAATGTAGGGCAACACCGGCGCCACGGGAACCTCCGGCGCCGCATCCGGTCTTAGCGCCCGTCCCATCCGTCATGCAGGAAACGTGATGTGGCACAGGTATGCTTTGCGCATTGTCCCGGCGTCCCGTCCGGTCCAGCCCTCTCGGAGTCCTCGTAATGTCACGTGTTTGGAAGATCGTGCTGCTGGTCGTGGCGATCCTGGTGCTGGCCGTGGTCGGCCTGCGCGTCATCGGCGGGGGCAAGGACAAGGCTGGAAAACCTGTTGCGGGCGCGCGCCAGGGCGGCGAAGATCCGAGTGCCGGTCCAGTGCCGGTGACCGTGGTGGAGGCCACGCGCCAGGACGTGCCGGTGTATGCCAGCGCGCTGGGTACGGTGACCGCGATGAACACCGTCACCGTCAGCCCGCAGGTCGGCGGCCAGCTGATGAGCCTGAATTTCCGTGAAGGCCAGGAAGTGAAGCAGGGTGATGTGCTGGCGGTGATCGATCCGCGCACCGCCCAGGCCAGCTACGACCAGGCCGCGGCAGCCAAGCGCCAGAACGAGGCCCTGCTGGCCACCGCGCGCTCCAACTACCAGCGCTCGAACGCGCCGGAGTATCGCCAGTACGTCGCCAAGACCGATCTGGATACACAGCGAAACCAAGTGGCACAGTACGAAAGCGCCGTGGCCGCCAACGAGGCCAGCATGCGCTCGGCGCAGGTGCAGCTGCAGTACACCCGGGTCACCGCACCGATCTCCGGCATCGCCGGCATCCGTGCGGTCGATGCCGGCAACGTGGTCAACGCCGGTACCGCGCTGGTCACGTTGACCCAGATCCATCCGATCCACGTGCTGTTCAACCTGCCCGAGCGCCAGCTCGGCGATGTGCGCCAGGCGCAGGCCGCCGGCACGGTGCCGGTGGCGGCGCTGGACCGCGCCGATTCGCACGTGCTGTCCGGCGACGGCAAGCTCGATGTGGTCGACAACCTGATCAGTGCGGACAGCGGCACGTTCAAGGCGCGCGCCGTCTTCGACAACACCGACAACAGCCTGTGGCCGGGCCAGTTCGTCAACGTGCGCATGCAGCTGCGCACCATCGGCGGCGGCGTGGTCATTCCGACCCAGGCGGTGCTGCGTGGCCCGGACGGCGAGTACGTCTATGTCGTGCAGGGCGACAACACGGTGAAGATGCAGACCGTGCGCAGCGGCGTGGAAGTGGGCGACAGCCAGGTGCAGATCGCCGAAGGCCTCAAGGGCGGCGAGCGGGTGGTCAGCGAAGGCCAGTTCCGCCTGAAGCCGGGCAGCAAGGTCACCGCGCTGAAGCCGGGCGAGACCCCGGCCGCGCCGACCGAGGCCGAACTGAAGGCGGCCGAACAGAAGAACGCGGGCGGCGGTGGCCGTCGCGGTGGTGGCCCGCGCTGAGCGCAGGCCACGGTTCTCCCTCGCGCCGGCGGACCTGCCGGCGCCGACATTGAAGTGCCAGCAAGGATCAGTCCGTGGGCTTTTCGACGATCTTCATCCGCCGCCCGATCGCTACCTCGCTGTTGATGGCGGGCCTGTTGCTGCTGGGCATCCTCGGTTACCGCAAGCTGCCGGTGTCGGCGCTGCCGGAAATCGATGCGCCCAGCCTGGTGGTCACCACCCAGTACCCCGGCGCCAACGCCACCACCATGGCCTCGCTGGTCACCACCCCGCTGGAGCGCCAGTTCGGGCAGATCTCCGGGCTGGAACTGATGACGTCGGACTCGTCGGCCGGGTTGTCGACGATCATCCTGCAGTTCTCGATGGACCGCGACATCGACATCGCCGCGCAGGACGTGCAGGCGGCGATCCGCCAGGCCACCCTGCCCTCATCGCTGCCCTACCAGCCGGTCTACAACCGGGTGAATCCGGCCGACGCGGCCATCGTCACCCTGAAGCTGACCTCTGACACGCGCCCGCTGCGCGACGTCAACAACTACGCCGACTCGATCCTGGCCCAGCGCCTGTCGCAGGTGCAGGGCGTGGGCCTGGTCTCGATTGCCGGCAACGTGCGGCCCGCCGTGCGCATCCAGGTCAATCCGGCGCAGCTGTCGAACATGGGGCTGACCCTGGAACAGCTGCGCAGCGCGCTGACCCAGGCCAACGTCAACGCGCCGAAGGGTTCGTTGAACGGCAAGACCCAGTCCTACAGCATCGGCACCAACGACCAGCTGGCCAGCGCCGCCGAGTACCGCGACACCATCATCAGCTACAAGAACGGCCGCCCGGTGCGGCTGTCGGACGTGGCCGAGGTGATCGATGGCGTGGAGAACGACCAGTTGGCCGCCTGGGCCGATGGCAAGCCGGCGGTGCTGCTGGAAGTGCGCCGCCAGCCCGGTGCCAACATCGTGCAGACCGTCGAGCGCATCCGCGCGATCCTGCCGCAGCTGCAGGGCGTGCTGCCGGCCGACGTGCACCTGGAAATCTTCAACGATCGCACCGAGACCATCCGCGCCTCGGTGCATGAGGTGCAGTTCACCCTGATCCTCACCATCGGCCTGGTGGTGGCGGTGATCTTCGTGTTCCTGCGCCGCCTGTGGGCCACGATCATCCCGTCGGTGGCAGTACCGCTCTCGCTGGCCGGTACCTTCGCGGTGATGGCCTTCGCCGGCATGTCGCTGGACAACCTGTCGCTGATGGCGCTGGTGGTGGCCACCGGCTTCGTGGTCGACGACGCGATCGTGATGATCGAGAACATCGTGCGCTACATCGAGCAGGGCAAGAGCGGCAAGGAAGCGGCCGAGATCGGCGCACGCCAGATCGGCTTCACCGTGCTGTCGCTGACCGTCTCGCTGGTGGCGGTGTTCCTGCCGCTGCTGCTGATGCCCGGCGTCACCGGCCGCCTGTTCCACGAGTTCGCGTGGGTGCTGAGCATCGCCGTGGTGCTGTCGATGCTGATCTCGCTGACGCTGACCCCGATGATGTGCGCCTACCTGCTCAAGCCCGACGCCCTGCCCGAGGGCGAGGACGCGCATGAGCGCGCGGCAGCGGCCGGCAAGCAGAACCTGTGGACGCGCACCGTCGGCCTCTACGAGCACAGCCTGGACTGGGTGCTGGGCCACCAGCGCCTGACCCTGGCCGTGGCCGGTGGCGCGCTGGTGCTGACCGTGCTGCTGTACGTGCTGATCCCCAAGGGCCTGCTGCCCGAACAGGACACCGGCCTGATCACCGGCGTGGTGCAGGCCGACCAGAACATCGCCTTCCCGCAGATGGAGCAGCGCACCCGGCAGGTGGCCGAAGCGCTGCGCCAGGACCCGGATGTGACCGGCGTGTCGGCCTTCATTGGCGCGGGCAGCATGAATCCCACGCTCAACCAGGGCCAGCTGTCGATCGTGCTGAAGGAACGCGGCGAGCGCGATGGCCTGGATGAGATCCTGCCGCGCCTGCAGAAGGCGGTGGCCGGCATTCCGGGCGTGGCGCTGTACCTGAAACCGGTGCAGGACGTGACCCTGGATACCCGCGTGGCCGCCACCGAGTACCAGTACTCGCTGTCGGACGTGGATTCGGCGACGGTGGCGACCCAGGCCACGCGCCTGACCGAAGCGCTGCGCAAGCGCCCGGAACTGGCCGACGTCGACAACAACCTGTCCAACCAGGGCCGCGCCCTGGAGCTGAACATCGACCGCGACAAGGCCAGCGTGCTGGGCGTGCCGATGCAGACCATCGACGACACGCTCTACGATGCGTTCGGCCAGCGCCAGATCTCGACCATCTTCACCGAGCTCAACCAGTATCGCGTGGTGCTGGAAGTGGCACCGGAGTTCCGCACCAGCACCGCGCTGATGGAACAGCTGGCCGTCGCCTCCAACGGCGCCGGCGCATTGACCGGCACCAATGCCACCAGCTTCGGCCAGGTCACCTCCTCCAACTCGTCCACCGCCACCGGCATCGGCGCGCAGAACACCGGCATCACCGTCGGCGCCGGCAACATCATCCCGCTGTCGGCGCTGGCCGAAGGCAAGGTCAGCAGCGCACCGCTGGTGGTCAGCCACCAGCAGCAGCTGCCGGCGCTGACCGTGTCGTTCAACGTGGCGCCGGGCTATTCGCTGTCCGAAGCGGTGCGAGCGATCCAGGAGACCAAGGACAGCCTGGACATGCCCACCCACCTGCATGCCGAGTTCATCGGCAAGGCGGCTGAGTTCACCGGCAGCCAGACCGACGTGGTGTGGCTGCTGCTGGCCTCGCTGGTGGTGATCTACATCGTGCTGGGCGTGCTCTACGAGAGCTACATCCACCCGATCACGATCATCTCCACGCTGCCGCCGGCCGGTGTCGGCGCGCTGCTGGCGCTGATGCTGTGCGGGCTGAGCCTGTCGGTGGATGGCATCGTCGGCATCGTGCTGCTGATCGGCATCGTCAAGAAGAACGGCATCATGATGGTCGACTTCGCCATCGAAGCCCGCCGCGCCGGCGCCAACGCGCACGAGGCGATCCGCCGCGCCTGCCTGCTGCGCTTCCGCCCGATCATGATGACCACCGCTGCGGCCATGCTCGGCGCACTGCCGCTGGCGCTCGGCACCGGCATCGGTTCGGAGCTGCGCCGCCCGCTGGGTATCGCCATCGTTGGCGGCCTGCTGCTGTCGCAGTTGGTGACCCTGTACACCACGCCGGTGATCTACCTGTACATGGAGCGCTTCTCTGAGTGGCTGGCGCGCCGCCGCGAACAGCGTGCGCTGCGCGACGGTTCGCTGCAGGAGCCGCAGGCATGATCCACGCCCCACTGCCGTGGGGGGCCGCGCGATGAACCTGTCCGGTCCCTTCATCCGCCGCCCGATCGGCACCGCACTGCTGGCCATCGGCCTGTTCATGGTCGGCCTGATCTGCTACCTGCGCCTGGGCGTATCGGCGCTGCCGAACATCGAGATCCCGGTAATCTTCGTGCATGCCAGCCAGTCCGGCGCCGACGCGGCGACCATGGCCTCGACCGTCACCGCGCCGCTGGAACGCCATCTCGGCCAGCTGCCGGGCATCGATCGCATGCGCTCGTCGAGCTCGGAAGGCAGCTCGCTGGTGTTCATGATCTTCCAGAGCGGCCACAACATCGATTCGGCGGCACTGGATGTACAAACGGCGATCAACTCGGCCCAGGCCGACCTGCCCTCGGGCATGGGCTCGCCGATGTACCAGAAGGCGAATCCGAACGACGACCCGGTGATCGCCATCGCGCTGACCTCGCAGACGCAGTCGGCCGACGAGCTCTACAACGTGGCCGACTCGCTGCTGGCGCAGCGCATCCGCCAGATCAGCGGCGTCGCCTCGGTCGACATCGCTGGCGCGTCGACGCCGGCGGTGCGCGTGGATGTCAACCTGCGCCTGATGAACGCGTTGGGCCTTACCGCCGATGACCTGCGCAACGCAGTGCGCGCGGCCAACGTGACCTCGCCCACCGGCTTCCTCAGCGATGGCAACACCACCACGGCGATCATCGCCAACGACTCGGTGGCGCGCGCCGCCGACTTCGCCGACCTGGTGGTCAAGACCCAGGGCGACGGCCGGGTGATCCGGCTGAAGGATATCGCCAACGTCTACGACGGCCAACAGGATGCCTACCAGGCGGCGTGGTTCGACCACAAGCCGGCGGTGGTGATGTACGTGTTCACCCGCGCCGGCGCCAACATCGTGGAGACCGTGGACCGGGTCAAGGCGCAGATCCCCACCCTGCGCGACTACCTGCAGCCGGGCACCACGATGACGCCGTACTTCGACCGTACGCCGACCATCCGTTCGTCGCTGCATGAAGTGCAGGTCACCCTGCTGATCAGCCTGGCGATGGTGGTGCTGACCATGGCGCTGTTCCTGCGCCGGCTGGCCCCCACCCTGATCGCGGCGGTGACCGTGCCGCTGTCGCTGGCCGGCGCCGCGCTGGTGATGTACGTGATGGGCTTCACCCTGAACAATCTGAGCCTGCTGGCGCTGGTGATCGCGATCGGCTTCGTGGTCGACGATGCGATCGTGGTGATCGAGAACATCATGCGCCACCTCGACGAAGGCATGCCGCGCATGCAGGCGGCGTTGACCGGTGCGCGCGAGATCGGCTTCACCATCGTCTCGATCACCGCCTCGCTGGTGGCGGTGTTCATCCCGCTGCTGTTCGCCAGCGGCATGATGGGCGCGTTCTTCCGCGAGTTCACCGTCACCCTGGTGGCGGCCATCGTGGTCTCGATGATCGTCTCGCTGACGTTGACCCCGGCGCTGTGCAGCCGCTTCCTCAGCGCGCACGACCACAGCGCGCCGCCGTCGCGTTTCGGCCGCTGGCTGAACGCCGGCCACGAGCGCATGCTGCGCATCTACACCGTGTTCCTCGATTTCTCGCTGCGCCACGCGCTGCTTCTGTCGCTGACGCCACTGATCCTGATCGGCGTCACCATCTTCCTGTTCGGCGCGGTGAAGAAGGGCGCGTTCCCGCCGCAGGACACCGGCCTGATCTGGGGCCGCGCCAACTCCAGTGCCACCGTGTCGTTCGAGGACATGGTCGCGCGCCAGCGCCGCATCACCGACATGCTGATGGCCGACCCGGCGGTGAAGACGGTGGGTGTACGCCTGGGCAGCGGCCGCCAGGGCTCCAGTGCACAGTTCAACATCGAGCTGAAATCACGCAGCGACGGCCGCCGCGAAACCACCGCGCATGCGTTGGCGCGCCTCAGCGCCAAGGCCGATCGCTATCCCGACCTGCAGCTGCGCCTGCGCGCGATCCAGGACCTGCCCAGCAACGATGGCGGCGGTTCCAGCCAGGGCGCGCAGTACCGCATCTCGCTGCAGGGCAACGACTTGGCCGCACTGCAGGAATGGCTGCCCAAGCTGCAGGCGGAACTGAAGAAGAACCCGAAGCTGCGCGACGTCGGCACCGACGTGGACAATGCCGGCCTGCGCCAGAACATCCAGATCGACCGCGCAAAGGCCGCGCGCCTGGGCATCACGGTGGGCGCCATCGACGGCGCGCTGTACGGGGCGTTCGGCCAGCGCCAGATCTCCACCATCTATTCGGACATCAACCAGTACAGCGTGGTGGTCAATGCCCTGCCCTCGCAGACCGCCACCCCGGCGGCGCTGGATGAGGTGTACGTGCGTGCGCGCAACGGCGACATGGTGCCGATCACCGCGGTGGCTACGCAGATGCCTGGCCTGGCCCCATCGCAGATCACCCACGAGAACCAGTACACGACGATGGACCTCAGCTACAACCTGGCTCCCAACGTGAGCATGGGCGAGGCCAAGGCGATCATCGACGCGACCGTGGCCGGCATGCGCATGCCCGGCGACATCCGCCTGGCCGACGATGCGGGCTTCGGCTTCAACTCCGATCCCAGCGACATGCTGATCCTGGTGTTCGCCGCAATCCTGACCGTGTACCTGGTACTGGGCATGCTCTACGAGAGCCTGATCCACCCGGTCACCATCCTGTCCACGCTGCCGGCGGCCGGTGTCGGTGCGCTGTTGGCCCTGTTCGGCACCAACACCGAGCTGTCGGTGATCTCGATGATCGCGCTGGTGCTGCTGATCGGCATCGTCAAGAAGAACGCGATCATGATGATCGACTTCGCACTGGTGGCGCAGCGCGAGCATGGGCTGGCGCCGCGCGATGCCGCACGCGAGGCCAGCATCGTGCGCTTCCGCCCGATCATGATGACCACGATGGTCGCGATCCTGGCCGCAGTGCCGCTGGCGATCGGCCTGGGTGAAGGGTCCGAGCTGCGCCGCCCGTTGGGCATCGCGATGATCGGCGGCCTGCTGTTCTCGCAGAGCCTGACCCTGCTCAGTACGCCGGCGCTGTACGTGATCTTCTCCTGCCTGGCCGAGCGCTGGCGCACCCGTCGCGCGCGCAGGCGCGAAGCGAAGCTGCTCAAGCGCGCGCAGCAGGCGTAGTAGAGCCCATCCACGCATGGCGTGGATCTACTTCTAGGTGCTGCGAATCTGCCGGCCAGCGGCCGGCACTACCGGTATTCCTGCGCAGGCTGTCCCCTTCACCCCGCACCCGCAATAATGGTGGAAGACCCTTCCACCGAGCCTGCATGTCCGCCCGCCAATCCCGCCTCAGCCGCCTGTGGGCCCACGAAAAGGCCAGCTACGGCCTGCGCGTGTTCATCGCGCTGACCGCGGCCGTGGCCGTGTGCTGGCAGTTCGAGGCGCTGACCGCCCTGCCCGGCGTGTTCCTCGGCATCATCGCAAGCGCCATCGCAGAAACGGACGACAACTGGTGGGGCCGGATCAAGGCCGTGGTGTTGTCACTGTTGTGCTTCTGCATTGCGGCGGCCTCGGTGATCTGGCTGTTCCCGTGGCCGTGGATCTTCATCGGTGCGCTGGCACTGTCCACCTTCGGCCTGACACTGCTTGGCGCGCTCGGTGAGCGCTACGCATCCATTGCCCAGGCCACGGTGACGCTGGCGATCTACACGATGATCGGCTTGGAGCAGCATGGCGCCAGCGACCTGCACAGCGCGCTGGACGCGGTCAGCCATCTGCTGGCCGGTGCAGCCTGGTACGGGCTGCTGTCGATCCTGTGGACTGCGCTGTTCGCCAACCGGCCGGTGCGCGAACGCGTGGCGCGGCTGTACGTTGAGCTGGGCCGCTACCTGCAGCTGAAGGCTGCGCTGTTCGAGCCGGTGCGCGAAGCCGACCTGCAACGTCGCCAACTCGACCTGGCCGAACAGAACCGGCGCGTGGTCGGTGCGTTGAACGAGGCCAAGACCGCGATCCTGGCCCGCTTCGGCCGTTCCGGGCGGCCGGGCGTGAACTCCGGCCTGTACCTGCGCCTGTATTACATGGCACAGGATTTCCACGAGCGCGCCAGTTCCTCGCACTACCCGTATGGCGCGCTGGTGGACGCCTTCTTCCACAGCGATGTGCTTTACCGCTGCCAGCGCCTGCTCGATCTGCAGGGCCAGGCCTGTGCCCGCCTGGGCGAGGCGATCCGGCTGCGTCGTCCGTTCGTATACGGCGAAAGCAACCAGCAGGCCGGGCGCGACCTGGCCGACGCGCTGGCCTACCTGCGTGACCAGCAGCGCCCGCAGTGGCAGCGCCTGCTCGGCTCGCTGGACCTGCTGGTTCACAACCTGCGCAGCATCGAGCGCCGCCTGCTGGATGCCGAACGTTCCGAAGCCAGCCTGGACAACGTCGACACCCGCCTGCGCGACAGCAACCCGCATACCCTGCGCGAGATGGGCGTGCGCATCCGCCAGCAGCTCACGCCCGGCTCGGTGCTGTTCCGCCATGGCCTGCGCATGGCACTGGCGCTGATCGCCGGCTTTGCAGCGATCCGGCTGTTCAATGCGCAGAATGGTTCATGGGTACTGCTGACCATCGTGTTCGTGTGCCGGCCCAACTTCGGCGCCACCCGCCAGCGCCTGGCACAGCGCATCGTCGGCACCGTCGCCGGACTGGTGCTGACCTGGGCACTGCTGCAGCTGTTCCCGCAGCTGCACGTACAGCTGCTGATCGCACTGCTGTCGGCACTGTTGTTCTTCTTCACCCGCACCGACCGCTACCTGGTGGCATCAGCCGCGATCACCGTGATGGCGCTGACCTGCTTCAACCTGATCGGCGATGGCTTCGTGCTGATCGTGCCGCGCATGGTCGATACGCTGCTGGGCTGCGCGATCGCCGCCGCCGCCGCGTTCCTGATCCTGCCCGACTGGCAGGGCCGCCAGCTGCATCTCGTCCTGGCACGCGTGCTGGATACCGCCGCTCGCTACCTGGATTCGGTGCTGGGCCAGTACCGCAGCGGCATGCGCGACGACCTGGCCTACCGCATCGCCCGCCGCGACATGCACAACGCCGACGCCGCGCTGTCCACCGCACTGTCGAACATGCTGCGCGAACCCGGCCACGTGCGCCGCAACCTGGATGCCGGCTTCCGCTTCCTGGCGCTGTCCAACACGCTGCTGGGGCATCTGTCGGCGCTGGGTGCGCACCGCGACCAGGTGGACAGCTACGCAGGCGATCCACTGGCGCTGGCCGCGGGCGATCGCGTGCGCAAGGCACTTCAGCAGCTGGCGACGGCGCTGACCGCGCGGCAACCCGTCGCGGACGATGACAACGACGCCGACCGCGCGGTGGCCGCCGAGCTGGAGCAGATCGACGAGGCGATGCCGCCGAAACTGCAGTTGATCCGTACCCAGATGGCGCTGGTGCTGCGCATGCTGCCGAAGGTGCGTGCAGCGGCCAATGAGGCGGTGACCAACCTGACCTGATCCCTCATCGCTGATCGGGCGTCCCATCCACGCACGGCGTGGATCTGCTGCGCTGCGTGCAACGGCGCGTTGCACCGGGCGATGCAGTTCGATCACGCCGCCACGCGGATACTGGGCAGCTCCCGCCCCGGATCATCACCATGAAAATCGAACTCAGCGGCCGCACCGCGCTGGTGACCGCCTCCACCGCCGGCATCGGCCTGGCCATCGCCCAAGGCCTGGCCAGCGCTGGTGCGCGGGTCATTGTCAATGGCCGCAGCACCAGCAGCGTCGAGCGCGCCCGCCAGCATCTGCTCGCGGCCGTGCCGGGAGCCGACGTACTCGGTGTCGCCGCCGACCTCTCCGATGCGGCCGGTGTCGATACGCTGCTGGCTGGGCTGCCGAAGATCGACATCCTGGTCAACAACGCCGGCATCTTCGGCCCAGAGGATTTCTTCCAGACCGATGACGCCACCTGGGAGCGCTACTGGCAGACCAACGTGATGTCCGGCGTACGCCTGTCGCGTGCGCTGCTGCCAGCGATGGTCGATGCCGGCTGGGGCCGCGTGCTGTTCATTTCGTCCGAATCGGCGCGCAACATCCCGGCCGACATGATCCATTACGGGGTCAGCAAGACCGCGCAGCTGTCACTGTCGCGCGGCCTGGCCAAGCGCGTGGCCGGCAGCGGCGTCACCGTCAACGCGGTGCTGCCTGGCCCGACCCTGTCCGATGGCTTCGCGGCGATGTTCGAGGATGAACGCCGGCGCAGCGGCAAGCCGCTGGAGCAGATCGGCCGCGAGTTCGTGATGGCACACCGGCCGTCCTCGGTGATCCAGCGCACTGCCACGGTCGAGGAAGTGGCCAACATGGTGGTGTACCTGGCGTCGCCGCAGGCTTCGGCCACGTCCGGTGCGGCACTGCGCGTGGATGGCGGCGTAGTCGACGATATCGTCTGAGTCCGACGGCAGGCGTGCGGACCAACGGTCCGCACCCACAGGTCCGCACCCACAGCGGATGGGCAGGAATGCTAGGCTGCGCCGGTCAAGGAGGTTCCATGTCCGGTCACAACCAGTTTGCCCTGCTCCGCCAGCGCCGTTTCCTGCCGTTCTTCGTGGTACAGGCGCTCGGTGCTTTCAACGACAACGTGTACCGGCAAGCGATCATCAGCATGTTGCTGTTCATGGCCGTGCCAGAGGAGGAACTCGGGCTGTACGCCACGTTGGCACCGGCCATCTTCATCCTGCCGTACTTCCTGTTCTCGGCACTGGCCGGGCAGATCGCCGACAAACTGGAAAAATCGCGGCTGATCGTCATCACCACCACCATGGAGATCGTGATCATGTCGCTGGCGGCCGCCGGCTTCCTCACCCAGAGCCTGCCGGTGTTGCTGGTCGCCCTGTTCTGCACCGGCATGCAATCGACCCTGTTCGGCCCGGTGAAGTATTCGGTGCTGCCGTCGGTGCTCAGGCCCGAGGAACTGACCGGCGGCAACGGCCTGGTCGAGATGGGGACCTCGATGTCGATCCTCTCCGGCATGATCGTCGGCGGCCTGGTGTTCACCGTGGCCGGCAGCCACGGTACGGTGGTGGCTGCGTGCGCGATCATCGCCCTGGCGGTCTGCGGCAACATCGCCGCGCGCCTGATTCCCAGGGTCGATGCCGGCGACCCGACCCTGAAGATCAACTGGAACCCGTTGCCGGAATCGCTGGCGGTACTGCGCATGGCGCGCCAGCAGAAGGCCGTGCGCAACTCGATCCTGGGCGTGTCCTGGTTCTGGTTCGTTGGCACCGTGCTGACCTCGCAGCTACCGGCCTACGCAGTGACCAACCTGGGCGGCGAGCCGACCCTGTACATCTTCGCGCTGGCCCTGTTCTCGGTGGGCACCGGCGTCGGCTCGCTGCTGTGCGAGAAGCTGTCAGCCCGTACGGTGGAAATCGGCCTGGTACCGCTGGGGGCGTTCGGCATGACCGCGTTCCTGCTCGACCTGTACTTCGCCCGCAGCGGCGAAGCGACGGTGCACGGGCTGACCATCGCGCCGTTCCTGCAGCAGCCCGGCAGCATCCGCATCGTCATCGACCTGATCGGCATCGGCCTGTTCACCGGCATCTTCGTGGTGCCGCTGTTCGCACTGATCCAGAGCCGCACGCCGAAGGCGCAGATGTCGCGCGTGTTCGCCGCACTGAACATCCAGAACTCGGGCTTCATCGTCGCTGCGGCGTTGCTGTCGCTGGCCGCGCACAAGCTGCTGCACTGGACCATTCCGCAGCAGTTCCTGGCGCTGGCCATCGCCAACGCGCTGGTGGCGATCTACATCTTCACCATCGTCCCCGAATTCCTGATGCGCTTCCTCAGCTGGTTGATGGTGCGCACCCTGTACCGGCTGCGCCCGCATGGCATCGAGGCCAACGTGCCCGACGAAGGCGCCGCACTGCTGGTCTGCAACCACGTCAGCTACATGGACGCGCTGATCCTGTCGGCGACGATTCCGCGCCCGGTGCGCTTCGTCATGTACTACAGGATCTTCAACATCCCGGTAATGCGCTGGATCTTCCGGACCGCCAAGGCAATCCCGATCGCCGGTGCGCGCGAAGACCCGGCACTGATGCAGCGCGCGTTCGACGAGATCGACGCTGCGCTGGCCGAAGGCGAACTGGTCTGCATCTTCCCCGAGGGTGCGCTGACCCGCGACGGGGAGATGGCGCCGTTCAAGTCCGGCGTCGAGAAGATCCTCGAGCGGCGGCCGGTGCCGGTGGTGCCGATGGCGCTGCGCGGCATGTGGTCGAGCATGTGGAGTCGCCGCGACAGCCGCCTCGGCCGCATGCGGGTGCCGCGCCGTTTCCGCGCTACCGTCGAGGTCGTGGCGGCACCGGCCGTCGATGGCCACGCCACCCGCGCCCCGGTGCTGGAGGCGCAGGTGCGGGCCCTGCGTGGCGATCACGCCTGATCGGCCCGGCGGCCGCCGGTAGCGCTTCCAAGCGATAGCCCCAATCCCCGGAATGACGGCCTCTGTCTCATGACAGAGGCCCGTCAAATAGCGCCCAGTCAAGGGCCATACACGCCACCATCTGACTGTAAACGCATACATGCAGCGCAGGTTGAGGTAGATTACGCACCCACAGGGGGGAGGTTCGGCCAATGCACCAAGGCCGGCCACCAAGGAATGGAGTCTTGCTTTGAATCAACCGCCACCGCTCAGCCGTCCGGTCTACATCCCCAACCATCTGGTCTGGGCGATCCTGACGACGCTGTTCTGCTGCCTGCCGTTGGGCGTGGTGTCGATCGTCTATGCCTCCCAGGTCGATGGCCGCCGCGCGGCCGGCGACCTGCCGGGGGCCTACAGCGCGTCGCGCAAGGCGGGCTGGTGGGCGGTGGCTTCGGCCGTGGCCCTGCCGGTCCTGTTGTTGTTGTGGTTCGGGCTGTTCGGCGGCTTGGCCGTACTGGGCGCTCTTTCCGACCAATGATTCACCACCACCACCCATCAAGGAGCTTGAACCCATGAATACCGCCACTCCGCAGGTCCCGAACAATCTGGTCTGGGCCATCCTGAGCACCCTGTTCTGCTGCCTGCCGGCCGGCATCGTGTCGATCGTCTACGCCGCCCAGGTCAACGGCAAGCTGGCCGCTGGCGACATCGCCGGTGCCCAGGAATCCTCGGCCAAGGCCAAGAAGTGGGCCATCTGGTCGGCCATTGCCGCCGTCGTGGTCGGCGTGCTGTACGGCATCCTGATCGTCGCTCTCGGCGGCATGGGTGCGATGAGCAACAGCGGCTACTGATCCGCGTGGACGGATCCGGCGCCTGCGCCGGATCCGTTGCTGCATGTCCGCCCTGCCCACCCGATCCCGACTGGCCCGCTGGGCACCACTGCTGGCCGCCACCGGCCTGGCCGCCGGTGCCGCGCTGGTGCTGCGCAACGTCAATCCGTATGTCGCCGGTAATCCCTTGCCGAGCTGCCCGCTGTACGCGCTGACCGGCCTGTACTGTCCGGGCTGTGGCAGCACCCGCTGCCTGTATTCGCTGGTCCATTTCGACCTGCCCGGCGCGATGGCGATGAACCCGCTGCTGGTCATCAGCCTGCCCTTCCTGCTGCTGATGCTGCTGAACGTCGCCGGCATCCGTCCGCGCCTGCTGGACCCGCTGATGCGGGTGCTGGCCAATCCCACGTTCTGGCTCTGGGTACTGCCCGGGTATGCGCTGCTGCGTAACCTGCCGTGGGCACCGTTCACGGCGCTGGCACCGGTCTAGTTTCCAGCCAACGGCGCAGCCCCTCGTGGTGGGCGGCGTTTGAAGGCAGAAGCCTTGGGGTCGGCCGGGCGGGATGGGTTTGCGGGGGACGCCGTGAATCCGTCCGTGGAGGCTTGGCCGCGGCATCCATGCCGCGGACACCCCCGCAAACCCATCCCGCCCGGCCACGGACAGTTTCCGTGTGCGTCCACCACGGAAAAGAAAAAGAAGATCAAAAGCGAAAGCGGATCGCTTCGCTGCGCTCGCTCGGAGCCGAGCATGGCTCGGCTCTACAGAACATCCGTCATCGGGAAACTGTCGGGGGTGGGGCGGTGTGGGGCTGCAGGACCGTTGGCGCCATGGATGGCGCCATCGAGCCCCCAGGGAGGGGTTTACGGCGTGTCCTGCAGCCCCACACCGCCCCGCCCAACCCTCAGCAACCCAGAGCCGCTTTGGCTTTGGCGTTGGCCTCTGCAGGTGCAGGGCTGCAAGCCCTGCCAGAACACCTACGTCACCCAGCCTGCAATCACCAGCAACGCGAGGATCGCCAGCCACAGCAGCAGCATCCGCCACACCAGGCTCATCGCATCACGCAGGTCCGGCAGCCGCTGCCACACCGGCAACAGCCCCGCCTCGGTGTAATCGTGCGCGTCCTCGCGCAGCTCGGCGTTGACGCTGGCCCGCGCCACCGCGCCCAGAAACCCGATGGTGCCGACCAGGCGTTCGCCATGGGCCTGGCGCCAGGCCTTCCACGCCGTATCGAAGTTGCCGACCAGCGCCATCGAGAACGCCATCAGCTGCGCTACCGGCCACTCGATCCAGCCCAGCAGGCGCTGGGCCAGCGCCAGCGGCTCCACCGGCACGCGTGCACGCATCGGGCTTTCCGCCATCAGCGCCAGCAAGCGGTAGCCCAACGCACCGGCCGGGCCCAGCAGCAGGAACCAGAACAGCACCGCGAACCAGCGACGCAGCGCATTGAGCACGGTCGCTTCGACCAGCGACGGCACGTCTTCGCGCAGGCTGCCACCGGCGGCCTGCAGGTTGCGCACGGCTGCCTGCCGCGTCGCGGCGTCGTCCGCATCAATGATCGCTTCGATATCGCGATCCAGGTCGCGCGGCCCCCAGCACCAGGCCAGCACGGCCACGCCCAGCAGCAGGGACGGCAGGCCGAACAGCACTCCGCGCAGCAGCCACGCCAGCAGCCCCATCAGCAGCAGCGGCGGCAGCAGCGCCAGCGCCACTCCAGCCGGTCCCTGCCAGGCCTTGCCACCACGCGCATCCAGCCAGCCCAGCCAGCGCCGGAAGCCGTCGAAACGGCGCATCGAGGCGGCAGCGGCCGGGGCAACGTGGCCCAGGGCCAGCGCCACCAGCACGGCGGCCAGAGTGGTGAACATGGCAGGTCTCCCTACGAAACAGAACGCTCGGCGCCGCTACCTTACCTGTCGCAGCGGTGCCCTCGCGGGTGAACCGGACTGTAACCCGGGCCGTGTTCAGGTGGCGGCAATACAGCTGCCACGATCGGCCCGGCCGAAACGCCGGCTCAGCCTCGCTGCTGGCGGTACCAGTGTTCGATCAGGCTCCGCGAAATCGAGATCGGTGGCGACAGGCGGATGCCCTGGCCGTCGTCCTCCACATCGCGCGCCAACGCGGCGCCGACCTCGTCGGCACTGAACCAGCGCGCGTCTTCCAGCTCGCCATCCACGGTCGGCAGGTCGTCATGCGCCTGTGCACGGAAGCCGACCATCAGCGCGCCGGGGAACGGCCACGGCTGCGAACCGAGGTACTGGCAGGCGGTCACCCGCACCTTGCTCTCCTCATGGACTTCGCGCACCACGGTCTGCTCGAAGGTCTCGCCAGGTTCGACGAAGCCGGCCAGCACCGAGTAACGGCGCGGGGCCCAGTTCGACTGTCGGCCCAGCAGCAGCCGGCCCTGGTTTTCCACGGCGACGATCACCGCCGGATCGACGCGCGGATAGTGTTCGGTGGAACACTGCGCGCAACGGCCGACGAAGCCGCCACGGGCAAACGCCACCGCGCCGCCGCATACGCCGCAGAAGCGGGTGCGCGAGTGCCAGTAGGACATGCCACGGGCATAGCTGAAAGCGGTGGCATCGGCCATCGGCCACAACAACGCAGCCTGGCGCAGATCCAGTCGGCGTGGCGCGCTCACGGTGACATTGGTGGCTTCGACCGAGAACCATGCCTGATCACCGCGAAGCCCCAGGAAAACTGCGGCGCCCGGGCCACCGCCGACGTCGGCGCCGGTCAGCGCCAGCGGCTGGTCGTCATCGCCGGTGAAGGCGCTGCCATCGTGATCGAGGACGAGGATGCGCGCGCCCGGCCACAGGCGCGCCAGTGCATCGGCATCTTCGCGCAGGGCATCGGCGCGCTCCAACGGTTCGCCAACGAAGGCAAAACCGGAAAGCGGCGAAGGAGTATTGGGCATCCGCCAAGCGTGCCGCCAATCGATGCAGGTGGCAAGCCGCAGGCTTTGCGGAAACCGCCTGTGGGTGTGGAGCTTGCTCCACACACCTTGTCGCGCGGGACACAGGCCCCGCGCCCTGCTTACATGCTGAAACTGCTGCCGCAGCCGCAGGTGGTCTTTGCGTTCGGGTTGCGGATCACGAACTGGGCACCCGTCAGGCTCTCGGTGTAATCCACCTCCGCGCCCATCAGGTACTGCAGGCTCAGCGGGTCGACCAGCAGGGTCACACCGCTGGTCTGTACCGCCAGGTCATCGTCGGCACGGTTCTCGTCGAACTCGAACCCGTACTGGAAGCCCGAACAGCCGCCTCCCTCGATGTACACACGCAGGGCCAGGTCGGGGTTGCCCTCTTCCTGGATCAGGGATTTGACCTTGGCGGCCGCCGACTCGGTGAAGTTCAGCGGGCGCTCCAGCGATTGGTAATCGGGCGCGGCAACCGGGGTGGCGCCGGGCAGGGAGACTAGCGTGCTCATGCTGCCAGCATGGGGGTGCCGACGACGGCTTTCAAGCCATCGCCTCGGCCAGCTTGCGACGCGCGGCGGTATCGCCCTTGCCATCCGGGGCGTCTTCGCCTTCCGGAGCCGGCAAGGCTGCCATCGGGGCGCTGGCATGGATCAGGCGGCCGTTCAGCTGCGCGCCCGCGTTCATCTCCACCACCTGGTAATGGACGTTGCCATTGACCCGTGCGCTCGGGGTCAACTCGACCTTCTCGGTAGCGTGTACATCGCCGTCCAGGCGGCCACTGATGACCACCACCTGGGCCCGGATCTCACCTTCGATCACGCCGTGCTCGGCAACCGTCAGGGTCGCACCACTGGCGCCTTCGGCGGCGATCACCTTGCCGTGGATGCGGCCTTCCACATACAGGCCACCACTGAATTCCACATCACCGCGGATCACCACCTGGTTGCCGATCAGGGCGTCCACCACCAGCTGGCCTTCACGGTTGGATTTGCTGCTTCCGAACATCTGCCTACTCCCCTTTGCTGGCCGGCGCACCGGCCTGTTTCCAGTCGAATACCTGGGTGGTACCCCCCGTACCACTCCCCAATGTCACCCGCACGCGTTGCGGGGTGAAGTCAGCCGGCAGCATCACGCTGCCGGTGAGCTGCTGGAAGTACCGGAACGAGTAGTCCTGTCCCGGCACCTTGCTGCGCTGGTGCAGATCATCCCAGCTGATCGTGGCCAGCTTGCCGTTCTTCACGCCTTCCACGGTGAAGCGCATCTGCCCCTGGCTGATGGCCCCACGGTTGAGGTTCTGGGTCAGCACGGCGGTGTACTGCCAGGTGCCGGCCGCTTCCGGGCTGAACTCGATCGAATGGGTGTTCAGGCCCTTGCGCTGGCTGGTCGAGCCGACCAGCCGCTCATAGAAGGCAACATCGGCGCGCAGCCCGGCGATTTCCTCATCGCGCTCGGCCAACGAGGACTGCACCTCGGTATTGGCGGCACGGCTGATGCGGTCGGAGGCTTCCAGCGTGGCCTGCTTCTGGCGCAGCTCGGTCAGCTGCGCCTGCAGCGCCTCGGCACGCTTCTCGGCGGCCTGCAGGCGCTGGCCCTGGGCATCGCGCGGGGTGGCCATCCAGCAGCCGCCAAGCACCGCCAGCACCAGGCTGAGCAGCCAGATGCCGCCGATCACCAGCAGGCGGCGACGGTCGGCAGGCGGTTGCGGCGCGCCGGGCAGGCGGACCTGCACGCGCATGGGAGGACGGTTGGTCATGGGTGGTTTCCGGGGTATCGCAAGGGCGACACCGGTACGGCCCCTGTGGCAAACGACGGGCTAGTGTATGACAGGACGGGTGGGTTTCCTGCGCAGTGGCCGGCCACGGTCTGTGGCGTTCAGGCACGCCATCGTCGATAGTGTGGCCCCCTGCACAGTTCCGTCGCCGGAGCACCGCCATGACCGAAGCCCACCTGTTCGTGATCGGCATCCTGCTGGCCTGGCTGGCCGGTATCCGCGTCTACCTCACCGTGTTCGGTGTCGGCCTGGCCGGGCTGCTTGGCTGGGTCGACCTGCCCCCCGCCCTGCAGGCCACCGAATCCTGGTGGGTGCTGGGCACCTCGGCGACGCTGGCGGTGGCCGAGTTCTTCGCCGACAAGATCCCTGGCGTGGATTCGGTGTGGGACCTGGTGCAGACGCTCGCGCGCGTACCCGCCGGCGCATTCCTCGCGGCGGCCACGCTGTCGCCGGATGGCCAGCTGGGCACCGGTGCGCTCGCCGCCGGTGCCGGCGTCGCCCTGGCCAGCCATGGCCTGAAGGCCGGTACCCGCGCCCTGCTCAACACCTCGCCGGAACCGGCCAGCAACTGGGTCGCCTCTGCGGCCGAAGACACCGTCGTGATCGGTGGCCTGGCCCTCGCCCTGGCACACCCGTGGATCGCGCTGATCGTGGTGCTGGCCTGCAGCCTGGCCGGTGCGCTGCTGGTGTGGCTGGTCTGGCGCGCCCTGTGGAAGGGCGTGCGCTGGCTGGCGCGCGGTGCATCGGCAGCACCGCCAGGGCACACCGGTACCGGCTGAGCGCCGGGCTTGTCGCATAATGGACGCGAACACCAGGAGCACCGATGGCCGCAAACGAATCCCCCGCGGGCGCCCGCCCGGGACGCGCTGAAACCCCTCCGGCCGACCATTGGCAACGCTGGGCCCCCGAGACGGCACCTCCGGCCGTGGACCCACCGATGGCGGCGACCCCATCTCCTGTCGCGGCCGATGCGTCCACGCCGGCCAACAGCGCGCCGCCGCCGCTGCCCGGCCCGGTCGCACTGGCCGACGCCGGCAACAACGATCTGGCCCCGTCGCCATCGGACTCGCCCTACCGCGTGCTGATCGTTGAGGATGATCGCGCGCAGGCCCTGTTCGCGCAGAGCGTGCTGCACGGCGCCGGCATGCAGGCGATCGTCCACAACGATGCCGATGCCGCGCTGCAGGCCATCAAGGAGCACCGCCCCGACCTGATCCTGATGGATCTTCATCTGCCCGGCCTGGACGGCATGCGCCTGACCGCGCTGATCCGCCAGCAGCCCGGCCTGCAGCTGCTTCCGATCGTGTTCCTCAGCGGTGATCCGGATCCGGAGCGCCAGTTCGAAGTCCTCGACAGCGGCGCGGACGACTACCTGAGCAAGCCGATCCGGCCCCGCCACCTGATCGCAGCGGTGGCCAACCGCATCCGCCGCGCACGAGCCCAGGCCGCCACCCTCCCCGGCGCCACCGGCGTACCGGCCACCAGCAATCCGGAAACCGGCCTGCCGACGCGCCACCACGTGCTGCAGCAGCTCAACACCGCACTCGCCCACCGCGATCAGGGCGGCGTGTTCTTCATCGAAGTGGCCAGCGCGCTGGGCCTGCGCGAACGCTATGGCTATGCCGCGTTTGAACGGCTGATGGTGCAGGCCGGGCAGCGCCTGGCCGAAGCCGGCCATCCGCACCTGCTGGCACGCCTGAACGACAACAGCTTCCTGCTGCTGGCCCGCAATACCGATGAAGACAGCCTGGAAAGCATCGCCGCGACCCTGCGTGAGCAGCTCTCGGCGCGCGCCTTCGTGATCCGCGACGATGAATCGGTGCACCTGCGCGGCGTGGTGGGTTACGCGCCGCTGTCGCCGGGCTTCGACGATGCCAACGCTGCACTGGAAGCGGTCGAGCGCACCACCCTGCAGGCACGCCTGCTCAGCGCCGGCGTGGCGGGCCACGTGCACCGCCAGGCCGTCACCGAACAGGAACACCTGGCACTGCTGGAAGGCCAGCTGGAGCTGGCCTATCAGCCGATCGTCGCCGTCGCCGGTGGCAACACCGCGCAGTACCAGCTGCTGCTGCGCCTGCGCCAGGCCGATGGCACGGTGCTGGCGGCCGGCCAGGTGATTCCCGCCGCCGAGGCGGCAGGCCGCATCGCCGACCTCGACCAGCAGGTGATGGACCATGCGCTGGGCCTGCTGGACCTGTACCGGCACGCAACGCAGCCGCTGAACCTGTTCGTCTCGCAGTCGCTGCGCACGCTGCAGCGCGATGCCTTTGGCGACTGGCTGCTGGAATCACTGCAGCAGCGTGACCTGCCGGGCAGTGCATTGGTGATCGACGTGCGCCTGCCGGACGCACTGATCCACACCGTGCCGCTGCAGCAGTTCTGCCAGCGCATGGCCAGTGCCGGGGTGCGCTTCTGCCTGAGCCAGTTCGAACCCAGCGGCGAGGCCGATGCCCTGCTGAACCAGCTGCCGCTGTCGTTCGTGCGCATGGCTGCGCGCTTTTCCAGCAGCCATGCCAATCCGGCCACGCGCGAGGAGCTGCGCAAGGCGATCGATCAGGCCCATGCCGCCGGGCTGCAGATCATCGGCCAGCAGATCGAGGATCCGCAGGCTGCGGCGGCGATGTGGGTCGGCGGCGTCGACTACATCCAGGGCAACATGGTGCAGTCGGCCGGCAGCGACCTGAACTTCGACTTCCACAACGCGGTGCTCTGACGTGCCGCTGTGGGGCGTGCTGCTGGTTGCCCTCGCCGCGGCCACCATCGCGCTGATGGTGCTGGGCCTGCGGCTTCGTGCGCGCGACCGTGCGCTGGCGCAGCTGCAGCGCACGCACGGCGCGCTGGCCGCTGAACGGGACCAGCTACGCCATACCACTGAACGCCAGGGCCAGTTGGAACAACAGCTGCTGCAGGCCAAGCAGGCCGCCGAGGCGGCCGTGCTGGCCAAGGGCGAGTTCCTGGCCACGATGAGCCACGAGATCCGCACCCCGCTCAATGGCATCCTGCCGATGCTGGAGCTGATCGCACGCGGGCCACTGGGCGAGGACCAGCGGCAGATGCTGGCCACCGCCTCGGCCAGCTCGCAGCAGCTGCTGCGCATCGTCGACGACATCCTCGACTACTCCCGGCTGGAAGCACAGGCGCTGGAGCTGGAAATCACCAGCTTCAACCTCCGCGATCTGCTCGATGGCGTGGTGCAGCTGATGCAGCGCGCCGCCGACGCCAAGGGCCTGGCACTGGGCCTGCAGCTGGATCCATCGGTGCGCCTGCCGGTGCGCGGCGACCCGGTGCGCCTGCGCCAGGTGCTGAGCAACCTGCTGGCCAATGCGATCAAGTTCACCGCCCGCGGCCAGGTGCAGCTGCGTGTGCTGCGCCTGGGCGAAGGTGCCGCGCAGCACCAGCTGCGCTTCGAGATCATCGATACCGGCATCGGCATCGACGACACGCTGCAGGCACGCCTGTTCCAGTCTTTCAGCCAGGCCGACGCATCCACTACGCGCATCTACGGCGGCACCGGTCTGGGCCTGGCCATCTGCAAGCGCATCATCGACCTGATGCATGGGCGTATCGGTGTGCAGTCCACGCCCGGCCAGGGTGCTACGTTCTGGTTCGAGATCCCGCTGCTGAAGGTTCCTGGCGACCTGCCGGCGATGACGCGCGCGCCGGCACCGCTGCTGCTGTTCAGTGCCGATGCAACGCTGCAGGCACGCATCGAGCGCATCGCTGCCCACCATGGACTGCAGGTGCAGGTGCTGGCGCAACTGGACAGCGTGGTCGAGCGCCTGCGCGCTCCCGCGCGGCCCGGAAAACCGGCACCCGCCTGGCTGCTGGTCGATGCGCGCGCACGCCGCAAT
Organism: Stenotrophomonas sp. YJH_SMC_130; assembly: GCF_059369035.1. NCBI lineage: Bacteria > Pseudomonadati > Pseudomonadota > Gammaproteobacteria > Lysobacterales > Lysobacteraceae > Stenotrophomonas > Stenotrophomonas sp. YJH_SMC_130. The sequence goes on from NZ_JCAFSH010000003.1 coordinate 240,132, forward strand.
GGCGAGGCCACGCTGCAGCTTGCACTGGGAGAACGCGGCGACGACGATGCACTGCAGGTACTGTGGCTGCAGGAGGATGCGATTGCGCAACGCCCCCGCCAGCGCCAGCTGCCCTCTCACTTCGACGACGCCGCCCTGCATGCACTCCTGGCGGCACCGGTCGCCTCTGCCCGCCCCGCTGCGCTGCTGGCCAGCGCGGAACACGAGCAACCGGCTGCCACGCTGCCGCCGCTGCATCTGCGCGTGCTGGTGGTGGAGGACAATACGGTGAACCGGATGGTGGCCGAGCAGCTGCTGCGGGTGTTCCAGTGCGAGGTGCGCAACGCCGCCGATGGCGAACAGGCCCTGGCCGCCCTTCGCGAAGGCGGGCTGGACATCGTGCTGATGGATTGCCAGATGCCGGTGCTGGACGGCTACGCCGCCACGCGCCGCTGGCGCGCCGAAGAAGCGGAAACCGGGCGTGCGCGACTGCCGATCATCGCGATGACCGCCAATGCGATGGCCGGCGACCGCGAGCGCTGCCTGCAGGCCGGCATGGACGATTACCTGTCCAAGCCGATCGCGCGCGCAACGCTGCATGCGCTGCTGCAGCGCTGGGGTGGCGGTAAAGCGGCATCACCTGCACGGCCTTCTGTAGAGCCGGGCCATGCCCGGCTGACGGCCAATTGCAGTCGCACGCCTTCAGCCGAGCATGGCTCGGCTCTACCGAATCCGGAAAAGCAGGTGGCGCCAGCACCACAACCGGTGCTCGACCGCGATGTGCTGGATGAACTGCACGCGGTGATCGGCGATGCTGCCACCCAGATCGTCACGGTGTTTCTTGAAGATGTGCCGGCGATGGTGCAGCAGTTGCAGTTGGCCGCGTGGAACAGCGATGAACCGCGCATGCAGGCCGTCGCGCACAGCCTGAAATCATCAAGCGCGAACGTGGGAGCGTTGTCGCTGTCGGCGATCGCGCAGCGGATCGAGCACGAAGCCCGTAGTGGCAGCCTGCAGCGCCCCGCAGTGGCGGTGGCGCTGCTGGTTGCGGAATTCGCCCGGGCGCGCGTTGCACTGACGGGCTACCTGGCACAGCATCGCGCCGGCCAGGACCGCTGATTCACTCTTCCAGCTTGCTCAGCAGGTACTTCGGCTCGCCGATGCGCTCGATCAGGTCGAGCTGGGTTTCCAGCCAGTCGATGTGTTCTTCCTCCGAGTCGAGGATCTTCACGAACAGCTGGCGGCTGACGTAGTCACCGACCGAATCGGAATAGGCCACGGCCTCGCGCAGGGTGACCACGCCATCGCGTTCCAGCGACAGGTCGCACTGCAGGATCTCGGTCGGGTTCTCGCCGATGCGCAGCTTGCCCAGCGCCTGGAAGTTCGGCAGGCCTTCAAGGAACAGGATGCGGTCGGCGAGCATGTCGGCATGCTTCATCTCGTCGATCGATTCCTTGTACTCATGTTCGGCCAGTTCCTTGATGCCCCAGTTCTTCAGCATCTTGGCGTGCAGGAAGTACTGGTTGATCGCGGTCAGCTCGTTGTAGAGGACCTTGTTGAGGAATTCGATGACCTTGGTGTCGCCCTTCATGGGGATGCTCCTGCACACTGAAAACGCAGGCACTTTAACGCCTTGCGTGCGGTCGTGAAGGAACGCGAATCGTGCGCATTGGCCTATGCGGCCACGCGTGAAGGATGCGGAAGCGCGGCGTCAGCGCGCCGCGAAAGAGACGTCAGGCGACCTGGGCCAGACCGAGGACCGGCAGCGGCAGATCGTGCGTCGCGCGTGCCTTGGCCAGCAGGTCGCCGGCCATGTCCAGGCACGAACCGCAGGTGGCACCGCAACCGGTACGCATGGTCAGTTCGGCCACCGTGCTGACGCCATGGCTGGCGGCTTCGCGGATCTGGTGGTCGGTGACTCCGTTGCAGATGCAGACGTACACAGGCGGGAACCGGGCTGACAGGCCAGAAGCGGCCTGTTGCGTATTCCAATGGAAACGAGAATGGTTGTCAATCAGAGACCTGAACCATTCTCGATACCGTTCAGAGTCGGATTGACCGGCCCGGCGGGCAGCCAGGTCCTGCTGGAAACAGCCGGCGGGGGACGCGTTGTGACGGATCGACCCACAGCCTGCGTGGCCTCCCATTCAAACCGCCCCGGACTCCCCCTTGGCCTTGCGCGGCCAGTAGCCGCCGCGCTTGGGCGTGCGCTTCCGGGGCCTGTCGTGGCCGGCTGCGTGGCCCGGCATCCAGGCCTCGGCGGCACTCTTGGGCATGGCGCTGACGCCCTGCCCGGCCACCCCGCGCGCCAACGGCGCCAGATGTCGCAGAGCGCGCGCATAGACGCCACGCTTGAACATCACCACGTGCTCCACCGGGTACCAGAAGTCCACCCAGCGCCAGTGGTCGAACTCGGGCGAATCGGTATGGTCCAGCTGCACATGCGATTCGTCGCCGGTCAGGCGCAGCAGGAACCAGACCTGCTTCTGGCCGATGCAGACCTGCCGCTCATTGCGGCGGATGGCCCGCGCCGGCAGCTTGTAGCGCAGCCAGCCGGGCGTCGCCCCGAGCACTTCCACGTGCTCAGGCAGCAGGCCGGTCTCTTCCTGCAGTTCACGATACATGGCCTCGACAGGCGTCTCGTCGGTGTTCATGCCGCCCTGCGGGAACTGCCAGCCGTCCCGGCGCACACGTCGTGCCCAGAACACCTGGCCGTCCTGCCGCATCAGCACAATGCCGACGTTCGGTCGATAGCCGTCCGGATCGATCACGATGCGGACTCCTAAGAAAATCTACTGGTCGGGACTATCCCATGCCCTCTGTCGACCCACAAGCACGACACAAAAGTGTTGACAGGGTCGATACACATCCGCAGAATAGCGGGCTCACCAAGGCTATGTAGCTCAGCCGGTTAGAGCACAGCACTCATAATGCTGGGGTCGGTGGTTCGAGTCCACCCATAGCCACCACACTGAAAATCAAGTTGTTTTTCAGTGTGAAAAGTGAGAAAATAGTTGCACGTTTTGCCCCGTCGCCAAGCGGTAAGGCACCTGACTCTGACTCAGGCATTCGGTGGTTCGAATCCATCCGGGGCAGCCAAATTAAAAGCAAAAGGCCAGATCGAAAGATCTGGCCTTTTGCTTTTAATTTGGTCGCGCATTCCACCTTATCCCCGCGCCTGTCGGCGCGCCCCCTTGAACAACAAGGGGGCTCTTCTCCAGAGAGAGGCCCGGGGTCGGATCCTTTTCCAAAGGAAAGGGCTCTGACCCCACCCCTTCCGAGATGCGAAACCACGGGTAGTGCCGGCCGCTGGCCGGCAACCCGGAAATGCATCCCCCCGAAACGACAAAAGCCCGGCCGAAGCCGGGCTTTTGCTTTCCCATCCAGCGGGCTCCCGAAGGAGCCCAACCAGGCGCGGTAGATCAGCGCTTGGAGAACTGGGTGGCGCGGCGGGCCTTGTGCAGACCAACCTTCTTACGCTCGACTTCACGGGCGTCACGGGTCATGAAGCCAGCCTTGCGCAGCTCGGACTTCAGGGTTTCGTCGTACTCGACCAGAGCACGGGCGATGCCCAGACGGATCGCACCGGCCTGGCCGGTGGTGCCGCCGCCAGCGGCGGTGACCAGGATGTCGAAGCTTTCGGTGTTCTTGGTCAGCTCGAGCGGCTGGCGCACGATCATGCGCGCAGTCTCACGACCGAAGAACTCGTCCAGCGGACGGCCATTGACGGTGATGTTGCCCGAACCCTTGCGCAGGAACACGCGAGCGGTGGAGGACTTGCGGCGGCCAGTGCCGTAGTTTTGAGTGATAGCCATGATTAGATATCCAGAACCTGCGGCTGCTGTGCGGCGTGCGGATGCTCAGTGCCGGCGTAGACCTTGAGCTTGCGGTACATCTGGCGACCCAGCGGGCCCTTCGGCAGCATGCCCTTCACGGCGATCTCGATCACGCGCTCCGGGTGGCGCTCCAGCGCCTGTGCCAGGGATTCGGTCTTCAGGTTGCCGATGTAACCGGTGAAACGGTGATACATCTTGTCCTGCAGCTTCTTGCCAGTGACGGCAATCTTTTCTGCATTGATGACGACCAGGTAGTCGCCGGTATCAACGTGCGGGGTGTAGACCGGCTTGTGCTTGCCGCGCAGACGGCGGGCCAGCTCGGTGGCGAGACGGCCCAGGGTCTTGCCCTCGGCGTCGACGAGGTACCAGTCGCGCTGGACGGTCTCGTTCTTGGCAGTGAAAGTGCTCATGAAGAACTCTAGGTTAGGTCGGGCTCATTGCGGCGAAAGGCTCACCGGAACTCTGCCACGCGTTGTGAAAAGGTGAAGCGTAAGAGGCGGGATTGTACGCAGGTCAGACCCCCGTTGCAAGCCGGCCCCTGACCGGGTTGGCAGGGGGACGGGGCCGGGCGAGAATCGCGGGGTCTTCCGCCCCACCGTGTACCGCCATGACCGTGCTCCGCCAGATCACCCCGCTGGACCACCTGCTGACCGAGGCGCAGCGCGCCCTGGACACGGTGTTCGGCAACCCGCCGGCGGCCCGTCCCTACCCGGCTGCGGACACCGACGAGCCGGGCATGGACAGCACTGAACGCCGCCATGCGGCCGGGCTGATGCGGATCAACCATGTCGGCGAGGTCTGCGCGCAGGGCCTGTACTTCGGCCAGGCCGCCGTGGCCCGCGACCCGGCCACGCGTGAACACCTGCTGGAAGCGGCCCAGGAAGAGACCGACCACCTGGCCTGGTGCGCCACCCGGCTGGGCGAACTGGACAGCCGTCCGAGCCTGTTCAACCCGCTCTGGTATGCCGGCAGCTACACCATCGGCACCCTGGCCGGGCTGCGTGGCGACGGCTGGAACCTGGGCTTCGTGGTCGAAACCGAGCGCCAGGTGGAAGCCCATCTGGACGAGCACCTGGTCGACCTGCCGGCCAGCGACCTGCGCAGCCGCGCGGTCATCCAGGTGATGAAGGAAGACGAAGCCCGCCATGCGGAGCACGCCGAGCAGGCCGGCGCACGCCGCCTGCCGTTCCCGATCCCGGGCGTGATGGCGCTGGCCTCCAGGGTGATGAAGACCATCGCCTACCGCATTTGAAGGGTCGCCCGCACCAACGGTGTGGGCCTACCAGGAGGTGCGGGGGGCGACGGTGGGGCCCGACCGTTGGTCGGGCCATCAATCAGTTGGGCGACACCAGCTTCAAGCCGATCACGCCGGCCACGATCAGGCCCACGCAGGCCAGGCGGGCCGGCGACGCACTGTCATTGAACAGGTAGATGCCGAGCACAGCCACGCCCATGGCACCGATGCCGGTCCAGATCGCATAGGCGGTGCCGACCGGGATGCTCTTCATCGCCTGGCTCATCAGGTACAGGCTGATCAGGGCCGATACCACCGTGGCAACGGTGGGCAGGGGTTTGCTGAAGCCTTCGGAGTACTTCATTCCGAGGGCGAAACCGATCTCGAACAGGCCGGCCAGCAGCAGGTAGATCCAGGGCATGGGTGGGGGCTCCTTACCTTTCTTGAGAAAAACGAAACGGCCCGGTGTTTTCACACCGGGCCGTGGGTCGGTACATCACCGTGGAACTGTAACGCGTGCGGGGCACTGGTTCCACGGGGCGGGTCGTCCCGCCTGGGTGGCGATGCCTGCGGGCATCGCACATGGGGCTTACTCGGACAGGTTCCGGCCGTGGAACAGCTCTTCGATCTCGCGCTTGAGCAGCGCTTCGATCTTCATGCGTTCCTTGAACGACAGGTTCTTGGCCTTTTCCTCGAACAGGTACTGGTCCAGGTCGAAGTCCTTCAGGTGCATCTTCGTGTGGAAGATGTTCTCCTGGTAGACGTTGACGTCGAACATCTCGTAACGCGACTTGATGTTCTTGGCCAGGAAGTTCTGGATCGAGTTGATCTTGTGGTCGATGAAGTGCTTCTTGCCCTTCACATCGCGGGTGAAGCCACGGACGCGGTAGTCCATGATCACGATGTCCGACTCGAGGCTCTCGATCAGGTAGTTCAGGGCCTTCAGCGGGGAAATGACGCCACAGGTGGCCACGTCGATGTCTGCGCGGAACGTGGCGATACCTTCCTGCGGATGGGTTTCCGGGTAGGTATGGACCGTGATGTGGCTCTTGTCCATGTGCGCGACCACGGCGTCGGAGATCAGCTCCTTGCCGGCCAGCTTCTTGTCGATCACCGGTTCTTCGGAGATCAGGATGGTCACCGAGGCACCCTGCGGATCGTAGTCCTGGCGGGCCACGTTCAGGATGTTGGCGCCGATGATCTCGGCGACATCGGTCAAGATCTGAGTCAGCCTGTCGGCGTTGTACTCTTCATCGATGTATTCAATGTAACGCTGACGCTCCTCTTCGGTGCGCGCGTAACACACGTCATAGATGTTGAAGCTCAGCGCCTTGGTGAGGTTGTTGAAACCCTGCAGCCTCAGGCGAGGCAACGGCTTGACCACGGCGGTCGATTCCTGTGTAAGAAGGGAAAGGGGGAATTATGGGGCAAACTGCCTCCGGGGGGAACGTGAAGACGCAAGAGTTCTGGCACACTGTTTGCCCTTAACAATTGCGCTGGTTAAGCTCCGCTATCGACCCCGTGAATCCGTTCATGCGCAGAGGGAGCGCTCCTATCGTGTCAACCGTGCGCCTAGCTAGCAGTCCACTGGCCCTGGATATCGCCACAATCGATCGTTTCCTGGCGCACAGCCACAGGCGGCGATATCCCACCCGTACCGACGTCTTCCGGCCCGGAGACCCGGCGGGAACCCTGTATTACGTCATCAGCGGCTCGGTTTCGATCATGGCCGAGGAAGATGACGATCGCGAGCTTGTGCTGGGCTACTTCGGTGCGGGCGAGTTCGTCGGCGAGATGGGCCTGTTCGTCGAATCGGACCGCCGCGAGGTGATCCTGCGGACCCGTACCGCCTGCGAGCTGGCTGAAATCAGCTACGAGCGCCTGCATCAGCTGTTCCTCGGCCCGCTGTCGGCCGATGCCCCGCGCCTGCTGTATGCGCTGGGCCAGCAGATTTCCAAGCGCCTGCTCGACACCAGCCGCAAGGCCAGCCGCCTGGCATTCCTGGACGTTACCGACCGGATCGTGCGCACCCTGCACGACCTGGCGCAGGAACCGGAGGCGATGAGCCACCCGCAGGGCAGCCAGCTGCGCGTCTCGCGACAGGAACTGGCGCGACTGGTCGGCTGCTCGCGCGAAATGGCCGGCCGCGTGCTGAAGAAGCTGCAGACCGACGGCCTGCTGCATGCCCGCGGCAAGACCGTGGTGCTGTACGGCACCCGTTGATTGCAAGGCAACCCAACGCTGCCGAGCCATCCTGTAGAGCCGAGCCGACGCTCGGCTGCGGTACGTCAAAGGCAGTCGCGCAAGGGCTCGGCTCTACACGGCCCCTGCGCGGCCCGCTGGGCTAGGCTCGGTACATGGAGCTGAGCAGCGAATTCTGGTGGTTCATCCTCATCGGCCTCGGCGCACAGCTGGTGGACGGTGCATTGGGCATGGCGTTCGGCCTGGTGTCCTCGTCGGTGATGCTGAGCATGGGCCTGCCCCCGGCACAGGTCAGCGCCAGCATCCACACCGCGGAAGTGTTCACCACGGGCGCCTCGGGGGTGTCGCACCTCGCAGCCGGAAATGTCGATAAACGCCTGTTCCTGCGCCTGGCCCTGCCCGGCGCAGTGGGCGGTGCCGTGGGCGCGTACGTGCTCACGCAGGTCCCGGGCGAGATCATCCGGCCACTGATCTACCTGTACCTGCTGGTGCTGGCGATCCTCATCCTGGCCCGCGCCGCTGGGCGCTGGATGCCCAAGGGCGAGATACGCCGGGTGCCGGTGCTGGGCTTCTTCGCCGGCCTGCTCGACGCCAGCGGCGGCGGTGGCTGGGGGCCGATCGCGACGTCCACCCTGCTCGCCCGCGGCGGCCAGGCGCGCACCACCATCGGAACAGTCAACGCAGCCGAGTTTGTGGTCACGTTGACGGTGTCAGCGACCTTCCTGTTGTCGATGGGCGTGCAGCATCTGCAGATCGTCGCCGGCCTGCTGATCGGCGGCATGATGGCCGCGCCGGTGGCGGCGATCCTGGTCAAGCGGGTGAAGGAGCGCTGGGTGCTGGTGGCCGTCGGCGTGCTGGTGCTGGGGATCAGCCTGTTCCAGATCGGGCATGCGGTGTACGGGCACCTCTACCGCTGAAGCATCCCCTGTAGAGCCGAGCCATGCTCGGCTGAGGACGCACGGATCCCGCAACGAAGAGCAGCCGAGCATGGCTCGGCTCTACAACAGGTGCGGGTCAGGCCTTGTCGCCGCCGCGATCCACGCATCCCCAGTTGAGGATGCGGGTGCCGGCCGGCAGCACGCGGCGGAAGAACGCCACCCGCCCCGGCTTCGGGTTCACCACCACCGGCGCCTTGGCCGCCAGCAGCAGCGGAAGGTCGGCGGTGCTGTCGGAGTAGGCGATATCGATGTCGCCATAGCCGCGTTCGCGCAGCATGCGCATCTTCTCTTCGTTGTGGCAGTGCCGGGTCGGGCCAACACCGCCCAGCCGCGGGCCGACCTCGGTGCCGATCACCGGCACATCCTGATGAGCCACGAAGGCCAGGATCGCGCGGGCCAGCTCCGGCGGCGCGCCGGTGGCAACCACCACGCGATCGCCCTTGGCGCGGTGCGCGGCGAACACCTCCAGCGCCTGCGGCAGCAGCTTGGCGCGCATCTGCGCCTGGTTGCGCAGCACGTAGGCGTCGATCACCTTGTTGAAGTCGCGCGCACGGTGCAGGCCGAAGCTGCCGATCCACACATAGACCGAGATGCCCGCGCGACGGGTCGGCAGCATCGCCACCATCGGCCCGGCAATCGGCGTGACCAGCAGCGCCGCCAGCATGCGCAACGGGTTGCGCTTGATCAGCGAGGCGAACAGGTGGGTACCCGAATCGCCGTCGTAGAGGGTGTGGTCGAAGTCGAAGACCACCAGCGGCGCATCCTCGCGCGGCGTCGGATAGTGCGTTGTCATGTTGCGAAGAATAGCTGACGCAGGCCCTCGCCCGGCTCTTCCACGCGCATGAAGGCCTCTCCGACCAGGAAGGCATGGATGCCTGCATCGCGCATCAGCGCCACGTCCTGCGGGCCGAGAATGCCGCTCTCGGTGACCAGCAGGCGGTCACGCGGCACCGCCTGCTGCATGTCCAGCGTGGTCTGCAGCGACACCTCGAAGGTGCGCAGGTTGCGGTTGTTGATGCCGATCATCGGCGCCGGCACCTGCAGTGCGCGCTCCAGTTCGTCGATGTCGTGCACTTCCACCAGCACGTCCATGCCCAGCGACAGCGCCAGTTCGGACAGCGTGGCCAGCTGGGTGTCGTCCAGCGCGGCGACGATCAGCAGGATGCAGTCGGCGCCCAGCACGCGCGCCTCGTACACTTGATAGGCGTCGATCACGAAGTCCTTGCGCAGCACCGGCAGCGTGCAGGCTTCACGGGCCTGCTGCAGGTAGGTATCGGCGCCCTGGAAGAAGTCCACGTCGGTCAACACCGACAGGCAGCTGGCACCACCGAACTCGTAGCTGACCGCGATATCGGCCGGCCGGAAATCGGGGCGGATGACGCCCTTGGACGGGCTGGCCTTCTTCACCTCGGCAATCACCGCCGGGTCGCCGTTGGCCACGGCCGCCTGCAACGCGCGTACGAAGCCACGTACCGGCGGGGCGCTGGCCACGGCGGCCTGCAGCGCCTCGAGCGGGCGCTGGGCGCGGCGCTGGGCCACTTCTTCGGCCTTGCGGGCCAGGATCGTCTGCAGGATGTCGCTCATCGTCTTCGATTCGGTGCGGGGGCGCTGAGGACGGCCATTATCGGCCATCGACGAGGTCAGGCTGAACCGCGCGCTCAGGCAACCAGCGCGCGGGTGGTCTCCACATACTGCTGCAGGCGCTGGCGGGCGCTGCCATTGGCGATGGCAGCACGGGCGCGGGCCAGGCCATCACCGATGTCGCTGGCCACGCCGGCCACGTACAGCGCGGCGCCGGCATTGAGCGCGACGATGTCCAGCGCCGGGCCGGGCTCGTTGTCCAGCACCGCGCGCAGCATCTGGATGGACTGCTCCGGGCTGTCCACGCGCAGGTTGCGGCTGGCCGACATGGCGATGCCGAAGTCCTCCGGGTGGATCTCGTACTCGCGCACCTTGCCGTCGCGCAGCTCGCCCACCAGGGTGCCGGCGCCCAGCGAGATCTCATCCATGTTGTCGCGGCCCCAGACCACCATGGCGCGCTCGGTTCCCAGCTCGCGCAGCACGCGCGCCTGGATACCCACCAGATCAGGATGGAACACGCCCATCAGCACCGACGGCGCGCTGGCGGGGTTGGTCAGCGGACCGAGAATGTTGAAGATGGTGCGCACCCCCATCTCGCGCCGGACCGGCGCGACGACCTTCATCGACGGATGATGGATCGGCGCGAACATGAAGCCGATGCCGGTCTGCTCGATGGCAGCGGCCACCTGCGCTGGCTGCAGCTCGATGGCCGCGCCCAGCGCCTCGACCGCATCGGCGCTGCCGGACTTGGACGACACGCTGCGGTTGCCATGCTTGGCCACGCGCGCACCGGCCGCAGCCGCAACGAACATCGCGCAGGTGGAGATGTTGAAGGTGTGCGAGCCATCGCCACCGGTGCCGACGATGTCGACCAGGTGGGTGCTGTCGGCCACCGGCACCGCCAGCGCGAATTCGCGCATGACCGTGGCGGCTGCGGCGATCTCGTCGATGGTTTCCTTCTTCACCCGCAGGCCGGTGAGGATGGCGGCGGTCATCATCGGCGATACGTCGCCGCGCATGATCTGCCGCATCAGGTCGACCATCTCGTCGAAGAAGATCTCGCGGTGCTCGATGGTGCGTTGCAGGGCTTCCTGGGGGGAGAAGCTCATGGGAATGCTCCTTGGATCAGGCCGCCGGGCGCTGCAGGAAATTGCGCAGCAGGGCGTGACCGTGTTCGGTGAGGATGGATTCGGGGTGGAACTGCACGCCTTCCACCGGGAACTGGCGGTGGCGCAGGCCCATGATCTCTTCGATCGAGCCGTCCTCGTTCTCGGTCCAGGCGGTCACTTCCAGGCAGTCCGGCAGACTGTTCTTGTCCACCACCAGCGAGTGGTAGCGGGTAGCCTGGTAGCGGTCCGGCAGGCCGGCGAACACGCCCTTGCCTTCATGGCGGATCGGCGAGGTCTTGCCATGCATGATGTTGCCGGCGCGGATCACGGTGCCGCCGTAGACCTGGCCGATGCCCTGATGGCCCAGGCACACGCCGAGGATCGGCGTGGTCGGGCCCAGCCGCTGGATCAGCTCCAGCGACACGCCCGCTTCGTTGGGCGTGCACGGGCCGGGCGAAATGACAATGCGCTCGGGCTTCTGCGCGGCGATCTCGTCCACGCTCATCGCATCGTTGCGCACCACCTTCACCTCGGCGCCCAGCGTCTGCAGGTACTGCACGAGGTTGTAGGTGAAGCTGTCGTAGTTGTCGATCATCCACAACATGGTCAGGTTCCGTCGCTTATCAGGAAAATGGCGTACACGTTTTCGGTGTAGGTGATGGGGCCGGCTTCGACCGACTCGGGCAGGCGGGAGCCCGTGGTCTCGATGCTGTTCATCGGTGCCTCGGGCGCGGGCGGCGAAGGCGGCGTCACCAGATCCCCACTGCTCGGCCAACTGCCGGCCTGGATGCCATAAGCAAAGTTCGGCGCTACGTCGGAAATGCTGTACAGGCCGCGCAGCCGGGTGCCGTAGGCCTTGGCCAGGCCCTGCGCGGACTCGCGGGTCTGGGCCGCCGCCTCACCCTTGAGTTCGCGGCGCAGCGCCACTTCACCCGAATAGGTTGGCGCCAGGCTGCTGACCTGTACGTTCTCGTCGGCCTTCAACGCACCCAGCACATCCTGCATCGCCTTCACGCTGGCGAAGCTCGCACGCAGCTGGCGCGATACGCGGGTACCGATGAAGACCTGCCGGTTCTGCTCATAGCGCGTCGCCGGGCCGATCCGCAGGTTGTCCGCGCGCACGCTGCCCTCCACCGCCTTGTGCTGCTTGAACAGTGCCAGCACGCGGGCCACGTTGTCCTGCACGCGGCGGCGCGCGGCGTCGGCATCCATGTCGGTTTCTTCGATGTTCAACTGCAGGCCGAAGCGGTCGGGCATCACCGTGCGGGTACCCTGCCCCTTCACCAGCAGGTGCGGCTGCGAGGGGATGGTGTTGGCCTGCGCCCACGCAGACGGGGCCATCGTGGCCAGCAGCGACGACCACAGCAATGCGCTCAGCAGCTTCATGCGGTACTCCTTGTCTTCAATGGGAACAGCGGAAGATGCCGCGGCGCAAGCCACGGCACGGGGAGCGTCACAGGCCCTTGGCGGCCTGGGCGACGGCGCGGAACAGCGCACGGCCCTTGTTCATCGTCTCGTCCCATTCCTTGTCCGGGTCCGAGTCGTAGACGATGCCGGCGCCGGCCTGCACGTACAGGCGGCCATCCTTGATGACCGCAGTGCGGATCGCGATCGCGGTATCGGCATCGCCGTGCCAGCCGATGTAGCCGATGCTGCCGGCATAGACATTGCGCTTGATCGGTTCCAGTTCGCGGATCACTTCCAGCGCGCGGATCTTTGGCGCGCCGCTGACGGTGCCGGCCGGGAAGGTAGCGCGCAGCACGTCGGCATAGCTCAGGCCCGGCTGCAGTTGGCCGGTCACTTCGCTGACGATGTGCATGACATGGCTGTAGCGTTCGATCACGAACTGCTCGCCCACTTCCACGGTACCGGCCCTGGAGACGCGCCCGGCATCGTTGCGGCCGAGGTCGATCAGCATCAGGTGCTCGGCACGTTCCTTCGGATCGGCCAGCAGCTCAGCTTCCAGTGCCAGGTCCAGCTCGGGCGTGGCGCCACGCGGGCGGGTGCCGGCGATCGGGCGCACGGTGACTTCGCCATCCTGAAGGCGTACCAGGATCTCCGGCGAGGAACCGACCACCTGCAGGTCGCCGACATCGAGGAAATACATGTACGGCGAGGGATTCAACGCGCGCAGCGCGCGGTACACATCCACCGGGCGCGCCTTGAACGGCACGCTCAGGCGCTGGCTGAGCACTACCTGGAAGATGTCACCGGCGCGGATGTATTCCTTGCTGCGCTGGACCGCATCGACGAAGCCTTCGCGGGTGAAGCCGGAGACGAAATCCGATTCGTCCAGCACGTCGCTGTTGAGCGGCGCCGGATAGCCGGCACCCGGCGCACGCAGCTTCGCAGTCAGTGCGTCCAGGCGCGCCTGCGCCTGTTCGAAGGCACCGTCGATACGCGGGTCGGCGTGCACGATCAGGTACAGCCGGCCCTTGAGATTGTCGAATACCGCCAGCTCGTTGGAGTCCAGCAGCAGGATGTCCGGCGTGCCCAGCTCATCACGGCCAGCCGGCGGGGCCAGGCGCGGCTCGATGTAGCCGATGCATTCGAAGCCGAACCAGCCGACCAGGCCGCCGGTGAAGCCCGGCAGGCCGTCCAGCTTGGGCACCGAGTGGGCGCTGCGCAGCGCCTCGACTTCGGCGAAGGGATCGGCTACCTCGCGGGTGTCCACCACCTGGCCGTCTTCGCGCACGGTCAGCGTGTGGCCGTGGAAGGCATACACGCGGCGCGCCGGCAGGCCGATGATCGAGTAACGACCGAAGCGCTCGCCGCCTTCGACGGATTCAAACAGGTAGGTATTGGGGCCGTCGGCGAGCTTCAGATAGACCGAGAGCGGCGTGTCCAGGTCGGACAGCACTTCGCGGACGACGGGAATGTGGGTGTGGCCTTCAGCGGCCTGCTGCTGAAACTGAGCGTGCGAGTTCAAGACGACTTTCCTTCCGGGACACAGCGTTATGGGGGCGGACGACGGCAACGGGCCACCATCGCCACCAACGGCGTGCGGAAGAAAGAGTATGCGGGGTCGTCAGGCTGGACACCCCTCGACTGTATCGCAGCTTGCGCGGCAGGGGAACCCCAGGAGACTGAACCACGGGACGCCCGCAGCGGCCACGGGGACCGATGACTCTACCCCTGCCCGTCCAGCAACGGGCAACCGACCGGCAGGTGCATCCGCACCCTGCCCGGCACGCACTCGACGCGGAAGTGACGGGCCTGCACCGGTTCGCCGTCCAGGTTGAGCGTCAACGGACGCTCGGACTCCATCTGCAGCCACGGCAACCGCGCGCGCGTGGCGAGTTGTTCCAGTGCGGCCTGGGTGCCCGCCTTCAGCATCTGGCCAAGGGTGGCGGTGACCTCCCCTTCCAGTTCCGGAAGCACGGTCACATCCAGCAGCCCATCATCGATCAGTGCCTGCGGGCACAGCTGCTGGCCACCGCCGGCCTGCCGGCCATTGCCGATGCCGAGCGCGATGAAGTCACCTTCCCAGGCGAAGTCCGGGCCGGACAGCCGCGCGGCGATCGGCTCGATGCGGCCCAGCTTGGCGATGCCGGTGATCACGTAGGCCAGCCCACCGAGCATCTTCTTCAAGCCGGCATCGGTCTCCACCGTCACCTGCGTGCCGAAGCCACCACTGGCGAGGTTGGCGCACCACCAGGGCGTGCCATCGGCATCCACGCGCAACAGGTCGATGGGCCGTGCCGGCACCTGGCCGATCAGCGCGAGGGCATCGGCGGGCTCGGTGGGAATGCCTGCCGACGTGGCGAAGTCGTTGGCGGTCCCCATCGGAATCAACGCCAGCGAAGGCAGCACTTCTGCCGGTTCCTCACGATGGGCCAACGTCTCGGCCACCGCGCTGAGCGTGCCATCGCCACCGGCCGCCACGATCACATCCACGCCATGATCGATCGCCTCGGCGACATAGCGCTCGGCGTCACCGTCCTCCCAGGTCACCCGCACTTCCAGCTGCACGCCCTGTCCGCGCCAATGGCCGACGGCGTCGCGCAACTCATCGTTGCCGGCGGATTTGCCGTTGAGGATCAGGCGCCAGCGCGGGGTGGTCATGCAGAGCTTCCAGGGATGCGGTGGCACAGGCTAGCAATGCGCTGTTTGCCCGCGGTGAATGTCACGCAGATGTCATTCAGCTGCTGGAGAATGGAAGGCCATAGCAGGGACGACGGATGGAGGCAGGATCAGCCTCCCACGCATGCAGCGAGGCCACGCCAATGATTGGCGTGGCCTTTTTTTTGCCGGCAGTAGATCCACGCCATGCGTGGATGCATTTCACGTCAACCGTTGGCGAAATCGTGCAGCGCCTGCCCCTGCAGCCGGTACACGGTCCACTCGTCCTGCGGCTTGGCACCGGCGGCGGTGTAGAACTCGATGGCCGGAGTGTTCCAGTCCAGCACCGACCATTCGAAACGGCCGCAGCCTTCGGCCACGGCCTGGCGTGCGATGTACTTCAGCAACGCTTTGCCGGCACCGGCACCGCGCTTTTCCTGGCTGACGTACAGGTCTTCCAGGTAGATGCCCTTGCGGCCCAGCCAGGTGGAGTAGTTGTAGAAGTACACCGCATAGCCGATGGCCTCACCGTCGGCTTCGCAGATCAACGCGCGTGCGGTCGCGTCGGCGCCGAACAGGCTCTCGGCGATGCCGATCTCATCGGTCTGCACCGAATGCTCGGCCTTCTCGTAGATCGCCAGCTCGCGGATGAAATGCAGGATCAGGCCAGCATCGGCCGCGGTGGCCGGACGAATGTTCAACACGGCCACCGTACCCATGGCTCAGCCCCGTGCCGCAGCGACGTTGGCGCGCATCTGCGCGATCACGTCCTGGTAGCTGGTCCTGGCGTTGAAGATGGCCGAGCCGGCCACGAAGGTGTCGGCGCCGGCGGCAGCGATCTCACCGATGTTGTCGGCCTTCACGCCACCGTCGATCTCCAGGCGGATGTCCTTGCCGCTGGCATCGATCTTCTGGCGCACCACGCGCAGCTTGTCCAGCGCCGAGGGGATGAAGGCCTGGCCACCGAAACCCGGGTTGACCGACATCAGCAGCACCAGGTCCAGGTCATCCAGCACCCAGTCGAGGATGTCCACCGGGGTGGCCGGATTGAGCACAATGCCCGGCTTGCAGCCCAGCGAGCGGATCAGCTGGATGGTGCGGTGCACGTGGCGACTGGCCTCCGGGTGGAAGCTGATGTAGGTGGCACCGGCTTCGGCGAAGTCCGGGATGATGCGGTCCACCGGCTCAACCATCAGGTGCACGTCGATCGGCGCGGTGACGCCGTGCTTGCGCAAGGCCTGGCAGACCATCGGGCCGATGGTCAGGTTCGGCACGTAGTGGTTGTCCATCACGTCGAAGTGGACCCAGTCCGCACCGGCAGCGAGGACATTGTCGACTTCCTCGCCGAGGCGGGCGAAGTTGGCGGACAGGATGGAGGGGGCGATGAGGCAGTGGGACATGGCCGGGCCTTGCAACGAGGGGAAAGTGGGTCAGCGCTTGCGCAGGGTCTTGATGCGGTCGTAGGCGGCATTGATCCGCCGCGACTTCTGCTCGGCCTGCTGCTGCAGCTCGGGGGCGGCGCCGCCAAGCTTGTCGGGGTGGTACTGCGAGATCAGCTTGCGGTAGGCGCGCTCGATCTCGGCGTCGGTGGCCTCGGAGGTCAGCCCCAGCTCCCGGTACGGGTTTTCCTTGTTCAGGCGGAACCAGTCGCTGTCGAAGGCGTGGCCAATCAGCAGGCCGACCACCGCGCCGAACAGCGGATTGGGCCGGAACAGCAGGGCGCCGGCGATGAATCCGAGCAGTTTTCCGTACCAGCGCATGGCGCTCCGGGGTCGACCGACGAAATGGACGCTCATTTTACGTCACAGCGGGCCCGGACGGCTTTACACTAGGCCGCCCGCTGGTCAGCGGGCCCGCCGGGTCCGTTGGGCAGCAGCCGTATCGACAACGCCCCAGGAGTGCCCGTGCCAACCACGCTGTTGCAATCCGATCTCCCCGGCCTGCCCTTGCGCCATCGCGGCAAGGTGCGTGATGTGTTCGATATCCCGCGCGAGCGGCTGCCTGCAGGGACCCCGCCGGGCGACTACCTGCTGATGGTGGCCACCGATCGCCTGTCGGCGTTCGACGTGGTCCTGCCCGACCCGATCCCGGGCAAGGGCGAGATGCTCTGCCAGGTCTCCAACTTCTGGTTCGCCAAGACCGCGCACCTGATGCCCAACCACCTGACCGGCATCGACGTGGCCAGCGTGCTGCCCGAAGGCGTGGATCCGGCGCTGTACGCCAAGCGCGCGGTGGTCACCCGCAAGCTGAAGCCGGTGCCGGTGGAAGCGATCGCCCGCGGCTACCTGATCGGCAGCGGCTGGAAGGATTACCAGCGCACCGGCAAGGTCAGCGGCATCGACCTGCCCGACGGCCTGCGCCAGGCCGAACAGCTGCCCGAGCCGATCTTCACACCCTCGACCAAGGCCGCAGTCGGCGACCATGACGAGAACATCGATTTCGACGCGATGGTGAAGCAGGTCGGTGCGGAACTGGCCGAGCGGGTGCGCGACGCCACCCTGCGCATCTACAAGTTCGCCGCCGATTACGCCCGCGAGCGCGGCATCCTCCTGGCCGACACCAAGTTCGAGTTCGGTACCGACGCCGATGGCCGGCTGTACATCATGGACGAGATGCTGACGCCGGATTCCTCGCGTTACTGGCCGGCCGACGAGTACGAAGTGGGCACCAGCCCGCCGAGCTACGACAAGCAGTTCGTGCGCGATTACCTGGAGACGCTGGACTGGGGCAAGACCGCCCCGGGTCCGAACATCCCGGCCGACATCATCGAGCGCACCCGCGCCAAGTACGCCGAGGCGCTGCAGCGCCTGGCCGGGATCAGCGTCGACTGATCCGCCTGCGCCCCTGGCCGGAAAGGCGGGGGGCGCGTTCGGTAGTGCCGGCCGCTGGCCGGCGCTTCGGTGAACCTGCAGCGAGGCATGGCCTGATCCTGGTAGTGCCGGCCGCTGGCCGGCAACCTCGCGAACTCGGCTATGCTCTGGTTTGCCGGCCAGCGGCCGGCACTACCGTTGTCCGAGGAAGCGACGCAGCATGCAGACATCCACCGAGCTTGCGCGGCCGATCGACCGCTATTTCGCCAGCTACTCCGACGACCACCGCAACGTGATCAACCAGCGCATCCACGTGGTGGCGGTGCCGGCGATCCTGTGGTCGGTGGTGGCCCTGCTGTGGTGCCTGCCGCCGCTGATCACCTGGTTCCAGTACGGCATCTGGTCGGCGTTCGCGATGTTCAGCGCCTGGTGCTTCTACAACAAGCTGTCGCGCCCGCTGGGCATCGGCATGCTCGTCCAGTTCTTCGTATTCGGCTGCCTGTGCCGCCTGCTGGAGGCCGAGATCGGCCTGCAGGCGCTGCGCTGGCTGGCGGTGGGCGTGTTCGTGGTGGCCTGGATCGCGCAGTTCATCGGCCACACGTTCGAGGGTCGCAAGCCCAGCTTCCTGACCGACCTGACCTACCTGCTGATCGGCCCGGCCTGGGTGATGGCCAAGTTCTATCGCAAGCTCGACTGGCGCTACTGATCGCCGGCGGTCGACAGCGGCCGTCGTTTCCTGAACGGGCGAATTCCATCACCCACACTCCACGGCGGCCCTGCCAGCCTGCGCCGGTGACTCGCTCCCCGCCTTCCGTCCATTGACGGCAGCCCCTGTGCGACAGGGCCTGCGGTCTCCCTGCGTGAGCGTAGGGTGTCCCCCGAGGGCAACCGGAAGGGACCGCAGGAACGTGATGTTGCGGCGCGGAAAAAATGAATCAGCGAACGTTACATGCAATTGATCGCTGTTTGATGGGTTTCGGCGACATTTCGCAGCCTGTTATTCTCCCTGACCTGCTCGTGAATCATGGATTCCCTGCATGCTCTCCAGCCTGCCCCTGCTGCTGGCCCTGCCGTTCCTGATGGCAGCGGCTGTTGCGGCCTTCCCCCGTAGTTCGCGCTCGACTGCTGCCTGGCTGGCGGCGCTGGCGCCGTTGGGCGGGCTGGCCATCCTCGGCTGGCTGACCCCGGCGGTGCTCGATGGCCAGGTGGTCCGCACCCTGGTCCCCTGGCTTCCACAGATCGGCCTGGACTTCACCCTGCGCCTGGACGGGCTGGCCTGGATGTTCGCCGGGCTGGTGCTGGGCATCGGCGCCCTGGTGGTGCTGTATGCGCGCTACTACCTCAGCCAGCAGGACAACGCGCACCGCTTCTACTGCTACCTGCTGCTGTTCATGGGCGCGATGCTGGGGATGGTGCTGTCGGGCAACCTGCTGTTGCTGATGATCTTCTGGGAAATGACCAGCATCAGCTCGTTCCTGCTGATCGGCTTCTGGTCGCACCGCCAGGACGCACGCGAAGGCGCGCGCATGGCGCTGGTGATCACCGGCGGCGGCGGCCTGGCCCTGCTCGGTGGCGTGCTGCTGATCGGCCGCATCGTCGGCAGCTTCGACCTGGATGTGGTGCTGGCCGCCGGCGAGCAGATCCGCGCCAGCACGCTGTACCCGTACGCCCTGTTCCTGGTGCTGGCCGGCATCTTCACCAAGAGCGCGCAGTTCCCGTTCCACTTCTGGCTGCCGCACGCGATGGCAGCGCCGACCCCGGTCTCGGCCTACCTGCACTCGGCCACCATGGTGAAGGCCGGCGTGTTCCTGCTGGCGCGGCTGCATCCGGCGCTGGCCGGCAGCGACCTGTTCTTCTATACGGTCAGCGGCATCGGCGCGCTGACCCTGCTGATCGGTGCCTGGAACGCGATCTTCCAGCACGACCTGAAAGGCCTGCTGGCGTACTCGACCATTTCCCACCTGGGCCTGATCACCCTGCTGTTCGGCCTGTCCACGCCGATGGCGGTGGTCGCCGGCGTGTTCCACATCCTCAACCACGCCACCTTCAAGGCTTCGCTGTTCATGGCCGCCGGCATCATCGACCACGAAACCGGCACCCGCGACATGCGCAAGCTGGGGGGGCTGCGCAGGCTGATGCCGTTCACCAGTGCGCTGGCGATCATCGCCTCGCTGGCGATGGCCGGCATCCCGCTGCTCAACGGCTTCCTGTCCAAGGAAATGCTGTTCGCCGAGGCACTGACCGCCGGTGGCGGCCCGGGCGCGATGCGCACGGCGGTGTCGATCGCTGCGTTGCTGGCAGGCGTGTTCGGCGTGGCGTACAGCCTGCGCTTCGTGCACGACACCTTCTTCGGCACTGGCCCGCACGACCTGGACCGCGTGCCCCACGAGCCGCCGCGCTGGATGAAGGTGCCGGTGGAGCTGCTGGTGGTGATCTGTGTGGCGGTGGGCGTGGCACCCGCACTGACCGTCGCGCCGGTGCTGCACGCCGCTGCCGCCTCGATCCTCGGCACCGCCATGCCCGAATACAGCCTGGCGGTGTGGCACGGCTTCAACCTGCCGCTGGCGATGAGCGCGATCGGCGTGGTCGGTGGCGTGGCGCTGTACTTCGGCCTGCGCAGGCTGATCAACCTGCATGCCGTGACCAATGTCAGCACGGGCCGCAACGTGTTCCACGCCCAGCTGGACGCCGTGTCCGCGCTGGCCATGCGCCTGACCAGCGGCATCGCCAATGGCAGCCTGCAGCGCATGCTGCTGGGCCTGGTGCTGGTGGCGATCGTGGTTGCCGCTGCGCCGTTCGTGGCCAACCCTGCCTCGCCGAACTGGACCGCGCCGCAGCCGATTCCGCTGCTGGGCTGGGCCCTGTGGCTGGTGATGATGGCCTGCGCGGTCGCCACCCTGCGCATCTACAAGCAGCGCCTGCTGGCGGTGCTGCTGGTCGGCGGCGTCGGCCTGATGGTGGCGCTGACCTTCGTGTTCCTGTCCGCGCCCGACCTGGCCCTCACCCAGCTGCTGGTGGAGATGGTGACGCTGGTGCTGATGCTGCTGGGCATGAACTACCTGCCTGCGCAGTCCGGCCCGGAGCGGCCGCGCTGGCGCAAGCGCCGCGACGCGGTGATCGCGATCATCGCCGGTGCCGGGCTTGGCGCGCTGGCCTATTCGGCGATGACCCTGCCGCCGAACACCATGGCTGGCGAGCTGCTCGCCCGCGCGTTGCCCGAGGCCTACGGCCAGAACGTGGTCAACGTGATCCTGGTCGACTTCCGCGGCTTCGATACCTTCGGCGAGATCACCGTGTTCGGCATCGCCGCGCTGGTGGTGCATGCGCTGCTGCGGCGTACGCGGATGGCGCCGGAGCAGATCATGCCCGGCCCGCCGATCAAGCTGCCGGTGCCGGCCGACCTGGCGCAGATCATGTTCCCGCTGACCCTGACCGTGTCGATCTTCCTGTTCCTGCGCGGGCACAACGCACCGGGTGGCGGCTTCATCGCCGGCCTGGTATTGGCAGTGCCGCTGCTGATCCAGTACGTGATCCAGGGCACTGCATCGGTGGAGTCGCGCTTCGGCTTCGACTATATCCGCTGCATCGGCATGGGCCTGCTGATCGCCCTGCTCAGCGGCAGCGCGTCGATGCTGTTCGGCGTGCCGTTCCTGACCAGCGGTCATCTCGACCTGCACCTGCCGCTGATCGGCGACGTGCCGCTGGCCAGCGCGATCGGTTTTGACATCGGCGTCTATCTGGTGGTGTTCGGCGGCGCCATGCTGATGCTGTCGATGATGGGCACGATCAAGCCGTCGCGTACCCGCACTGCCCGCAAGGGTGAGATCGACCTGCAACGCCGCTCGGCACGCACCGGGGAGATGCACTGATGGAACTGGCCCTGGCTACCGCGATCGGCGTGCTGACCGCCATCGGCATCTACCTGCTGCTGCGTGCGCGCAGCTTCGATGTGATCCTCGGCATGACCTTCCTGTCCTACGCCACCAACCTGCTGATCTTTGCCGGTGGCCGCGTGGTGCTGGGCAAGGCGCCGGTGCTGCAGGAAGGCGTGGACAGCCACCTGGGCAACTACACCGACCCGCTGCCACAGGCGCTGGTGCTGACCGCGATCGTGATCGCCTTCGCGATGACAGCCGTGAGCATCGTGCTGGCCATGCGCAGCCGCAGCGACAACCACAGCGACCACGTGGACGCCCACGAACCGGATGACGACCTGCAGGATGAGCGCGTGCCGCCGCGCCAGGACGAGGACCGCGCATGAATCATCTGGTGATCCTGCCGATCCTGATTCCGCTGCTGGGTGCTGCACTGTCGCTGTTCGTCGAACACCGCCGCTATGGCCCCCGGGTGCAGCGCGCGGTGGCCTGGACCGCGCTGTCGGCGCTGGCGCTGGCGGTCGGGCTGCTGTTTGCCACCACGGCCAGTGGTGAAATCAACGTCTACCTGCTGGGCGACTGGCCGTCGCGGCTGGGCATCGCGCTGGTGGCCGACCGGCTGTCGGCGTGGATGCTGCTGACCACCCTGCTGCTGGCCATTCCCTGCCTGCTGCACGCCTGCTCGGGCTGGGACCGCCGCGCGCCGCACTTCCATGCGCTGTTCCAGTTCCAGCTGGTCGGCCTCAACGGCGCGTTCCTGACCGGCGACATCTTCAACCTGTTCGTGTTCTTCGAGGTGATGCTGATCGCCTCCTACGGCCTGCTGCTCAGTGGCGGCCGCGGCCTGCGCATGCGCATCGGCCTGCACTACGTGGTGTTCAACGTCACCGCCTCGACCCTGTTCCTGGTCGCGCTGGGCCTGCTGTATGCCTCGCTGGGCTCATTGAACATGGCCGAGCTGTCGCAGCGCATCGCCGAGGTACCGCCGGCACAGCTGACCCTGGTGAAGGCGACCATGGGCCTGTTGCTGCTGGTGTTCTGCGCCAAGGCCGCGCTGATGCCGCTGTACCTGTGGCTGCCGGAAGCCTATTCGCGCGCACCGGCGGCGGTGGCGGCGCTGTTCGCGATCATGACCAAGGTCGGCCTGTACTCGGTGCTGCGCATCCAGATGCTGTGGTTCGGCGACGATGCCGGCGCGATGGCCGGCTATGGCCGCGACTGGCTGCTGTGGGCCGGCGTCGCGACGCTGGTGCTGGGCGGCCTCGGCGCGCTGGCCGCGACCCGCCTGCGCGTACTGATCTCCTACCTGGTGATCGTGTCGGCGGCCACGCTGTTCATCGCCTTCTCGGTGGGCACGCCCCAGGTGCTCTCGGCTGGCCTGTACTACCTGCCACACAGCAGCTTCGTCGCTGCCGCGCTGTTCCTGGTCGCCGATCTGATCCGCCGCCGTCGCGGTAGCGCCAGCGACCGCAAGGAAGTGGTCGCGCCGATGCCGGGCAAGGAAACGCCCGCCGTGTTGTTCCTGATCGGCGCGGTGTCGGTGGCCGGCCTGCCGCCGCTGTCCGGCTTCCTGGCCAAGGCTGCGCTGCTGGCCGGCATGCCGGCGCAGTACACCGGCCCGGTCTGGACCGCCGTTCTGGTCAGCAGCCTGCTGGTGATCATGGGCCTGACCCGGGGGGGCATCCGCCTGTTCTGGCGCGTGCCGCCGGTTGATCCGGAAGCGCCGGTACCACGCAAGGCGCGGCTGCGCCGGGTCGAGCTGTACGCGGCCTGCATCCTGCTGGCCTACGGCATCGGCATGACCCTGGCCGCAGCACCGCTGATGCGCTACACCGACGCCACCGCCGCGCAGCTGCTGCACCCCAGCGAGTATGTGCAGCAGCTGCGTGCGACTGCACCGGAGATCCGCCAGCCATGACCGCCCAGCGCTCCCTGTTCCGTCGCCTGATTCCGTCGCCGATGCTCAGCATCATGGTGGTGGCATTCTGGCTGCTGATGTCCGACAGCTTCACCCTCGGCCAGATCGTGCTGGGGCTGGTGCTGGGCGTGGTGGTGCCGCTGTTCGCCGCGCGCCTGGATCGCGAGTTCGCCCGCATCGGCACCCTGCGCCCGTTGCCGAAACTGCTGTGCGTGACCCTGTGGGACATCCTGATGTCCAACATCCGCGTTGCCCTGCAGGTGCTGGGCCCGGAGAAGAACATCCACCCGGGTTTCATCTGGTTGCCGCTGGACATCGCCAACATCCACGGCATCGCCGCGCTGACCAGCATGATCACGCTGACCCCGGGCACGGTCTCGGCCGCGCTCAGCGACGACCGCAAGTTCCTGCTGGTGCACGTGCTGCACCTGGAGGACCCACAGGACCTGATCGATACGATCAAGCGCCGCTACGAGGCGCCGTTGATGGAGATCTTCCCATGACCGGTTTTGAAGTCATCCAGACCACCCTGGTGGTGTGCATGCACGTGGTCGGCCTGGCGATGCTGCTGGCCACCTGGCGCCTGCTGCGCGGGCCGACCGTGCCCGACCGCATCCTCGCGCTGGACACGCTGTCGGTGACCGCGATCGCCGAGCTGATGCTGTTCGGCATGTACCTCAACTCGCCGATCTACTTCGAGGCCGCGCTGATCATCGCCATGCTCGGCTTCGGCAGCACCGTGGTGCTGAGCAAGTTCGTGCTGCGCCGGGACATCGTCGAATGATCACCGCGATCCAGATCGGCCTGTCGATCCTGCTGCTGTTCGGCTGCTTCTTCATCCTGGTCGGCGCACTGGGCCTGGTGAAGCTGTCCACCTTCTTCAAGCGCCTGCACGCACCGACCAAGGCCAGCACGCTGGGCGTGGGCTGCGTGCTGGTGTGCTCGGTGTGCTACCACATCTTCCTCGGCCAGGACCCGCAGCCACGCGAGCTGCTGATCACCGTGTTCCTGTTCATCACCGCACCGATCAGCGCGCACATGATGGCCAAGGCGGCGTTGTCGCTGCTGATGGAAACCCGCCCCAGCCTGCCGGGCAACGAGCCGGCCGCCGAGGAGCAGCTGCCGCCGCCGGAACCGGTGCGGGAAGAAGAAACCACGCAGAACCGGTAGTGCCGGCCGCTGGCCGGCAATGTGACGCCCGGTAGGTGCCGACCGCTGGTCGGCACGAACAGCGGCCGAGCATGGGCTCGGCTCTACAGCGCCGGTGCGCCGACCAGCAGCAGCTCCAGCACGAACCAGCCTACGAACGCGACCAGCAGGATCCCGCCTTCGCCACGACTGATCTTCAGGTCGCCGCGCAGCATCGGGTACAGCACCAGCGCGAACGCCAACAGCGCCGGCAGTTCCAGGCGCACGAACGAGGCCGGCAACGCCAACGGCTGCAACACCGCCATCGCGCCGATCACCAGCAGCAGGTTGACCACGCTGGAACCCAGTACGTGGCCGAGCACCATGTCGCCATGCCCGCGACGCGAGGCGGCAATGGCAGTGGCCACCTCGGGCAGTGCGGTGCCGATCGCCACCGGCAACAGGCCGACCAGCAACGGCGTCCAGCCCAGTGCGGCACCGAAGTCGGCCGCAGCACCCACCACCAGGCGCGCGCCCCAGTACAGGGTCAGTGCGGCGATCAGCACGCGCAGCACGTTCAACGGAAGGCTGGTGCGGCTCAGCGCGGATTCGGCGATGGCTGCCTGCACCTCGGCGCTCTCGACGCGGCCGCGGCGCAGCAGCAGCACCTGCATGACGATGAAGCCCGCCACCAGCACGCCGCCTTCCCAGCGCACCAGGTGACCATCCAGGCCGAACAGGATCAGCAGCACGGCGGCCGCCAGCAGCGACCACCACAGCACCGCCTGCAGGCGCGCGCGCAGCAACAGGGGCGCGGCGATGGCGGCCACGGCCAGGGTCAGGCCCAGATTGACGATGCTGCTGCCGACCGCATTGCCCAGCGCCAGCTCTGGCTGGCCCACCGCCAGCGCGCGTGCGTTGACCGCCAGTTCCGGCAACGAGGTGGCCACCCCGAGCAGCAGCAATCCGGCGGTGAACGGGCTGGCCCCGAAACGCTGGGCCAGGCCGGACACGGCCTTGACGATGGAGTCCCCGCCCAGGGCCAGCAGCAGCAGGCCAAGCAGGAACCAGGCAATGGCAATGGCGATCATCGAGCACTCCCCCAGCAGTGGTGGCGCGATTCTACGCGTGGCCCGAGCGCATGGCTGGGCGGTGGATCAAGGATCAGCCACAGCCTTCCGCATAGTCGACCTGCGGGGTCTGCCCGACCCGCCAGGCCCCCACCCGGCCATCGGCACCAAGCGCGAAGTCGATCACTGCCCCGCCCTCCTGCGCCGGCCGCACGCGCAGGTGCTGGGCCTTCTCGTCGTACTTGTCGGGACCGACGTCAGCGCGCTCGGGATACAGCACCTGCAGCTCGCCCAGGGTCATGCCGACCTTGCCGCCGCCCGGTGCAGTGATGGCGGCGCTGCGCACGTCGTAGCGCACCAGCTTGCGGCCTTCGATCATCAGCCGCGGGTCCTCGGCATCCTGCGGGCGCAGGAAGTAGCAGCCGTCGTTGCCGTCGTCGGCGGGCAAGGGCTTGCCACTGGCGTCGGTGCCCAGTCCCTGCAGCGGCGTGCCGAAGCCGCTGCGGACCTCGGCGATGCCGGCGCCCAGCGTGACGCCGCCGAAGCCATCCAGGCGCGCCGGGCTGTCCTTGCGGAGGTCGTTCGCCGGGCGGGCCGCCAGATCAGGATCCGTCGATTGGGCCGGACCGGTCGCCGACGCGGTTTCCGCCGGGGTGTCGCTGCCGCTGCCGGCGGCGCCCTGCTTGTCGGGGCCGCCACTGCAGGCGGCGAGCGAAAGGAGCAACAGACCAGCAATCGGGAGGTGCTTCATCGGTGCGGTTCCCTGGCACGAAGGTAGCTGCACGCTAGCGCAGCGCGCGTGCAGAGGCTGCATTGTCATCGCGGTTTCATCGCCCTCGTTCAGGCTCGGCGTGCACCGACCTGGCTGTCCCTTCCATGCAACCGCGCAAGACCGAACTCGCCCGAACCGCGCTGCAGGCCCATCGCGCGCCGCTGGACATGCGCCAGCGCCGGTTGCTGATCCTGTGCGACGGCCAGCGCACCCTGGCCGACCTCACCGGCCTGATCGGCCAGGACGCGGCGGCCATGGTCATCCAGCTGGTGCAGGCCGGTTACCTGAGCACCGGGACCGCCGCCACAGCCGCCCCGCCACCACCCGCAGCCGCGGCTGCACCCGCAACCGGCAGCGAACGCCGCCGCTCACTGGTGGCCGCGCGCATCTACGTGCTGGGGATCCTGGAGATGCAGCGCCACCCACAGGCAGTGGCCCTGTTCCGCGAACTGCAACAGGCCCGGGCCGAGAGCGATGTCCTGCAGGTACTTCAGTCTGCGATGCGGACGCTGCCCGGGCTGACCTCGGAAGGCTACTGCCAGCGCGTACGCCAACGCCTGCTGGAAGCGCTGCCGTTGGAGCACTGCGACGCGTTCGCCGAGGTGGCCTGAAGAAAAAGGGGACGGAGGGGATTAAGTCGTTTCAAGCACACGTGTGCTGATTGCGGCTTAATCCCCTCCGTCCCCTTTTTCGGATCAGCGGAAGTTGTTGCGCAGGCCGTTCCAGCACTGCTGGTAGTCGCCCTGACGGTGGCCGGCGGCCAGGGCCTGTGCGGTCGGGCGGATCACCGCGCGGGTCTCGAACATGAAGGCCATCGTGTCCTTGATCACGTCCGCCTTGGACAGATCGGCATTGGACGCCTTGTCGAAGGTCGGTGCGTCCGGGCCATGGCCGCTCATGCAGTTGTGCAGCGATGCGCCTCCCGGCACGAAGCCTTCGGCCTTGGCATCGTAGGCACCGTGCACCAGGCCCATGAATTCGCTGGCGATGTTGCGGTGGAACCACGGCGGGCGGAACGTGTTCTGCGCCACCAGCCAGCGCGGCGGGAAGATCGCAAAATCCATGTTGCTGGTTCCCGGCGTGTCGCTGGGCGAATGCAGCACCAGGAAGATCGACGGATCCGGGTGGTCGTAGCTGATCGAGCCAATGGTGTTGAAGCGGCGCAGGTCGTAGCGGTACGGCGCGTAGTTGCCGTGCCAGGCCACCACGTCCAGCGGCGAATGGTCGATCGGCGCACGCCACAGGCGGCCCTCGAATTTGGCGATCAGCTCGAAATCGCCATCGACATCCTCGAACGCCGCGTGCGGGGTTTCGAAGTCGCGCGGATTGGCCAGGCCGTTGGAACCGATCGGGCCAAGGTCGGGCAGCTTCAGCAGCGCACCGTAGTTCTCGCAGATGTAGCCGCGGCTCGGGCCATCGGGCAGTTCAACGCGGAACCGCACGCCGCGCGGGATCACCGCGATCTGCTGCGGCTCGATCTCGATCACGCCCAGCTCGGTCAGCAGGCGCAGCGCGCCCAGCTGCGGCACGATCAGCAGCTCACCGTCGGCATCGTAGAAGTAGCGGCCGACCATGTCGCGGTTGGCAGCGTAGAGGTGGATGCCCACGCCAGCATGCGCATCGGGCGAACCGTTGCCCCCCATCGTGTACAGGCCTTCGACGAAGTCGGTCGGCAGCTCCGGCAGCGGCAGCGGACTCCAGCGCAGCTGGTTCGGCGAGGCCGGCTGTGCGCCGAAATCACATTGCAGCTGCGACTGCGCGAACGGGGTGAACTCGCCATGGGTCACCGCCGGACGGATCCGGTACAGCCAGCTGCGGCGATTGCTGCCGCGCGGCGCGGTGAACGCGGTGCCGGTCAACTGTTCGGCGTACAGGCCGTGGGCCACCTTCTGCGGCGAGTTCTGCCCGACCGGCAGCGCGCCGGCGACGGCCTCGGTGGCGAATTCGTTGCCGAAGCCGGACTGGTAGCCGCGGGCGGTGATGGCGGGGGACATGGGGGCTCCTGAAAAACGGCAAGACCGGAACGGAAAGCAGCCGAGCATGGCTCGGCTCTACAGGCAAGCAGGCGCCGGGCGTGACCCGGCGCTGCCCAGGACCTTACAGCACGCCGCGGCGGATCTGGTCGCGCTCGATGCTCTCGAACAGCGCGGTGAAGTTGCCTTCGCCGAAGCCCTCGTTGCCCTTGCGCTGGATGATCTCGAAGAAGATCGGGCCGATGCAGTTCTGGGTGAAGATCTGCAGCAGCTTGCGCTGGTGGGTTTCCGGATCGGCATCGATCAGGATCTTGTTCCTGGCCAGGCGCGGCACGTCTTCACCGTGGTTCGGCACGCGCTGGTCGATCACGTCGAAGTAGGTCTCCGGCGTGTCGAGGAAGTCCACGCCCTGCGCGCGCATCGCTTCGACCGTGTCGTAGATGTTCTCGGTGAAGCAGGCGATGTGCTGGATGCCCTCGCCCTTGTACGCGTCCAGGTACTCGTTGATCTGGCTCTTCGGGTCGGACGATTCGTTCAGCGGGATGCGCACGATGCCGTCCGGCGCGGTCATCGCCTTGGACACCAGGCCGGTCTTCAGGCCCTTGATGTCGAAGTAGCGGATCTCGCGGAAGTTGAACAGGCGCTCGTAGTAGTCCGACCACTGCTGCATGTTGCCGAAGTACAGGTTATGGGTCAGGTGGTCGATGAAGGTCAGGCCGAAGCCCACCGGGTGCAGGTCGGCACCGGCGATCGGCTCGTAGTCGCCGTCGTAGATGCTGCCGGCGCTGCCATAGCGATCGACCAGGTACAGCATGCAGTCGCCGATGCCCTTGATGACCGGCGCGCTGACCGCCTTGCTGTCCGGCTTGAAGGCGATGGCTTCGGCGCCGTTGCCCAGCGCGGTCTGGTAGACCTCCTGGCCCGGCTTCTTGAAGCGGATGGCGAAGCCGCAGGCGCACGGACCATGCTTTTCGGCGAAGTCGGCGGCGAACGAATCGGGGTCTTCATTGACCAGGAAGTTGACGTCGCCCTGGCGATAGACGGTAATCGGACGCTGCTTGTGCTTGAGCACCGCGCTGAAGCCCATCTTCCGGAAGTACTCGTGCAGCTCCTGGCCGCGGCCGGCCGGGGCGGCGAATTCGACGAACTCGAAGCCGTCGATGCCCATCGGGTTCTCGAAGGTGGTGACCTGCATGCCGGGGTTGGGATGCGAGGCGGTCGGGACTGCGGTATTCATGGCGTGGCTCCGAATCGGTACCGCATCGGTACAAACCAGGTGCGGGCAGGTAGGGACCCGGCGAGAATGCAGGGTCTGGACCCACCCCTTATAGTTACACTTGAAACCACCAGCAAGGTGCACCGCAACATGAGCCCCGCCGATCCTGCCTCGACCCGCCTGCGTGCCTCGCACGTCCTGCTCGACCTGGAACAGTTCCTGCCGTACCGGCTGAGCGTGCTGTCCAACCGGGTCAGCGGCAACATCGCCAAGCTATACGGCGATCGTTACGGTCTGGCGATCCCTGAGTGGCGGGTGATCACCATCCTGGCGCTGTACCCGGGCTCCTCGGCCAGCGAGGTCTCCGACCGCACGGCGATGGACAAGGTGGCGGTCAGCCGCGCCGTGGCCCGCCTGCTGGAGCGCGGCTTCATCAAGCGCGAGACGCATGGCGACGACCGCCGCCGCTCGGTACTGGCGCTGTCGGCCGCCGGCTTCGAGGTGTACGAGACCATCGCGCCGATGGTGATCGAGATCACCCGCAAGCTGATGTCGGTCCTGAGCGACGAGGAAGAACAACTGCTGGAAAAGCTGATCCTGCGCCTGGCCGGCGAAGGCCTGGAGCGGATGGGCGAAGGGGTCTGAACGAAAAAGGGGACGGAGGGGATTAAGTCGTAATGAGCACAGGTGTGCCTGAAACGACCTAATCCCCTCCGTCCCCTTTTTTCAGCTCAGGTGCTTGCGCCTTGCGTGGATCCACGGCACGGCCAGTGCTGCGATGGCGCCGCCGGCGAAGCCCAGCGAGGCGGCAACCGTGGCGGCTTCGACCGCGCCGGGCAGCGCCAGCGCCGCAGCCACCAGCAGCAGCGACGGCAGGCCGACGAAGGTGCCCAGGAAGAAATGCCAGCGCGGTGACCATGTATTGAGCTGCAGCAGGCTGACCGGTTGCCAGGCGTCGGACGCGGCATCCTCGGCGATCTTCGCCACCACCTTGCCCAGATCCACTTCCGGCAGCGCGCGCCCCAGGCGGGCGGTCGCCAGCACTTCGGCCACGGCCTCCACCGGTGGGAAGCTGGACGGCCACGCCACCGGGGCCGGCACGCCGTAAGCGGTCAGCAGCGGCACGCTCAGCCACGGCGCCACCAGCGGGCGCATGCGGCGGCGGCCGTGCACGCACCAGATCTGCGGCTGGCCCTGCGCGGTGACGTTGTACAGCGCCAGTTCGTTGGCGGGCGGATAACCCAGCATGGTCACCCGCGCCGCCAGGCTGTCCTGGCCCATCGCACGCAGGAAGCCCGGGCGGCTGCGCCCTTCCTGCATCCACGCCAGGCCCAGCGCACCCACCAGGTACGCCTCCGCCACGTCCTTGCTGCCCGCCGTGGCGCGCTCGTCACTGGCCAGGTACCACGCCAACGACTTCGGCTCGGTGACATCCTCCAGGCCCCACCGGCTGTCATCCCCCAGCACGTGCCGCACCGGCAGACGGGCAGGCGCGGTTTCGCCACGCTCCCCGGTCTGCAGGAACGGCAGCACGCCCTGGATGAAGGTGGACAGCTCGATCGCGCGCGCGCCATGGCCCTGCCATTCCGGCGGCAGCAGCCCGGCCAGCTGGCCTTCGGCGGCCAGCGCATCAAGGCGCGCCTTCTGCTCGACCAGTTTCTGCACCGCACCCTTCAGCACCACGTTATCGGGCAGCGCGATCTGCGGCAGGCGATGGCGCGGCGGGGCCAGTTCGACGGTTTCCTCGCCGGTGCCGGCGTCGTCCAACAGGGTTTCCTGCGCCGGCAAAGTCACGCCCTCGCCTGCCCCACCCTCGGCCAGGTGGCTGGCAGGTTCGGGCAATCGTTCGGCGTGGTCGCTGTGCATGGGCGTTCCGGTAGGTTGCGTCGACGGGGCGTCGACTGAGGTCCTTGCCGGTAACGGCGAGCGCGTTGCGAAGTTGAGATGCCGATTCAGGGAGTGTGACCGCAACCACAGTAGAGCCACGCCATGCGTGGATGCACTTCTGTGCCGACCAACGGTCGGCACCCACCGGGGTAGGCGGCCGCGGTCGGCATCCACCAGAGCATGACGGCCAGCGGCCGGCACTCCCCTATTCCGGTTTGTCGGGTGCCCACTGCTTGAGGAACGCGCTCACCCGCGCAGGCTGGAAGGCTTCGCCCTTGCGCAGCTCAGCAGTGGCCTGCGAGACCAGCAGGCTGCCATCGGCGTCCAGTACCAGCAGGTGCGGGTAGTCGCGCTCCATCACCGGGAACTGGGCGAAGAAGGCGGTGTTGGGCTGTTCGTCGCTGGCGTTGACCTTCACCCACACGTAGTGGGCATCGCGGAAGCGACGCAGGTCGCCGCTGCCTTCCACCACATCGTCCAACGCCCGGCAGCGTTCGCAGGCGGCGTTGCCGACCTCCAGCAGGATGCGCTTCTTGCCGCGCTGGGCTTCCACCTTGGCGGTGGCCAGGTCGTCGGCGGGGTTGCGGGACGGGTCGAACTGCGCGCCGAGCCCAGCGATGGCGGCGATGTCTGCCGCCACCGGGGTGTTGCCCGAGGCCACCGGTTCGCTGGGGTCAGCGACCGGTGGCTCGGTGGGTCGGGTGTCCAGCGGCTGCGTGGGCTCGGCGGTGGCAGGCGGTTGCGGTTGGGAACAGGCGCCGATCAGCGCCGCACAGACCACCACCATTGCACCACCGAGCTTGCTGCGCATGCTTTCTACCCTCGCTTCATTACTTGACGCCGTGCATCAGCTTGTTGATCAGCGGGGCGATCAGGAACAGCACCACGCCGGAGCCGATCAGGGCCCAGAACCCGAAGGTATACCCCTTCAGGGCCGACTCGACCGTCATGCCGCCTTCACCACTGACCACGCCAGCGAAGATGCCCGACAGGTTGTTGCCGATGCCGGTGGACAGGAACCAGCCACCCATGCCGAAGCCGACCAGGCGCACCGGGGCCAGCTTGGTCACCATCGACAGGCCGATCGGCGACAGGCACAGCTCACCCACGGACTGGATGACGTAGACCATGAACAGGGTCCAGAACGGGATCTTGCCGTCCACGACCATCTGCGACAGGGCGAACATCAGCAGCGCGAAGGCGGCGCCGTTGAACAGCAGGCCCAGGCCGAACTTGCGTGGGATGGACGGATTGGCGCGGCCCATCGCCACCCAGATCCAGGCGATGACCGGTGCCAGGGTGATGATCGCCACCGAGTTGACCGACTGGAACCACGCGGTCGGGAAGGTCCAGCTGCCGAACTGGCGGTTGACGATGTTCTCGGCCAGGAAGGTGAACGAGCTGCCGGCCTGTTCGAAGAACATCCAGAACATCACGTTGAAGGCGAAGATGATCAGCATCGCGATCACGCGGTCGCGCTGCACCTTGCCCTCGCGGACGCCCTCGACCAGCAGCAGGATGGCCAGCGCGGTGAACATCGCGCCCAGGATCCAGGCCAGCGCGGTGGCGCCGGTAGCCAGCAGGAAGTAGGCCACCGGGATGGCGACCACGGCACCGGCCAGCACCATGATGATGCGGCCGAAGCCTTCCGCGCCGGCCGGCGGTGCACCGATGCCCTTCAGGCCGGCACGACCGATGTAGAACCACACCAGCGAGATCAGCATGCCCACGCCCGAGGCGATGAACACGACCTTGTAGGACGGCATCGCATCGGTACCGAACACCTTGCGGGCCAGGTACTCGGTCAGCACCGGGGCGATCATCGCGCCGATGTTGATGCCCATGTAGAAGATGGTGAAGCCCGAATCGCGGCGCTCGTCCTTCAGGCCGTACAACTTGCCGACCATGGTCGAGATGTTGGGCTTGAACAGGCCGTTGCCGACGATGATGGTGGCCAGGCCGAGCTTGAAGATGTGCTCCTGCGGCAGCGAGATCATGAACAGGCCGGCGGCCATGATGATCGCGCCGGTCAGGATCGAGCGCTGGTAGCCCAGTACCCGGTCGGCCACGTAGCCGCCAAAGATGGCCGCGGCGTACACCAGGGCCAGGTAGGCGCCATAGATGCGGCTGGCGTCGCCTTCACCGGCAGCGCTGCCGTTGTAGAACTGGGCAACGATGTAGAGCACCAACGCCCAGCGGATGCCGTAGAACGCAAAGCGTTCCCAGAACTCGGTCATGAACAGCATCCACAACGGGCGCGGGTGGCCCAGCGTGGTCTTGAAGTCCGGCAGTGCCGGCTCTGGGGTGTTCGCAGTGGCGTTTACGCTCATGCGGATTTCCTGGTTCGGTGGATGACGAGCACGTCCGCTGTGCAGTTGGAGCAACGCGCGAGGATCACCGACTTCTGGCGTTCACGTCAAATACACGCCGTTTGAGGCAGGTGGCAGCCTGCTCCCTGAACTTGCATCTGAAACGATCCAGCCGCGGGCCGGGAACCAAGCTGAATGGGGATCAGCCCAGCGCTGCCGGGGGCGCGGCCTGCAGGCTGGTGCGCACCTGGAACAGCTCGGGGAAGAAGGTCAGTTCCAGCGCCTTGGCCAGGAAGCCCACGCCGGACGAACCGCCGGTGCCGCGCTTGAAGCCGATCACCCGCATCACGGTGCGCATGTGTCGGAATCGCCACAGCTGGAAAGCCGTCTCCAGGTCCACCAGGTCCTCGCACAGCGCGTACTCGCGCCAGTAGCGGTCGGTGTCCTGGTAGATGCGCTCGAAGACCGGCTGCAATGCGTCGTCGGCCACGTGCGGCTGGGTCCAGTCGTGGGCCTCGTAGACCGCCGGGACAGCATGGCCAAAGCGGGCCAGGTACTTCAGGAATTCCTCGTACAGGCTCGGCGCCTCCAGCACGGTGCGCAGCTGCGCCTGCCCGGCCGGGTCGTGCTCGAACACCTGCAGCATCTGCGCGTTCTTGTTGCCCAGCAGGAACTCGATGTAGCGGTACTGCAGCGACTGGAAGCCCGACGACGGGCCCAGCACGTCGCGGAAGCCCATGTATTCGGACGGGGTCAGCGTTTCCAGCACCGACCACTGCTCGGTCAGCTGGCGCAGCACCTGCTTGCTGCGCGCCAGCACCTTGCGGCACTGCCAGACTTCATCGCGCTGCAGGAAGCCGATCGCGGCACGCAGTTCGTGGCCCAGCAGCTTCAGCCACAGCTCCGAGGTCTGGTGCTGGATGATGAAGAGCATCTCGTCATGGTGCGGCGGGCTGGACAGCGGCTGCTGCGCGCTGAGCAGCTGGTCCAGCCGCAGGTAGCCGCCGTAGGTCAGGCGTCCCTGCAGGTCGGTGTGGATGCCGGCTTCGAGATCGCGTTGGTTGTTGTCGACGGACATGGGCGGGACCAGATCGGGGGCGGCAAGGGTAGCGCGTTGCCGCCGCGCTGGCAGCCGCCGGGTCCATACCGGGGCGTGCGGCTGGCCGTGGAGCATCGGCCGATGCCGGGCCTGCGCGTGGAACCGTCCGCGCCGTTGTACCGGCGGTCAGCCAGAGGCGTATTCTGATGCTTTGCAGCAACGACTGAATACGTTGTTGTTATTGGCCCCCCACCCGCCGGCAGGGGTAAAACGGGGAATCTCCGTGTTGCGGCGCAGGAAGGCTATTCCGTACGCGTTCCTTAACATGGCGATTCATATCATTTGTAACTTCTCTGTCGAAGGTGCAGTACGCAATGACGGTTGCCGCTGAATTCAAGATCGAATACCTGCAGTACCTGGACACGGACGGCACGCTCGTCCGTGACGACCTGCCCGCGTCGCTGCGCGACCCCAAGGTGCTGGTACCGCTGTTCAAGCAGATGCTGTTCGTACGTACGTTCGACAGCAAATCCATCGCGCTGCAGCGCACCGGCAAGCTCGGCACGTATGCCGCCTGCCTGGGCCATGAAGCCGCCCACGTGGGTATCGGCGCGGCGATGCAGAAGGACGACGTGTTCGCGCCTTCGTACCGCGAGTATGGCGCGATGTTCATGCGTGGCGTGCGCCCGCACGACGTGCTGATGTACTGGGGCGGCGACGAACGCGGCAACGATTACGGCGGCAACGCGGCCAGGGACTTCCCGTTCTGCGTGCCGATTTCCACCCAGTGCCTGCATGCGGCAGGTGCTGCGCTGAAGTTCAAGCTCAACAAGGAACCGCAGATCGCCGTGGCGGTGTGCGGCGACGGCGGCAGCTCCAAGACCGACTTCTACGCGGCACTGAACTCGGCCGGCGCCTACAAGCTGCCGCTGATTCTGTGCATCGTCAACAACGGCTGGGCCATCTCGGTGCCGCGTTCGGCCCAGACCGGTGCCGAAACACTGGCGCAGAAGGGCCTGGCCGGTGGCCTGCACTGCCTGCAGGTGGACGGCAACGACCTGATCGCGGTGCTGGCGGCAATGGAGCAGGCGCGCGAACGTGCGCTGGCCGGCGACGGCGGCACCGTGCTGGAACTGATGACCTACCGCCTGTCCGACCACACCACCGCCGATGACGCGCGCCGCTACCGCGACGACGCCGAAGTGAAGGATGCCTGGCAGCGCGAGCCGATGCTGCGCCTGCGCAAGTACCTGGTCAACGCCGGCGTGTGGAGCGAGGACGAGGAAGCCGCGTGGGTCGCCGAGTGCGGCACGCGCGTGGACGAGGAAGTGAACCTGTACCTCAACACGCCGGTGCAGCCGGTCGAGGCGATGTTCGACTTCCTGTATGCCGATCCGCCGCCGGACCTGCTGGCCCAGCGTGCCCAGGCGATCGCCCTGGAGAAGCGCCATGGATGAGATCAAGAACGGCGCGC
Organism: Stenotrophomonas sp. YJH_SMC_130; assembly: GCF_059369035.1. Taxonomy (NCBI): domain Bacteria; kingdom Pseudomonadati; phylum Pseudomonadota; class Gammaproteobacteria; order Lysobacterales; family Lysobacteraceae; genus Stenotrophomonas; species Stenotrophomonas sp. YJH_SMC_130. The sequence continues at coordinate 276,544 of NZ_JCAFSH010000003.1, forward strand.
CCGGCGCGCACACCAACGCCGCCGACAGCGCTGCGGTCGCGCGCGGAGATGACAGCATGACCACCACCCCGATCACCCTCATCGAAGCCATCACCCAGGCGCTGGCCTGGGAACTGGAACACGACCCGTCGGTGCTGGTGCTGGGCGAGGACGTGGGCGTCAACGGCGGCGTGTTCCGCGCCACTGCCGGCCTGCAGCAGCGCTTCGGCTCGGACCGCATCCTCGACACCCCGCTGGACGAAACCACCATCGCCGGCCTGACGATTGGTCTTGCCGCGCAGGGCATGAAGCCGGTGGCCGAAGCCCAGTTCGATGGCTTCATGTACCCGATGGTCGACCATATCGTCTGCCACGCCGCGCGCCTGCGTTACCGCACGCGTGGCCGCCTGCACTGCCCGATGGTGCTGCGCGTGCCGTGGGGCGGTGGCATCCGCGCGCCGGAACACCACAGCGAAGCCAACGAGGCGATCTTCACCAACGTGCCGGGCCTGCGCGTGGTGCTGCCGTCGTCGCCGCAGCGTGCCTACGGCCTGCTGCTGGCTGCGATCCGCGAGCCGGATCCGGTGATCTACATGGAGCCCAAGCGCATCTATCGCCAGTACAAGGAAGTGGTCGTCAACGACGGCGAAGCGTTGCCGCTGGACGTCTGCTTCGTGCTGCGCGACGGCACCGACGTGACCCTGGTGACCTGGGGCGCGCAGGTGAAGGAAGCCCTGGAAGCGGCCGACAAGCTGGCCGGCGAAGGCATCAGTGCCGAAGTCATCGACGTGGCCACGCTGCGCCCGCTGGACTTCGCCACCATCGCCGAATCGGTGGCCAAGACCGGTCGCTGCGTGATCGTGCAGGAGGCCCCGAAGACCGCGGGCTTCGGCGCCGAGATCGCCGCGCGCCTGGCCGAGGAATCGATCTACGACCTGCTGGCCCCGGTCGAGCGCGTTACTGGCTACGACACCCACATTCCGCTGTTCCGCCTGGAAATGAAGTACCTGCCGAGCGTTGAGCGGATCGTGGCGGCGGCCAAGCGCGCGGTGGCGGCCGGCTGACATGCGGGCCCGCCTTCTGGGGGCTTACCGCAGCCAGTATCCCAACCCGCTCCGGTTCCACACCGGCCAGATCGTCGAAGTAGGTGTACGTGACGAGGAATGGCCGGCGTTTGCCTGGGTACGCACCAACGATGGGCGCGCTGGATGGGCGCCCATCGCCTGGTTGCAGCTGCTGGACGAGGGTCGCGCCGAAGCCCTGTGCGACTACGACGCCCGCGAGCTGGATGTGGAAAGCGGCGAGATGGTGAAGCTTCATCACGAACACGGCGGGTGGTGGTGGTCCGAGCGCGCCAATGGCGCGACGGGTTGGCTGCCGGCCCGCGAACTGGAACTGCTGGAAGAGAACTGCAAATGAGCCAGACCAAGAACTTCAACCTGCCCGACCTGGGCGAAGGCCTGCCGGACGCGACCATCGTCGAGTGGTTCGTCAAGGAAGGCGATGTGATCAAGCTGGACGAGCCGCTGGTCTCGATGGAGACCGCCAAGGCCGTGGTGGAAGTGCCCTCGCCGTTCTCAGGCAAGGTGCTGAAGCTGTCCGGCGCTGCCGGCGACATCATCCCGACCGGCTCGGTGCTGGCCAGCTTCGAACTGGACCCGAACCTGCCGCAGCGTGCCGATGGCCAGGACACCGGCCACAGCCATGGTCACGCAGCGCCTGCCGCTGCACCGACGCCGCCGCCGCTGCCGGCGGCCGCCGCACCGGTTGCCGTGGAAGAAGCCAAGCCCGCCGCGGCCGAGCGTGATGACGCCGGTACCGTGGTCGGCGCCATGCAGAGCTCCAACACCGTGCATGCCGAACAGGCACTGGCCGTCGGTGGCGTCAAGGCCGTGCCAGCCGTGCGTGCGATGGCGCGCAAGCTGGGCGTGGACCTGAGCCGCGTGGCCGCTACTGGCACCGATGGAGCGGTGACCATGGCCGACGTCAAGCAGGCCGCCGCCAACGGCACCGCCAAGCTCGGCGCTGCTCCGGCACCGGTTGCCGCCGCGTATGCCGCGCCGGCCCCGGCGCAGGTGTCTGCCCCGGTGCAGAGCGAAGCCCGCACCCCGCTGTCCGCCGCCGGCAAGCCGATGCGCACCCAGCCGCCGGGCGTGGTCGCCAAGGGCCAGCCGGAACCGCTGAAGGGCGTGCGCCGCAACATGGCCCGCGTCATGGCCGATGCGCACAGCAAGGTCGTGCCGACCACGCTGAACGACGACGCCGACATCCACGCCTGGCTGCCGGGCAACGACGTCACCGCCCGCCTGGTGCGCGCGATTGTCGTTGCCGCGCAGAAGGTGCCGGCCATGAACGCCTGGTTCGACGGTGAAGCACTGACCCGCACCCTGCACGCGCAGGTAGACATCGGCATCGCCGTGGACACCGACGACGGCCTGTTCGTGCCGGCCCTGCGCAATGCCGACATGCTCGACGCGCGTGGCATCCGAGAGGGCGTCAACCGCCTGCGCGAGCAGGTGGAATCGCGCTCGATCGCCGCCTCGGAACTAAGCGGCTACACCATCTCGCTGTCCAACTTCGGCATGTTCGCCGGCCGCTACGCGACCCCGGTCGTGGTGCCGCCGTGCGTGGCCATCGTCGGTGCCGGCCGTGCCCGCCACCAGATGACCCCGGTGATGGGCGGCGTGGAAGCGCACAAGGTAATCCCGCTGTCGGTCACCTTCGACCACCGCGCGGCGACCGGCGGCGAAGCCGCCCGCTTCCTGCGCGCGATGATGGACGACCTGGCGCTGGCCAGCTGATCGACTACCTGACCGGTGGGTGCCAACCGTTGGTTGGCACCTGACTTGGAAAGAACGCCGGGCATTGCCCGGCGTTTTTTTGTGCCCGCTCCTTCGCGCTCCATCCACGCATGGCGGGGATCTACTGGGCTCTCCGACCGTCGGTTGAAAGCCCAACGGAGCATTTTGAGAATAGTTGCATGGATTCCCAAGAGCAGCTCGATAGCCTTGAGCCTCTCTGCAGACGTCGAACTTCCGTGATTGAGACACCACCCACACTCGAAGAATTCATGAAGGCGGGCAATGATTTTTTCCGCGCCTCTCCATTCTTCCTACGGTTGACGAAGGACGAGGATCCGTCAGACACGAACTGGGTCCTTGGGATCATCTTCCTGCGCTGGCTCGCCCGAAATCACGCTTTCCTTGACGTATCGGTCGGCTCTACGGTGGCAGCCGCCCCCTCGCCGACAGATACCCTGGCATGCATCGAAGCTGCCTTCCAGGACGAAATCCCCGGTACTGCGTTCGACCCGGAATTGCTGGAGTTCACCGTTCGCTACTTCTGCATGGCCGCTCCCTACTTTTCGGACTTCTTCTCGTTGTTCCCCCAAGACGCCATGCCTTCGCCGGACGCCATGTGGGACAAACAGGAGGAGGTGTACGCAATTATCGACTCCCGTCTGCGGTCATGGCGCAACGGCGAGCCCCTCGTCCGGGCGGTCCTCCCCATGACCGATCAACAAGGAGACGCCGAACCGGCTACGCCGCTGGACGCTGACGTCTGGATCTCAACACTGGCAACGCTATCGGATGCTGCGGTCACCCACGAAGGATGCTGTGCATACGCCGACCACTTCTACACGCCTCTGACGAAACCAGCGTCAGTAGAAGTCGTTTTGGCGGTCATGAAGGAATTTCTTCGGAACCCGCCACATGATGCGTCAGTGATGTGCGCAGCGGAGAACTTCCTGTCGGATATTCCGTTCTCCCGCTACGTCAAAGCCTATTCCATCCTCGCGCCCGACCTCTTGGACGCCTCTTCAGATGCCGCGCTCAATCTCTTCAATTATCCAGGTTGTGAATTGACGCCACGTCAGGTCCGGCAGTTCATCAAGAAGCTCAGGCGGTGCAACCCCGAGCGCGATGTGGTCGGAGAACTGGCCCAGCTGGCCATTGCATGGAATTCGGAAGACGACGAGACATTTTCAATCGTCATCGAAGCAGCGCAGAAGCAAGGGTAGTTCCAGGAGCCGGCACGTACCGGCTCCCTCCCTGAATCAACTCCGCGCCACCAACCCCTCGGCGCGGCTGTACACACGCAGGCGGTGGCCATCAGGATCTGCCCCGACAAAGGTATGGCCGAACTCCAGCGTCACCGGCGCCTGCAGGATCTGCACGCCGAGCGCGCGCCACGCATCGTGCATCTGCTGCACGGCGTCGGGGTTGGCGACCACCATCGCCAGTTCAGCGGCGCCGGCCTGCGCGGACACCGGAGGCTGCACGTCGTCGCGTTGCCACAGGCCGAGTGCGGCGCCATCGCCGAGCAGGAACAGGGCAAAGCCGGGCGACTGCTCGACCGGCGGCTTGCCGAGGATGCCACTGTAGAAAGAGGCGCTGGTGGCGACGTCGCGCACGTACTGCAGCAGAGTGCTGGGCGTGAACATGGGGAAGCTCCGTTGTTGGGAGCGCTCATGGTGGTACTGGCCTGCTGACAGATTCTGTCAGCATATTCGACTGTCGGTAGAGTCGACTGTTAGTCGACTGCTCTTCCCTCAACCTGCCTAAAACTCCGCGCTGCGCGCGATAGTCGACTAACAGTCGACTCTACACGCCCCGGGTCCCGGCTGTTGCTGTGGTTATGAGCGATCCAGCCAGTCCGGCGCGATGCCCTGCGCCTTCTGCCAGCGTCGCAGCAGGGTGGCGCGTGGCACGAGGTAGTGATCCTCCAGCACACGCGCCTGGCGGATGCGGTCCAGACGGAAATGGCGGAAATCCTCGCGGCGCTCGCACCACGCCGCCAGCATCGGCACCTCATCGAAGTAGCCCAGCGCGAACGGCCAGACGATGCGCTCGCTGCGCTGGCCGTGCGCGTCCTCGTAGCCGAACTTCAGGCGCTGCTGTGAACCGACAGCCTCTCGCACGGCCTGCAGACGAGCTGGGGGAACCTTGGCCGCCGCACGCGAAGGGCCCACCCGCAGGCCACTGTCACGCAAGGCCTCGCGCCGCGCTGCGGGCAACACATGCGCGATACGCGCCAGGGCATCGCGTGCGGCTTCGGCCAACGCGGGTTCGGTACGGGCCGCAACCCAGCGCAGGCCCAGCACCAGCGCATCGATCTCGGCCGGCGGCAGGGTCATCGGCGGCAGGGTATCGCTCGGCGCCAGCTGGTAGCCGACGCCGGCCTCACCACGCAGGTCGGCGCCTTGCTCGCGCAGGGTCTCGATATCGCGGTACAGCGTGCGCAGGCTGATGCCCAGCGCTTCGGCCAGCACCTGCCCGGCCACCGGCCGCCGATGGCGGCGCAGCAGCTGTTGAAGCTGGGTCAGACGCAGCGCACGCGACATCAGCCGGCCAGCGCGCTCGATGCCACCACGTGTTCACCCGGTTGCGGGGCGAGTGCGGCCTCGACCAGTGCCTTGGCAATTTCGCTGGCCGGATTGATCCGCCACGCCCGTGGCAGTACTGGCCCCAGTGCGCCGAGTACCGTCAATGCGAAACGCTCGCCGCGACGCACCTCGTTGCGCTCACCCCCGATCAGCCCTGGGCGGACCAGGGTCAACGAGTTGAAGCCCTGCGCACGCAGGTCACGCTCCAGCTCGCCCTTCACCCGGCTGTAGAAGATCGACGACTGCGGGTTGGCACCGGCTGCGGAATTCAGCACATAGGTCTGCGCCCCCCGTGCCTGCGCCAGGCGGGCGAACGCCAGCGGGTAGTCATGATCGATGCGGTGGAAAGCCTCGCGGCTGCCGGCCTGGGCAATGGTGCTGCCCAGCGCGCAGATGACCGCGTCAACGCGCGCCCATTCGGGCGAAGTGGGCAACGCGTCGAAGGCCAGCACCGGGTTCTCCAGCTTCCCGTGGGTTACGCCCAACGGGCGGCGGGTGGGCGCCACCACGGCGCTGCAGCGCGGGTCGTCCAGCAGCCTGGGAAGGGTCAGCCCGCCGACCAGGCCGGTCGCCCCCAGCAACATCACGCGCATCACCACCTCCACTGCGGCATCCTGTCGCCCATCGTAGCCGTTCAAGCCATCGGCAGCCGCGCCGATATGCTGGAACCAGTCCCTGCCAGCCCCAGGATTCGCTCCATGACGGACCAGCCCGACCACCGCCCTGCCCCCGGTACCGCCCTTGGGCCGCCGGCACGCGTGCGCGCGGTGGTGGACGATGGCCGGGGTGACCGCGTGGTGCTGCAGGGCGGCGGTGGCGTGGCGCTGCAGCAGCTGTTCGCGGGCGCCGATGCGCCGGAACCGCTGCTGGCGGCGTTCGCCAACGGCATGGCCACCCTGCCCGGCGAACTGGGCGACATGGGCGACCGCCTGCAGTCCGCACAGGCCAGCGCCGATTGGCCACGTTACGGCCGCGCGATGCGGCAGCTGATCGACAAGTACATCCGCACCATCGAGCAGCATTCGCCGGACGGGCAGCCGGAAAGCCTGCGCCTGTCCGAGCAGCTGCGGCTGCTGCTGGGCGGTGCGGTGGTGGCCCTGCTGCAGCATGACCCGGACCTGCGCGAGCAGGCGCAGGCGCTGGCCCTGCGCCTGCGCCAATGGCAGCCGGGCACAGCCCTGGAACCCATCGAACAGGGCGTGCGCGAACTTGGCCACCAGGTCGGCGTGCGTGCCGAAAGCTGGCAGGAGCAGCAGGCGCTGCTGCTGGAGCTGTTCGCGCTGCTGCTGGAGAACGTCAGCGAGCTGCTGGATGACCGCAGCTGGCTGCAGGGCCAGATCGCGGCGGTTCGCCAGTTGCTGGACGGTCCGTTGGAAGCCGAGGCAGTCGAGCGCACCCGCGCCGAGTTGCGCGAAGTGATCTACAAGCAGGGCCTGCTGCGCCAGGGCATCGATGATTCGAAGGCGGCGATGCGCGGGTTGATGGGCGAGTTCATCGAGCGCATGGACGGCATGGCCACCAGCACCGGCGAATACCACGACCGCATCGGCAGCTACGCGTTGCAGCTGCGCGAGGCGCGCAGCATCGCCGACCTCAACCAGCTGCTGCAGGAGGTGATGCGCGATACCGGCAAAGTGCAGCAGCAGGCCGCACAGGCCCGCGATCACCTGGCCAATGCGCGGCAGGAAGTGGAGCGCGCAGAGCAGCGCATTGCCGAGCTGGAGCAGGAACTGCGCGCCGCCGGTGACCTGGCACGCATCGATCCGCTGACCCAGGCGCTGAACCGCCGTGGCCTGGACGAACTGCTGGAGCGCGAGCTGGCCCGAGCCGCGCGCAACAACTCACCGCTGGGCGTAGCGGTGATCGACCTGGATGATTTCCACCAGACCAATGACGCGCATGGGCATGCCGGTGGCGATGCGTTGCTGCAGCACCTGGTGGCCGTGTGCAAGCTGCTGCTGCGCGCCACCGACGGCATCGCACGGCTGGGCGGCGACGAGTTCGTGCTGGTGCTGCCGGAAACCCAGGGCGCCGACAGCATGGCCACCGTGCAGCGCCTGCAGCGCTCGCTGGCCCATCGCGTGCTGACCGTGCAGGAGCAGCGCGTGCCGGTGCATTTCAGCGCCGGGCTGGCGCAGTGGCAACCCGGTGACGATACCGAAACCCTGCTGCGGCGCGCCGATGACGCGCTGTATGCGGCCAAGCGGCAGGGCAAGAACCGGGTGCAGGCGGGCTGATGATCCAGCGTGCAGACGCTGTAGCGCCCGAGCCCATGCTCGGGCGGCGGCGCGCAGCGCCGTAGAGCAGCCGAGCGTGGGCTCGGCTCTACAGATCACTTCCCGCGCAGCTTCTGGAACCCGGTCACCGCTGCCAGCACGATGGCGCCGGCGATGATGCCGACCACCATGTTGCCCACCGCGCTCACCAGCCAGCCCCACTGCCCTTCGCCGCCCAGCGCCTGCACCGCGTGGTGCAGGGCCGGCACGTTGTGCACCAGGATGCCGCCACCGACCAGGAACATGGCGATGGTGCCGGCCACCGACAGGAACTTCATCAGCCACGGCGCCGACGCCACCAGCCCGCGACCGAAGGCGGCAATGGCACCGCCCTTGCGCGACAGGTACAGCCCAACGTCATCGAGCTTGACGATGCCCGCCACCAGCCCATAGACGAACACGGTCATCGCCAGTGCGACCACGCTCAGCGTGAGGATCTGGTTGGTGAACGACGCAGTGGCGACCACGCCCAGGGTGAGCACGATGATCTCGGCCGAAAGGATGAAGTCGGTGCGGATCGCGCCCTTCACCTTGTCCTTCTCCCACGCGACCATGTCCACCTGCGCGTCAGCCAGCGCCTTGCGGCGTTCGGCCTGGCGCTCGGCATCGTCGTCGGAGGAATGCAGGAAGCGGTGCGCCAGCTTCTCCACGCCTTCGAAGCACAGGAAGGCACCGCCGATCATCATCAGCGGCACGATCAGCGGCACGTTCCAGCCGCGGCTGTGCAGCCAGGCTTCCAGCGCACTGATCGCCAGCGCCGCCGGCACCAGGATGACCTTGTTGACCAGCGAGCCCTTGGCCACCGCCCAGACCACCGGCAGTTCGCGGTTGGCGTTGACCCCGGTCACCTGCTGCGCGTTCAGCGCCAGATCGTCGCCCAGCACACCGGCGGTCTTCTTCGCGGCGACTTTGGTCAGCACTGAGACATCGTCTAGCAGGGAGGCGATATCGTCGAGCAGGGCAAACAGGCTGGCACCGGCCATGGGGCGTCCAAGAATGGGAATGAGCGGATTCTGACCGATCCGCCGGCCTCTGCGATAGCTGCGGGGTTCACCGCATGCCCACCTTCCCCCGGCGACACTGCCGAATCCGGACATTGCCGGCCAGCGGCCGGCACTACCGTCCTTGCCGCATGGGAGTTCCGCTTGAGCAATCCGCCCACCGCCAATGGCAATCCTCCGCTGGTCAAAGGCATGAACCGGCGCAGCCAGATCCTGCGCCTGCTGCTGCGCTACCGCCATTCGGGCGTGTTCTCCGGCATGAACCTGGACGCCGCCAGCAACCAGGCCGACGTGCCCGCCGATGGCAACCCGGAACAGTTCGTCAGTGACCTGGAGGCCCTGGGGCCGACCTTCGTCAAGCTGGGCCAGATGCTGTCCACCCGCCCGGACATGGTGCCGGTGGAGTTCGCCACCGCCCTGGAGCGCATGCAGGAGAAGGTGGCGCCGATCCCGGTAGAGCGCATCCACGCCATCATCGAGCAGGAGCTGGGGGTGGGGGTGAACAAGCTGTTTGCCTCGTTCGATCCCGAGCCGTTGGGTTGTGCGTCGATCGCGCAGGTACATCGTGCGGTGCTGCACGATGGCCGCCAGGTGGCAGTGAAAGTGCAGAAGCCCGAAGTGGCCGCGCAGCTGCGCTCGGACCTGGAAGCGCTGCGCAGCTTTGCGCTGGCCGCCGATCATCTGACCCAGGTGGGCCGCCGCGTGCGCCTGCGCGACTGGCTCAACGAGTTCGCCAAGACCCTGATGCAGGAGCTGGACTACCACGCCGAGGCCGAGAACCTGGCCCGCTTCGGACGGCATCTGCGGCCCTTCCGCCGCCTGTGGGTACCGCAGCCGATCTGGGACTACAGCAGCCAGCGCGTGCTGACCATGGAGCTCGCCACCGGCGTGCGCGTGGATGCGATCTCTGGCGTGCGCCGCACCGAGCAGGACATGGATCCGCTGGCAGCGGCGCTGATCCGCGGCTACCTGGACCAGATCTTCGTGCACGGCGAGATCCATGCCGACCCGCACCCGGGCAACCTGCGGGTGATGCCCGATGGCCGGCTGGCGATCTTCGACCTGGGCATGGTCGCGCACATGCCGCCGCGCCTGCGCGAGCGGCTGCTGAAGATCCTGTTCGCCGCCGTCGATGGCCGCGGCGAAGAAGTGGCCGACGATCTGATCAGCATCAGCACGCGGCTGGAGGCCTTCGACGAAGAGCGCTACCTGCGCGAGACCGGCCAGCTGATCGCGCGCTACGCCGCCAGTGGCAGCTTCTCCGAAGGCCGCGTGGTGCTGGACATGGTGCGCATCGCCACTGCCTGCGGGCTGCGCACGCCGCCGGAACTGAGCCTGCTGGGCAAGGCCCTGCTCAACCTGGAAACCGTGTGCCGGCTGCTGGCGCCGGAGCTGGACACGCGCCGCATCGTCGAGCGCCAGCTGCAGCACGTGATGCGCGCGCGCCTGAAGAAATCCCTGTCGGCGGCCAACATCGCCAGCGAGGCGATGGAGCTGCAGCAGCTGCTGCGCGACGGGCCGCGCAAGCTGTCGGACATCATGGCGCTGCTGGCCGAGAACCGCCTGCAGATGAAGGTGACCGGGCTGGAAGAATCGCGGTTGATGGAGAACCTGCAGAAGATCGCCAACCGCGTGGCGGCCGGCATCATCAGCGCCGCGTTGATCATGGCTGCGGCAATGATGATGAAGATCGACACCGGCTGGCACCTGTTCGGCTATCCCCTTATCGCACTGATACTGCTGTTGATCGGCGTGGTGCTGGGGCTGGGCATCGTTACCAGTGCATTGCTGTTCGATCGTCGCGCGCGGGCACGCGAAGAGCGCGGGCACCGCTAGCGCGTCGACGAAAACACCCGTATTCATGCAGTTTTTAATGCAATCCAACGAAGCCTTTCACGCTCGTTTTACCTTCGCAGCGTGATTGCGCGCGCGTGCTTTCAACAAACATTTCAGTCAGCTTCGTGCATGCACTATCGGGTCATCGGCCTGTCATGTGGATGTGCTTTCAGCAGCGCCGGTCGGATGGACACGCGTCGGTACGACGTCCATCACCACCACCCCGTCACTGCCGAAGCTGCCTATGCTCTGGATACTGCTGTTGTCGTTGTTGCTGCTGTGCTGGCTGTTCCTCGCGTCCGACAAGTGGGTGTGGTGGAAGGCCGGTGCATTCTCGCTGCTACTGCTGATGCTCAGCGCGTGGTGGCTGATCGACAAGCTGTCCGGGGATGGGCTCAACGCCGCCACGCTTTATCACCTCGGCGCCGACATGGAAGGCGCTGGTGTCTCCGACTTCAAGGGCTACATCGCCGGCTTCATCGTGCTGGCGCTGGTCTCGCTGCTGCCGCTGTTTGCCACGCGGGTGAAGCGCTGGCGCCGGCCCGGCCACGGTGGTGCGCTGTTCGCCGGTTTCGCGACCGTGTGGGTGGCCACGATCCTGATCAGCCCGCTGGCCCGTGACGGCCAACGCCTTTATCAGCAGCTGCGCCCGGTCGATTTCGCCCGCATCGCCCCCGAGTACCAGGTGCCGACGCAGCCGTTGCAGCGCCCGCGCAACATCGTATGGATCTACGGCGAGAGCCTGGAACGCACCTATCTGGACGAGGCCGTGTTTCCCGGCCTGATGCCCAACCTCAACCGCCTGGCGTCCGAGTCGCTGGACGTGCGTGGCCTGGCCTCGGCCGAAGGCAGCGGCTGGACCATCGCCGGCCTGGTGTCGTCAATGTGTGGCGTGCCGCTGACCACCTCGCAGGGCGACGAGAACAGCATGGACCGCATGGGCAGTTTCCTGCCCAAGGCGGTGTGCCTGGGCGACTACCTGAAGCAGCAGGGCTACACCAACCATTACCTGGGCGGCGCCAACGGCCAGTTCGCCGGCAAGGGCCAGTTCCTGGCCAGCCATGGCTTTGACGAAGTGCATGACCTGGCCTGGTTCAAGCAGCAGAAGAAGATCGGGCGCATCCACTACTCGGCCTGGGGCGTGCACGACGACGTGCTGCTGGACACCGCCTACCAGCGCTTCGAGCAGCTCTCGCGCGCCGGTTCACCGTTCATGCTGACCACGCTGACCATGGACACCCACCACCCGGCGGGCCACCTGCCGGTGTCATGCAAGGGCGAGCGCTACCGGAGCGGGTACGGCAACATCGGCCTGCTCAATGCACTCAAGTGCACCGACCGCCTGATCTCACAGCTGGTCGAGCGAATCCAGGCCAGCCCGTATGGGAAGGACACGCTGATCGTGATCGCCTCCGACCACCTGGCGATGCCCAACGATCTCAGCCACGTGCTGGCCAAGCAGAAGCGCGAGAACCTGCTGCTGTTCCTTGGCGACGGCATTGCCCCGCAGCAGCTCAGTGCCGACGCTGGCACCACCCTGGATTCCGGGGCGACCCTGCTCAGCCTGCTGGACCCGAACCTGAAGACGATGGGCTTTGGCCGCTCGCTGATTGACCCGCAGCGCGCGCCCAGTGCCAGCGTGGCCGCGCGCCGCGATGACGGCCGCGACTACCCGCCGTACCTGGCCTTCGCCCGTTCGCTGTGGCTGGGCCAGCCGACCCGCGAACTGAAGATCGATGGCGATGATCAGGTGGTCGTTGGCCTGCAGCACGTGCAACCGCCGGTGCTGCTGGAGTACGACAAGGACTGGGGCCTGAAGTCCGTGTATCTGGAAAACACCTCGCGCCAGTTCGATGATGCCAACCCGGACAACACCCTGGCCTACGTCGACCGTTGCACCGCGTTCGAGGACGGCTCGACCGACGGCGACTGGTGCGCCCTGCTCGTCAACCGCGACAATGGCATCAAGCTGTACCGCGACAACGACCTGCGCGGTGGCATCGCGGTGGATGCACCGCTGGATACGCTCCAGGGCCCGCGCCCGAGCGTGCGCCAGGCACACATGATCACCCAGAAGGGACGCCGTACGCGTGCCGGCCAGTACATGCTGCAACTGGTGGCGAGCACGCGCCCGGACCGCGGCTTCTGGATCGAAGCGGTGTCCTCGCAGCGCAAGGTGGTGCTGGCCCAGCAGTGGGTGCAGCCCGATGCCAACGGCAAGATCAACGTGTCGTTCGGGCTGGATCACGAAGTGGACGATCTGGAGATCCGCGCGTGGTTGAACCACGCCGAGAAGCTGGCGGTGGATACGTTCGCCCTGGTGCCCTCGCGCAGCCGACCGCGGGGGTAGGGCTATTTGCAGGGCTGCGCCCTGCACCCGCTCCAAACCGGAGCAACGGCAACAGCAACAGCGTGCATTCCGTGGTTTGGCGGTGTGGGTCCGGTTGCGGGGGACGCTGCAAGTACGTCCATGTAAGCTCGGTCGCCGCATCCATGCGGCTCACGCCCCCGCAACCGGACCCACACCGCCTTCGACAGTTTGCTGCGGTCTGTTGGACATGCCGATGGGATCAGATCCGCTTTCCGGAGAAAAACGGATCTGATCCCAGATTGATTTCGATATCTGACAGAAATGTCGACCAAGGTCGACACCTACCGACAGCCTCAGGAATCTGTCAGAGGTGGGGCGGTGTCGGAGTGCGGGGTGTCAGCCGCATGGATGCGGCTGCCAAGCCTCCATGGACGGATTTACGGCGTCCCCGCACTCCGGCACCGCCCCGCCATCCCACGGAATGCACGCTGTTGCTGTTGCTTCTGCTCGTAGCGGGTGCAGGGCGCAGCCCTGCAGAACACCCCCTACTCCTGCGGATCGCGGATGATGTGGATGTCGGTCGGGGTCGACAGCGGAATGTTCCGCTCGGCCAGGATCTGCAGCAGGCTGAAGTACAGGTCGCTGCGGGTGGCGTACACCTGCCGCGGGCTGGCCACGTAAGCGAAGCTGTTGATGGTGATCTGGCCACCGGCAATGCTGTCGATGTAGACCGTCGGTGCCGGCTGTTTCAGCACATTCGTGTGCGCGGTGTACGCATCCAGCAGCGCCTGCCGCAGATTGCCGACATCCGTGCTGGGCGGCACCGCGAACTGGATCTGGATGCGGCCCTGGTTGTTGCCCATCGTCATGTTGCGCACGGTCTTGGTGACCAGCTCGGAGTTGGGCACGATCAACGTCGACTTGTCGCCCACCTGGATCTCGGTCGAACGCAGGCTGATGCGGCGGATGTCGCCCTCCTGGTCACCCAGCTTCACCCAGTCACCGATCTTCACCGGCCGCTCGGCCAGCAGGATCAGGCCGGAGACGAAGTTCTGGGTGATCACCTGCAGGCCGAAACCGATACCCACCGACAGCGCGCTGACCAGCAGGGCCAGCTTGCTCAGCTGCAGCCCCATCGCGCTCAGCGCCCAGATCACCGCGATGATGATGCCCACATAGCGGGCAACGGTACTCACCGAATTACGCGCGCCCAGGTCCAGCTCGGTCTTGGGCAGGTAGGTGTCGGTCAGCCAGCGCTGTACCAGCTGGGTAACGGCCAGGCCAGCCAGCAGCACCAGCACCGCCAGCACGATGCGCACCGGCTCCAGCTTGGTTCCGCCAATGTCGAATCCAGAGGTGAACAGCGAGGAGAAGCGCTCCACCACCGCGCCGATGTTGCCGAACGGTGCCACCAGCGCCAGCAGCGCGATCAGTACGACGATGGTGCGCAACGCCGCCGACAGCAGCACGCCCGCCTGTTCCAGCCGGGATACGCTCAGGCCGGTGCTGAGCAGGATGGTCTGGCCGACCTTGCTGTCGGCGTTGAGCATCCAGGTGCTCAGGTCATCGACGAACTTGAACAGCAAGGTTGCGGCCAGCACTACGATGCTGCCGCCGATCAGCTGCTGGTTCACGAACTTGGCGAAATTCAGGTAGCCCAGCAACGTGGCGACGATGGCCGCCACCACCGCGATGTTGCCCGCTACCCGGGCCAGTACCAGCCAGCTGCTGCGGCGCACGGGCGTGGTTGCCCCCACGCCATCGGCCTGTGCTTCCAGCTTGGCCTCGGCCTCGGCGGTCTGCCGCCGATGCAGGCGCGCCAGGGTCACCAGCATGGCCATGATCAGGCCGAGGTAGGTCAGGGCAATCAGGCCGTCCAACGCCACCGTGGTGACATCGCTGGTGCGCGTAGCCTGGTCGAGGGCCACCAGCACCGTGCTCAGCCAGGCCAGTGCCGCAGCGCCCCAGGCGTATTTGCGAAGCTTCAGCGCGGCGGTGTCGTCCAGGTTCAACAGCCGCCATGATGGGCGCTTGGGCACCAGCAGGCAGGCGCTGAGCGCGGCAATGAAGGCCGCACGGAAGGTGGCGGTCTCCAGGCCGTCGGCCACGACCTGCAGGCGCGGCGCGATGGCATCGATCGCATCCAGCGCCGCCATCAGCACCACTACCGCATAACCGGGCAGCAGCGTGCCCACCAGCAGCAGCCACATCGCCAGGCCAGACCGGCGCAGTCGTCCATCAGGCGCGCGCTCGGACGCGGCGAACTGCCGCCCCAGCCTGCGCAGCCACAACCGCAGCGGGAACATCATCACCAGCGCGGCCAGCAGGCCCAGCAACGGCGTGCCCCAGCCATGGGCGCGGATGCCGGCGACCAGCGCGTCACGCCCCTGCTCGGCCAACGGCGCAACGCGCGCGATATCGATCGGCAGGCGCTCGGCCACCTTGCTCCACAACGCGGGCGACAGCGGCGAGGCGACCTTCTGGCCCAGTTCTTCCGTACGTTGTGCGGTGCGCTGCTGCTCGATGTCCGCCGCCAGCTGCTGTGCACGCACGGCACTGGCCTTGGCCTGTGCCACCGACGCGGCCACGCCGTCGCGCTGCCTGGTTATGGCCCGTCGCTGCGCCGCCAGCTCTGGCGGCTCTGTGGTGCCCTCGGCAGGCGTCCCCAGCTGCGCCAGTTGCTCGTTGATGCGATCCAGCTGGGGCTGCAGTGCCTTTTCCAGTGCCTCGGCGTCACGCCGTGCCTGCGAGGCATTCTCGGACAGCATCGCCAGCGTCTCGGTGGCTTCCGCATCGCCACGCTTGCGCTCGACATCCTTCAACCGCGAATCGATGTCCGCCAGCTGCTGCTTGGGCGTGGGGTCCTCCTCCTGTGCCAGCACCGGCGCGGACAGCAGGAAGGCAGTGCACAGCAGCAGGACCCACCAGGGCCCCCGTGCACGGATCGATCGCAGGAAAGAAGACACGCAGCCACACCGGTTCGCGCGGACCACCGCGCCTGCGCGCGACTATACGGCACAGGCGGTAAACGGCGGATGGGGGACGTGCAGCAGTATCAGTACTTCAGGCGCAGCTCTTCCACAGTCGGCTGCTGCAGCGCGTACCAGTCCTGGAACTCTTCCTCGGTGATCTCATCGGGCGCATACACCGCCACCGGGTGCCACTCGTGGTCGGTCGACAGTGGCTGGCGCGGGCCGGCTCGCAGGCTGTAGGCCACGCCCTCGTAGTCGACCAGGTCGTCGACCTGCGGCCACTGTTCGCGTGCGAACGCGGATTCACTCTTCAACAGGATCACCTGGTACATCGGCACCTCCACCTTGGTTGGATCAGGAAAACACGGCGCTGGCGGCAGGATACCGCCATGCCGGTGACAACAGGCACGTCGCAGCGGCGACGGATCGTTCTGGACACGGCCGTCGCCCCGGCTTCACCCGCCCATGGCGAGCCCATGGGCATCGTGGAGGCCCGTCCCTGCCACGATGACCGATGACCGAGCACCCGCCGCTGAAGACCGTCGCCGACCTCAAGCTGCCGCGCTACCTGGGCACCTGGTACGAGATCGCGCGCCTGCCGATGCGCCACGAGCCGGAAGGCTGCACCGATGTGTCGGCGCACTACACCCTGCTCGACAACGGCAACGTCGGCGTCACCAACCGCTGCCGCATGGACGGCGAGATCGAAGAGGCCACCGGCGAGGCCTGCGCCGTCGACAACGACAGCGCGCGCCTGGAGGTCAGTTTCCTGCCCAAGGGCCTGCGCTGGCTGCCGTTCGCCAAGGGCGACTACTGGGTGATCCAGGTCGCCCCGGACTACAGCGTCTCGCTGGTCGGCAGCCCGGACCGCAAGTACCTGTGGCTGCTGGCGCGCGAGCCACGCCTGGACGCGACCGTGCAGGACCATTATCTGGCCGCGGCCCGCCTGCAGGGCTTCGATCTGTCCGAACTGATCCAGACCCCGCATACCGGCCACCCCACCGCCTGAGCACGACCACGCATGGACCTGAAAAGTGGCTACCCCTGGTGGGCAGTGCGCAACGGGCTGCTGCAGGCCTTTCCCCCGCTGGAGCAGGATCTGCGCTGCGACGTGCTGGTGGTCGGTGGCGGCATCACCGGTGCGCTGATCGCCGACGAACTGTCCACCCACGGCCACGAGGTGGCGGTGATCGAGCAGCGCGACATCGGCTGGGGCAGCACGGCGGCCAGCACCGCGCTGCTGCAGTACGAGATCGATACCCATCTGCTGGAACTGGCCGAGCGCTATGGCAACGATGCCGCCGCCCTGGCCTACCTTGCCTGTGCCGACGCGATCCCGGCACTGGCTGAAGTGGCACGCGGGCTGAAGGAGGTGGACTTCCGCCAGATGGACAGCCTGTACCTGGCCAGCCGGCGGCGCGACGTGCCGCGCCTGATGGCCGAAGGAGCTGCACGCCGCGATATTGGACTGGACGCGCGTTGGCTGGACCGCGAAGCCCTGCGCGAACGCTTCGACGTGGATGCCGGCGGCGCCCTGCTGACCCGCCAGGCAGCGCGGGTCGATCCCTACTGCCTCACCTACGGCCTGCTCAAACGCGTGCGCCGCCGCGGCGGCCATGTGCACGACCGCACCGTGCTGCACACGCTGAAGCCTGGCGCGCAGGGGGTGACCGCGATGACCGAGGCCGGCGCCACGGTCCGTGCCCGCCACGTGGTCCTGGCGATGGGCTACGCCAACCAGCGCTGGCTTGAACAGCGGGTCGCGCGCAACCGCAGCAGCTACGCCTTCATCACCGACCCGATCGATGCGGACACGCTGGGCCGGCTGCAGCGCACGATGGTGTGGGAGAGCGCACGCCCGTACCTGTACCTGCGCGCCACCGGCGACCGCCGCCTGCTGGTGGGTGGGCTGGACGACGCCATCGATATCCCGGCGCGGCGCGACCGGCGCGTGCAGCGCAAGGCCGAAAAGCTGATGGATCAGCTCCTGCACTGGTTCCCGCGGCTGGACCCGGTGCCCGCCTTTTCCTGGGCCGGCACCTTCGCCGAAACCGCCGACGGCCTGCCCTTCTTCGGCCCGCACCCGCAGTGGGGCCCGCGGGTGCATTTCGCCATGGCCTACGGTGGCAACGGCATCACCTATTCAATGATCGGCGCCCAGCTGCTGCGGGCCCGGATCGAGCGGCGCAAGCATGCACTGGAAGGGCTGTTCGGGTTCGAACGGTTGTAGCGTGCAGCCAGGCATGGCCTGGCTCTACCGCAAGCGGGCGCCGACAGGCATCATTCAAGCAACCCCTGCTAGCGTCGGCCTGTACCGCCGCGTGTTGCGCGGCCACCTGTCCGCTGGAGCGCCGTCATGATCCGCCCCCTGACCCTGCTGCTGTGCCTGGCCCTGCCGGGAACCGTGCTGGCCCAGTCCGCCGCTGGCGCTACCGCGCCGCAGGCTGCCGGCCTGGACCTGACGCTGCCGCAGGCGCCGCTGCGCTACCTCAACGACCCGGCCCTGCAGCAGGACCCGCCCGGCACCTATTACGGTGACAAGAGCGGCCCGCGCGTGCACGACGACGCCAGGATCGCCGACGTCACCGACGACAAGGTCAAGGTGTCGGGCAGCTTCACCACTGGCATCGGCTATTCCAAGAACGGCGGCAACAGCCACTACAACGCGGCCACGCTGAACCTGAGCAAGAACTACACCACCGATGAGGGCAAGACCCACGGGGTCAACGTCAACATCCACGTGAGCGAAGGCAAGGGACCGGGCTTCTTCGGTCCGTATGGCGGCTATTACGGCCGCGGCCCGGGCTATTGGGACTACCCGCCGCCGTACGGCTGGTAGGGCAGCCTCTGTAGAGCCGAGCCCATGCTCGGCTACGGTTTGCCGCAAAGCCGAGCATGGGCTCGGCTCTACAGAGGCCAACGTCAATCCAGCCAGCCATCGCGCTCGCTGTGCAGGATGCGGCCGTCGTAACCGCTCAGGCGCACCTCCACCTTCTGGTTGCGGGCATTGCGGGCTTCCAGCGACCAGGTCGCCCCATCGCGTTCCAGCGAATGGATCTCGCGCAGGCCATGCGACTGCGCCCGTGCCAGCACCTGCTCGGTGGTCAGCAGCGCGCGGCCGCTGTGCTCATCGAAGATCTCGCCGGTCTTCGGGTCCACGTAGACTTCGCTGAAGCGGCCATCGGCGCGGCTCACGTCGGCTTCCCACAGGCCGTCATCGCGTTCGATCTCGTGGATCTGGGTGTAGCCGGCCTTGCGCAGGGTCTGTTCGACCTGGGCCATGCCCAGCGGTGCGGCCTGTGCGGCCGGTGCAATGGCCAGCAGGGCAACGGTGGCGAGGGTGAGCGACTTCAACATGGGGGTTCTCCTGTTCGTATTCGTGGCCGGACCATCCCGGCAACGCCACGATGCATGCCACGGCTAACAACGCCTTAGCCGTGGCTGTTAGCCGGCTGTTAGTCATCCCCGGCACACTCGCGCCTGCCCCCCTCCTTCTTTCTGCACCCGCATGCTCTCCACCCTGCCCCTGCTGCTGGCCCTGGCCAACGCCCCGATCGCCGCCGCGCCCGTCCAGGACCCGGCGCAGCAGGTCGCGCGCCGCGCCGTGCAGCAGGGCCGCTACGTGCCGCTGGAAAGCGTGGTCCGCGACGCACTCAAGCGCTACCCGGGCCAGCTGCTGGAAGTGGAGCTGGACGACGGCGTCTACGAAGTGGAGATCCTGCGCGGCGACGGCGTGGTGGTGGAGCTGGACTATGATGCGCGCAGCGGAAAGCTGCTGAAGACGGAGCTCGACGACTGATGCGCATCCTGTTGGCCGAAGACGATGCCGCACTGGCACAGCGCCTGGTGCCCCTGCTGGAGCAGGCCGGCTATGTGGTGGCGGTGGTCGCCGATGGCCGCCAGGCCGAGGAGATCGGCCAGATCGAGGACCTGCAGGCGGCCATCGTTGACCTCGGCCTGCCCGGGCTGGATGGCCTGAGCGTGATCGAGCGCTGGCGCGGCAATGGCCGCAGCTTTCCGGTGCTGGTGCTCACTGCGCGCGGGCGCTGGCACGACAAGCTGGCCGGCTTCGACGCCGGCGCCGACGACTACCTGACAAAACCTTTCCAGGCCGACGAACTGGTGCTGCGGCTGCGCGCACTGATCCGTCGCAGCCATGGCCACGCCAGCCCGCGCCTGCACTGCGGTCCGCTGCAGCTGGACGTCAACGCCGGCCGCTTCGAGCTGGATGGCCAGGCGCTGCCCCTCAGCCCGCAGGAGTTCCGCCTGCTCAGCTACTTCATCCATCACAGCGGACAGGTGATCGGCCGCGACCGGCTGGGCGAGCAGGTGTTCGACGGTGGCCACGACCCGGACTCCAATGCACTGGACGTGCTGCTCGGACGCGTGCGACGCAAGCTCGGCATCGACCTGATCCAGACCGTGCGCGGCCAGGGCTGGCGGCTGGCCGCGCCGTGAGCCGGCAACCATCGCTGCGACGGCGCCTGCTGCAGGCCGGCGGCGTCGGCCTGCTGCTGGTCTCGCTGCTGGCCAGCGCGCTGCTGGGCGAGCTGTTCAAGCGCAGCGCGCGCGACCGCCTCGACCACGAACTGCAGCAGGACATGCTGACCCTGCTGGCGCAGGCCGAAGTGGATGCGGACGGACAGCTGCGCCTGCGCCAGGAACCCAATGACGCACGCTTCCAGCGCGTGTTTTCCGGTGCCTACTGGCAGATCGCCGGTGCCGATGGCCGCGTGTTGCTGCAGTCGCGCTCGCTGTGGGACGAAACCCTGCCGGCGCCGGTTGCCGGGCCGGCCACCCGCAACCTGCCCGGGCCGCTGCAGCAATCCCTGCGCGCACGCGTGCAGCAGGTGCGCCTCCCGCGCGCCAGCGAACCGTTCGTGGC
Source organism: Stenotrophomonas sp. YJH_SMC_130 (assembly GCF_059369035.1). Lineage (NCBI taxonomy): Bacteria > Pseudomonadati > Pseudomonadota > Gammaproteobacteria > Lysobacterales > Lysobacteraceae > Stenotrophomonas > Stenotrophomonas sp. YJH_SMC_130. The sequence continues at coordinate 297,190 of NZ_JCAFSH010000003.1, forward strand.
CGTGGTCGCCACCGATCGCAGCGCGCTGGATGCGGATGTCGCTGCATTCCGCAAGCGCACCGCCATCGCGCTGGGCGTGCTGGTCGCCGCCTGGCTGGCGGTGCTGGCCAGCCAGGTGCACTTCGGCCTGCGCCCGCTGCATCGCCTCGGTGCGCAGCTGGAACAGGTACGGCGCGGCGACGCGCAACGCATCGACACGCAGGGACTGGGGGCAGAGGTTGCGCCGCTTGGCGAAGAACTCAACGCGCTGCTGGACCACCAGCAACGCATGGTCGCGCGCGCGCGCACCAGTGCACAGGATCTGGCGCATGCGCTGAAGACACCACTGAGCGTATTGGCCACCGAGGCCGACGGCGACGGTACGCACTGGCGCGCCACCGTGCGCGAACAGAGCGCACGCATGCAGGCCAGTGTCGACCGTTACCTGGCTGCAGGACTGGCCGCCGACCATCGCCAGCGCACCGGCGTGGCGGCCGTCGCTCAGGCGATGTGCCGGCTGATGGCACGCGTGCATGGCGAACGTGGCATCACGTTCACGGCGGCCGGTATCGATCCGGCGCTGCAGTTCGCCGGTGCCAGTGCGGACTTGGAAGAGATGCTGGGCAACCTGCTGGACAATGCCGGGCGCTGGGCACAGCGGCAGGTCCAGGTCAGCGCGGAAGCCGACGACGGCCAGTTGCGCATTGAGGTCCGCGACGACGGCCCCGGCCTGGCCGCGGACGCCCTGCAACGGGTCACCCAGCGTGGCGTGCGGCTGGATGAGCGCGTGGGCAGCAGTGGATTGGGGCTGGCGATCGTCGGAGATATCGCCGCCAGTTATGGCGGACGCGTGGCGCTGGAGAATGTACAGCCGGGCCTGCGCGCGACGTTGTGGCTGCCGGTGGGGTGAAACGACCAACCTGACGGTGGGTAGTGCCGGCCGCTGGCCGGCAACCACGTGGTCACCGGGAACGCCCTGCGGAAGCCGGCCTGCGGAAGCCGGCCAGCGGCCGGCTCTACCAAGCGCCAATCCGACCGGCCAGCGTGCACCCGATAGCTGTCGACCTTGGTCGACACGCATCAAGCATCAACGGTGATGCATCCACCAGCAATCAATTGCGTCCAGCGCGATGTGGATGATCAGACCGATGCCGAACAACCGCGTTTTCTTCGGAACGCACAGGCCTGCATACACGGCAATTGCCGGTGCGGTGTGCAGCGGATGGAAACCGATGCTGCAGCGGTTCGGTGCATAGATCGGATCGGCCAGCAGGTGGTCCAGGTCGATGATCCAGCCCAGCAGCATCAACAACCACGCCGAGGCGAAGCGCTTGCGCCAGAACAGCCATGCCAGCAACGCTGGCACGGCGGCATGCAGGAACAGGTGGAAGATCGCGCGCGCGCTCATCGGGGCCGGTAGCGCCGGGCCTATGCCCGGCATTCCCGTTTACCTCAGACCAACGGCTCGTCGGAGAGGTAGGTATAACCGGTCAGGCCGGCTTCCAGCGCGTCCGACAGTTCCTGCGCGCGTTCCGGCGACAGCTGCGCTGCAGCCACGCGCTGCGCATAGGTCGCCCGCAGTTCGTCCAGGCGGTAACCCACGTAATCCAGCATCACGTCAGTGGTATCGCCGCGGCGCTGCTGGGTGATGGCATAGCCATCGGCATCGGCCAGCACTTCCACCGCGTCGGTATCGCCGAACAGGTTATGGATGTCGCCCAGGATTTCCTGATAGGCGCCGACCATGAAGAAGCCGATGCGGTAGCTCTCGCCCGGCTTCATCTTGTGCAGCGGCAGCGAGCTGTCCAGGCTCTCGTTCTCGACATAGGTTTCCACCATGCCGTCCGAGTCGCAGGTCATGTCGGCGATGATGCCGCGGCGGTCCGGGGTTTCGTCCAGGCGCTCGATCGGCACGATCGGGAACACCTGGTCGATCGCCCACACGTCCGGGATCGATTCGAACACGCTGAAGTTGACGAAGTACTTGTCGACCAGGCGCTCGTTCAGTTCGTCCAGCACCGGGCGGTGGCTCTTCTCGTCATAGCTCAGGCGCGCACGCACGCCGTGGGCGATGGCGTAGAACAGATCGTCGATGCGCGCGCGCTGCGGCAGGTCGATCTGGCCCAGCGCGTAGCTGGCCAGGCCTTCGGCATGGAAATGCTGCGCTTCCTGGAACAGTTCCACCGCCGGGCGCACGTCCAGCTCGTCGTGGATTTCGCGCAGGTGTCGGATCGCCGCCGGTTCGTCGTCGTGCTGGTCCGGCACGCGGCCTTCCTGCGCTTCTTCCACTTCCGAGACGTTGGCGATCAGTACCGCGTGGTGCGCGGTCATCGCGCGGCCGCACTCGGTGACGATGCGCGGCGGGGTCAGGCCGAACTCTTCGCAGGCATTGGCCAGCGGCTGCACGATGTTGCTGGCGTAGGAATGCAGGCCGTAGTTGATCGAGCAGAAGCTGCGCGAACGGGTGCCTTCATAGTCCACGCCCAGGCCACCGCCGACATCGACGTGGGTGATCTTCGCGCCCAGGCGCGACAGCTCCACGAAGTAGCGGGTGGCTTCGCGCATGCCGTTGGCGATGTCGCGCACGTTGGAGATCTGCGAGCCCATGTGGAAGTGCAGCAGGTTCAGGCAGTCGGCGTACTCGGTGTCACGCAGCGACTTCCACAGGTCCAGCAGCTGGCGCGGCGACAGGCCGAACTTGGCCTTGTCGCCACCGCTGTTCTGCCACTTGCCGGCGCCCAGCGAGGCCAGGCGCATGCGCACGCCCAGGCCCGGCTTCACGTCCAGCGCCTTGGACTCTTCCAGCACCAGCTTCAGCTCGGACGGCTTCTCGATGACGATGAAGGTCTGCAGGCCCAGCTTGCGGCCGATCAGGGCCAGGCGGATGTACTCGCGGTCCTTGTAGCCGTTGCAGACGATCAGCCCGCCCGGGCGCGACAGCGCCAGCACGGCCATCAGCTCGGGCTTGCTGCCCGCTTCCAGGCCGAAGCCCTCGCCGTGGTGGCTGGCCAGGGTGCCGGCCACGCCGCGGGTCTGGTTGACCTTGATCGGGTACACGGCCGTGTAGCCGCCGCTGTACTCCCAGTCCTGCTGGGCCTGGGCGAAGGCCGCCTGCAGCTTGCCCAGGCGCTGGCCGAGGATGTCCGGGAAGCGCACCAGCAGCGGCAGCTTGGCGCCCGCCGCGCGCGCCGCATCGACCACCTTGGGCAGCGACACCACCGGGCCGTCCGCCCCGGTCGGTCTCACCACCATGTGCCCGGCCTGATCCACGTCGAAGTAACCGTCCGCCCAATGCGGGATCGAGTAGGTCTTGCGGGCTTGGTCGAGGGACCAATCGGTCATTTCAGTCGGCCTTGTTGGCAATAAAAGGGGGGGCATGATAACGCCTATGTGCCCACAGGTTCGTTATCATGCGCGCCCGCGCCCGTGACAGGTTCCAACCTGAACGGGCCGATCCGTCCGGATGTGGCATCTGTGCCACGCGGCCCCGCCCGCCAGCCCGGCTCCACCCCTCCGAACAGGACTGTTTTCCCATGACTGACAGCAACAACTGGTACATCGAACACTTCGAGCGCACCGGCTCGGCCATCGGCTACCGCATCACCGGCAAGCTGGACGAGGTGCAGTCGCCGTTCCAGAAGATCGAGATCTTCCAGACCACCGACTGGGGCAACCTGATGACCATCGACGGGGCCATCATGCTGACCAGCAAGGACAACTTCTTCTACCACGAGATGATCAGCCACCCGGTGCTGTTCACCCACGCCGCGCCCAAGCGCGTGGTGATCATCGGTGGCGGCGACTGCGGCACCCTGCGCGAAGTGCTCAAGCACACCGGCGTGGAGAGCGTGACCCAGTGCGATATCGACGAGCAGGTCACCGTGATGGCGCGCAAGCACTTCCCGGAACTGTGCGACTCCAACGATGACGCCCGCGCCGAGCTGCTGTTCGATGACGGCGTGGCCTACATGGCCAATTGCCCGGCCGGCAGCGTGGACGTGGTGATCGTCGATTCGACCGACCCGGTCGGCCCGGGCGAAGGCCTGTTCAACAAGGCCTTCTACGAGAGCTGCTTCAAGGCCCTGAAGGACGACGGCATCCTGGTGCAGCAGTCCGAGTCGCCGCTGATGCAGCTGGCGCTGATCAACGAGATGCGCACCGAGATGGGCAAGGCCGGCTTCGGTTCGTTCAAGACCCTGCCGTTCCCGCAGCCGTGCTACCCCACCGGCTGGTGGAGCGTGACCATGGCGCGCAAGGGCGACAGCAGCTTCGACTTCCGCCAGGCCGACTCGGCCGCCAAGACCTTCAACACCCTGTACTACACCGCCGCGCTGCACACCGGCGTACTGGTGACCCCGCCGTTCGTGCAGGCGGCATTGAAGGGTTGATCCAAACAGAAACCCGCGCTGGCGACAGCGCAGGTTTTTGCTGTCTGTAGAGCCGAGCCATGCTCGGCTGCTGTTCGGACAGGTTGCGATAAATCAAGCCGAGCATAGGCTCGGCTCTACAGTCACAGCGCCCAGATACCGGCGATGACCGCCACCACCAGGCCCCACTTGATCAGCTGGTAGGCCACCACGCTGCGCTCGCGCAGCGCCTTGGCCTTCAGGCGCACCTTGTAGACGCTGCCGAATGCCTTGTTGACGCCACCGGTCGGGTCACCCGGCAGGTTCGGCGAGGCGCCACCGGCCAGCAGCGTGGCCGCCACCGCGCGGTTGAACAGCCCCGGCAGGCCGAAGCGCAGCGGGCGGGCGATGTCGCAGAACAGGATCACGCGATCCTGCTGGGTCTCGTTGTGTGCATGGTGGATGTAGGTCTCGTCGAACATCATCCACTCGCCGTCGCGCCAGCTCTTCTTGATGCCGTCCACTTCGATGTAGCAGGCATCGTCGTTGGGTGTGCTCAGGCCCAGATGCAGGCGCAGCGAGCCGGCGAACGGGTCGCGGTGCGGGCGCAGCTCACTACCCGGCGGCAGCTGCGCGAACATCGCCGCACGCACATCCGGGATCGACTCGATCAGCGCCGTGGTCTTCGGGCACAGCGTCTTCGCCGACGGGTGCGACGGGCCGTACCACTTCAGGTAGAAGCGCTTCCAGCCTCGGCGGAAGAACGAATTGAAGCCGGCATCGTTGAACGTGCTGGAGGCGGCGATCTTCTGCGCGTCGCGCAGCGCCAGCGCCTCGTCGCGGATCATCTGCCAGTTCTGGCGCAGCGGCTCCAGCTGCGGGAACTCCTTGCCCGGGTCCAGGAACGGCGTGGTCGGCACCTTCGAGAACATGTACATGACCACGTTGATCGGGGCCATGAAACTGGAGTGGTCCAGCAGCTGGCGCGACCAGCGCGCGCGGACCTTGCCACGGAAGTGGATGTACAGCACGCAGGCTACGAACAGCGCTGCAATGACGATTTTGATGATCAAAGCACTTTCCTCCAGCCGGGGCCGGAACGGGAAACGGGGCGATGCACGGCCAGGCGGCCAGCACCGGTGGGGAACGCGGCAGGGGACGGGGACGTGCCGGAGGGGGGCGGCCGCCAATGTCGCGGGTTAACAGCTTATGGTCGGCAGGCCGTGCGCCGGGGTCAAGTTGCGCGTGCGCCGCGTTCAGCCGGTTGTGAACGAGGCACAGGGCGGAGCGCGCAAGCTGTTGATGCTGAAGGCCAACTGGAATAAGTGAGACATAATTGTCCGATTCTGCGTGACGAACTGTTCCAGCCACGACCCCGACATTTCTCCGACAAATCGTGGAATAGCGAACTGGCGAGTACTAAAATTAACGAAAACTTAGTAACTCCCTGTAACACCGGTTCGCTTGACGCATTGCGCCACCCACCGGGTCGTCCGAGACCCCGACATGCATCTTCCTGCCCTGCCCCCCTCCTCCTGCGGCGATGACGCCGCCTCCCCGCTGCTGCTCAAGCGCGGCGAACGTTTCCTGGCCCCCGACGTCTACCGCACCTGCCTGGACGGGCGCGAGGCGGTCATCAAGGACTACTCCCGCTACCGCGGCACTCCCGTTTCGCTGATCGCGCGACTGATGGTGCGCCGGGAAGCCCGCATGCTGCAGCGCCTGGGCGGCTGGAAGCATGCCCCCGCGCTGCTTGGCACCTTGGGTGGCCTGGCACTGGGCATGGAGTTCATTCCCGGCCAGACCCTGAGCACCGCGCAGGCCGTGGGCAATGAAGTGTTCGAGCAGCTGCAGCACGCGCTCAGCCGTTTGCATGCCGCCGGCATCACCCACAACGACCTGCATGGCACCAACGTGGTGGTCAGCGGCGGCGTGCCGGTGCTGCTGGACTTCACCTCCGCCTGGCGCGCCCCGCGCTGGCTGCGCCGCAATCCACTGAGCCGGCAGATGCGCCGCAGCGACATGAAGAACCTGCTGAAGATCCGCCAGCGCGTGACCGGCCAGGCCCCGAGTGCCGCGCAGGCCGCACTGGTGGCCGATCCGGGCTGGGTGGCCGCGGTGCGGCAGGGCTGGAAGCGGTTCTACAAGTGGGCGAAGCGCCGGTAAGCGCTGTTCGCCCTGCATTGCTTGCGCGACTGCGGTTTGCCCCTGCATTTGCCCCGGGCCACACGCCCGATATGCTCTGCGATACTCGTCGGCACGCCACTCGCAAGGACGCTGGGGATGCCGACACCTGAACACACTCGCCTGCTGACTGCAGCCGCAAGATCCATACTGCGCCCCTTGGGCTGCGTGCAGAAAGGCCGTTCGCGCACCTGGCTTGACGACCAGGGCTGGTGGGTCGGGGTGGTCGAGTTCCAGCCTTCGGCATGGGACAGGGGCAGCTATCTCAATGTCGGCGCCTGCTGGCTCTGGGAAGAAAAGGACTACCTGTCCTTCGACGTGGGCGGCCGCGTTGCCGGATTCCAACCCTTCACCGAGACCGCCGAGTTTGCCTCGGCCGCACAGACACTGGCCGAGCAGGCCGCGGCCGAGGTAATGGCCCTGCGTGACCGCTTTCCCACCCCGGGGCATGTGCGTACATTGATGAGTCATCACCCCAAACCGGGCATCCGCGAACACATCCATGCCGGCATCACTGCCGGGCTGGCGGGCGCTTACGACGAGGGTCGCAGGCACTTGGCACTGGCCGCTACGGAGACCCACCCAGCGCCATGGGTCGATGTGCTGAAGCAACGCTGTGCCGAACTCACGCCGCTGCTGCAACCTGATGGCGGCTTCGAGGCAGAGATCGGCGCCATCGTGACGCGCACCCGCCGCGCGCTCGGTCTGCCGGAGTGGCGGTCGTCACCCCTCATTCCGCCCGGTTGATCACACCGGGAGGGCACTTCGTCGCACACGGGTATTCGCGCCTCCCGATCCCGGCTAGGGTCATCGCCTTCCACGCACAGGACTGCACCGAACCATGCGCCGCTGGCTCCTTCTCGCCTGGGCTACCCTGCCCTTCTCCGCCGACGCCATTGTCATCCGCAGCGATGTGGATGACAGCGCCTACCGCGTACCGGCATCCGCGTTCCCGGCCTTGGTCGACCTGCCCGGTGAGGGCCACGGCGTCCTGATCGCGCCGCGCTGGGTGGTGACCGCCGCACACGCCGCGCCCATGGAAGGCATGGACACCGAGGTGCAGATCAACGGTCGCCCGTACCGTGTCGAGCGCGTGTTCGTGCATCCCGGTTACCGGCGCATGCCCGAAGCGCTTGGCCAGGCGGCGCTGGCGTCAGGCAACCCAGGCCCCATCCACGCCTTCCTCGCCGCCTCCGATGACATCGCCCTGATTCAGCTGGCCGCACCGGTCAGCGACGTTGCGCCGGTTCGCCTCTATCGCGGGCAGGCCGAAGCGGGAAAGATCGCTACTCTGGTCGGCAAGGGGGCCACGGGCACCGGCATGACCGGGCTGGCGCCGGGTGGATCGCACCGCGGCATCCTGCGCCGCGCCGAAAACGCAGTGACAGGTGGCAATGGCCGCTATCTGTGGTATCGATTCGACGGGCCCAACGGCGGCCTGCCACTGGAGGGCGTGCTCGGCAGCGGTGACAGCGGCGGCCCGTTGATGATCCACGGCGCTCATGGCTGGGAGCTGATCGGCCTGGGCTCGTGGATCACCGCAGTGCCGGAGCATGCGCTTGAAGCCGGCTACTACGGGCAGGTGGTGCACAACGTGCGCATCTCGCGCTATGCCGACTGGATCGACACCATGATACGCACCGCGCCGTAGAGTCGAGTCTGCTCGACTCAAGCAACCCGCCGGCCAAGCGACAGAGCCGAATAGCCTGGTGGCATTGAATGCCTGACGGGGTAGAGTCGACTGTTAGTCGACTGCTCTTCCCGTCCGTGACCGAAATGCCCGCGCTGCGCGCGATAGTCGACTAACAGTCGACTCTACCCCGTAGCGTTCCCGGGACCAGTCGCGTTCGCGCATCCGGCGATGCACTTACAACGCGTCCGCGTCCAGCTCACCGGTACGAATACGCACCACGCTGCCCAGGTCGTACACGAACACCTTGCCGTCCCCAATCTTGCCGGTGCCGGCGGCCTTCACGATGGCCTCAACCACCGCCTCCACCTGGTCATCGGTTACCGCCACTTCCAGCTTCACCTTCGGCAGGAAATCGACCACATACTCCGCGCCACGGTACAGCTCGGTGTGGCCCTTCTGGCGACCAAAGCCCTTCACTTCCGTCACCGTGATCCCGGTGACCCCACGCTCGGCCAGCGCTTCGCGCACGTCGTCGAGCTTGAACGGCTTGATCACCGCCATGACCATCTTCATCGTCTATCTCCTGTCTTCCGGCGTGGAGGATAGCGCCTGAACGCGGCCCGTGCGAAGCCGCTGCCGCCTGTCCGGGCAGTGGGTGCCAGCAGTATCCTTGTGCCCGAACGGCCTGCCCGCGCCGGATGCACGGGCCCCCCCCCCCACGGAGCACCCCATGATCGACCTGAACCAAATCGATGACCTCGCCCGTCGCCTCAGCGACCTGGTGCCGCCGGGCCTGCGCGAATCGCGCGAGGAACTGCAGGCCACCTTCAAGAGCGCGCTGCAGGCCGGCCTGGCCAAGCTCGACCTGGTCACCCGCGAGGAGTTCGAAGTGCAGCGCGCCGTGCTGCTGAAGACCCGCGAAAAGCTGGATGCGCTGGAAACGGCCGTGCGCGAGCTGGAAGGGCGCGGCACCGCAGAATGAAAAAAGGAGGCGCACCGCGCCTCCCGTTTACAGATTATTTCCCGGATGGGGCCTTGCAGCAAGGCCCACCGGGCGCCCTAGACTCGCCGGCCTGTCGATCCGGCAGGACACGCAGGGGCAGTGCCGATGGCGCAGGACACCGAATGGACACCCGTTTCGCATGACACCTGCGACCAGATCGCCGGGCCGTTCTATCACGGCACCCGCGCTGATCTGGCGGTGGGCGAGCTGCTGAGTGCCGGTTTCCGCTCCAACTACCGCGACAGCCTGGTGATGAACCACATCTACTTCACCACCATTGCCAAGGGCGCCGGGCTGGCTGCGGAGATGGCCCGGGGTGAGGGGCGACCGCGCGTGTATGTGGTGGAGCCGACCGGGCCGTTTGAGGACGACCCGAATGTGACCAACAAGAAGTTTCCCGGGAACCCGACGCGGTCGTATCGGAGTGCGCAGCCGTTGCGGGTGGTGGGGGAGATTGTGGAGTGGGAGCTCTACGACGCGGAATTCGTTCGGCAGTTGAAGGCATTTGTTGCTTCGGGGAGTGGGGAGATCATCAATTGATGACCTTTTGGCGTTGGGCGTTGCGCACCTCTTCATCGGCTTCATAGATGTCCAGCCCGAGCTCAATGCCGCGCTCTCCCAGAGCGAGCAGCACGCGGGGCGAAAGCGAGACACCGTCATTGCTGCTGCCCATGAAAAGACCGCAGAACAGGTCAGGTCGGAAGCGTGCCAGAGCCTGCCATACGGCGAGATCGCCGGTGAGTTGATCGAGGATCTCGAAGATCTGAGCGTCCAGATCTTCAGGCTCACGACGCTCCGCATCACGTTGCCAGCTGCCAGTCCTGGCGATACGCACGGTGCCTGATGGGTTGCCTCTGAGTTCCTGGCCCTTGTGATGCGAAGCGGTCGGGGTCGCCCCGAGCAAGGCACTGACTTCTTCGGGCAGGAGGTCGTCTCCGAAGAATCTGAGGGTTACCAGGGAATGATCGAATGCGGCCATTGGAATCCAGTGCGTAGGCATCGTTGATGTCAGATTACGGCCGACCTGCCCACAAAGCACCATGTGGCGTACTTTCCCCTGGTACAGCGCGATCCTAGAGCGGCCGAGTTCAGCCATCAGGCCGACGCATGGCCGGCCCCACGCGTGGGATCAGGAGCCCTGCCAGATCCACGTTCAAGACACACGGGCAAGTTCGCTACGGGTCGCTGGCAGGTCAGTGATCCACAGGAAATGCCCTGCGCGAGCCAATGTCCGCTCTCGGCCAGTGGTGGACATTGGTGAACGTCATGAGTTGAGCCGCGAAGTGCTTCAGATCGAAAGAACGCCCAGCATCGACCAGTAAGCCTCCTTCTCGTACGAGACACTCTTGCTGTGCCAGTGATTGCCGCCCCTTAGAGCTTCGTAGTGCCCGATCTCCGTGCTGGACAAAGGGCACCAGCCAGATCCGCGGCGAAAGCCGCTTGCGACCTCGACGCCAAGGGGGAAACTGGAAAGAGCATTCTGCTGCGCTTGCGCCAGAGACTCGCCGTTGGCTCCGCCGGTGGATGTGGGGTTGGCAAGTTGCACTCCGTCATCCTCCCAGTTGCAGATCGGACATATGGCGTGGGACCCGTAGACGTCCTCCAGGGTCAGGAAGCCACACGATGGACAAGGCAAATCGATCATTGAGAATCAAGAACCTCAGGTGGACGAATCACTGGACTGGCAGGTGTCGCGTAGGGCTGAAGGGGACGAACGTCCGCTTCGGATCGAGAGCGGCCTCTAGCATTCCGGGTCGCGTTGTCTGGCGCCGGCACGTTTGCATTCAGCCAAGAGCGGGCATCAATCGCAAGAGCCTTCCATATCGTGGAGCACCGACACGAAAGTGTGAGCCCCGTCAGGCCGGCTGGATAGGCGATGCAAGATTCTCAAGCTCGACTCTTGCCGCGATACTGCAAGATGATAACCGGCTAGCGGCCGTGGTCTCTAGAGCAGCTCCATGCCGGAACCAGCCATCTACTCCAGCGATTCGTCACTCCCGCCTTTCCGCCTGGATATGGATACACGAAACACCGGAAGCCAAGGAATGATTGGACCAAGCATCCAGCTCTTCTGCAATTGAGCCATTCAGGAGCCATCCGCGGCCGGTGCCCTGAGCCGAAGCCAGGGCAAGAACCACAAATTCAGGTCACGATTGCGCAGCATGATTGGAGCAGGCACTCACCATGAAGCCGCCCTTCTGATATGGCTCGACGTGGAGATTGCTGACGCCAAGACCAGCTTGCTCAAAAGCTCGCGCCGCCACCTTGAGGGCGGCCTGCTGCGATGTGCAATCGGTGAACAAGCGCCAGTACAACTCCATGAATCCACAATCTTCTAAAAGGCCCTCTGGGCGCGGTTGCGCTACTTATAGCAGAAGGCGCGCACGACCATTTCCCCCCTTGCCACCCATGGTGCGAGCATCAAGGAACAGACAGATGGTTGAAAACGCCCAGGGCTTGAGCAGTGAGACCCCTGGCATGAGCCCCGAGAAGATCACCTTGAGCTGGGCCTGAGAATCGAGAAGTTCCTGGCTGAACCCGCCTGCTCCTGTCGTGCGCCCCCATCAATGCACGGTCTGCGTCTGCAGCACGCTTGAACCCCCGCGCAGCAGGTACAGCGCAACCAGGAATGGCCACAGCGAGTTGATCGACGAGAACAGGCGCTGGGTCAGCCCCCTGAACCCCTCCGGGTCCACGCCCACCACGTTCAACCAGAGATAGACGATGCTCGCGATGCTCACCAACGCGGTCACAGCATAAGCCCTTCGGTTGGCAGACCATGCGCTCAATTCGATGTGCGACATCGCCGGCGCAATGATATTTGCGATACCGATGGTGTAGAAGCCATGCATCGGATGGCCCATGGGCCAGAGCCCGTTGGTCAGCATAGAGACGCCAAAGACCATCCAGCAGATTGCACCTACTGCAATCCGGCGACCGGACTCCCTCCATACCCCGATGGAGAACGCCACGAAGCCTACGCCAGAGCCGATGGCGGCGATCCTGGCGCAGATGCTTGCGAGCGTCGGCGCCTGCAGCAGCTCGCTGGCGTGCTGTGCGAGCGGGTTGTAGCCCGGCGCGAACACGGCGGCAACGCTGGTCCAGAACAGGAACCACGGGAGCGGGAGCAGACCCGCAGACAGAAGAAGTCGATTGCGGCGTAACACGACAGTGATCCTTGTAGCGGCCTGCGCCAGTGGGTGGAGTCCGTTCAAACGCCGCAGAACCTTCCTGCTGCGGGCAGAACAGTTCCGAGTGACTACAGCGGTAGTCAGATTCTGCGTGGCGCCCCGTGGGGTCAATAGGCAGAAAGTCACTCACGCATGGAGGCGAAATACGCGGCATCCATCAGCGACCGTCGGACCAATGTTGTCGCATTTGCCGCTCCCTGCGTCTCTGGCGGAAGGTTCTGACGACTCCGTCCCAGAAGTGCTGCTGCGCCAAGCACGCCAAGGCTCTCGCCGCTTTCCTCGCTATGCGACAATGCCAAAAACGTCTCGGGTTTTGGCGGCATTGCCCCCTACCCGTTGGCATTCCGAACAACAGCAGGTAATCGTTACTGCGCCACCGTGCATCGGTGGTCGGGACTCGAAAACCCGGATTGCTAGACGTAAGTTTGCGCTTGCCAGCCGGCACCACCGCGCGTGGTGCCGGCTGGCAATCCGTCTGCCGGCTATGGCGGGCGGGGCGTGGGGGCCCTCGTGCCCGCCGGCTTTGTCTAGCAACCGGTTTTCGAGCCACGCTCTGCCCGCCACCTTTATCGGTGGCGGCTTCCGCCTGCATGCACGGAGCCAGCCATGACCACGCCGCACTCCCCTCCCCCGCGCCCGATCCAGCAAGCGCCCTCGGCCACTCCGGCCCCGGACCCCAACAGCCTCATCGCCACCCTGCACGCCATCGGTGCCGGTGCCGCAGCCGACGGCCAGCCCTGGCCCGAGCGACATCACCTGCGCAGCCGGCAGATGCAGTTGTCCGACGCCGACTGCGCCCTCACCGGCCAGCGCATCGTTCAGGAGATCCTGCTGGCGGCCGAGCGCACGCGCCAGAACGGTGAGCCCGAACAGTACGTCGGCGACCGGGTGATGGAGGGGCTGGTGATGGCCGATCTGGCACTCACCGCCTTCATCCACGAGCGGATGCGACCCAAGGACTGAGCGCGCTTATGGCGCGGACCTTTCTGCCTGTGTGCGGGGTGACGAATGAAGATGCACGGCCTTGCCGCTGCGGCGGTGTGCATCGCGGTGATCGGCGCGATGTGGGTGGAGTGGCCTGAGCCCGCGGGCAATCAGGTGTGGGCCTACCAGAAGCTGCAGCCGGCCGATTACCGCCTGCTGCACAGTGATGCGCTCGGCTTCGTGACCGCGAAGGCCCACGAGGGTTTTGAACTGCACACGCGCCATGCCAGGGCAACGTCCTTCGAGATCCGATGCAAGGGCGTGCTGGTGATGGAGGTGGAGAATGCGCCCTCGCGCGTGCTGATCCGCATGCCCGCCGATGCACGGTGGCGGGCGCCGGACATCGAGCGTCTACGCACCAGCTTCGAGCGCTGGCTGGATCTGCATCAGAGCCAGGGACGGTTGCTGGTGGAAAGTGCGGGGCCATCGTGGGTTGAGAAGCGGTTTGGGCGCTTCAATGGGCTGGTGCTGGATGAGCAGCGGTGTCTGTTTGGGGCGCCCGGCATCCGCCAGCCCGATCCCAGCAACGACTTCAGCGCTGAAGTGCCTTCGTAGGCTGACGCTCACAGTTGCGCTGCGCCTGCACCGCAAGGGGCCGCCCGATGCTCGATCATCAAGGACGGCGCCAACGTCAGGGGCGGTCTGTACTGATGGAAACCGAGCCGTCTTCCAGCAGGTGGACGTTTACATATGCGTCTGGCGGAGGTATCCGATCGATCGACGCCCCTGCGGGGAGAATGTCCCAACTGGTGATCGAGCCGCAGACTGTCCTATGCACCAATCGGCGACTATCCAACCCTCGCTTGGCAAGCTCGGCCACAACTACTTCAGGAGGCTGGCGGTCGAAGCCCTTGTAGGCGGTGCACGTCTCTCCCGTCTGGCCAATGGGATACGTTGAACTCTCCACCTCATCCCGGCACCCCGGCAGGCCCATGGCGAGCGAGAGGGCCATCAGTACTCGCAAGCCACGATAGAATTGTAGTGAACGCAGTTTTTCCAGCAGCTGATGTGGAGATTGGCATGCTTTCACTTGCACGCTGGTGAACCGGCCCCTGAAAAGAACAAGCCGCCCATTGGGCGATTTGTTCTTTGGTGCGAACGAAATCCCGGGACGGTGCACGCCTATCGCCTTCGATGCGAATTTTCCCACCACTGCTTCAGCGCAAGAAGCAGTTGAAGGAATAGAAAGATCACCGCGAAGTAGCCCCAAATACGCAATCCCGTGTGCATAGCGTCCGGGTAATTGCGGTACGTGAGAACTGCGAAGTACGAAACGCCAAAGACCGCAGCGAGAAGCTGAGTGCCTATGAAGCCTTTCAACAAGGGACTCATTTCTTCTTCTCCAAGTCCTTCTGTACGATAGTCGCCCCTGCTCCCGCCAGGCCCTGGCCCGCTTGGGACGCCGCACCCTGGAGCGCCGATTGCCTGGGAATGGCAGTTCCGGTTGACGCAGTGGCAGTTGCCATGTTCGGTCCACCTGGGCCGCGGGATTGACTCAGCCGTTGGAGTGATCCCCGTGCAGCTGGGCCTGCGAAATCACCCATGGCAACGCCAACCCCGGAGGCTGCCAATCCACCCGCTGCACTGCCAATCGCGTTTGAAGCGACGCCCTCCGCCGTGATGGGCTGCCCTTTGATTGCGCTCTCTGCGGCGGAGCCGGCACCGCCTGCCACCGCATTGACCACGGTCTGTATAGCAACTGCACGCCCTACCGAAATCGTGCCAGATCCGACTGCCGCAACGGCTACTCCACCGGCGCCTCCGGAGACAGAGCCAACCGCAGCCGCAATGCCAGCCTCCACTTTGTCGATAGGCTTATCCGGATTCATGGCTTTCTGGACTGCGATATCTGCGAGGCCGCCCAGGACGGCACCATAGATGAATGGCATTACCGGAACTCTTCCGTCCGGATCGGTGAAGGAATACGGATTGCCATAAGCGTAGCTGTAGCGATTGAAGTGTTTCGGACTTGAATGCGTGGAGATCGGATCCACCGAGAGGAAGAGTCCCAAGTGGGGATCATAGTAGCGCTGCTGCATGTAGCTCAGCCCAGTGGCAGCGTCGCTCACGTGTCCCGTATATCCAGGTCCATCCGCAACCTGCCCACCAACAACGGCCCCATAGGGTTCGTAGTCATAGCGCTTGACCACGTTGCCATTGGCGTCGGTCTCGGCAACCACCGAACCAAGCGCATCAGTATGAATGTAGGTGACCGTCTCGGCGCTTGCCGATGGCGCCAACGCCAAGCTCATCATTGGTATGCAACTGAGCCAGGTCCCCATGGGGGTCCGTTTAGGAAAGCGCTTCGCCAAGCCCCAAGGAAAAAGGAAAACACGGTGATCGATCTCCTCGAACTTTTCCATCCTTCCAATCCCATTGAAAGAGCCTACAGCAAGATCCCGTCTTCATATCACAGCCCCTGATGGCTGGGGAAGCCACACTGAGACCCGTGCGTGTTGACGTGAATCAAGCGCTGGTTGTTGCCACGCTGATCTTTCAGAAGCATCCGCAGGTAGGGCACCTGGATTCCCCAAGTGAAATTGGCGTGGCGCTAGGAAGTGCGCGGCATGTGAAACCGACGCCCCTCATTGGAGTAGCACAGCGTTAGCGTCGATCTTTCACTTGATGGCAGAGACCCGTGTCCGCAGAGGAAGAAGACACGCTCCAACCATCGGCCGGAATCCCCCTAGTATCTGCACCAGCAATTCCCGATAGTCCCACGCAGATTACCTGCAGCACCATCGAGCGTCCCTCTGCAGGAATCCACACATGAGCCTGGCGCTGGTCCACAGCCGTGCCCGCGCCGGGGTCGATGCCCCGCTGGTGCGGGTGGAAGTGCATCTCTCCGGTGGCCTGCCTGCCACCCAGATTGTCGGCCTGGCCGAGACCAGCGTGCGTGAATCCCGTGAGCGCGTGCGTGCCGCCCTTCTTTGCGCGCGCTTCGACTTTCCGCAGCGACGCATCACGCTCAACCTCGCGCCCGCTGACCTGCCCAAGGAAGGCGGGCCTTACGACCTGGCCATCGCGTTGGGCATTCTGGCAGCCAGTGGCCAGATCGATCCGCAGTCGCTGCTGCAATACGAGTTCCTGGGTGAGCTTGGCCTGACCGGCGAGCTGAGGCCGGTGGCCGGCGCGCTGCCGGCGGCGATTGCGGCGGCTGATGCCGGGCGCATCCTGGTGGTGCCACCGGGCAATGCCGCCGAGGCGGCCCTGGCCGAGCACGCCGATGTGCGCGTGGCCCGCACGCTGCTGGAGTGCTGCGCCGGGTTGGGCAATCCGCGTCTGTTGCCGTCCGTGGAGCGCGTGGACACGACACCGTTGCCACTGCCCGATCTGGCCGACGTGCGCGGGCAAGCGCATGCGCGGCGTGCGTTGGAAGTGGCCGCAGCGGGTGGTCACCATCTTCTGCTGATCGGCAGCCCTGGCTGCGGCAAGACATTGCTGGCCTCGCGCCTGCCCAGTCTGTTGCCGGACACCGAGGAGGCCGAGGCGTTGCAGCTGGCCGCGATTGCGTCGGTGAGTGGCGAAGGGCTGGATCCGCGGCGCTGGCGGCAACGGCCGTTCCGCTCTCCCCACCACAGTGCGAGCGCGGCGGCGCTGGTGGGCGGCGGCAACCCGCCCTGCCCCGGTGAGATCTCGCTGGCCCATCACGGCGTGCTGTTCCTGGATGAGCTTCCAGAGTGGAACCGCAGTGCATTGGAAACCCTGCGAGAGCCGCTGGAATCCGGCCACATCCGCATCGCCCGCGCGGCACGCAGCGTGCAGTATCCGGCGCGATTCCAGCTGGTGGCGGCGATGAATCCCTGCCCCTGCGGCTGGGCCGGCGACCGCAGCAACCGCTGCCTGTGCAGCGACGAACGCATCAACCGCTACCGTGCGCGCGTGTCAGGCCCACTGCTGGACCGCATCGACCTGCATATCAGCGTTGCGCGCATGGATGCGGTGGAGCTACGGGAAAGCACGCCGCTGGGTGAGCCCAGTGCCGCGGTACGTGCACGGGTGGAAGCCGCACATGCGCGGCAGCAGGTGCGTGGCGGGCTCAATGCGCATCTGCCGCCAGCGGCGCTGCGAGCCTGTACCCGACTCAGCGAGGCAGATCAGGACATGCTGGAGCAGGCCATCGAGCGTCTGCAGCTTTCCGCACGTGCGATGCACCGGATTCTGCGCGTGGCGCGCACGATTGCGGATCTGGCGGGTTGTGAAACGATCCAGACGGCGCATCTGGCTGAGGCGATTGGCTATCGGCAGTTGGATCGGGGAAAGCCTTAGAAATGCCGGTCGGGTTGGCTATTGGTAGAGTCGACCGTTGGTCGACTCTCGCGCGAAGCGCGGCCTTCTGAGAGGTAGATGCGAAGAGCGGTGGACTAACAGTCGACCCTACCAAGGGCAGGCATCAGGCTGCCGTATGCAACCGTCCCCGCTTCGCCAGCGACGCCACCCGACGGCTGACCAGCGCGTGGAGCTCCGCCAGTTCCGACGCCCGGCCAGCCGTCATGTTGTCGCCGAACAGCACCCGTGACAGTCCCGCCGCGTCGCTGTCCTCCGGGTGCTGCCAGCGGTCGCGATATACCTTCTGGCACACCAGCCACGCCTGCGGCAGCCCTCCGCCGGGCAGCGGGCGGACCACGCGTTCGTAGACCTGCCAGAACTGGTATTCGGCACGTAGGTCGATTGCAGGCGCCACGGACAGCGTCTGCCGGGGCCGTCCTGGGCCTCGGATGCCGAACAACCGGGTTGGCGGGGTCTGCTGTGCCATGCGCACAGGATGACCCAGCAACATTGTGGGAACCTTGCGTCGCCGCCAGAAAATCCCTGTTGATTGCCCAAGGCGGGCTTCCGGGCGGGCTGCGGGGTCAGAGCCCTTTGCCGTGCAAAGGGATCCGCCCCCCCGATCACGGGATGGCTGCGGGGTCGGATGCCTTTGCGCAGCAAAGGGCTCTGACCCCACCCTCATCGCCTCAGAACGCCATCGAGGTACTGAACATCAGCTGCCGTGGCGCGCTGCGCTGCAGGGTCTGGTAGTCCCCCGAGAACGACGAGCCGGCGATGGTGGCGGTGCCGATGTTGTGGCGATTGAACAGGTTGCTCACGTCCAGCCGCAACTCCAGCCCGGGCACTGGGCTGTCCGCACCGAATCGATACGCAGCATAGGTGTTGACCTGCCAGAAGGTCGGCACGCGGATGTCGTTCTCGTAGGTGAAGGGCTGGCGCAGGTACGAGGTGCTGGTGGCACCAAAACGCCAGTCACCGAAGTGGGCGGACAGGTCGCTGACCAGCGAGATCTGCGGGTAGCCCGGCTGGGCGTTGCCCTTGATCGGGTACACCGTGTCACCCACCACGAAATCGCTGTCATAGTACGAACGGGCCACGGCCACGCCCTGGTAGAACTGCAGGTGGTCGCTCAGGTCGGCGGTGATGCCGAGGTCGGCACCGATCACGTGCATCTTCGGCATCAGCCGCACGGTGTTGATCTGCGCGAACTGAGTGCCGATGGCCGCCGACAGCAGGCGATTGCGGATGTCGTTGTAGAACACGTCGCCGGTGATCGTCAGCCGATCGAAGCGGTGCGATGCGCCCACGGTAAGGTTCCAGTTCTTTTCCGGACGCAGGGTACCCGCCACGCGGTCGAACTCTTCCTGGTCGGTGATGGTCCACGCCGAGGCGGTGTAACCGATGTTGCCGCGCTGAGCGACGCGATAGCCGTTCATGGTGTTGGCCAGGTCGATGAAGGCATCGGTGGATTCGGTCGGGCTCCAGAACAGCGAGACGTGCGGCAGGAAGTAGCTCTTCGCGCACAGCGTGCCGTTCACCGGCCGGTCCTTGGCATCACCGAGGCCGCCGCCACGGGTGCGGAAGTCCACGGCCTTGAAGCCGACACCCAGCTTCAGCGTGTCGTTCAACACGATGTCGTCCTGCAGGTAGAACTGGCGCGAGCGGGTCACCCAGCTCGAGGCGTTGTCGGTCTTGAACGCGGGGCCATACACATCGAACGGACCGGTGGCCTTCAGTGGTGGACCCTCGCCCAGCAGCGGCTGCTGGTACCACTCGGTCTTGGCCGCGGCCTTGCTCTTCTCCTGCCAGAAACCGGCGGTGAAGGTGTGCGCGCCCGCCTCGAACTGCAGGTTGAGCATGCCGCCCAGCCGGTTGAGGTGTGGTGTCTGCACCTGTTCGGAGAACGGCGCGCCGTTGGGCGACGGTACGGTCGGGTCGGTGAGCGTGGCCTGGGTGTGGCTGTTGGCGTTGTACAGCTGCACGTTGCCGCTCAGCGCCGGGGTGATCTGGAAGCGATGGTTGATCGATGACACGCGGTCGCGGGTGATCTGGCCGGTGTCGTACGGAATCAGTTCGGACAGCTCACCGCAGGTGTAGGCGCCACAGGATTTGTCCGCGTTCTCCGGCGAGGCCACGTACCAGGCCCACGCATAATCGGGATAGAAGATGTCGGCCTTCCAGCCCAGCTTGCGGATCATGTCGAAGGAGATGTTGTTGTAGCCCCAGACCTTGGCCTTGCTGTCGGACAGGAACACGGTGAAGTCACCCCAGGCGACGTCCTGTTGCAGCTTCAGGTCGCCGCGCAGGAAGTTCTGCGTGCCCTCGCCCTGGTACTTGTCGGCAGACACGCGCTGCAGGTCGACAAGTACCTTCGGGCCCTGCTCGCCGAGCTGGCCGGTCTGCCCGGATACGGTGGTGACCAACGTGCTGTTGCTGCCCACGCCCTGCTTCACGCGCAGGCTGGGCGTGTCCTGCAGGTCACGCAGGCGGTACTCCAGGCTGCCGCCGTTGACGCTGCTGGAGAACACGCTGACCGGTGCGCCACCGGGGCTGACCGTGATCGCGCCGATGCCATCGGGCACGCCCACGTTCACCACGCTGGTGCCGGTGAGCGAGAGGAAGCCGTTGTCGTTCAGCGGCACGCCTTCGAAGGTGATGCCCATTTCGTTCATGCGGAAGCCGCGCACGAACAGGCTGGTGGCCGAGATATCCAGGCCCAGTCCATCTGTGGCGGTGTAGCTGGCGCCCGGCACCTGCTTGAGCATCGCCAGGCCGTTGTTGCCGGTGACCATCGCGTCGAGATCTTCGGCCTTGATGATGTAGCGGTTGGGACCAACCACCTGGGTCGGTGCCACGGCGGCGCCACGCGGCGTGGCGATGACCTGCAGGGCGTTGAGCGTGGTGGGCGTGTCGTGCGCGGCATCGTGCGTTTCTGCGGCGTACGCAGGGGCTGTGATGGCCGCGATGATCGCCAAGGCAAGGCGTGTCGTGGGTGGGGTGTTCATGGCAGCAGATCCAGGGTGCAGGGGGAAAGCGGCGCAGGCGCACGCCCAGCGCGTTGCAGCGCCGGTGTCGGCGCCCTGGCTGGCAGTGCGATTGCGTTGAGGGGGTAACAGCGCGGTGCGCGCCGGTCAGCAGATGAAGACGATCATCTGCCGCAGGATTCGATGGCGTGATTTCGACGTGCGAAATTCTTGCATCGCGCTGCTGCATCCGCCATTGCACCGTGGTACAGCGCCGATGGCGGTGGGGATGGGTGGGCTATACGTGGGTATAGCCCCGCCGTGGTAGAGGCCGGCCTTGGTTGGCGCTTGCCGCTTGCGTGTGCCAACCAAGGTTGGCACCTACCAGCGCAAGCGGACGCGCAGTTACTGCAGGACGAAACGCTCGATCGCACGCGCCACGCCTTCATCGGCATTGCTGGTGGTTTCGAAGCGCGCCACGGCCTTCACCGCATCGATGGCATTGCCCATCGACACGCTGGTGCCGGCGTACTGCAGCATGGTCAGGTCGTTTTCCTGGTCACCGATGGCCATCACGTTGGCGCGGTCGATGCCCAGGTGCTCGGCCAGCTTCTGCAGGCTCGGGCCCTTGCCGGCGCGGTGGTCGAACACTTCCAGGAAGAACGGCGCGCTCTTCAGTACCGCGAAGCGCTCGGTCAGTTCGCTCGGCAGGCGCGCGATGGCGGCATCCAGCACGTCCGGCGCGTCGATCATCATCAGCTTGATGAAGGACATCGATGGATCCATGTCCTCCACGCGGCGGTAGGACAGCGGCATCCGCGAGAGATGCGAGTCGGCTACGGTGTAGTAGCTGATGTCCTGGTTGGGCGTGTACATGCGCTGGCTGTCCAGCGCCTGGAAGTGCACGCCCAGGTCGCGGGCGACCTGCTCGCAGAACAGGAAGTCGTCGAAGCTGAGCGGATACTCGACCACGGTTTCGCGCGTGCCGATGCGCTGCACCAGGCCGCCATTGCAGGCGATGCAGTAGTCGTCGTTGCCGGTGATGCCCAGCTCGTGCAGGTACGGCGCCAGGCCCGGAACCGGGCGGCCACTGGTCAGCACGATGTGCACGCCCAGCGCCCGCGCCTGCGCGATGGCCTTCCTGGCGCGGGAGGTGAGCTGGTGCGACGGGTCCAGCAGCGTGCCATCCATGTCGATGGCGACCAGTTCGATGGTCGATTGCCTGCGGCCCATGTCCATTGCGTTCAACTCGTGCGGGGCACGCCAGTTTACCCCCTCATGCCCGGTTCACTTCTTTGCCCACGTTGGCCGGGATACTGCGGGAGCCTGTGCGTCCCCCACCGCAGGACGGCCCGTTGACCGCCCTTCCCTGGAGAACCTTGCGACGCATGACCTACCGTGCCCCCGAAACCAATGACAGCGCGCCCCTGGCCCAGCAGATCGAGCAGATGATCGACGAGCTGCCCGGCGACCAGGTGCGCGTCGGCACCCTGCTCAGCGCGCTGGGCGATGAGGGCCTGCTGCTGATCGTGATCCTGCTCTCGGCCATCTTCATCATTCCGGTGTCGATTCCCGGGCTGAGTACCGTGTTTGGCGCCTCGATCCTGCTGATCGGCCTGAGCCGGGTGCGCAGCCGCCCGCTGTGGGTGCCACAGAAGCTGGCCCGCCGCGAGATCGCCACCGACAAGCTGAAGGCCAACCTGGGTCGTGCGCTGAAATGGGTGCACCGCATGGAGCGGCTGTCGCGGCCGATGCGGCTGGCGGTGATGGTGCGCTCGAAGAAGATGATGCGCCTGAACAACCTGATGCTGGTGTTCGCGACCCTGCTGTTGATGGCGCCGGCCGGGCCGATACCCTTCAGCAACACGCTGCCGGCGCTGGCGCTGATGTCCTTCGCCATTGGTTTCATCCAGCGCGATGGCGCGGCAGTGGCAGCCGGCTATGGTTTCGTGGTGGCCACGGTGGTGTATTTCGGCGTGCTGCTGGGCGGCGTGGGATTTGCCGCCGAATCGGTGTTCAGCGGGTTCCGCAGCAGTACCGCGGAACTGTAGAGCCGAGCCCACGCTCGGCTGCTCTTCAACCTGTACGCGGAAACCCCGCGCTGCGCGCGTAAGCCGAGCATGGGCTCGGCTCTACAGAACTACTTGGCCGACACCCGCCACACCACGTCGCCCACGTCGTCGGCCACCAGCAATGCGCCTTCGGCATCCATCGCCATGCCCACCGGTGCGCCCATCAGGGTCTTCTCGTCCTTCGATGCAAAGCCGCTGACCACGGTCTGCGGCCGCCCGGTCGGCTTGCCGTCCTTGAACGAGACGTAGACCACTTCATAGCCGCTCAATGGCGAGCGGTCCCAGCTGCCGTGCTCGCCGATGAAGGCACCGCCGTGATACTGCGCCGGCAGTGCCTGGCCGGTGTAGAACAGCAGGCCCAGCGGTGCCACGTGCGAGCCGATGGCGTAGTCCGGCACGATCGCCTTGGCCACCAGGTCCGGCCGCTGCGGCTGCACGCGCTCGTCCACGTGCTGGCCGTAGTAGCTGTAGGGCCAGCCGTAGAAGCCATCTTCCTTCACCGAGGTGAGGTAATCAGGCACCAGGTCGGCACCGATCTCGTCGCGTTCGTTCGCCACGGCCCACAACGTGCCGGTGCTCGGCTCCCAGTCCAGGCCGGTCGGATTGCGGATGCCCGACGCAAAGATACGGCTGCCACGGGTGGCCACGTCCACTTCCAGTACCACCGCACGGCGGTATTCAACGGCCAGGCCATTTTCGGTGATGTTGCTGTTGGAGCCGACGCCCACGTACAGCTTGCGGCCATCGCGGCTGGCCAGCAGTTCCTTGGTCCAGTGATGGTTGATGGTGCTGGGCAGGTCGGTGAACTCGCGGCCCTTGTCCGACATGCGGGTTTCGCCGGGCACGTAGTGGTACTGCATGATGTTGCCGGTGTTGGCCACGTACAGCGTGTCGCCGATCAGCTGGATGCCGAACGGCGAATGCAGGCCCTCGATGTAGACATGCTGGGTCCAGGTGTTCGTTCCCGGCGAGCGGCGCAGCAGGGTGACCCGGTTGCCGCCCTTGCCGGCCTTGCCCGAGCGCGCCTTCACCTTGCCGGCGATCCACTGCTTGGGCGTGGTGACCGGTTCTTCGCCGGGGCCGTTGCCCTCCACCACCAGTACATCGCCATTGGGCAGGGTCAGCAGCCGCCGCGGATGCTGCAGGTTGGCGGCGATGCGTTCGATCTTCAGGCCCTCGGCCACCGTGGGGGTCTGTCCATCAGCCCAGCCGACGCCCTTGGGCACCTGCATCGGCGGCATCAGGAAGTTCTTCGGCGCCGGCAGCGGCGGCTTTGCGCCGGACTGGTCGGAGGGGTGGTATTCGGCCTTGCCCGCGCAGGCCGACAGCGTGACGGCCAGTGCCAGCGCGGCCACGGTGGGCAGGATGTGCTTAGCCATGACGACCTCCCTGCAGCAGCGGCGGCTGCAGTGACAGCAGGATCAGGCCCAGGGCGATCAGGGCCACGGTCAGCGCCGACAGGATCGTGCCCGGCACTGCAATGGCATACGCATCACGGCTGTGCACGAAGGCATTCCAGATGGCCAGCACCACCGCGACCAGGTTGAGGAAGAAGTCGATGCGGTCGATGCGGGTGGCGGTGCCGTTGCGGCGCCAGACCGTGAACAGGTTGATCAGCCGCGGAATGATGGCGATCAGCAGGCCGAAGGTGATCAGCCAGGCAGCGG
The DNA here is from genome assembly GCF_059369035.1 of Stenotrophomonas sp. YJH_SMC_130. Taxonomy (NCBI): domain Bacteria; kingdom Pseudomonadati; phylum Pseudomonadota; class Gammaproteobacteria; order Lysobacterales; family Lysobacteraceae; genus Stenotrophomonas; species Stenotrophomonas sp. YJH_SMC_130. The sequence goes on from NZ_JCAFSH010000003.1 coordinate 321,484, forward strand.
CCTTGCCCCACATCACCTCGGCGCTGTTGAGGTAGATCGCGTCGAAGATCAGGGCACCGACGAAGAAGCCGAAGGGTATCGGGTTCAACAGGCTGAACAGCGTGGTGCCGAGGCCGCGATGGGCCTGGGCGAGCGGATTGACCATCATCGTGCTCCGTGCGGAAGGGTGCACGGGCTGTAGTAGCACAGCGCGATGTGAGGGCACGCGATGATGCCCCGGCAGGGCTGCCGCACCCACCGGGCAGGCACCGCACTACGCGGGCTCGTCCTCGCGCACCTCGTGGAAGGGCAGCATCGTCTCGAAGCCGAATTCGTGTTCCATGCTGGTGCGGACCAGGCCGCCGATGGCGTAACGGCTGGTGTTGGCATGCACGTCTATGCCACCGGGCCGCCACTCAGTGCGCAGATGCAGCGTCTCTGCGCGGCGCATGACGATCCGTTCCTCCTGCAGCAGTGCGCGACGGTGTTTCTTCATCAGCAGGCGCAGCGGTTTCACCGTGGTGATGCCGAATGCTGCCAACTCGGGCAGCAACTCGGCGATATCGGCATCGTCGCCGTAGTCGTGGCTGCGCGTATGCACGGACAGCACCACCTTGCGGATGGCGGCAACCGAGAGCGGGGTCTGGTCCGCGCGCGCACGGCCGCGCTTCCGTTCGTTCTTCATGTGTGTGGTCATCTGCACGTAGTTCTCCCTGTTTCCCACAACTCAGATTCAACCGCGCGAAGATCGCGTGAAGATGCTTGTGTGCACTGTCATAACCAGACGTACTAAGCGTTTGTGACGCAATTGGCACATCTGCAGATTGCTTGTGTGAAGAGGTAGGGGGTTGTTCGTTGTGTCGCGTTTGGCTCGTTGCGATGGGGCAGATCCGCCCCGCCGTCCTGCCATGCCGATTCACAACAGAAGGATTCGTGTATGAAGCGACACACGCAACGCACCGCGCCACCGCGCTCCGCGCGCCTGGCCCTGGCCACTGCCCTGGTACTGGGCAGCCTGGCCGTCACCGCCCAGGCCCAACAGGCCGATCCACTGGCGGCAATCCAGTGGCACCTGCTCAACACCGGGCAGACGGTCCCGGCCGACACGCTGCCGGTGGCCGGCAACGACCTGAACGTGGATGGCCTGTTCCGCAATGGCATCCGTGGCCAGGGCGTCACCATCGCCATCGTCGATGATGGCCTGCAGATCGCGCATCCGGACCTGGCGGCCAACGTGGCCGCTGTAGCCGGCAAGAACTTCACCAATGGCTCGAACAACCCCACCCCGACCAACCCGGATGTCGACAACCACGGCACCATGGTCGGCGGCATCGCCGGTGCGGTGGGCGCCAACAACCTGGGCGTGCGCGGTGTAGCCCCGGCGGCGACGTTGAAGGGCTTCAACCCGATTTCGCGCTCGGCCCTGGGCAACCAGCAGAGCAACATCGAGTACGCCTGGTGGGACGGCGCGGAATCGGCCGACGTGCAGGTGTTCAACAACAGCTGGGGCGCCGGCCCGGGCAATCCGAACCTGCCGCTGGCGTACAGCGAAAACACGATTCGTTCGTATGAGCAGGCACTGTCGGGGACGCGCGGTGGCCGCGGCGGCATCTACGTGAAGTCGGCCGGCAACAACTTCAACAATGCCTCGATCAGCCAGACCCAGGATGTCTGCACCACCGACACCAAGAACCGCAACACCGGCTGTGTGCCGGCCGGCCGTGATCCGCGCAACAACCTGTTCAACGTGATCACGGTAGGCGCGGTGCGCGCCGATGGCGTGCGCTCGTCTTACTCCTCCACCGGCTCGGCCCTGTGGGTGTCGGCCTTTGGTGGTGAGTACGGCCTGCAGGCACAGTTTGCGCCCGGCCTGGTGGCGCGCGCGTACGACCCGGCCATCGTCACCACCGACGTGACCGGGTGCGCGCAGGGCAGCAACAAGAACACCAACCGCCAGAACACGCTGGACAGCAACCTGTCGGCCATCGACAGCACCTGCAACTACACCGCCAAGATGAACGGCACCTCGGCGTCGGCGCCGATGGTGTCGGGCGTGGCGGCACTGGTGCTGGAGGCCAATCCGAACCTGTCCTATCGCGATGTGAAGTACATCCTGGCCACCACCGCCACCCGCAACCACCCGAACCAGCCGGCGGTGACGCTGGCCGACGGGCGCACGCTGGTGCCGGGCTGGACGGTGAATGCTGCCGGCCGTGCCTACAGCAACTGGTATGGCTTCGGCGTGGTCAACGCTGCGCGTGCAGTGCAGGTCGCTGAGAACTTCCAGTCGCTGGGCCCGCTGGTCGACAGTGGCTGGCGCAACACGACGCGTACCGTGGCCATCGGCAACACCTCGGCTGCCGCCGCACGCCTGACCTTCCAGTTGGCCAACGGCGCGCGCAATATCGAAAGCGTGCAGCTGGGCTTCCGGGTCAACCACCGCAACACGCGCCAGCTGCAGTTCGTGCTGGTGTCGCCCAGCGGCACCCGCAGCGTGGTGCAACCGGCGTTCACCGCGATCGGTTCGGGCACGGGTGGCGCGCAGAGCAACTTCACCAGCTGGGACCTGCTGTCCAGCAATGCCTTCCTGGATGAGAATGCCAGCGGCACCTGGACGCTGGAAGTGACCGACATGGGGCAGGCCGCGACCGCAGCATCGCGCGGCAACCTCGAATTCTTCAAGATCCGCGTTCTGGGGCACTGATGATGAAGACCACCATTCTGTTGAGCACGCTCGCCTTCGCGGCGATGACCTCCCCTGCCTGGGCGCAGAGCTCGGGGCAGACCCCTCCAGCCAGGACCCTGTCGACCGTGGATGCGCAGGAACTGAAGGCCTCCGCTACCGGCCGCACGTTCGATGTGGGCGGCACGCGATTCCAGCTGTCCCCCTCGGCCACCGTGAAGCAGGCCAGCGGCGGCCAGTTCACGATCACCCCGCAGGCGGCGGCGACCACCAGCTCGCGTACCAAGCGTTCGCTGGATGGCGCAACGGCGGCACCTGCCGATGCCGGCGCCGGCAAGTTCGCGGCGGCGGTCTCCCGTGACGGCGCGCCGGTGGTGGCGACGTCGCGGGTCAAGGTGTTCTTCACCGATGCGGCCTCGGCCCAGCGCGCAGCCGCCGCCACTGGCGGTACCGTGGTGAAGGTCTCCAAGGCTTCGGGCCAGGCGATCGTGGAGTACCCGTCGGTAAACGCGGCGCTGGATGCGACCACCAGGCTGCTGTCCACCGCCGGTATCCGCGCGACCGAGCCGGACGTGGTGCAGTGGGAAGAGACCAAGTAAGGCGTTGAGTGGTGCCCCTGGCCGGTTGGCTCTCCTGGCCGGCCGGGGGATTGGTCCTGCGAGGGGCGGCGAGCATGTAGAGCCGAGCCGATGCTCGGCTGCTGTCTGCGCGGCGCGCGCGTGTCGCGTTGAGCCGAGCATGGGCTCGGCTCTACAGCTGTGCCAACCAAGGTTGGCACCTACCAAGAGCGGATCCGCACGTACCAACCAAGGTTGGCACCTACCGGGGACAGTGGTCGAAACCCACCGGCGTCAGCGCGCGGCGAGTGTGCCGCTGTGCTTGAGGTGGCAGCTGGCCAGTGCGTCGTTGCCGGCGGCCGGGTAGCCAGGCTCGAGCAGCAGGCGCTGCACATCGGAGAACAGCTTTTCCACCGGCATGCCGTACGGCGCGAACAGGCGCAGGCGGCCCTGGCGGTCGAACACGTAGCCGCCGGCAATGTGGCTCATGGTGTAGGTATCCGGTACCTGACCGGGTTCCTTTTCGTAGAACGCCTTGAAGTCGCTGGCCATCGCGGCCAGCTGCGCATCGTTGCCAACCAGCGCGATTGCCTTGGGATCGAACGCTTCCACATAGGTGCGCGCGACCTCAGGCGTGTCGCGGGCCGGGTCGACGCTGACGAACACCACTTGTAGCTGATCGGCATCCTTGCCCATCAGGTGCTTGACCTGGCTCAGCTCGACCATCGTGGTCGGGCACACGTCCGGGCAGCTGGTGAAGCCGAAGAACAGATAGGTCACCTGCCCCTGCAGGTCCTTGGGGCCACGCACGGTGCCGTGGCTGTCGGGCATCGACCACTGCTGGCCAAGTTCTTCGCAGGCGATGTCCTTCGCATAGAAGTCCATGCGCGACTGCGCGCTGCAGCCGGCCAGCAGGCCGAGCAGCAGGCCTGCGGCCAGGCGCAGGCCACGATGGGGGAACGCAATGCCTTTCACGGTTCGCAGGCTCAGTTGATCATCATGTGGTAGTGCATGCTCCAGATGATCCAGACCGACAGTGCGATGACGATGAACAGGATCACCAGGGTGAACACGAAGCTGGCCAGGTTCCAGCCGCCTTCGGACTTGCGGTCCATGTGCAGGAAATAGACCAGCTGCACCAGGATCTGCGCCACTGCGAAGCCGACCAGCAGGAACAGCGTGAGCGGCCGCGACAGCACCGGATTCATCACCAGTGCGAACGGCACCACGGTCAGCAGCGCGCACAGCACGAAACCGATCAGGTAGGACTTGGTGGAGCCGTGCGCATTGCCGGCGCGCGAGGTTTCGACGTGGGCCATGTCAGAAGGCTCCGATCAGGTAGACGAAGGTGAAGACGCAGATCCACACCAGGTCCAGGAAGTGCCAGAACAGGCTCAGGCACGAAACACGGGTGATGTTGGTCGGGGTCAGGCCACGGCGGTAGACCTGGTGCATGACCACCGCCATCCAGATCAGGCCACTGGCGACGTGCAGTCCGTGGGTGGCGACCAGCGCGAAGAACGCCGACAGGTAGGCACTGGTGCTCGGGCCCGCGCCTTCGTGGATCAGGTGCGAGAACTCGTAGATCTCCATGCCGATGAACGAGGCACCGAGCACGAAGGTCACGCCCAGCCAGCGCAGCACCGCCGAGGCATCGTGGCGATGCATGGCCAGCACGGCCTGGCCGTAGGTGATGCTGGAGACCAGCAGCAGGAAGGTCTCGGCCATCACGAACGGCAACGAGAACAGCTCCTTGCCGGTGGGGCCGCCGGCGTAGGCGGTGCTGAGCACCGCGTACGAGGCGAACAGGGAACCGAACAGCACCAGGTCGGACATGAGGTACACCCACATGCCGAACACCTTCATGCCGCCCTGTTCGTGGCCATGGTCGTGCTCGTGGTGGTCCTCGTGCGCCTGCGTGTCGCTGGCCAGCTCCGGGCGGGTCAACAGGTTCATGCGCGTACCTCCTTCAGCTTGGCAAGGTTGGCCGCTTCGGTGCGCGCCACCTCTTCGGAACTGACGTAGTAATCCACGTCCTCATCGTAGGACCGCACGATCAGGGTCACGATCATCGCGATGAAGCTGGCTGCGGCCATCCACCAGATGTGCCAGACCAGGGCGAAGCACAGCACCAGGATCCAGATGTTTAGGATCAGCGGCACGCCGGTGTTCTTCGGCATGTGGATCGGGGCGTACGTCTTCGGCGGCGGCGGCAGGCCGCGCTTCTTCGCTTCGTGGAAGGCATCCAGCTCATCGGCCTTGGGCACCACGGCGAAGTTGTAGAACGGCGGCGGCGACGGCGTGGCCCATTCCAGCGTGCGTGCGTTCCACGGATCGCCGGTCAGGTCCAGGTTGCGCTTGCGGTCGCGCACGCTCACGTAGATCTGCACCAGCATCAGGATGATGCCCGCGAACACGAACAGTGCACCGATGAAGGCGACGATCAGGTACGGCGTCCACGCCGGGTTGTCGTACTGGTTCATGCGGCGGGTCATGCCCATGAAGCCCAGCATGTACAGCGGCATGAAGGCCAGGTAGAAGCCGATCACCCAGCAGGCGAACGACCACTTGCCCAGGCGCTCGTTGAGGGTGAAGCCGAACACCTTCGGGAACCAGTAGGCGAAGCCGGCCAGGTAGCCGAACAGCGCGCCGCCGATGATGGTGTTATGGAAGTGGGCGACCAGGAACAGGCTGTTGTGCAGCAGGAAGTCCGCGCCCGGGATGGCCAGCAGCACGCCGGTCATGCCACCGATGGTGAAGGTGACCAGGAAGGCGATGGTCCACAGCATCGGTACGCTGAACTCGACGCGGCCGCCGTACATGGTGAACAGCCAGGTAAAGATCTTCACGCCGGTGGGGATGGCGATGATCATCGTCATGATGCCGAAGAAGGCATTGACGCTGGCACCCGAGCCCATGGTGAAGAAGTGGTGCAGCCAGACGATGAACGACAGGATGCCGATCGCCAGCGTGGCGCCCACCATCGACTTGTAGCCGAACAGCTTCTTGCGCGCGAACGTGGCGGTGACTTCAGAGAAGATGCCGAACGCCGGCAGCACCAGGATGTACACCTCCGGGTGGCCCCAGGCCCACACCAGGTTCACGTACATCATCGGGTTGCCACCCAACGTGTTGGTGTAGAAGTTGAAGTCCAGGTAGCGGTCCAGGGTGAGCGCACCCAGCGCCACGGTCAGGATCGGGAAGGCGGCGATGATGATCACGCTGGTGACCAGCACGGTCCAGGTGAACACCGGCATCTTCATCAGGGTCATGCCCGGCGCACGCATGCGCAGGATGGTGATGAACAGGTTGACGCCGGTCAGCAATGTGCCGATGCCCGAGGCCTGCAACGCCCAGATGTAGTAGTCCACGCCTACGCCCGGACTGAACTCGATGCCCGACAGCGGCGGATAGGCCACCCAGCCGGTCATGGCGAACTCGCCAACGCCCAGCGAGATCATCATCAGCGCAGCGCCAACCACGAAGATCCAGAAGCTGAAGGCGTTGAGGAACGGGAACGCCATGTCGCGTGCGCCGATCTGCAGCGGCACGATGATGTTCATCAGGCCGACCACGAACGGGGTGGCCACGAAGAAGATCATGATCACGCCATGCGCGGTGAAGATCTGGTCGTAGTGCTCCGGTGGCAGGAAGCCATCACTGCCTGGCCCGGCCGCGGCCAACTGCGCGCGCATCATCAGCGCGTCGGCGAAGCCACGCACCAGCATGACCAGCGCCACTACCACGTACATGATGCCGATCTTCTTGTGGTCCACGGTGGTGAACCAGTCGCGCCAGAGCACGCCCCATAGCTTGAAGTACGTCACCGCGCCAAGCAGCGCGAGGCCACCCAGCACCATGGCCGCCAGCGTGACCACGACGATCGGCTCGTGCAGCGGCACGGCCTCCCACGTCAATTTACCCAACATGTTCGTTACTCCTGGGAAACCTGGGCACCACCGGCAGCACCCGCCGGGGACGCAGCAGCGGTGTTCTCACCGACGCCGATGAACTGGTCGATGACCTTCTTGAACAGCAGCGGTTCGACGCTGGAGAAGTGCTGCACCGGCGCGTTCTTCGACGGTGCGGCCAGCGCCTTGAACTGGTTGAAGTCCAGCGCCTGTGGTGCGCTGCGTACCTCGGCCACCCAGCGCTCGAACTCCTCGTTGCTGCTGGCGGTGGCAATGAACTTCATGTTCGAGAAGCCATGCCCGCTGTAGTTGCCGGACATGCCACGGAACTGGCCGGGCTCGTTGGCGATCAGGTGCAGCTGCGTGCGCATGCCGGCCATCGCGTAGATCTGCCCACCCAGCTGCGGGATGAAGAAGGTATTCATCGTCGAGTTGGAGGTGATGTTGAACGCCAGCGGGCGGTTGGCCGGGAAGTTGAGCTGGTTGACCGTGGCGATGCCCAGGTCCGGGTATACGAACACCCATTTCCAGTCGGTGGCGATCACGTCCACGTGCAGCGGCTCACCGGCCACGTCCAGCGGCTTGTACGGGTCCAGTTCGTGGGTCGACTTCCACACGATCACCGCCAGGCCGGCAATGATCAGCAGCGGCACGCCCCAGACCACGATCTCCACCTTGGTGGAGTGCGACCAGTCCGGCGTGTACTTCGCCTTGGTGTTGCCGGCGCGGAAGCGCCAGGCGAATACGAAGGTCAGCACGATGGCCGGTATCACCACGATCAGCATCAGGCCGATGCAGATCAGGATCAGGTCGCGCTGGGCGAGCCCGACCATGCCCTTCGAATCCAGCAGCACCCAGTCACAGCCCGACAGGCCGACGCAGGCCAGGGCGACCAGCGCCAGGCGGATGCGGTTCCAGCAGATATTCATTGGAGGTCAACCCTGTTGAAGAAGCGCGCTTGACCGGCTCGCCTGCGCGCAGCGCCCGGGCGTGGAGCGGCTACACTGTGGGTACGAGGTCGCCTACAAGAGAGCGATCCACTCCAATCAAGCCCATACAAGATACATGATTGTATGGACTTGTGCATCTGCACGTATGGAAAACTGACCGATGACGCCACCTCCCGCCGGCCGCCGCCTGAAAAACCCCAATCGCACCTGGGTTCGCCCCTTCCGCGAGGGCGCTGGCCCGCTGTACCTGCAGATCGCCCAGCAGGTGCGCGAGGCGGTGGATGACGGCGTGCTGCGCCCGGGCGACCGGCTGCCGCCGCAGCGCGACCTGGCCCAGCAGGTGGGCGTGGATCTGACCACGGTCACCCGTGCCTTTGCCGAGCTGCGCCAGGCTGGCCTGCTGGATGCGCAGGGCGCCGGCGGCACCTTCATCGCGCTGTCGGCCGGCAACCGCAGCACCTCGGTGGACCTGAGCATGAACATCCCGCCGCTGCTGGGCAGCGCGCCGTTCGCACAGGGCATGGAGGCCGGTTTCCAGCACGTGGGCCAGCAGCTGGGCCAGGGCGAACTGATGAGCTACCACGTCGGCGCCGGCACCCGCGAGGACCGCGCCGCCGCCGTGCAGTGGCTGTCACCGGTGCTGGGCACGGTGGGTGCCGACCAGGTGGTGATCTGCCCCGGCGCGCAGACCGCACTGTGCGCACTGATCCTGGCCCGCACCCAGCCGGGCGAGCTGATCGCCGCCGAGCAGCTGACCTACCCGGGCCTGCTGGCCGCCACGCGCGTGCTGCAGCGGGGTGTGGTGCCAGTGGCGATGGACGCCGAAGGCATGCTGCCCGAAGCGCTGGAAGAGGCCTGCCAGCTACGCCGCCCGCGCCTGCTGTACCTGGTACCGACCATCCAGAACCCGACCACGGCGACGATGTCGGCACAACGCCGGCAGGCCCTGCTGGCGGTTGCCAAGCGCCACGATCTGACCGTGATCGAAGACGATCCCTACTGGTTGCTGGCCGGGGACGCCGCACCGCCGCTGGCCGCCCACCGCGACGCCGGCTGCCCGGTGTATTACATCTCCACCCTGTCCAAATGCCTGGCACCGGGCCTGCGCACCGCTTACCTGGTGGTGCCGGCCGGCGAACCGATGGAACCGGTGCTGGACGCCCTGCGTGCGATCGCGCTGATGCCGACCCAGTCGATGGTGGCGGTGGCGTCGCAGTGGATCCGCAGCGGCCAGGCCCAGGACATGGTGCAGCGCTTCCAGCAGGAGCTGCGCGAGCGCCAGGCGATTGCCGCGCAGTACCTGCCGTCCCGCGCGCGGGCGCACCCGGCCGGCCTGCACGTATGGCTGCCGCTACCGCCGCGGCTGGACCAGTACCGGCTGATCCAGGCCGCACAGGAACAGGGGCTGGGCATCGCCAGCTCGGACGCCTTCAGCGTGGAGGAACCGCCACCGGGCAACGCCATCCGCCTGTCGCTGGGCGGCGCGGTCGACCAGGATGCGCTGGCCGGGGCGCTGGCCAAACTGAACGAGATCCTGTCTGAAGCCCCCGAGGCCCGGCACAACGCCATCGTCTGAACCGGGCGCATGGCGCCACATCCATACAAGATGATATTTTGTATTCAATGTATGGATGAAGGGACGTGCATCGATGCGCGCCGAGAGACTGAAGTTCCACCTGGTAATGGCCGGCTGTGGTGGCTTTGTGGTGTTGATGCTGGCCGCGCTGGCCTGGGTCTGCCTGCAGCCGCAGACCGTGGATGTGCAGGCCGCCGAGCGCCACGCCATCGAGCAATGCGTGCAGCGCAGCGAGGATCCGTCGCGTAGCGAGATCCAGCGTCGCGCGCAGGCCGACTCCTGCCGCGAGATGCGCAAGCAGTACGTGCACAAGTTCGGCGGGGACGCGTCCTGATGGGCGCAGCCGCGCCGCGCCGCCGCTGGCTGCTGCCGACGATGATCGACCTCGCCTGCCTGTTCATGGCCGGCGTGGCGGCTGCGCTGTGGCAGTACTTCGGCTACAGCGCGCAGTCGACGTTCACCGAACAGGCCATCGTCTTCGACGACTCGCAGCTGCGCCTGCCGTCCGATCTGGCCGGTGATACCGGCCGCATCCGCGTGGTGCACTTCTGGGACCCGGCGTGTGCCGTCTGCAACCGCGAAACCGGCGCACACCTGAGCTACCTGATCAGCATGTACCGCCGCGCCGGCATCGACTTCTATGCGATCCGCCGCCCCGGTACCCACGGCGAACTGCCTGAGCCGCTGCGCAACAAGGTGATCAACCTGCCGACCATCGACGGCATCGAACACATCCCGGCCAGCCCTGCCGTGGCGATCTGGGACCGGCAGGGCCACCTCGCCTATGCCGGCCCGTACAGCATCGGCATGGTCTGCAACTCGGCCAACAGCTTCGTCGAACCACTGCTGGACAGACTGGTGCGCGGCGAAACCGTGCGCCCGAAAGGACTGCTTGCCGTGGGCTGCTACTGCCCCTGGCAGGCCAAGCGCTGAGGACGCGCAATGACACCACTGACGCTGGCCGCTGTGGCCGCCACAAGCAACAACGGCGGTCACCTGTCCGAACCGACCGATGGTTATGGACAGGCTCCCGCCGTTGGAAGCAACGATACGCCCCGACATGCTCCGTACATGCCGCGACCGGATGTCGCAGCCCGCGAATGGGTGCAGGACGTGCTCGCGCACAACGGGCCGATCTACCTGCGCATCGTCAATTCGCTGGAGCGCACGGTGCGTCGCGGTGGTCTTGCACCAGGACAACGCCTGCCCTCGCAGCGCGCGTTGGCGCAGCAGCTCGGCGTCGACCTGACCACGGTAACGCGGGCGTTCGACGAAGCGCGCAAGCGCGGCCTGATCGAGGCGCGCGGGCCACAAGGCAGTTTCATCGCACCACCCAAGGCCGGCTTCGACCAGGTGGTGGACCTGAGCATGAACGTGCCGCCGGTGCCCGATGCCGATGCGCTGGCCGAGACCCTGCGCCGCGGTGCCGCCGCCGTGCTTGCGCGCAGCAACGCGCCGAACCTGATGACCTACCACCTGGGCGGCGGCAATCCCACCGACCGCCACGCGGCAGCGCGCTGGCTGCAACCGATGCTGGGCGCGGTGGAGGATGCCAGCCTGTTGCTGACCGAAGGCGCGCAGGTGGCATTGGCCGCGATCCTGCTCAGCCAGGGCCGCGATGGCGACGCGATCCTGTGTGACACGCTGGTCTACCCGGGGCTGCTGCAGGCCGCCGGGGCGCTTCGGCGGCGGCTGGTACCGGTGGAAGGCGATGAGTACGGGATGTGCCCCGAGGCACTGGTGAGGCAGGCGCGCGGGAGTGGCGCGCGGCTGGTCTATCTCAACCCCACCTGCCAGAACCCGACCGCGCTGACGCTGTCGTTGCAGCGGCGCGAAGCGCTGGCACGCGTATTGGAAAGCCAGGGCCTGTTGGCGGTCGAGGATGATCCTTACTGGCACCTTGCCGAAGAGGCACCCATACCGTTGGCAACGCTGGCACCGCGCCACGTGTTCCATGTGGCGACGCTGTCGAAGGTGATCAGCCCCGGCCTGCGCACGGCCTTCGTGCGCTGCCCGGGTGCCGCGCACGCCGAGGCGATGGCTTCGGCCTTGCGCTCCACCCGGTTGATGGGGCATCCGCTGGTGGCGGCGCTGGCCAGCCAGCTGCTGCTGGATGGTTCGGCGCAATCGCTGCTGGCGCAGGTGCGCAGCGAAGCGCACGAGCGCATGCGCATGGCGCGCTACCTGCTGGCGCCTTCGCTGCTGCTGCGCGCCGAAGGCCTGCATGCCTGGTGCCGGGTACCAGCGCCATGGACTGACGCCACCCTGGTGCGTACCGCACAGCTGCAGGGGCTGGCGATTGCGCCATCTTCGGCGTTCTGTCCGCCAGGGGTCTCGCACCAGAGCGGCGTGCGGTTGTCGCTGGGGCTGGCGGCGGACCGCCGACAGCTGGAGAGTGCGCTGCGACGGATTGATCGGTTGTTGTTGTCGGACGCGTTGCCGGCGATCGAGCGGTAGCCCTGGAATGGGATGTGCCGACCAACGGTCGGCACCCACCCGACCGGTAGTGCCGGCCGCTGGCCGGCGGAAGACTCCTCAGCACGGTTGGAATGTGCCAGCCAACAGTTGGCACCCACCCGACCGGTAGCGCCGGCCGCTGGCCGGCGGAAGATTCCCCGGCACGGTTGGAATGTGCCAACCAAGGTTGGCACCCACCAAAGCAGGGTCAGGCCAAGGCGGAGAGGGCCTGCACCAGCGCATCCATCTGCTGCGGCCGGGTGAACACCGACGGCGTCACCCGCACGCAGGCGCCGGAGTCCAAGCCGTCGCGATGGGTGGTGAACACGCGATGTTCGTCCAGCAGGCGCTTCTGCAGCGCGATGTTGTCAGCCACGCTGGTGCGCCCGCGCAGGCGGAAGCTGGCCAATGCACTCGCCAACGCCGGATCCGGCGAAGACAGCACTTCGATGTGCGCCATCTGCCGCGCCGGCAGCGTCCAGCGCTCGCGCAGGTAACGCAGGCGCGCCTGCTTGTTGTCCGCACCGATGCGCTGGTGCAGGGCAATCGCCTCCGGAAGTGCCAGGTAAGCGGCGAAGTTGACCGTGCCGGTATGTACGCGGCTGCCCACGCGGCCGTCGTCGGTCTCGCCCATGTACGGGTCGAGGTCCGCAACGCGGCCCCTGCGCACGTACATCGCGCCGACACCGACCGGTGCGCCGATCCACTTGTGCAGGTTGATGCCGACGAAATCGGCCTTGAGCTGCGGCACCGCGTAGTCGATCTGGCCGAACCCGTGCGCCGCATCAACGATCACGTCGATGCCGCGTGCCCGCGCACGTTCGGCGATTTCGGCCACCGGCAGCACCAGTCCATGGCGATGGCTGACCTGGGTCAGCAGCACCAGTTTCAGGCGTGGCAGCCGCGCGAACGCGGCCTCGTAGGCCTGCAGGATCTGCGCATGGTCGGGCACGGCCGGCAGCGCGATGCGCTCGACCTGCACGCCGCGGCGCTGCTGCAGCCAGCGCATCGCGCCGATCATGCTTTCGTAGTCGATGTCGGCGTACAGCACCTGGTCGCCAGGCTGCAGGCGGTTGTAGCCGCCGATCAGCGCCAGCATCGCCTCGGTGGCACCGCGGGTGAGTGCGATCTCTTCAGCGCTCACGCCCAGCAGTTCGGCCACCTGCCGCTGCACCGCCATGTACTGCGCCGGGAACTCACGGCGGCCATACCAGGCATTGCCTCGGTTCACTTCAGCGGTGTGGCGCTGGTAGCTGGCCAGCGTCTCGCGGCCCATCGCGCCCCAGTAGCCGTTCTCCAGATGGTTCACTTCGTCGGTGACATCGAAGTGGCTGGCCACGGCGGCCCAGTAGTTTTCATCGCGGGCCAGCACGTCCGGCGCCACGGTCGTTGCGGGAATCTGCATGGACGCAGCGTAACGCGTGGCAGCCATGGCCGGCGGTGAAGAAAGTGCGGCTGCGGCCGGCAGCAAGGCGCCGGCACGCAACAGGGAGCGGCGGGCCGGGTCCATCAGAAGCTCAGCCGGTACTGTGCGTACAGGTTGGCACCGTCGGTGTCGTATGGCGCGTTGCGCGAGTAGACCAGGCCGCGACTGGCCTGGAAGGTGGCTTCGTCCGGATAGCGGTCGAATACGTTGTCGGCACCGACGCGCAGGCTGTGATGTTCGTTGATGCGATAGCCGACGGCCAGGTCGAGGAAGCTCATCGCGCCGAAGCGCTGGTAGATATCGCCCACTGCATTGCCGCTGGAATCGGTCCAGGCGCCGTAGTAGCGCATGCGTGCCATCAGCGACCAGGCGCCGATGTCCCAGCTGCCGGTCAGGCTGCCCTTGTGCTCGGGCAGGCGATCCTCGAACAGCACGCGCTGGGTTTCGTTGGTGGCCACCGAGGTGCTGCCGTTGTCCACGCGGGTGCGGTTGTAGTTGTAGGCCAGGGTCAGCGTCATGCGGCCGGCGCCGAGGTCGCGCAGGTAGTTGCCGACCACGTCCACGCCGGTGGTGGTGGTATCGAAGTCGTTGGTGAAATAGTTCACCGAGGTATAGCCCAGCGGATTGGGCGTACCGGCCGGAATGGCGAAACTGGCCGACTGGCTGAAGCGGTCGCTGAGCTTGATCTGGTAGACATCCACCGAGCCGGACAGGCCCAGGTCGGTGCGCCAGGTCAGGCCCAGCGACGCGGTACGCGATTCTTCCGGCTTCAGCGGCCTGGCACCGAGCAGCTGCGCCAGCGGATCGTTCGGCGACAGGCGGCCACTGGTGAAGATCTGCAGCGTGCGCGTATCCAACCCCTGGGTGGTGCTGGTGGTGTTGAGCTGCGCCGGCGTCGGCGCACGGAAGCCGCTGGACACGGTGCCGCGCAGGGCCACGTCCGGGGTGATCGCGAAGCGCGCCGAGAGCTTGCCGTCCAGCGTGCTGCCAAAGCTGGAGAAGTCCTCGTAGCGGCTGGCCGCACCGATGCTCCAGCGCTCGCCCAGCGGCACTTCCATATCCACGTAGGCCGCCTTGCTGCGCTGGCTCCACTGCCCGGCCTGGCTGGCCGAGAAACCCGGAGCGCCGTTGGAATTGGCCTCCAGGCCCGCGGCCGCGCCCGGACCCACCGCGTACGAGGCCGGGTCACCGGCACGCACCTGGTAGGTCTCCTGGCGGAACTCGCCACCGAAGGCGACGTTGACCGGCTGGGACAGCGCGGCCACGTCCCACTCGTAGCTGAAGTCTGCGTTGGCGTTCTTCTCGGTCTGGGTCAGGCGGCCAAGATCGAACGCGGTCGGGCTGGCCGGGCCGAGCGAAGCGTTGATGGAGTTCTTCAGGCTGTAGTCGATGGCGTTGCGGCCATACGAGGCGCTGACATCCCAGCGCAGCTTCGGCGTGATCTCGCCGCGCAGGCCGCCGACCAGCTGCAGGTCGTTCTGCGTGTTGCCGTACCGCGGGCTGAAGCCGACCGGATACAGCGAGCGCAGGTTCCAGCCGGGGAAGATGGTGGTGGTGCGATAGGCGCCGGTGGTGGTGTCCGGGTTGCGCCAGTTGAAATCACTGACGCCATCGCTGTGGCTGTACAGGCCGAACGCATACAGCTCCAGCGTGTCGTTGGCATGGGCCTTCACGTTGAAGCCGACGCGGCGGCTTTCCAGTTCCGGCTGGCCCCAGCGCTGCACCGGATTGGGCACCTCCAGCTCCGGATGTGCAGCCTGGAAGGCGATCGCGTCCGGGCGCTGGCGGGTGCGCGAGGTGGCATCGGAGTTGGACGATTCGGCGAACAACACCAGGCTGCCGTAGTCGCCCAGCGACCAGCCGGTGCGTGCGCTGAAATCGCGCGAGGCGCCATCGCCCTGCGCATACTGCGAGTAGCCGGCGGTGATCTCGGTGCCGGGCCCCTCTTCGAGGATGATGTTGATGACACCGGCGATGGCATCCGAACCGTACTGCGCCGACGCACCATCGCGCAGCACTTCGATGCGCTTGATCGCACTGGTGGGAATCTGTGCCAGATCAGCCGCCTGCGCACCGCGGTTGCCGAGCAGCGCGCTGCGATGGAAGCGGCGGCCGTTGACCAGCACCAGGGTCTGATCCGGCGACAGGCCACGCAGGGTGGCCGGGCGCACGAACACCTGGCCGTCCGCCATCGGCAGGCGCTGCACCACGAACGATGGCACCAGCTGCGCCAGCACGTCCTTCAGGTCGGTGGATTCAACGGACCTGATGTCTTCCTTGGTGAACACATCCACCGGCGCCAGCGTTTCGAACTGGGTGCGATTGGACGCGCGGGTACCGGTGACCAGCATCGCGTCGAGCTGGGTGGGCGCGGCGCGGCTGCCGCCGGCGGCATCGACCGCATCGGCCTCCGCTGCGATCGCGCCTCCTGCGCTGGCCATGCAAAGGGCAAGGAGGATGGAACGCGAAAGCTTCGAACGATGCACGGCAGGGCTCCGGGAGGACGCGGCAGGGCCAGCACCTGCGGGGGTAGCGCAGGCCTGGACAAGGCGCGCAGTCTCGGCGCGATCTGTGAAGGAGGCATGACGTCAGTGCGACAGCTTGAATCCGCACAGGCGCAAGAACTGCTAAACGCCGCGCCTGCCGATCCGCTACTGTGCCCAGCATCGGATTCAAGGAACGGCAGGATGAGCGCGGCAGGCAAGGCGTTGTGGTACATCGAAACCCATGCGGACCAGCCACTGGCGCTGGCCGACATTGCCGCTGCGGCGGGCCTGTCGCCATTCCATCTGTCGCGCCTGTTCCAGGCCCGCACCGGCACCTCGGTGGTGCGCTACCTGCGCGGGCGCCGCCTGACCGCTGCCGCGCAGCAGTTGGCCAACGGCGCCGGCGACATCCTGCAGGTGGCGCTGGATGCCGGCTATACCACCCATGCCGCCTTCACGCGTGCCTTCAGCGAACAGTTCGGGCAGACGCCGGAGCGCGTACGCGAACAGGGCACCGATGGCCTGGCGCTGGTACAGGCGATCCGCGTGGACGACGCGCCGGCGCCCTGTGGTGAAGCGCCGCGACTGCTCGATACGCCCGCGTTCCAGCTGGCAGGCGTCGGCATGCGGCATACCCGCGACAGCAGCGGCGCGATTCCGGGCCAATGGGCCCAGCTCAACCGCGAGTGGCCGACGCCGGCAACGGTCAGCTTCGGCGTGTGCTGCAACAGTGATGACGATGGTAGCTTCGACTACATTGCGGCACTACCGGCAAGCACGGTGCCGAGCGTGCCTGCGCACTGGCGACGCGTGGACATCCCGGCGCGCCGCTACCTGGTGGCTTGGCACGGCGGACACATCTCGGCCATCCGCTCGACCTGGTTCTGGTTGCTGGATCATTATCTCCCTGCGTCCAACCTGAGCCTTGCCGATGCGCCGGATCTGGAGCGCTACGACGCCCGGTTCGACGAGCACACCGGCCAGGGCGGCGTGGAAATCTGGCTGCCCGTCGACGACCGTCGCCACTGACAAGGAGTTGAAGATGCGCATGACCGCTGCTGTGCTGGGAGCGATGCTGATGGTGTTCGCGAGCACCGGCGCCGCCCGCGAAAGCGGGGTGGCCGGCGAGCGCCACGGCACAACGACGCTGGCCAGCGCCGCCGTGCGCGACGCAGAGCACCGCGACGCGCTGCGCTACACGGTCTGGTATCCGGCACTTGCAGGCAGCCGGGAAACCGCGCTGACCATCGGTCCACCCGACGCGCCGCTGTTCGAGGTCGGCCGGTCGTCCAAGGATGCGCCGGTCGCGGGTGATCGCCTGCCGACCCTGCTGCTCTCCCATGGCAACGGCGGCAGCGCGCGCATGATGGGCTGGCTGGGCACCGCGTTGGCGCGGGCAGGCTATCTGGTGATCGCAGTCGATCATCCGGGCAACAACGGCGTTGACAGCATGACCCTGCCCGGCAGCGTGCTGACCTGGCTGCGCGCCGATGACCTGCGTGCCGCACTGGCGGCTGTGCAGGCCGATCCGGTGCTGGGCCCGCATGTCGATCCTGAGCGCCTGGGGGTCGCCGGGTTCTCGGCCGGCGGCTACACCGCACTGTTGGCGGCCGGCGCGCGACCGGACCTGCAGCGACTGCTGGCCTTCTGCACGGCGCATCCGGATGACGGCGTCTGCCGGCCCCAGCAGGAAGCGGCAACGCACACGATGGAGGCGCGCGTTGCCGCTGCGGCGTCGCCCGAGCTGTCGCCGTGGATGTCCCACGCCAACGACGCACGCGCCCTTCCCGGCGTGCGCGCGGTGTTCCTGCTGGCACCGGCAATCGTGCAGGCCTTTGCGCCCGAACAGCTCTCCTCGCTGGAACAGCCGGTGGCGATCGTACTGGGCGAGGCTGACACGGTTGCGCCACCGCAGAGCAATGGCGAGGCTGCGCGTGCGGTGATTGCGGGCGCTGCACTGCAGGTACTGCCCGGCGTCGGCCATTACGATTTCCTCGCCGCATGCACCCCGACCGGACAGCGGCGGCTGCAGGACCTGTGCAGGACGTCGGTGCCGAAGGCGCAGACCCACGCGCAGGCAGTGGACGCCGCAATACGATTCTTCAACCAGTCACTGCGCTAGTGGCCGCCGGGCAGTCCCCAGCGCTACAGTGAGCGCGTCCATGGAGAATCGGTCATGCGCCTGCTTCACCTCACCCTGCCGGTGTCCGACGTCGCCACCGTCGCCGCGTATTTCCACGATGTGCTGCAGCAGCGCGTGGTCGGCAACCATGTGCACATCGGCTGGAGCACGATCGAACTGCAGGCGGCGGGTGATCACCCCGTCGGTGGCGTGCACCTGGCCTTCAACGTACCGGACAACCGCTTCGGCGAGGCGATGGCCTGGTTGCGCGAACGTACCCCGCTGCAACGTAATCCTGAGGGCCTGGATTACTTTGCGCTGGAAAGCAGCTGGCAGTCACAGTCGGTGTACTTCACCGGCCCGGACGGCCTGATCCTTGAACTGATCGGCCGCCGTCGCTTGCCGGCCAGCGCGCGCGAAGGCGTGTTCCATGGCAGCGAGCTGACCTGCCTGAGCGAGGTTGGCCTGCCCAGCCACGATGTCGATGCGGTGCGCGAACAGTCCAGCCAGCGCTTCGGCCTGCAGCCGATCAGCCCGCCGTCGCCGCAGTTCGCGCCGATGGGCGACGACGAGGGCCTGCTGATCATCGTCGCCGCCGACCGTCGTTGGTTCCCCGAGCAGAAAGACCTGCCCAATGCGCAGGGCGTGCAGCTGCAGGTGGGTGATGTGAGCGGCAGCGGCGAGCTGCGCGATGCGGCGCTGGGCTGGCGGGTGTGGGCGGCCTGAACTACCAGCTGCCCGAAGCGCCGCCGCCGCCGCTGCGACCACCACCACCGGACCAGCTGCCGGAACTGCTTGAGGACGAACTCGACGACGAGGTGCTGGACGAGGAACGGTAGCCTTGGGACGACCTTCGTCCGCTGCGTGCTTTTTCGCCGGGCAGCAGGGTGAACACCCAGATGAAGTACAGGAACAGCGTGCTTGCGCTGGACACGATCGTCGCCAACACGCGTGCGTTCTCGTCGCTGGCCCGGTCGATGGCCAGCAGCGCGCCCAGCGCATAGCCGCCGGTCAACAGCACCAGCACCACCAGGCGCACGGCGAAGCTGTTGCGGTTCTTCCGCCAGCGCGCGCGGCCGGCCTGCACCAGGAAGAACACCAGCATGGCGGCAATGGCGACCGCCAGGTTCAGCAACGTGTGCAGGGCAAGGCTGGGCGGCAACTGACCACGGACCAGCATCACCACAAAGAAACCGATACTGACGGCCAACATGCCGCACAGCACGATGCGCACACCACGGCTGCGACGCCAGCACCACCCCAGCAGCGCCGCCACCGGTACGGCGGGTAACAGCACGAAGAACAGCGCAGGCAGCACATGCCGCGGCAGCAGCAGCGTCGCCGAAACCAACCCAGCGGCCATCACCGCCGTTACCAGCAACGGCCTGCCCCAGGCAGGCAATGTCGGCCAGTTCGGCCTGGGCATTGCCGCATTGGCTGCCAGTGCCTTGCGCCGCCGCTCACGGCGTTTACCGCTGGACTCGGCCTCGGTCCTGGTGGCCAGCAGGCGCGGCGGTGATCGCCACAGACCGGCCAGGAACCCCACCAGCAACGTCAGGGCAACGACCGAATCCCCTGTGCGCCAATCCGCAGGCAACAGGTTGCGTGCGGATGAATCCTGCTCGGGCGGCAGCGGCTCGCCATCGATCAGCGCCACCAGCACCTTGCTGCCGTCCAGCATGCCCCGGTCCAGGTCTCCTTCGCGCAGGCGCGGCACGATGGCTTTGTCGATGATGCGCGCGGCATAGGCATCGGGAATGGTGCCTTCCAGGCCATAGCCGGTCTGGATGCGTACGCGCCTGTCCTGTACCGCCACCAGCAGCAACACCCCGTCATCGACACCGGCGCGGCCCAGCTGCCACTGGTCGAAGACACGCTGTGCATAGGCTTCGATGCCGTCATCGCCAACACTGGGCACCACCAGCACCTGCAGTTGCGCGCCTTTGCGTGCCTGCAGCTGCAATGCCTGCTCGCGCAGCGTTGCGCGGGTGCTGGCGGACAGCGCGTTGGCGGTGTCCACCACCGGGTCGTCCAGTGCCGGAATCGGGACCGCCGCCAGCACTGGCAGCGGCAACAGGCAGAGCAGCAGTGCCAGCCCTCCCCACTGCCATGCGTTGCGCCACCGCAGCACCCGGCTCATGTGGACGCCGTGCCTTGCATTGGCGGCGTGCTGTGCATCATGCGAAACGGCATCCGTGTATGTCCTTGCCCCATGAACGGAAAAGCCGGCCGGATTACTCCGGCCGGCCTCCTTTACCACACACATCTTCACACGCAGCGGTCAACGGCCCATGGCCACTCGCTGCTGCTCGTCCTGCACGTGTTGCTGCGAAGGCTCGTGCTTGGCCAGCATTGCAGCGCTGGTCTCCTGCAGGCTAGGTGCCGTCTGGGTCATGTCCACCGCAGTACGGAAGCCGGGAACGGTGCCCACGACGAAGGCCTTGCCATCCTGCACGGTGACGCCCTGCAGCTTTTCCGGCGAATCGATGCCGGCGGCCTTGGCCTGGGCGGTCACATGCGCGCTCATCTCGTTGCAGATCATGCCCGGCATGTGGCTGCGGATCGCATTGTGCAGCGGCGTATCCGGATGCGCCTTGTCGCCCAGTTGCGGCCCCTTCGGCGCCGCCTCGGCATGGCTGCGGCCTTCGGCCAGCTTGCCCAGCGTCGCCGGACCCGCCACGCCATCGGCGGAGAGCCCGTGCTGCTTCTGGTAGGCGATCAGTGCGTCCCTGGTATTGGCACCGAACTTGCCGTCCTCGCTCAGCGGGTTGCCTTGGCCGTCGCGCACGCCCAGGCGGTTGAGTTCCTTCTGCAGCGCAGTCACTTCCTCGCCCTTGGCCCCCTGGCGCAGCACACCGTTGTGGTCGGCGTCATGCGAATGGCCACCCTTGCCGGTTTCCTTCAGCTTGCCGTGGTCCCAGAAGTCCTGCGGGCTGATCAGCTTGCCGTGCGGATCCTTCAACTGATAATGCACGTGCTGGGCATACTGACCCGCACCGCCCGGGCCACGGCCGCCCATGGTACCGATCGGCTCACCCGCCTTGATCGGCTGGCCTTCCTTCACCTGGGTCGACTGCAGGTGCAGGATCTCGTGCGAGTTGCCCTGTGCATCCCTGATCTTCACCGTACCGTAGTCGCCACCGACGAACGTCACCGTTCCGGAGATCGGCGCGTTGACGGTCGGGTGCTGCAGATTACGGCCGTGCTGGCCGCCGACATAGTTGAAGTCGGTGCCTCCGTGCGGCTTGTGCGCGCGGTGTTCGCCGAACTCGCCGGTAATGTGCGGCTTGACCCCGTTCTGCGGGGGCAGCATCACCTGCATCGTCTGCTCGAAGGTGCGGGTCTGGCCTTCGGCATGCACCGCTGCCGGCTTGGCCTGCGCGTGCGTGGCCGCAGCTACGGCGGGGGCCGCGTGGCTGCCCTGGGACTGGCCGTGGGTCAGTCCCAGGCGCTGCTCCACGAACCGCTCGTACTTGTCCACGTACGGCATCACCTTCTTTTCAGACAGGGCGAGGCCGCCGTAATCGCGGGTCGGACCGTCGTGGTGGTACTTGTAGATGTACTCCTCACCCTGGCCGCGCTTGTGCGCCAGCGTGCGGTTATCGATGTAATGGTCAACCAGTGCGTCGGACTGTGCGCCGACGTCGAAGCGGTTGCGGTTGTTGAGGTGGTAGTGGTTGCCGGTCTTGTCGATGAACTGGCCCAGGCCCGAGGCCGAGGTGGTGCCAGCGGCGGCATCGGGGTTGAAGCCCGATTCAACGCGGGCGATGGCCAGTACGTGCGCGGTTTCGCGCGGGGTCAGGCCCTTCTCGCGCGCCGACTCGATGATCGTGTCGATCACCCGTGACTGTACTTCCGGGGTCGCATCGCCCCACCGGCGGGAGTTGCCATGCAGGCGGCCGTCGCTCTGGTCGATCGGCTCGCGGTAGTGGCTCCACGGTTTGATGCGGTCACTGCTGTAGGCCGCCCCGCGGGGCTGGACCATGTCCTGGTAGATGTCTGCCATGTCTGTGCTATCCATTCTATGAAAAGGGGGATTTCCTTAAGGGGTACTGCTCCTGGTACTTCTGGTACTGCGGTACTGCAGTGCTGCGTTCACAGCGCGCGTGCGACGTCCTGCCGCTGCGCTCAGTCTTCGATGTAGTTCACCTCCGGGTGCTTGATGCCGAGCGAGTCGATCAACTTCTCGTACTCGTCGTTGTTGGGCTCCTGCTCCTCGCCTTCCGCGCCGCGCAGCGGCGGTGTGCTGTGGGTCAACTGGCGGCCACTGGCGTCGTACAGGTAGTACCACTCGCAGAAGCTGCAGCCGAACGGCAGTTCACCGTACTGCACGACGAAGTACGGCGTACCGCTGCGGTCCTGCACGCAGGCCAGGCCAACGGCGGTATAGCCGTCCATCTCCTTGGGCGCAGCAATGGCCTGGCGTGCGCCGTCCTTTTCAATTTCCAGCGTGGTCAGCCGGGAAGCGTCCGTGTCTTGGGTGGGCTGGGCCGCCAGGTGCAGGCGGGTGCCTTGGCAATCGATATGCATGCCGGTCTCGTCGCGCGTAAGAGGGGTGGAATGGTCCGCAACGGCAGCCGCAGGTGCGGCCGGCGTCGCTGCCGGGTCAGTGGAAGCAGGGGCCGCCGGTACAGCCGCCTCAGGGCCGCTGCAGGCAGCAAGCATCAGGGCCAGCACGGGGGCAACGGGAGACAGACGCATGCGGGGCTCCTTGGGTGAATCACACGACCGCCCGCAGGCGGTCGCTCAGGGGTCAGATCGATTCGTCCTCACGCTTGACCAGTTGCCAGCACGGCTTCTGGGCAAAGGTGTAGATCTGCTGGTCGCTGGTATCGGGGGTGCGCATCTGCACCTGTACCTGGCCATCGGGCAGGCGGGTGACCTGCATCTCGCGGCCCTGGCGCTGCAGCGTGACCGGGTCCGGCATCACCGGCCATTCGACCTTGGCAAGCGGCACCTTCTCTTCCACCTTGCGTGGCTCCGGCTCGGCTTCGCTGTCGATGTGGCTGTCCAGCAGCGGATCGGCAGTGGACGTTTCCTGCAGCGCGATCTCGTTGCCGAAATGCTTGAGGAAGTCGTCGAAGACCGGATGGGGGCAGCTGGCAGACGCGTCTGCCGGGGCCGCGGCAACCGGCGTGGCCGGCGCCGTGGCGGCGGCCGTGCTGGTCGCAGCCGGTGCGGCGGCGTCAGCGGGGGCCGCCTGGGGCGCAGGCTTGCAGCCGGACAGCGCAAGCCCCAGGGCAAGCGCAAGCAGGGCAACGGGGCGGAGCTGGTTCACGGGATCCTCCTGATTCCGGGCGGTCGCGCGCGGTTCCGGCGCGGTAGGGAGGCAAGGATAGCCATGCCTCGGTCAATTCAGTTTCAACATCCGCTGTCAGGAATATCCCGACATGCTGAAATGAGACTAGTATCACACTAATACTGAAATCAACGTCATCGCAGCAGCCGTTAGACTACGCCGCACACGCTTCGATCCTGGCCCCATGCGCGCATTCCTGCTTGCCCTCTCCCTGCTGGTGCCAATGCTGTGGCCTGGTGGTGTGGCCGCGCTGGAGGTCCGGGAAGGCGATCTGCTGTTCGTCACCGCCGGCCATGCCGGCCTGAGCGCGGCCATCGACGATGCCACCGGCAAGCAGGGCGCGCCCAGCTTCGATCACGTGGCCCTGGTCGCTGCGGCGCCAGACGGCTGGGAGGTACTGCATGCGGACGAGAAAGGCTCGCGCCGGCAATCGCTGGTCGAGTTCCGCCAGGACGCCCGGGCCAAGCAACGGCAGGTCGTGGTCTATCGCCTGCACGCATCGCAGCAGGCTGCCATCAAGGATGCGGTCGCGACCGCACGCACGATGCTGGGCAAGCCCTACAACACGTCGTATGTGTTGAACGAGGACAGCTACTACTGTTCGGATTTCATCGAGCGCGCGTTCCGTGCGCACCATGTGTTCGCACTGCAGCCGATGAACTTCCGCAACCCGAAGACCGGGCAGATCGCACGGCACTGGGTCGATCTCTACCGCGCCATGGGCATGGAGGTGCCGCAGGATCAGCCGGGCACCAACCCGAACGACATGTCAGCAGCGCCGGTGCTGCAACGCATCGGCGTGCTGGAATAAGCGAAGCCCCGCACGGGGCGGGGCTTCGCGCACCACAGGAAGTGGGTGCCGAAGTCACTCTTCCTCGTCCTGCCCACCCTGCTGCTGGTTGCGCTGGTTGCGCTGCTGCTGTTCCTGCTGCTGTTGCTGCTGCTGGTCGCGGCCACGACCCTGCTGCTGATCCTGCTGGTTCTGCTGGCCCTGCTGCTTCTGGTTCGGGTTCTGGTTCTGCTGTGCCATGTCCGTTCTCCGAAAGCCACGCGCGGAATGCGGTGGACGGGGCCATCGTCTGCAGCGGAGAGTTAATCGCGCGTGGGTGGGCGGCTACACGGATGTGTACGCGCGTGAATGAACGGGCAAGGCCCCTTGCGGCACAAGCCGATGAAGGATTCATATGGGTTCGGCATGTGCTCATGCCGTCAGCGCGACTGTGCGCATTCATGGCGCGCTCTGTCGGAAACACGCGCTGAACGGAGCTGGCGTCCTGCTCGCGCACGGACGCCAGCCCTGCACTCACGGCATCACCGGCGGCACATACGCCAGCGTCATGCCCAGCAGCCACAACAGGCCCAGCACCAGCGGGATGTGCACCAGCAACTGGATGAAGGTGAAGCCCACGATGTCGCGTGCCTTCAGCCCCAGCACGCCCAGCAATGGCAGCATCCAGAACGGATTGATCAGGTTCGGCAGTGCTTCGGCCGCGTTGTAGACCTGCACGGCCCAGCCCAGGTGCGCCTTCAGTTCGTTGGCGGCCTGCATCACGTACGGCGCCTCGATGATCCACTTGCCGCCACCGGACGGCACGAAGAAGCCCAGCACCGCCGAGTAGACGCCCATCACCAGCGCGAAGCTATCGGTGCTGGCCACGTGCACGAACAGGCTCGACAGCCGGTGCGCCAGGGTCTGCCCGTCACCACCGGCGGCGTGGGTGAGGATCATCGCGATACCGCCGTACAGCGGGAACTGGATCAGCACGCCGGTGGTGCTCGGCACCGCCTTGGCCACCGCGTTGAGGAAGCTGCGCGGGCGCCAGTGCAGCAGCAGGCCCAGCGAAATGAACAGGAAGTTGTAGGTGTTGAGGTTGGCGATGGCGGTGACCACCGGCTTGTTGGCGAACTCGTTGAACAGCCAGCCGAATGCCAGCAGCGAAAGCAGCACGGTCAGCAACGGGCTGTATTCCAGCCATTCGCCTGGGCGCGTGCGTCGCTGCAGCGGTTCCGGCTCGGCCTGCGCAGCGCCGGGGAACTCCTCGGCAGTACGCGCACTGCCGGCCGCAGGCGCGGTCAGCCAGGCGATCAGCAGCGAGACCAGGATCAGCACCGCGGTCAGGGCGATCGACTGCCACAGGAAGATGGTTTCGGTGAACGGCAGCACGCCGGTGATCTCCACCAGCCCCGGCGGCATGCTGGCCGGGTTGGCCTGGAGCTGTGCGGCCGAGGAACTCAGCCCCATGGCCCACACCGCGCCCAGGCCAAGATAGGCCGACGCACCGGCCGCGCGGTAGTCCATGCGCAGCTCGGTACGGCGGGCCAGCGCGCGGACCAGCAGGCCACCGAACACCAGCGAGAAGCCCCAGCTGAGCAGCGAGGCGAGCATGCTGACCAGGCCCACGTACACCACCGCACCGCGGCCGGTGCGTGGCACCCGGGCCAGGAAGTCGATGAAGCGCGCGACCACCGGCGCGGTCGCCACGGCGTAGCCGCCGATGACCACGAAGGCCATCTGCATGGTGAAGGGGATCAGGCTCCAGAAGCCGTCACCGAAGGCGCTGGCGGTGGCCTGAGGGGTCGAACCGAAACCCATCGCGGCCAGCGCGACGATGACCACGCCCAGCACTGCGAATACGTACGCGTCGGGGAACCACTTTTCCGCCCAGGCGGCCGAGCGCAGCGCTGCGCGCGCCATCCAGCCATCCTGTACTGCTGCCGTCGAGGCCATCGCCTACCCTCCCAGGTTCGATGGATCGATTCTGGGCGGTGGGGTGCAGGCTGTCAGCCACCTATTGGTCGTAGGTGGCGGAAGGCCCGGCGCTGCGCGCCGCCGCCCGAGCGTAGGCTCGGGCGCTACGGAAGCACTGTCAGCTGTAGAGCCGAGCCCACGCTCGGCTGCGCTTCTCAACGCAGCGCCAGGTCCACGGCTATACCGGCGAACAGCGCGGCGCCCACCCAGTTATTGTGCAGGAACGCCCTGAAACACGGGCCGCGCTCGCGGTTGCGGCAGATCCAGAATTCGTACACCACCAGTACCGTAGCCACGGCCACGCCGGCCAGGTAGTAGCCCCCCAGCCCGCCGCGCACGCCAACCAGCGCCATGGTGGCCAGGAACAGCGCGTACAGCACGCCCTGGATGACCAGATCGAGATCACCGAACAGGATCGCGGTGGAGTGCGAGCCCATCTTCAGGTCGTCCTCGCGGTCGACCATCGCATACCAGGTGTCGTAGGCGGTCGACCACAGGATGTTGCCGGCATACAGCAGCCAGCCCAGCATCGGCACTTCACCCTGCACGGCGGCGAACGCCATCGGGATGCCCCAGCCGAACGACATGCCCAGGTAGACCTGCGGCAGATGGGTGTAGCGCTTCAGGTACGGGTAGCTGGCAGCCAGGAACACGCCGATGAAGCTCAGGCCGATGGTCAGCCCGTTCAGGGTCAGCACCAGGCCGAACGCCACCAGCATCAGCACCGCGAACAGCGCCAGCGCGGCGCGTCCGCTGATTGCGCCGGTGGCCAGCGGACGCGCCTTGGTGCGCTCCACGTGCGGGTCGAGCCAGCGGTCGGCGTAGTCGTTGATGACGCAGCCGGCCGAGCGGGTCAGCCACACGCCGGCGGTGAACACGAACAGCGTCCACAGCGGCGGCAGGCCGCCGGCAGCCAGCCATAACGCCCACCAGGTGGGCCACAGCAGCAGCAACGTGCCGATCGGGCGATCAGCGCGCATCAGACTCCAGTAATGCCGCCAACGCGGCGTCGCCGGCGACTGCGGCGAAGTGAGGGGGGTATCAGCCATGGCGATAGGATACTCCTGCCCCTCTGGCAGGGCTTTGCCGGTGGGGGGAGATTTGTTCGACGAAACTGGATAGAATGCCGGTCCCGCACCGCCTCATGGCGCTGCGATGCCCGCCCCGGCACTGGCCGACGGCGCGGCGGTTCTACAACGCGCCCGTAGCTCAGCCGGATAGAGTAGTGGCTTCCGAAGCCATTGGTCGGGGGTTCGAATCCCTCCGGGCGCGCCATTTTTCCTTCGTTGCCTGGCCGGCGCGCCGCCAGAAATGTCAGGGAATGAACGTTGCCGAGCGATGTTCGCAACCGGCTGCATCCTGTACCACGATGGAGTAATTCGCGCCCGCGCTGGATGCGCCGGGCAGGAACAGGCCATCACCATCGAACAGAACGCTCTGCTGTTCTTCCTGCCCGATCGACAGCCCGATCGCTCCCGGTGTGATTTCCTCAAGGATCACGTTGTAAGGCCGCCAGGCATCCTCGCCTGTGCGCCTCATCTCTGCGCGAGCGGTCCTTGGGTTCAACCTGCGTCTCTCATCCACCCACAGCTGAAGCGGCTGATCAGCATTGTGGGTGACCTGGAAGCGCCCGTAGGTCAGTCCGTCGACGCTCTCGGTGCCGACGTAGGTGAAATGGGCCGGCGGACACTTCGTGGTGCGGCTCGGATGCGCCGCACAGGATGTCAGTGCAACCACGAGGCAAAAGGCGTTCAGGTGCTTCATGGCTTCGAGGCCTGACGTGGGTGGTTGTCGCGGCGGTGTTCGGCAGTGAGGGCAACCAGCACTACGCCCCAGAGCGGCGTGAGCAGCACGACGCTCATCACCGTCAGCGAAACCGGTACCTGCCAGAGCAGCGATGGGCTGAATCCGCTGAATCTATAGGCTTCCAGTACAAGCACCACGACCTGGGCCAGAAGGCCCGCGAGCAGCCCCAAGCCAGCCCCCTTGGCAAGCCGCCTGATCGTCAGGCGGCCCGCGGCGGGAACCCGTGCGCAGATTCCCAGCAACAAAAGGCTGACGGCATACAGCCAGAAGAAAACCTGATGTGAGTCGAAGGCGTAAAGCGCCCTGCCCACAAAGTGCAGGAACAGCCAGAGTGCTCCACACGACACCGCGTAGGCCAGCCCGTACCGAAGAATCTGCCTGGCTTTCATCTTGTACCTCTCCGAGGGCGTGCAGCCCGATCGCGTTCCTTTGTGGAGGAGTGCGGGAGCTCATGCACCTTGCCTCCCGCTTGGCGCCCTACTCGCGCAAGGCATCGCGCAGCGCTCGAGAGTACCTGCCTGCCTCCAGCGTTCGCAGCTGGGCCAGTGGAATCCGATACCTCCTGAACAGTGCGGCCAGTTCCCAGACCTCCTCCTCCAGAACCGCATCTGGATCCAGGGGTAGATAGATGACATCCCCTCTGCCGACTACATTCCCGATGCAGCCGATTCGACCAATCCACTCGAAGAAGCACCGTTCATCCTGTTGAGAAAAGAAAATTACCCTTTTCGCTTCAAGGTCCATGGTAAATCACCGTCCATTCAACCAAATTATTTGGATTACCCGCCCTATTCCAACCTTTGCGCTGATTACTCTGGAGCGGCGACAACGAACAGAGCTGTCAGCGCGCTGCAGAACATCCCGAGAAGACACTGGTGGGCTTCTCCTTCAGGCTCACAGCGATCACGCAGCCCATGGGATGCTCCGGCACCTGCACGCGCATCTGCAATCACACTTCTTCATTCAACCTCCCCCCTATCTCGTAGAGGAGGCAGGCCAGGGCGGAAAGATGTTAGGCCAGTGGTTCCTGCTGCCCCAATGCGACTCTTTGAATATCAGATTAGTCATCGAAAGACTTCCAACTTCAAGCTCCACCCGCTCACCGCCCATGGAGTGGCGTTCCAACCATGGCACTCGACTATAGCGCCGCCGAGCATCGACCGAATACGTTGGCGGGCTTCTCCCGAAGGCTCACGGCAACCACCCGTTGCTTCTGCTCACCGCAGCCCCCCATCACCCCATACACGATGAGAAGTCCCCTGTCGTTGACGTAGCCGATGAACTTGCCCCTACTTTCATCCGAAGCGGCCCTGACGAGATAGACGCTCTCCCCGGGCGCTGGCTTCAGGTCACTCAACGGCATTGGACCGATCTTCCCTTCAACCTCTGATGCCGAGACAACGACCAGCGAATGCTCCAACATCCACTTCGCAATGGCTGCCTCACTATCAGGATCAAGCGTGGAAATGCGGTCAAGCGGCAGCGTCGTTGAATTGCCAGGGAAGATCGCACCGGACGAAACATCGACCCAGTCCGACCTCCATTCCGTATGTTGAAACTGATGAATGCTGCAGCCCCCCAGCATTGGCAAGAGCAGCACCGCTACACGCAAGATGCCAGCCTTCGGCATGGACATGAGAGCCCCAGAAAGGGCCGGCCAAATGTTAATTACCATCTGCAACCCGTTCTGCAAAACGATTCAGGGACTGCACCTCGCGCCCAAGATGGTATGTCATTTCTTGACTTCCCTATCATGGGCTGGCACTTGGCGTGTCGCTACGCTGCTCCGGATTTGCGGCAGCGTGCGCAGTCGAAGCACCTGGCCTGCGCGCATAGCTGTAATCGGCATCCCGGCAGGCGCGCACGATCGGACTTCGTGCGTGCCTGATCACGCCCGGGAACCAGCACAGCATCAGCACTACCAGACAGATCATTCCCAGCCGTACCCATTCACCCGCGACACTGGCCCCGATCAGCGGCAATGCCGCCACAAGGATGACGACCTGTGTGTACAGAAGATAGAGCGTGTACGTGCCCAACCGCGGGTCTGAACGAAGCTCCACGCGCCCCCCCCGGCACGACGTCTTTGCTTGACGCCTTCCAGCAAATCGCAGGGGAAAGCGCTGCCCGCTAGCGCCACAAAGTGGGCAGATGAAGGTCATCAGGCGCATCGGTAAAACCTCTTTTCAGAAGTTTCCATCAGCAGGTTCCATCTGCGGCGTCGACCATACACACCACATCATCAAACCTCGGGTCCTGGCACATCATTTCCAGTGGTGTCCGATCAAGCTCATTCCGTGCGTGTGGGTCTGCACCATAGGAGATAGGCCGCAGCCGCGAAGCTGCCATGTGCCACCGCGCTTGCCAGCGGCGTCAGATCAAGATCGCCATGCACATCGATGGTGGTCACGAAGGGCATCAATGCGCTGAGGAGGGCCACATCGTTGTAATAGGCCACCACATGCAGGGGCGTGTCCTCATAGGCTCCTTGGGTCTCCGGACAGGTCAGCACCGTATCGCCGAAGTCAGTGTCGACACCGAGCCGGGAAAGCAGTTCGCTGAGTACAGGATCCATGATGTTCATCGGGCTGCACGCACGGTAGAGCCCATTGCGTTGGCCCGATGGTGGTCCGTCCTGTAATCCATCTCTCCGTCAGCTCCCTGCCGGCCCACATGACCCACAGCCCGTCCCAGCTCAAGCCAAGCGGTGAGTGCGCCGTGGAGCGATGCCCTCAACTGATCACTCCGCACTCACGATGGATTTGTGTAGAAATGAAAATTCCCTCCCCATCCGGCGTATCCATCTGCTGTTGCCCCCGTGATCGATAGCTCGATCGCCCCGGGAAGCTCTGCTCAAGAATCATGATTTGACAGGAATCAACCGGCCTTCCCAAGTGCCATCTACCAGAAGTGCAATCTCCGCACCGACAGAGGCCTCAATGAAGACCAAGGTGTCGCCATCGACGATTTCCCGGGCAGCCACTGGGTCTAAACCAAGGAGGAAGCAACACCGCTGGAACTCAAAGGAATCATCCTTTCGATTGAAGACCTTAAGATCGAGCACGACATTCTGGCTAGAGAAACCATCAATGCTCGCTTTTCTGACTCGACCAAAGACTAAATCATAGGATCCCTGCGAAGAATCATCAAACAGAGAAACGGTCACACCTGACACCGGATCAAGACGAATTCCAGCCAACTGGAAATCATGAATATCAATACTCATAGGCTCACCTCTTCGGCCAATCACTTACCGGAACCCCCGATTTTCTGACCCCACTTTCCCATTCGTGAACATGCGGATTTCCTTGGCCATGATCGTGCCCTCTGTCCACGTCGAACTTGGGACTTCCATCGTCCCCATAGTAACGAGACTGCTTGCCTGTCGGGTGATCTGACCATGTATTCGGCTCACCACTTGCCGGCAAGCCGCGCTGGCCCGGAATTGGACAAGCTGAGCCATCCTCACTCTTGTTCATCATCAACCCAGGGAAGACAAGGTCCTTGGATTTCGACAACGCAATGAGTGCATTGGCCACTATCGATTCTGCAATTTTCTCTGGATAGATATATAACCCAGGCGGTTCGTTGCGACCGTAATTGGGAAGGTCCGGGTTTTGCTGCTGGAGCTGACCGTCTCCGCCCCCGTAGTAGCCTCCTGGGGGCGAGCGGACGGCACGGGCAATCGAAGACTGCAACCCAAATGGGTCCAGGAACGATGCAACATTGGAGTTCGCGTACACGTAACTGCCCCCCCCCCCCATCAACCCAATCGGATCACTCTGCGAATACCGCCCCACAGCCGGGTCGTATTCACGCTGGTAGTTGTAGAACAACCCACTCGCATCCGTCGCCTGCTGGCCCGGGAAGCGCAGCGCCAGCTCGAACGCCACACCATCCCCATCCGGATCAGCGCTCGGAATCTGGTTGCCGAACACCTCGCTCTTGTTGCTCCACTCCCAGATCGCCACATCACGCACCGGATCGATCACCACGCGCGGCGTGCCCAGATGATCCGGCTGCACGTAGGCCAGTTCCGGCACGCCGGCGCTCGGCACGCTGATCAAAGCCACCGGGTAGTTGTCCAGCCAGATGGCCTGCTGCTGCGCCTGGCCCGTAGCCGAGTAGTTGCCCAGCCACTGCCCTGCTTCGTCGTACAGGGTGATCTGCGCTGCGCCACTACCCGGGGTACGCAGTACGCGCTCGCCGCGGTGGTTGTAACCGTAGCTTTCCAGCACGGCATCGCCCTGCTTCACCGCGTTCATGCGGTTGGCATCGCTGTAGGTGAACGTCTTGCTGCCGATGCTGGTGGTATTGCCCACCGCGTCATGGTTGCGCGCTTCGCCGTCCACGGCGGTCAGCCGGTGGCTGGTTGCGGGATAGGTGTAGCTGGCGGTGCCTGCCGAGGTGGTCAGCGCGGTGCGATTGCCGGTGGCGTCGTAGGCATAGGTTTCAATCGGCGTGCCTGTCGTCCCGTCCTGGGTCTGGGTCAGGCGACCCAGCGCGTCGTAGGCGTACTTGGCCAGCACCGACGAGCCTGCGCCGCTCTTCAGCTCGGTGATCGAACCGACGGGATCGTAGCCATAGCCCAGTGACAGACCGCCTGCCGCGGGGTCATGCACCGCCTGCGGGCGGTAATCCAGATCCAGCGGACGCTGCAGCTGGCGGCCGTTGCCGTAGGTCCAGCCGGTCGCCGGGCCGAAGGCCGCATAGGTCACGTTGTTCACCACGATCTGGCGTGCCTGGCCGGGCCGGGTCAGGCCGATCTGGCTGATGCGCCCTTGGATATCACGCACGTAGTCGGCCACGCTGCCGTCAGGGTAGGTCAACGCAGTCAGACGGCCCGACTTGCTGTAGGCGTAGCGCAGCGTGCTGGTGACACCATTGATCGTCTGCACTTTACGGGTGACCTGGCCGAAGCGGTCGTGGCAGTACTGGGTGCTGCCATTGGCATGCAGCACCTGACCCACGCGCCCCTTGGCAAAGCGCTCGTCGGCGGCACAGGCAGTCGGTGCCACGTCATAGCTGTAGCCCACGTCCAGATTGGGGTCTGGATAGGCAATGCCGATCAGGCGATTGAGCGCATCGTAGTGATAGGTGGCAGTGACGCCACGCGCGTCGGTGGCCGTCTTGCGGTTGCCGGCGGCGTCCACGGTGAAGCTGCTGGCGCCACTGTCCGGGCTGACCTGCCCGGTCAGATCACCGAACCCGTTGTAGGCGTAGGTGGTGTGCAGGCCCTTCGGGTCGGTGACCTGGGTGACCTGGTCCAGCGCGTTGTACTGGCTGCGGATCTCCGCCGCGACGCCGCCCACGTCCTGCAGGGTCTGCGCCAGGCGGTTCAGCGGGTCGTACTGCTGGCTGGTCACGCGCTGCAGGGCATCGGTCACCGTCTGTGGGTTGCCGTTGGCATCGTAGGCAAAGCCGGTGGCGTGGTTGCCCGCATCCTTCAGCGCGGTCAGCTGGCCAAGCGTGTTGAACGTCCGCGCCAGGGTACGGCGCAGGGTGCCGCCTGCATCCAGCGTGTCTTCCTTGAGGCGGTTGCCGGCGTTGTCCAATGCGTAGTGGATCGTGTTGCCGCTGTTGTCCGCAATATCGGTCAAGCGCTGGGCGGCGTCATAGACATAGGTGACACTGCTGCCGTCCGGCTCGGTGACCTGCTGCACCTGGCCGGTCGGCCAGTAGCTGATCTGGGTCACCCGGTCCTCGGCTGTGGTGGCACCGCGCACGGTGACCGAGGTCGGCCAGCCGCGCGCATGGTAGGTGTAATCGGTGACCACGCCGTTGGCATCCTTGACCGACAACGGCCGCCCGAACGCGTCGTAGGCCAAGGTCTCGACCGTCTGGCCCAGCGCATTGGTCACGCTGCGCAGGTCGCCCTTGCGATAACTGCAGGCACCACTGGTCGCGCATCCCGCGTCGTCCGCGGTGTAGTAGGCATAGGTGGAGACATCCGCCACATCACTGCGTGGGCCATCCACGCTACGCAGCAGTCCCACCAGCGGGCACTCCGGCCCTTCGGCCTCACAGTAGGTCTGCGTGGTGATGCGGGTGTCATCGGTTACCCTGTCGCGCACGGTGATGGTGGTTGGCTGGAGGCGTGCATTGCGCGCGACGCGGACCTCACGGTTACCGACGGTCTGCTGCACCAGCCGATTGCTGTCCATGGCCACGCGCGTTTCGCTGATGCGCTGGTCCGGAGTACCGGCCGCTTCGGTGGTGGTGGTCACACTGACAGCACCTGCGACAGCGTCGCTGGCCTCGGCATAGGCGTAGTTGGTAACAACGCCACGGCGATCGGTC
The DNA here is from genome assembly GCF_059369035.1 of Stenotrophomonas sp. YJH_SMC_130. NCBI lineage: Bacteria > Pseudomonadati > Pseudomonadota > Gammaproteobacteria > Lysobacterales > Lysobacteraceae > Stenotrophomonas > Stenotrophomonas sp. YJH_SMC_130. The sequence goes on from NZ_JCAFSH010000003.1 coordinate 355,785, forward strand.
ACCGACTGAAGCCGACGCCGGAAATCGGTGCCCTCGGGCAGATAGGTGCGACTGATGCTGCCGTTGCTCTCGGTGATGCCGTTGACCTTGCGCGGAAGGCCACTGGTGCCGCTGGCGGTCAACGCGTAGGTGCTCTGCTTGCCCAGTGCGTCGGTGACGATGGTGGTGCCTGCCGGCGTGTACTCCAGGCGCACGCCATCAATGCCCACGTCGGCTTGACTGCAATCGCCGGAATGGCGGCTGCAGGTGACCCGCCCCTTGGCGTCGTAGCCGTACCAGCTGTAGCGCCGGGTGTCTTCGGCGGTCACGCCGGTCAGGTAGCCCGGGAAGCGGGCGTCCTCATAGTGATACGTACGGCTGGCACCGTCTGCATAGGTCGCGGTGATCAGTTCCCCGGCCGGGGAGTAGGCGTAGCTCACCACAGGCTGGCCGGCGATCACCAGGGCCGAGATCAGTGAATCGTCGCCTGGCGCGAGGTACTGGACGTCCACGCGTCGGCCGGTTGAATGGGTGATGCTGAGCAGGCGGCCGCGGCTGTCGTGTGCATAGGTCAGCGAAGTACCGTCTTCAAAATCGCGGCGCTGCATCAAGCCATCAGCATCAAAATAAATGCGCTCTCCGGCACGTGAAAGTTGCCAGTTGGTGCCCTGCTGGACCGCGCGATCGCCGCTTCCGTCCATGGCTTCGTAGCTTGCCCCCACTTTCTGGAATGCGGTCTGCCCGCCATCGGCGCCGATCAGCCCAACTTTCAGTTCGGAGCTGGGAGGGAAGGTGGAATCGTCTACGCCTGCGGTAAGCCGCAGATTGTGGGAATGGGTCCAGCCCGTACCCAACGCGCCGCCCGCCGTGCTCGTCAGGGAGTGATAGTGGCGTTGGAAGCTCACCCATCCAAGGTTGAAATCCGGCTCAGGCTGGGATTTATCGCCAGTGGTCGGATCACACGGGTTACCAACAGGACACTGCTGCGGCGGCAGCGGCCCGCTTGTATAGGAGAGCATGGGCGACATGTGCGGCTCGTCCTGCTGGACCAGGGAGCACATCTGCAGGGCCTCATTCCACGTCAGGGACGGTCGATTCGGACAAAGCGCCGTTCTGGCCCGGCGCACACGCTCCCACCCCACTATCGACGAGCATTCTTGAGTGCTCTGATGATAGAAGTTCAAGGTGTAATGGAAATCCTTCTCCTCGTTGGTGACGCTACCGTCGTCGCCCCTGCCAAGTCCGAGGAGCTCCACCCAAGGATCCTCCGTGAGTGAAGTCGCCGGGCACTGCGGGTCGCTGACGCGGGTAGCGAGGATCACGCTACGAATCTGATCTTCGGATGAGTACTCCTGCCCTGAGTGGATGTAGACCCAGTCGGTAGTAACGATCTTCTCGGGTCTCACCCGGTAATCGTAGATGACCTTCTTTCCAAGGACGCGTTGGCGTTTGACATGCCAATCGAAGGGTTTGTCCTTTTCGTACTGGGAAAAGAGCGACTTGATGTCCTTCTGCACCGCCGCTTCGGTGGCTCGCGGCTGGCCCATCGACAGGTAGCTCTCCCATTTCTTCTGCACCTCCTGCGCCTGCGCAGCCCAAGGAGCCAAGCTCCCCAGCGCGATCATCGCCAGTGCGGCACACGAAATGGTCTTCAGTCGTTCCAACATCCCTGTTCTCCTTCCTGGACAAGCACAGCACCGGCAGGAACGAGAACGTGGGGCGGTTGCCTCACCACGTCATGCTTCGGATCGTCCCTGGTCCGGAATGCGGTCTGACCGCATGGGGGACGTTATCTCCGATGTCGTTTACACATTCAAGTCAGAAACTGTGGAGTGGGTCGGATTTCAGAGTTTTCTGATTCAGGGGGGGGGAACGTGTCGGAAATTCAGCCGAGCGTGGGCTCGGCTCTACAAGGCGAATGCCTCCAGAAACAGAAACACCGGGCAGTGCCCGGCGTCTCCGTCACAGCGTGGAAGGGTGTAAACCTCAATACCTCCCGTCGAACGCGAAGATCGGCTTGCGCGTCTTCCACGCACCAGCAGTAAAGTCCGGGAACTCCAGCGTCTGGAAGCTGTTGGCGATCGACTGCTCGCTCAACGGGGTGATCGCACTCCAGGTCACTGCGTCGTAGATGTCGATCGGCATCGGTGCCTTGGCCTTCAGTGCTTCTACAAATGCATGGATGACGAACCAGTCCATGCCGCCGTGGCCGGCGCTGGCGGCGGTGTCGGCATTCTGCTTCCACAGCGGGTGTTCGTACTCATCCTGGTACTTCTTGAACTCTTCCCACTGGTGCGGCGGGCTGCGGCCTTCGATGTGGATCGAATGGTTCACGTCCATCCACAGGCCCTTGGTGCCCTGCACGCGGAAGCCCATCGAGTACGGGCGCGGCAGCGAGGTGTCGTGCTGCAGCAGAATGGTCTCGCCGTTCTCGCACGCCAGCGTGGTGGTGACGATGTCGCCCAGCTTGAACTTCACCTGGGTACTGGGGTGGGTGGTGCCACCACTCTTGGCCACGGTGTATTCGTGCAGGCCGCGTGCCTTGGTCGCGAAGGCATTGATGTGGGTGAAGCGGTTGCCGCGGTTGATGCCGGTGTACATCGCGCACGGGCCGATGCCGTGGCTGGGGTAGAGCTCGCCGTTGCGCTCCACCGAATGCTCGGTGCGCCAGCGGGCTTCGCTCCAGCCCTTGGGCCCGAACTCCACGCCGCTGTCGTAGGGCTGGTCCGGATCGCCGGAATTGAACTTCACGCCGCGCAGGTCGTGCTGGTAGCCGGCCTGCAGATGCACCAGTTCGCCGAACAGGCCCTGGCGCACCATCTGCAACGCCGCCATCACGTCGCGGCGGTAGCAGACGTTCTCCAGCAGCATGTACGGGGTGCCGGTGCTCAGCTGGGTCTTCAGCACGTCCCAGTGGTCCTGCAGGGTGATGCCGGCCACCACTTCACAGCCCACGGCCACGCCGGCCTGCATCGCGGCAATCGCCATCGGTGCGTGGTACTCCCACGGCGTGGCGATGATCACGCCATCGATGCCCTTCTGTTCCAGCAGGCGCTTCCACGCGTTGGTATCACGATCCTGGCCATAGGTCTTCGGCGCGGGCTTGCCGGCCTTCGCCACCATCTCTGTGGCACGGCCCAGCATGATCGGCTCGATGTCGCACAGGGCAACCACTTCGACGTCGTCGCGACGTACCAGCTCCTTCAGCAGCACCAGCCCGCGCATGCCGGTACCGATCATGGCCAGGCGCACCTTGCGCCCGCGTGCCCATGCCGGGGTCTGCGGCAGCAGGCTGCTGGCGGCGACAGCGGCACTGACCGCGATGAATTCCCTACGCTTCATGGCAAACATCTCTCCTCTTGGCAGCGTGCCGGCCGCAGCCGGCACGCCAGGTCACGCAAACGGAATTACTTGAACCGGTAGCCGATGGTCACACTGTAACCGCGACCGAAGATGGTGGCGTAGTCACTGGAGTCACCCAGGAAGCTGTTCGGATCGTAGAACGGCAGGCGGTTGAACAGGTTCTTGACGGTGAAGCTCAGGTTCCACGCATCGTCCGGGCGCCAGGTGACGCTCATGTTGGCAGTCCACCACGACGGTGCACCATCGCACTTGCTCTTCTGCAGGGCCAGGTAGCCGCCGGTGCAGGTTTCCTTGTTGTTGCTCTCTTCGTCGATCTGGTCGGTGGCCCACTTGGTGCCACCCACGTAGTTGACGAACATGCTGGTGGTCACCTGCTTGTAGGTCCAGTCTGCATTGAGCGTGGCACGCAGGCGCGGGTTGTTGTAGTAGCCCACCACGTCGCCGTAGTACCAGCCGTTCTCCGCGTCCATATAGAAGCGGTTGCGGTTGGCGATGGTGGCGGCCAGGCCGATGTTCAGGCTGCCCCAGTCGCCCAGCGAGAAGCGGCTGCGCGCGTCGATGTCGAAGCCGTCGATCAGCGTCTTGCCGCGGTTCTTGTACTGGCCGACCACGCTGGCCACGTTGCCGGCGGAGTAGCCCGGCAGGGTGGCCGGGCAGCTCACGCCGCTGGCCGGGTCGGCGCACATCGCCGCCAACTGGGCAAGATTGGCACGGTCGCTGTCGGTGATCGGCGAGCGCGACATCGAGATGATGTCTTCCATGCGGCGGTAGTCCGGCGCGACGATTTCGTTGTCACGGTAGATGAACCAGTAGTCGGCCGACACCGACAGCCAGGTTGCCGGCTCGTAGACGAAGCCGAGGGTGGCGATCTTCGCCTTCTCAGGCTTCAGATCCTTGTTCGGCTGGGTCATGCGCGCCACGGTGCGGCTGCAGTCGACGTTCAGCAGGGTCTTGCCGAGGTCGACGTCACCCGGCCGCTGCGACTTCAGCAGCAGGTTGGCGATGGCGTTGGTCTCGCCGCAGCGCAGTTCGTCACGGAAGCCACCGAGCTGTGCGAACACGCCGCCGTTGCCGGACTCGGCCAGGCTCGGTGCGCGGAAGCCGGTGGAATAGGTGCCGCGCAGCATCAGCTGATCGAACGCCTGGTACTTGAAGCCGATCTTCGGCGCCACGTTGGCACTGAAGCTCGGGTACTTGTCCACGCGCACCGCCGCATCCAGTTCCAGCTTGTCGGTGATCGGTGCCACGGTCTCGGCAAACAGCGCGTAGGTGTTGCGCTTGCCGTCGAACCACGAGCCGCCCTGCTGGGTGATCAGGCCATTGGCCGCATCGGCGTTGCCCGGGGTGTAGAAGGTCTCACGGCTGGCGTTGAAACCGAACGCGGCGCGCATCTCGCCCGCCGGCAGCTGGAACAGCGGTCCTTCGATCTTGCCGTCCAGGGTATGCAGGCGGGTCCACGACTGGATGTCGAAGGTCGGGAACGCTTCACGGATCAACGCGGCATTGGCTTCGCTGATCTCGCCGAACTTGTACGCCGGGTGGTCGGAGATGATCACCCGACCGGTACCAGGATCGATCGTGTACGGCCCGAACGCCTTCTCGAAGCCCTTGGTGTTGACGTTGATCGTCTGGTAGGTGGTGGAGTGGGTACCGGCGCTGGCGAAGGCGGTCTCCCAGTTCCAGTCACCGCGGTTGCCACGCGCACCGGCCAGCACGCGGTAGCTCTTGTCGGTATTGCGCTGGCCGAAGTAGTTCGGGCCGGCATCCTGCAGCAGGTAGTTCAGGCCGACCACGCCGCCCATCATGGCCTTCAACTGCGGGCTGGCGTGGTTGTACTCGTTGTTCGGGCCCAGGAACGGGTACAGGAACTGGTTGACGGTGTTGCCGGTGTTGCGCGAGAACCAGCTGGTCGGGTTGCCAGTCGTGGTGCCATAGGTGCGCGGCGTGCCGCCGTTGGCGCGCAGGTCGATGTCGGTGTAGGTCGCCTCGGCGAAGATCTCGGTGTTGTCACCGACCAGGAAGGTGCCGTTGAGGTAGGCGGTGTTGCGCTCGGACTTGGCGCCGGCATCGATCTCGTTGTTCATCCAGGTTTCCCAGACGCAACGCGGGCCGGCCGCTTCACTGGTCAGCACGTTCTTGCAGCCCGGCGCAGCTTCCTGCACGCGGCGGCCGGTGACCGGATCGAAGGCGAAGTAGGTGCCCGGGTTGAACTCGCCCGGCTTGCTGCCCACGCCCAGGCGCAGGTTGTTGAGGTAGTTCGGGTTGTTGACGTAGTACTGGTCCGGACGCTTGTCGTAGAAATCGCTCAGCGGAATCGCGTCGCGACGGTACATGTTGACCGCGCCATAGATATTGAAGCGGTTCTCGGCCAGGTCACCGAAGCCGGCGGTGATGCTGGCCTGGCGCTCACCGTAGGAATCGATGCGCGAGGAGGTGTCGTTGGTGAAGCTGATCTCGGCACCCTGGAAGTTGCGCTTGGTGATCACGTTGATCACGCCGGCCACCGCGTCGGTACCGTACACGGCCGACGCGCCGTCGGTCAGCACTTCCATGCGCTCGATGGCCGCCGCCGGAATCGCATCGATGTTGACGAACTGGGTCTGGAAGCCGGCCGGCGCACCGTAGTACGACAGGCGGCGACCGTTCAGCAGCACCAGCGTGCCCTGTGCGCCGAGCCCGCGCAGGTTGGCCTGCGAGGCACCATCGGAACCGGTGAACAGCGAGCGCGCATCCTGCTGCGCAGGGCGTGCGGCCGGCAGGTTGTCGAGCACCTGCAGCAGCGTGCGCGCACCCATGTTCTGGATGTCCTGCTTGCTGATCACCTGCACCGGCGAGGCGGTTTCAACGTCGGTGCGGCGGATGTTGGAGCCGGTGACCTCGATGCGGGCCAGGTCGGTGGCGTTGTCCTTGCTCTCCTGGGCGAAGGCAGGAGCGGCAAGCGAGAACAGCGCGCCGGCAATGGCCAGCGTCAGCGGAGCGATCGAGCGGCAGGGGGGGCGGTGGTGGCGGGCGGGCAACATCGGGGTTCTCTCCTGGCAGGGGTGCGGCGCAACTGAGTGAGCGCGTGGGCGTTCGGCGGGCAAAACGCTCCCGGGCCACGGCCATGAGGGCCGTAGTCGGGATGGGGCGGGGGAGGAGCGGTGTTACGTGGGGGTCATGGGGCGACGATGCTGGCGGAGTCGCCCTCCTGGCCGATCAGTACGGCGTTGGCCCAGTTGGCACAGACCTGGGCGGGTTGGCTGCCCTGCGCACCCAGCGTGCGCAGGCTCAGGGTGGAAAGGCCACGGATGTCCAGCTCCGGCTTGACCACGCCGGGCGCCTTCACCAGGCCGCTGTCGTACAGCAGGCGGTTGTCGCCCCATACCTGGAACTGCAGGCCGCCGGCGTTGCGGCAGGCGTCGTCGATGCCGAGGTCGGCACGCAGCAGGTGCCAGCCGCCCTGCAGGCGCAGGTCGATGCGGCTGTTGGCGCCGACCCCCAGGCCACGGCGGAACTGCAGGCCGTTCATGCGCATGCCGGCGTCGCCACGGAAGGACTGGTCGGTACGCAGCTGGCTGGCCAGCGCGGCCGGCACCGGCAGCTCGGAGAGATAGCGCTGCCGGGCCGGTCGCTCCGGTTCCTGGTGTTCGAGGATGTGGAAGGTGGACAGTGCGATCGGGCCGACGTCGCGCGGCTGCAACGCATCGAAGGCGCGGGCACTGCCCTGTGCTGCCGTCACCATCGGGTCGGTGCTGCTGGCGCCGTCGCCTTCCGGGTTCTGCACGCTCAGGACGCGGAAGCGCAGCAGGCGGCCGGCATGGGCCGGGAAGTCGATGCGTTGCACGCCTTGCTTCAGCTGCAGGCGGCCACGGGTGATCGGCTCGCCCCACTCGCCATTGCTGTCGCCCAGGTACACCTCGTAATCGCGCACCTGGCCGTGCTTCCAGTTCTTGTCGTTGCGCGGCGCGATGTCGATGCCATCAATCATCCTGCGCTCGCCGAAGCCGATCACCCACTCGTGCGCGCCGGTGCGCACGGCCTGGTTGCGCACGCTGCGGAACCAGGTGTTGGGATCATCATCGAAGGCGTTCTCCAGCGCATGGCCGGGCTCCTCGGCCGGGCGGTTGACCACCAGCAGGCTGTCTGCGGGCAGTTCGCGGCCCAGCACCGGCGCGGCCGGATAGGCATCGTCGGCGGCCGCAGCGGCCACCGCGAAGTCCAGCTGCAGCTGCAGCGGCTGGCGGATGTCCTGTGTGGCCGTGCGCACATGCAGCGTGCCGCGGCGCTCCCGCGCGTCGAAGTACCAGCCCTCGTTGGCGCTGTTGAAGGCGGCGGCATCGGCCAGCGCCGGCAAGGCGCGGCCACCGGCCTGCACTGCACGCGGCGCCTGCCGGCTGAGCACACGCAGGCCGTAGCGGCGCTGCGCCAGCTGGCCGTTGTACTGGCCCTGCACCGCGTCGATCTGCACCTGCACCGGGCCGCTGCCCTGCGCCGGCGCCTGCACGCGGATCTGCTGCGTGCTCGACTCGCCCTGCTGGTAACGGCGCGTGTTGCCATCGTCTTCGTACAACGTGTACTGCGAATCGCCCTGCGGGTACAGGTCGAAGGTCACTTCATCGAGCGGCTTTTCGCCATCGAACAGCATCGACGGGTACATCGGCAGGATCGCGCCGGCACGCACGAACACCGGCAGCGTGGCCAGGTCCACCTGGCGGTCCAGCTGGCGGCCGTCGGCACCGGCCTGCACGCGGCGGCCGTCCCAGTAGTCGATCCACCCCCCGGCCGGCAGGTGGATATCGCGGCGCCAGCCACGGCTGGCGGCCTGGCTGCGGTACACCGGCGCCACCAGCAGGTCGCGGCCGAGCAGGAACTGGTACTTGTAGATCTCATCCTGTGCATGCGGGTCGCGCGGGTAGTCCCACATCAGCCCCCGCACCGGCGGTGCGCCGGTCTGCGCGGCCTCGCGCACCAGCCCGTACATGTACGGGGTCAGGCGCATCTTCAACTTCAGGTAATCGCGGTTGATGCTGCGGTACGGCTCGTCGTACCACCACGGGTGCTTGCGCGCATTCGACGACCAGCCGCTCATGCCCATCAGCACCGGCGTGAACGCCTTCCACTGCAGGTCGCGGGTGAAGGTCTCGGCGCTGCCGCCGAAGATTGCATCGACGTCGCCACTGGCGTAGGCCATGCCGGACAGGCCCGAACCGACCAGGGTCGGCACGTGCCAGCGGATGTAATCCCAGCTGCTGCTCTGGTCGCCGGTCCACGCGACGGCGTAGCGCTGGATACCGGCCCAGCCCATCACCGTCCACAGGAACGGGCGCGAATCGGAATTGTCGAGGATGCCGTTGAACGCCTGGCGGTTGGCGTCCATCGCGAACTGGTAGCCCTTGCCGGTCCAGGCCACGTCCAGCTTCTGCACGCGGCTGCCGGCCTTGCCCACTTCCCAGGCGATCTTGTCGACGCCGTTCTCGGTCCACAGTCCGGTGCGGAAACCGTAGCCGGCCAGCCCCTTCACGGTTTCCGGCAACTGCTTGTAACCGCAGCCGTAGCCGTCGTTGGGCAGAATCCAGCCACCGGGCATGTCGTGCTCGCGGTACTGCTTGGCCACGCTGTCGATCACATCCGGCGTGGTGCCGGTCGGGCCGTCGCTCCAGCCCTCGGGCACGGTGCCGGGCTTCCTGCTGTTGTCGCCGTCGTTGTAGCAGTCGGCATCGCCATAGGACAGCGCCCAGCGCGCCACCATGTTCGGGCGGCCGGTCAGCTGAGTGTAGCGCTCGATCAGCTTGGGCAGGTCGGCGCCGACGAAGTAGTACGCGTCGAAACGGTCTTCGCGATGCAGCAGCGTGGCCTGATCGGGCTGGCGCAGGTCGTAGCTGCCATCGCTCCAGGTATTGCGCAGCATGCCCCAGCCACGGCTGCTCAGCAGCATCGGTGCAGGGCTGGGGCGGTCGCCCTCTTCCCAGCCGCCGGAATAGGACACTTCCAGCTCGCGGCCCTTGAACTGGTAACGGCCGTTCTGCTGGCCGCCCCCGAAGTAGCCCTCATCGGCCTGCGAGGACAGCACCTGCACGCTCTGCGTGGCCTCCAGGTCCAGCGGCTGCAGTTCCTGCCACAGCGCGGTGGGTTGGCCGTTGTCCAGACGTTCCAGGCGCAGGCGCAGCGGCTGCCGCTGCACATGCAGGACCAGTGCGTCGGTACGCACGCGGATTTCCTGCGCGTCTTCTTCCAGCTGCGCCTGCACGTTCGCCTTGGGCTGCGGCAGCACGATCGGTGCGGCCTTGTCGCCGGCCCCGGTCAACGTGCCGTTGCGGCCGGCCTGCACGCGGATGATGTCGGTCGCCGGCAGTTCAATGCGGATGCGCGCTCCCTTGTCGGTCTGCAGGTCCCAGCCCTGCACGCCATCGCGGCTGGCGCTGGCGCTGACCGACCGCAGGTTGCCGACCGGCTCGGCCCGGGCCGTCATGGACGCCAGCATCAAGGCCGGCATCAGGGCCAGCATCAGCGGCGAGCGACGAACGCAGTTTTCCACGCGGACTCCCAACCCGTTCACCGGGCGTTTCGAAAGCGACTGGGCCGACTCTAGGGCAGCGATTCGAAAGATGTCAACAAATTGAAAGGAAAAAGGAAGATATATTCCATTGAAACGAAAGTTGTTGCGTCGCAATACTTTGTGTAAGCGCTTGCAGGTGCCTGTTAAGCATTGTGCGATACGGCATCCGGCCCGTTCTTTCGTTTCCCCGAGCACTCCCTGGCGGGAAAAGCCACCACGCCATTTTCTTTCTTTTTACTTTCGCTATTTGACATTTCGAAAGAAAACGCAGATGGTGCGCTGGCCCAACTGGAACCTCCGAATGGACGTCACCCTGCTTTCCGATGTGTCCGCCTGGCAGCGCCTTGGCGGAGCCGATACCGCTACCGAAATCGCCCAGCAGCCTGCGCTGTGGGAAGCCCTTGCACAGGACCTGTCGCGTGCCCGCGACCGCCTGCAGGCCTTCCTCGGCGACAGCCTCAACGATCCCAACCAGCGCGTGCTGTTCACCGGCGCCGGCAGCTCCGGCTTCATCGCCGAGATGGTGGCCGATGCGATCAACGCGCAGTGGCCGGCCGAGGTGCGCGTGGTGCACACCACCAGCCTGCTGACCCATCCGGCGCTGTACCTGCAGCGCGACCGCCCCACCCTGCTGGTCTCGTTTGGCCGCAGTGGTTCCAGTCCGGAAAGCGTGGCCGCGGTGGACCGCGTGCGCAGCGACGTGGACGACGCGCACTTCCTCGATATCACCTGCAACGCCGATGGCGAACTGGCCCGCCGTGGCGCCGGCCGTGCCGATACCTGCACCCTGCTGATGCCCTCGGCAAGCTGCGATCGTGCCTTCGCCATGACCAGCAGCCTGACCTGCATGCTGCTGGCGGCACTGACGGTGTTCGATCGCTCGCCGTGGGATGCGCGCGTGGCGCGCCTGAAGCAGATCGCCGCGCTGGCCCGCGAAGGCCAGGCGCAGTGGGACGCACCAGTGGCAACGCTTGCGCAGCGCCCGTTCAACCGCGTGATCTACCTTGGCAGCGGGCCGCTGGAAGCGCTGGCCCGCGAGTGTGCACTGAAGGTGCTGGAGCTGACCGCTGGCCGCGTTCTGGCGCTGGCCAACACGCCGCTGGGCTTCCGTCACGGCCCCAAGTCGACGCTGGATGGCAACACCCTAGTGGTGGTGCTGCGCAGCGTGCAGCCGCTCGCGCGCCGCTACGAGCAGGACCTGCTGGAAGAACTGCGCCGCGATGGCGTGGCCGGGCAGGTGCTGGCGATCGGTCCGCATTCGGATATCGGCGCCGATGACGATTACACCCTCACCGTACCGGCGCTGGACGATCCGTGGCTGGCACCGGTGTGGCTGGGCTTCGCGCAGCTGTTCGCGCTGCAGCGCTCGGCCGCGCTGGGACTGACCCCGGACAACCCGTTCCCGGACGGCACCGTCAACCGCGTCGTCAAGGGCGTCACCATCCACCATGGCTGAGCTGATCGCCCACGCCTGCTATGGCATCGACATCGGCGGCACCAAGATCGAGCTGGTGGCGTGCGATGCGGCGATGCAGGTCACCTGGCGCCGCCGCGTGGCCACGCCGCAGGGCGACTACGATGGTTTCCTGCAGGCCGTGGTGACGCTGGTGGCCGAGGCCGACGCCGCGCTGGGCCGGAATGATGCGGCCATCGGCATTGCCCTGCCCGGCGTGCGTGACCGCCGCAGCGGCCGCCAGCTCAGCGCGAACGTGCCTGCACTGACCGGCCAATGCGTGGCGCAGGATCTGCAGGCACGCCTGCAGCGCCCGCTGCACTTCGGCAACGATCTGCAGTGCTTTGCCCTGTCGGAAGCGCACGGCGGCGCCGCCGACGGCTACCCCAGCATGTTCGGCGCCATCCTCGGCACCGGTGCCGGCGGTGGCTTCTGTCTGCAGGGCCGGCTGCTGTCCGGCTTCAACGGTCTGGCCGGCGAATGGGGCCACTGTAGCGTGCCCGGCCATCTGCTGCAGCGCCATGGCCTGCCGCTGCTGGACTGCGGCTGCGGCCTGCAGGGCTGCGTGGAGCGCTATGTGTCCGGCAGCGGATTGGCCATGATCGAACGCCACCTCGGAGGCAGCGCCGTCGATGCCAGTGCGGTGATCACGCTGGCCGAAGCCGGCGATGCCCGCGCGCGCAAGGCGCTGGACATCCATCGTGATCTGCTCGGCCACAGCCTGGCCGCGCTGGTGCTGGCGCTGGACCCGCACGTGATCGTGCTCGGCGGCGGACTCTCGCAGTACGCGCCGCTGTACCAGCAGCTGCCGGCCGCCATCGCCACCCATCTGTTCAATGGCGTGCAGGTCCCGCCGATCGTGCCGCCACGGTTCGGCGATGCCGGTGGCGCACGTGGCGCTGCCCTGCTCGCCTGCCAACCCTCGTTTTCCTGATCTCCGGAGCCTGACCATGTCCCCGTTGCAGACCCTGCTTGCTTCCCACCGCGCCGGCGCCAACGTCGGCCTGTACAGCGTCTGCTGCAGCAACGAGCAGGTGCTGCGCGCGGCCATGCACGTCGCCCTGGCGCATGGCACCGTGCTGCTGATCGAGGCCACCTCCAACCAGGTCGACCAGTTCGGCGGCTACACCGGCATGACCCCGCCGCAGTACCGCGACTACGTGGGCACGCTGGCCGATGAAGAAGGCTTCCCGCGCGAGCGGCTGATGCTGGGCGGCGACCACCTCGGCCCGAATGCCTGGCAGAAGCGCCCGGCGGCCGAAGCGATGACCCACGCGCGCGTGCTGATCGAGGCCTACGTCGCCGCCGGTTTCCACAAGATCCATCTGGATTGCAGCATGTCCTGCGCCGATGATCCGGTGCCGCTGCCCGATGCCATCGTCGCCGCGCGCTCGGCCGAGCTGGCCGAAATCGCCGAGCGCACCGCCGCCGAACATGGCCTGCCGCCGCCGGTCTACGTGATCGGTACCGAAGTGCCGATTCCCGGAGGCGAAGCCTCGCTGGCCGAGGGCCTGCAGGTGACCACGCCGGCCGCCGCCGCGCAGACCCTGGCCATCCACCGGCAGGCCTTCGATACCTCGCAGTTGCGCGATGCGTGGCAGCGTGTGATCGCGATGGTGGTGCAGCCGGGCGTGGACTTCGACCACAGCAGCGTGCACGAGTACGACGCCTCCGCTGCCAGTACGCTGGCCGATTTCCTCGAACAGCAGCCACGCATCGTGTTCGAAGCGCACTCCACCGACTACCAGCGCGAGAGCGGCCTGCACGCGCTGGTGCGCGACCACTTCGCCATCCTCAAGGTCGGGCCCGCGGCCACCTTCGCCTACCGCGAAGCGCTGTTCGCGCTGGCCGCGATCGAGGCCGAACTGCTGCCGGCGGCACAGTGCTCGCGCCTGCCGCAGGTGCTGGACGAGGTGATGGTGGCGCAGCCGAAGTACTGGCAGTCCTACTACCAGGGCGATGACGCCGCGCTGCGCCTGCTGCGCAGTTACTCCTTCAGCGACCGCTGCCGTTACTACTGGGGCGAGCCCGCGCTGGTGCAGGCGGTGCAGACCCTGTTCGCCAACCTGGAACAGAACGCGCCGCCACTGGTGCTGCTCAGCCAGTACCTGCCGGAGCAGTACCGCGCCGTGCGTGAGGGCACGCTGGCCAACACCCCCACCGCGCTGGTGCAGCACCGCATCGGCCTGTGCCTGGGCGAGTACGCGCGCGCCTGCAGCGCCAACCAGGCCGGAACCCGCACGCAGAACGCAGGTTCGGCTGCCGCAGTTGCTGCGAACGGCTAATCTCTACCTTTCCCCGCGAAACCGAGAATGGCCATGCGCAACACCCGCTCCCGCCGGCAACAGATCCTGCAGCTGCTGATCGAGCACGGCTCGGTGCAGGTGGCCGATCTGGTCGAGCGTTTCGGCGTGTCGGCGGTGACCATCCGTGCCGACCTGACCCACTTCGAGTCGCAGGGGCTGGCCAACCGCACCCACGGCGGCGCCACCCTGGTGCGCACGCCGCCGCAGGAACAGGACATCCATGAGAAGGACGCGCTGAACCTGCCGTTGAAGGAATCGATCGGTGCGCGCGCTGCGCGCCTGGTGCAGCCGGGCGACAACATCATCATCGATTCCGGTTCGACCACGATGACGCTGGCCCGCCACCTGCGCGCGCATCGCGACGTGACGGTGATGACCAATGGCCTGAACATCGCCTGGGAACTGGCCAATGCCGCGGGCATCACCGTGCTGCTGACCGGTGGCCTGCTGCGCCAGCAGTCGCTGTCGCTGCAGGGCAGCCAGGCCGAGGCCAGCCTCAACTCGTACAGCTTCGACACCCTGTTCCTGGGCGTGGATGGCCTGGACCTGCAGTTCGGCCTGACCACCCACGACGAGGCCGAAGCCCGCCTCAACCACCGCATGGTCGAGCGTGCGCGCCGCATCGTGGTGCTGACCGACGCCTCCAAGTTCGGCCGCGTCAGCCTGCACCGCATCGCCCGCCTGGACCAGATCCACGCCATCATCACCGATGCCGGTATCGACGACGCAACCCGCGAAGGGCTGCAGCGGCTGGGCATCGAAGTGATCATCGCCGAGCCTCCCGCATGACCGACGCCCGTTCCCTGCACGGCCGCATCCTCACCCCGCTGGGCTGGCGGCGTGGCCAGGTCCACTTCGATTCACACGTGCGCCAGCTGCAGGTGGATGACCACAGTGGTGCTGACGACCTGCAGCTGCCGGTCATCCTGCCCGGCTTCATCGACCTGCATGTACACGGTGCGGCCGGGGTGGACCTGATGCAGGGCGGCGACGTGGCGCGCACCATCGCACGCACCCATCTGCGCTTCGGTACCACCACACTGCTGGCGACCACCATGACCGCCGGCCTGGATGAGATCGAGCACGCGCTGCAGGGCGTGGCTGCGGCGATGGCGGCGCCCGATGCCGACGCCGCCAGCATCGTCGGCGTGCATCTGGAAGGACCATTCATCAGCCCGCAGCGCCTGGGTGCACAGCCCAACCGTACGATCGAGGCGACGCTGGCGCTGGTGCGGCAACTGCACGCACTCGCGCCGATCCGGGTGATGACGCTGGCTCCGGAAATCGGCGAGCACACCGCACTGATACCCGCGCTGGCGGCAATGGGCATCCGCGTGCAGCTCGGCCACAGCGCCGGCACCTACGAGGAAGGCGTGGCCGCGCTGCAGGCCGGTGCCTCCGGCTTCACCCATCTGTTCAACGGCATGACCGGCGTCGATCACTATCACCCGGGCATCGCGGCGGCAGCACTGGCGCATGCACAGTACGCCGAGATCATTCCCGACCTGCAGCACATCCATCCCGGCGTGATCCGCCTGGCCGCGCGCGCGATCCCGCGCCTGTATGCGGTGACCGACGCGACGGCCGCCACCGGCATGCCCGACGGCGAGTACGCGCTGGGCGAGCAGCGCGTGCACAAGTGCGGCGGCTGCGTGCGACTGGCCACGGGTTCACTGGCCGGCAGCGCGCTGACCATGGACCAGGCGCTGCGCAACCTGGTGCGCGTGGGCCTGGAGCTGGCCGACGCCTCGCAACGTGTTTCCACCTTCCCGGCCGACTACCTGGGCCTGGGCGATCGCGGCCGCATCGCGCCCGACGCCCGCGCCGACCTGGTGGTACTGGACGCCGAACTGCACCTGAAGCAGGTGGTGGTTGGCGGGCGCGTGATTGATCTGAGCTGACGCAAGCGATGCGGCCCGGATGCCGCGCGGGCTCCCTGTGGTGCCGAGCCATGCTCGGCTCACCGCGCGAAGCGCGGCATGGGGAACCTCGATATCGGAACGGAAAGCAGCCGGGCATGGCTCGGCTCTACAGAATGCACTCTGCGACGAACCGCCGCCGGGCCTGGCCCGGCGCTACCACAGGAACTGCCGATGACCGCAAGCACCGCTCCGCGCTGGCCCGTACGCTACCTGCTCTTCATCGGCGGCCTCGGTGGCCTGCTGTACGGCATCGACATCGGCATCATCGCCGGCGCCCTGCCCTATCTTGAAGCGACTGCCAGCCACGCCTGGCAGCTCAGCAGCCAGCAGCTCGGCTTCGTGGTGGCCGCGGTACTGCTGGGCAGCGTGCTGTCGTCGCTGTTCGCCGGCATGATCGCCGACCTGATCGGCCGCCGCGGCGCGATGCTGCTGGCCGGCCTGCTGTTCACCGCCTCGATTCCGATCATGGCGCTGGCCTCCGGTTACACGCCGCTGCTGCTGGGCCGCCTGCTGCAGGGCATCAGTGGCGGTTTGATCGGTGTAGTGATTCCGCTGTACCTGGCCGAAGTCCTCAGCCCCGAGCGACGCGGGCGCGGCGCCGCGATGTTCCAGCTGCTGCTGACCGTTGGCCTGGTGCTGGCAGCCCTGATCGGCCTGTACCACGCCCACGCCGTGGATGCCGCCGCCGAAGCCGTGCGCTCGCTGCCGCTGGCACAGCAGGCGCAGGAGCTGTTCACGGTGAAGGACCACGCCTGGCGCACCATCTTCTGGACCTGCCTGGCGCCGGGCCTGCTGTTCTGCGCGGGCATCTTCTGGCTGTCCGAATCGCCACGCTGGCTGGTACGCCGGGGCCGCATTGATGAAGCCCGCCGCAGCCTGCATCGCGTACTGCCCGCTGCCGATGTGGAGCCCACCCTTGCGCAGATCCAGGCGCCGGAATCGAGCAGCAGCGACAGCAAGCGCGACCCGCTGCTCAGCCGCCGCTACGTGGTGCCGTTCCTGCTCGCCTGCGTCGTGCTGGCCTGCACCCAGGCCACCGGCATCAACTCGGTGCTGGCGTACGCGGTGAACATCCTCAATCAGGCCGGCCTGTCCGGTTCAGTGGCCAACGGCGCCGACGTGGCGATCAAGCTGCTGAATGCGGTGATGACCGTGGTCGCGTTGCTGCTGGTCGACCGCAAGGGCCGCAAGTTCCTGCTGATGCTCGGCAGTGGTGGCATCTGCGTGGCGCTGCTGGCCGCGGCCACGCTGTTCTTCCAGGCCGAGCGCGGTCGCGCTGATGTGCAGCCGCAGCTGCAGGCGGCGGTCAACTGCGACGGCCTGCAGCTGGTGCTGGATGATGCGCAGTGGCAGCGCCTGGGCGCGGGGATCGACCGCGAAGGGCGGCCGATGCAGCTGACCGTCTCCTATGCCTACGGTGATTTCACCAACGTGCGCGCCGTGCGTAGCGACAACCTGATTGATCGCGAACTGCGTATCGACCGCACCGGCACCGTACAGCCAGACAGCGTGATCGGCGCATTCTTCCGCAAGTTGCATCTGAACCCGTTCGCCGACCCGGCCAGTGCCGCGCAGGCGCCGCTGCGCATCGAACAGGCGCGCATCGGCCCGGTGCCGCCACCGGCACACGGCTGGGCGGTGGCCGCCTGCATCCTGGTGTTCGTCGCGTTCTTCGCGGTCGGCCCCGGCGTGTGCGTGTGGCTGGCGCTGTCGGAACTGATGCCGAACCGCATCCGCTCCAACGGCATGAGCATCGCACTGCTGATCAACCAGTTCGTGTCCACCACCATCGCCGCCATCTTCCTGCCCGCGGTGGGCCACTACGGCTACGCCAGCATGTTCGTGTTCTGGGCGGCGTGCACCTTCGTGTTCTTCTTGGTAGCCGCGTTCTGGCTGCCGGAGACCAAGGGCAAGTCACTGGAGGAGATCGAGGCACGGTTCGCGGGAAAGCGGGGCTGACAGCGCCTGCAGCTCAGGTTGCCCTTGTTGCTCTCGAGGAATTCCGAGATCGCGATCTTGGCCTTCTCCGCACCGGCAGCACTCACCGCGCCCTTCAGCGCATCCGCACCACCCAATGCGGCCATCGCTGCACCGGCCATGCCGTGCAGCAGCGCGCGGCCATTGCCGCCGTCGGCCCAGAACGCCTTGCCTTCCTCGGTCTCCGCCTTCTGGCTCAGGTAGCCGCCCAGGTCACCCACGCCCTTGAACAGCAGCTGCCCACCCAGCTGCATCACCTCGGCACGCTCCTGCATCTTGCGCAGGTCAACGGCCGACAGCGCGCTGTTCAGGTCACCGGCAGTGGCGACGATGCTGAAGTAGCCCTGGCTGCGGATGGTGCGGTCCACCGCCAACTGGTCGTCGCTGGTCTGGCTGGCACTGGAGCTGGAGGAACCGATGCCGATGTGCAGGCTCACGCCGTCGGTGGCGTCGGAAGCCCCTGCTGCATGGCGTCGCCCACGCCAGCGGCGACATTGGCCGCTAAGGCGACATCGACGAGCTACTACATCACGATCTCAAACTGCGATGGCCGCAGTGCAACCTGTACAGTTGAGGCGCCATGCTCGTCGCAAAACTCAACCTCATAGGCCTCCTCTGGCTCGGAGAAGAGGGCAACCACTACCCCGGTACTGCCACGACAAATCTCCTCCGAAGGAATGTCTTCTAGCAGGCGCACGACATCATTTGTTTCCACAGGCATATAAACTACCTCGAAGGCGCACATCTGATCTAATTCAGACATCATTCTCGCTCTCAATGCATCTCCCGCCTCGTCAAAAGTCCAATTCTGCGGAATGCCATGGCGAAGTGCATAGTCCAGATCACTGGCAGAAAAACTGAAGGATCGCAGCTACGTTTTACGCAAAGCCCATCATCGACACTTCAAATCAGGCTCAAATATAACCATGGCCTCTGAATTTTAGCCATAGATAGCAAAGACAACGCGGACTCCCGCCTCTGAACCATCCCGTACGACCTCGCGAAAGGGGAAATGCGACCATCCCTTTACGGCAGCGGGATCATGGCAAGGTTCGTAACACACTCTAGTTGAGAGGTGCCGTCCGGCTGGAGACCATAAACTCATTACGCGTGAGCGCACAGCACCCACCAGCACTCCAAAAGTGAAAGCAAGGCTCAAGATCAATATTGATTTCAAACAGCGGTCCAGCAATATACCAAGCCAAACAATAATCAGCAGCCAACCCATAAAGCGCCTCAAGCAGGGCGTACATCTGATCTGAATCAGATACTTTGCTCGCCCTCAATGCATCTCCAACGTCATCAAAAATCCAGTGCTGCGGAATGTCTTGGCGAAGCGCAGAGTCCAGATCATCGGCCCGAAACAAATATCACACTCGCACCAGCACAGATCTCGGAGATCTCTACATCACCGATCTCCCTTCATATTGACGCCTGCGCGCTCAGCCATTCACGCCCAAGCCGCACAATTCCATCTCTAGATGCAAATGATGCGAGCAAAAGATAAAAAGAGTCCTCGATCGCCCCGGATGAAACTACTTGCGCAGCCCTAAATGCAAGAATATGAGTAGATCTACACCGCCCCCAGAACAAGCCTATTAAAACGTTCAAGTTCCGAAGGACTTACATCCTGATACTCACAATTCAATCCCGAACCACAAACAAAGCCGATACGTTCACTATATGCGGCATATACCGAACCAGAGCTATCCACTGATGAGAACACATCCAAGGAGGGGCTACTCAGTTCCGATCCACACCAGGAAATGATTGCGCCCCCCTCAACAAACCATTCCAGTGATCGCCTAATGCATATCAACCACTCGTCCTCATCAGGCCAGGAATTTATCTTAACTTCGGCGGACAAATTGCTCATACCTTGCCCCTCCCACTCCCTGAATCTCACATCGACGCGACCACTCCATATGTCCTCAAACGAGGCACTATTCTTGCCAAATTCGCCAATCGAACCACAACTCCAATACCCGTAGAAAATAATTCCGCATACCTCCTCCTGATAAACAAAACGACCAGACTGGTCTGGAATGGCCCAATATATTCCGAGGCTGCCTTTCGTTATCATAGTCCGAAATTCTTGATCTGCTGCGGGGATGGCTTGATCACTGTAACAATATCTCCAGCCGCTATCTTGCCGCGAGGCTCCTTCGCCACAAAGATAACAACGTCCTCTCCGTTAATTTTCCCATAAAAGCCTTTAACCGGCTGCCCGCCTTGAACCATTACGTGATCAAAAGTTTTTATTGGTTTTGTAAGAATAGCCCGCCCAATATCCTGAAATGCCTGCCGAGCGGCTTTTGACCCAGAATTCTCCGTAATTATTCCAGCTTCAATCAAATGCCTGGCAGAGTGATCAATTCGACCGATGTTGGAGAGCGGCAGATTTACGACATCATTAGCGAATGCTACATGCCCTTCTTTGGCAGCTTCGCTAGCCGCATTCTGTACCGACTTCAGGATCTCCTCAGATTTGAGCACACCCTGCTTGGTCGCGGCCCCGGCGATCTCCGCACCCACTTCACCAACGATCTTCGCCCCGGGCAACCGCACCGGGATCAGGAACGTCGCTGCGCCGATGGCAGCACCGTTGCCGTCGCCCTTGGCTACGCTGGCGATCACGCTACCAGCGGCGCCAATGTCGCCACTGAAGGTCCCCATCATCGTCCAGCCGTCACCACCCCGGATCTTCGTTCCGCGGAGGTTGTTCAGATCATAGAATTTGAGCTGCAGGGCATCCTTGGATACGCCGGAGGACTGCAGGGATCCGATGACCTGCCCGTACAGCGCATCGTTGTTGAGAAGCTCGTTGCCATAGAGATTGAAGTTGTTGTACTCAGCCTCCGTCGCGGTGAACCCGTACGTCCCACCCATCTTGCTCAGGAACGCGGTTGCTTCGAGATCAACGTTCTCGTTGCCCACCAACCGGTTGACCTTTGCATCAACACGCGCGGCACCTTCCGTGGTCAGCCTGCGTACCGCCTCTGCTTCGCTGATACCTTCCTGGGCGGCGAACGCGGCAGCATTCATGTTGATCCACTTCACCTCATCCGGATGCAGCTGCCGATTGAACCGATCCCCGGTCACGGCAATGTTGGCGCCCGTGCTTCCACCCAGAGCCCCGCCCACCATCGCGCTGCCAACTTCCATCAGCGACTGGTAGTCCTCCCAGCTCAGGTTGCCCTTGTTGCTCTCGAGGAATTCCGAGATCGCGATCTTGGCCTTCTCCGCACCAGCAGCACTCACCGCGCCGTTCAGCGCATCCGCACCACCCAATGCGGCCATCGCTGCACCGGCCATGCCGTGCAGCAGCGCGCGGCCGTTGCCGCCGTCGGCCCAGAACGCCTTGCCTTCTTCGGTCTCCGCCTTCTGGCTCAGGTAGCCGCCCAGGTCACCCACGCCCTTGAACAGCAGCTGCCCACCCAGCTGCATCACCTCGGCACGCTCCTGCATCTTGCGCAGGTCAACGGCCGA
>NZ_JCAFSH010000004.1:0-258218 GCF_059369035.1 Stenotrophomonas sp. YJH_SMC_130
CTGCTTACATCCACGGCTTCTACAATCCAGCCCGGCTACACTCGGCGCTGGGCTACCACTCGCCTAACAACTACGCCCGGCAGCTCCGGGCTGCCGCCTGAAACGGCTTCATGGCGTCCGTTTTCAGGGGGCCAGATCAGAACACCTCATCGGTAATCCAGGTTGACGGGGCAAGGTCCAGGTCCGTGAGCTTGGCCGCATGATTGGCCGCGCGTCCAACCCTGACGATGTCGTTGCCGCCTCGAATACCCGTGCGAGCAGCTCGGATTGGGCTGCTGTCGATTCCGACGACATGCCTCACGGTACCTGTCCAGTCGGGGTACTGCTGTTTCAACGCTGGCATGACGATCATCTTGACCGCATAGTTGATTTTCAACCCGGCCTTAGCCGCCGGCGTGGCTTGCCGGTCACCCACCCAGATGCCCATGACACGATCTCCGTCGTAGGAGGTGATCTTGCCGCCCTCTTTCCTGATGATCGTCGCTGCACAGTGCAGGAACGCTTTGTAGATCTCTGCACTCAACTGCCAGGCTTCGGTGTCGACCATATTCGTTGAGCCGTTCAGGTCCGCGTACAAAACAGTGGCACGATCAAACTCCACTGCGTCATTGCCCAATCGCAGATCTTCTGGATCGGGTACAACTTGACCTCTCCGTGTAGACCATCGGGTTTGTGCTATCGCCTGCACGGCGGCCGTCATCTCTTCCAGCAGTGCCACCGTCAGTCCCTCGGCCCAGCTTCGAGAATGCGGGAGCGAATTTGTTCGCATGCCGGTGCAATCAAAGCCCGGGCGTCCGGGCCAGGGGTGTATCGGTAGGGGACGGTCGTGAGCCCCGTGAGATCACTGGGAAGCTTCAGCTTGTCTTCGCGCGGCTCCATCAAGAAGGCGCGCCGACTCCCCAGGAATCCAATGAACATACCCAGTTCAAAGACGACGTTGTCGCGCATGACAGGCCACTCGTCACCGCGGCTGATGACCATGTCATCCGCGTGGGCCACGGCAATGGCAAAGTCTGCCTGTTCCAGCTGGCGCTCGAGCTCGTCAAGTGTGTAGTTGGCGGCGCGGAACACCCCGTGGTCCCATACCACCGTCAGGAACGGGTCGTGCTCGAAGTGCTGTACCAGCAACCGCGTGACAGGGAGCGCCTCCACCGACGACATCACAAAGACCCGGACCTGTCCGCGAGGTTGGGTAATCATGTGATTGCGCTCTTTTAGACGGCGCGAAAGGGTCGCGGCCAGCCGCCGCCAGATGACGGGGTGTGAATCCGCAATCCTGCTGAAATCGATTTCCGGCACCTTTAGCACTACGGTCGGCTCGCGTGCAGTAACAGTTGCCGCCCGCAGTTGCGCCGGTTCGATGGCTGCCATTTCGCCGACGTGGTCCCCAGCCCTTCGGGTATTAACCACTTTGCCGTTGACCAGCACGTCCACGGAGCCGGAGACAATGAAGAAAACGTCGGTCTCTGGGGCGCCCTGAGTGATAAAGGCCTGCCCTGTCCCCACGTCGAGCAATTCCCCGGCCTGTGCCAGCTGGGCTGCGGCCGCGTCCAAGCCGGCCAGCAGGCGGAACTCAGCCAAGGCGGCGATCAGTCGCCTGCCATCATCCGCCGCGAGGCGCTCGACGATCCCAGTCCCCATACTGCCCCCTTGAAAGTGTGAACTGGGTCCCAATATACGCCCAAAGGAGCTGGAATGAATCCGGCTGCCAGCCACGCCGTAGGCGACGCGACCCGCCCGGCCTGGCCTCCTCTTGGGCGCAGGGAGTAGCACGATGGGACACAGCTGGAAAAAAGATCGCACCAAGAAGCGCATTGCCACCCGTTACGCCGAAGTCCGCGACGTGGACATCCGCGATTACAAGCGGGAAACCTCGCTGGTGGATATTCCAGTCAATCGCGCCTATCGCGTCCAAGGGGCGCATGTCTACATCGACATCGTCAATCTGGCGGACATGCTTAGCTGCACTGACATCGAAGGCGAAACCTGCCACAAGCGGGCCCTTCGATTCCTGAATCAGCACTACCGCGCCGTCCATCGCATCCTCGTTGAAAGTGATGCCATCCGTGTGGACTTTCACAACCAGCGGCTGCATGCGGTTGTGACCAAGCCGTACGGCGATGCCAACGAACGCGCCCGGATCGAGCGCGCGGTTGCGATCGCCCAGCTCGCCATCGATGTGCTGGCTGAAACGGGCGACTCGGACGCGCACATCCCCAATGCCCAGGTTCGTGTCGGCATTGACAGCGGGATGGCGTTGGCCGTCAACAATGGTCGTCGCGCCAGCCGAGAACCTCTTTTCTTAGGCTCCCCAGCCAATCAGGCGGCCAAGTGTGCCGGGCATGGAGGGGCTGAAGGCATCTACCTGACGCACGGCGCACGTGCCGTGCTTGAACTGCCTACCTTGACCGGCAACAAGGACCGCACCACTTCGCTGACCGATGCTCAGATTTCCGCATGCGTCGAGGCCGCTGCACTCGGCATTTCCAAGTCGCGCATCATCGAACTCTGGAAAGATGAACAGGCCGAGCTCCCTATCGGCGAATTCAAGTTCAGTCGACCGACGCCTCCGCTTTCTGATCTGGACTTCTCCCTGCTCAGCGCGGCGAACTCAAGGCGATTTGATGGCGTTTCGATCTATGCCGACATTGACGGATTCACCGACTTCGTGGACAAGCACTTAGAGGAGGATCCCGAACATCTGGTTCGAACACTGCACGTATTGCGCTCTGAGCTGGATGCGGTCGTACACGAGGATTTTGGAGGGCGTCGTGTCCGTTTTATTGGCGACTGCCTTCATGGGGTGCTGCTGGAGGGCACGTCACAGACGACAGATGCGCAGGACACGGTCAGCACCGCTGCCCAGTGCGCGGGTGCATTGCGCAGCAGTTTCTCCACTGCCCTGGAGCAACTGAGCGCCGAAGGCGCGGAAGTGGCAGAGCTGGGATTGGCCATTGGCTTCGAACTTGGCCCCCTTGCCATTTCCCGCCTGGGCATGAAGGGGAGCCTTCTGCGGTGTGCCACGGGGCGAGCGGTGTTGGAATCTGAAGCCCAACAACGACTCTGCGACGGTGTGGAGACGGCCATTGGTGAAAATGCCTACAAGGCCGCCAGCGCCGCGATACGGACCGTCTTTACCGACAAGCGAAAGGCGGCGAACCTAGACTATGCCGCAGCGGTGGAGGAACTCGCCGCATCCGGGGACCGCGTGGCGAAGGCAACACTGGAGGCACACTACGCTGAAGTGGCACCCGCAGTGGCTCCTGCGCTCGCGCAGCCGATCCGTCCTCATGTGGCCGCGACGTGACGCCAAGGCCTTTGGAGCTGCTGCAGCGCGTGGCACCGGACTACGGTGCCACGTTGATCGTAGACCCTGTCGGGGGGCTGGTTGGGATCACAGTGGTTCGGGCCGGCGGAGCCGAGTACGCATTTAGATTGCTCGTCTCCGTTGCAGGCGAGCACGTCTCAGTGCGCGAGATCGCCGACCCCGGCATGCTGCCGGGGTTCTGTCCCGATCGGCATATCAACGGTGACCGTAGCTTCTGCCTCGGCTGGGGAGAAGACAATCCGAGCCGGATCCAAGACGAAGCAGCAGCGAGGCATTGGTGGGCCACGGTCTACCAGTACCTGACCTACCAGATCGGCGCGAACGCCCGCCGGGTCTTTCCTGGAGCGGAGAACGGCCGCGCGCACGGTCGTGCTGCGCAGCATCAGGCCAATGCTGAGCAGGCAGCCGAACGACTGGGTCCGGCATTCAAGGCAGATGTGCTCGCGGGGCAGTTCATGGTCCGCAAGGATTCGCGCCCTCAGAAGCGGAGGCTCGAGCTCTGGCACGGCAAACTACTCCTTGCTCGGGTGTCGACGCGCACTGAAACCTTGGTCGGGAGACCCCCAGTCTGCCCATGTGGCCGCGATCCTGACGGTGCGATCACTGCATGTGGCGACCACGCTGCGGCCCTGGTCACTTTCATCTTGGAACAGCACCGATGTGCGCTGGCCGACACAGCTTTCCTTGAGGATTGTGCGGCTGCAGGAGCGCGCTGCTGCGGAACGCTGGACATCTGCGGTCTTCGATCTGCCATCAAACGAACACAAACCGTATCCCTCAAGACAGAGAACTCACCCCGTGCAAGAACCTCAAAATTCTGGCGGCCACCCGCCAAATCAAAGCGACCGCGTTAGTGCCGCTTGGCAGCAGCTGAATTTGGTCTTGGGCTTCTTCTCCCGTGTAGACACAAAACTCTCGGTCGGCCTGGGTATCAACCTGGGCATGCTTGCCATGATCGCGACGCGGCTGCCGAAACTTGATGAACTAACGGCCCTGATCTCGGTTGCGGGCGTTTTGTTCCTTACACCGCTTACTGTTAGCTTCTGGCACCTGTGGTACGGATATTTTCCGGAACTGCGAGGCGGGTCAAATTCGCTCATCTTCTTTGAACGGGTGTCGAGCATGGCCGAGCACGAGTTCTTGCAGAAGTGCGCGGAGCGTACGCTGATGGAGTTCGAGGAAGACCTCCTGGGTCAATGTTGGCGCAATTCCAAGATTCTCTCGTCAAAATTCAGCTGTTTGAAGTACGCGTACATTGCCACTGTTCTGGCAATCGCCCCATGGATGGCACTCATCGTTGTGCTGCCTCCGCCGGCAAAGTGACACACAAGTGGCTTCTGCTCATCCAGTTGTTGAGCCGGAGCCCCGGGCAGCGCTGACAGGGCCGGGCCTTCCGGCCCAAGTCGGCCCAAGGTGAGAAACGGTGCTGGCCATTGCCGGAGTTTGGCCATCGGCTATCACACGCACGTCGCAGTTAGCTCCCTTTCGGAAGGGGATGCCAGCCTAGACGTGCAGCAAACTCACGACGATAGACGGTGTCAATCTGGGGCGGGGCTCGCCGGACGTACTCTTCTGCGAGCGTCGCAGTTTGCCCTGAGAGGCTTGCGAGGTAGGCAACTGCTTCTTCCACTGATGGGACGCGTTGATCTTCCCCGTTGAACTTCGGTGGCAGCGCCGTCCATAGCACAGTGGTAATCCCGCGAGCAGCGGCCCAGTCAGCGAGCCCAGGAATACTCGCCGGTGCTGGACAGCCATGTGTCCAGACCCCCAAGTGTCGCTCCATGTTCTTTGAGGGAATGGCTTCCCGCTCACGCAAGGCTCGCTTGGCGTCGCCCTCGTCGTCGGTACCAGCCTCAACCCAGAAGGAGGTGACAGCAGACGCGGCCGCATGCATGACCAACGTAAGCCGTCCATTGCCGGATTGCCTTAAAAACTCTACGCAAACCGTTGGCCCGTCTGCCAGCCACTGTCCACGAACCGGTAGACCGTCGGGTTGCCATACCAGCGACCCCCAACCAAGATAGGCAATCATCTTGAGCCTCTACTCGACTGCGACAGCCGTGCCGCCCACCACAAGCGGCTCATTTCGTAATCGGTCGAGCCTTTAGTCTCTGCGCTCACCATCCTGGATGCCTCCTCGTCTCAACAAGACTCTGTATTGATAGCGCTACCGCGCCATCTGCCGCGATGTTGCGCTGCAGGGTCCGACGCCGGGCGAGAAGAAGCGCGAAGACGGAGCATGCTGCTGATTGCGGACTACCCGCAAGAGCGGGTGACGCATGCCTGGGAGATAGTCGAACCCGCTGTCTTCAAGCTCAAGTACGAGGCGGGAGAGAACCTCATGCTGCAGGAGCAAGCGGCGTCGCGACGATGCAATCCGAACACCCCGGCACCCTGTGAAAGGAAGCACGAAATGGCTGAAGTACCAGAACAGCTCTTCGGCAATAAGCTGGATGGGACTATCCTGCCCCACCAGTAGCAGGCAATCGTGCAGTGCACGCCCCAAGGCAAAGCAGTCATGCCGTCTGCCCTGCTCATGGGCGACCCTCAACATCACCACTAGTGCCGCCAGGCTATCCAGAGTGCCCAGCCCGCACAAGCCCTCGGTGATCTCTCGTAACCGACGGTCTCGGCGGACAAACATGCCGGCTCGCAAGCTCGCTCCGCTGAACACTTCCAGTTGCACAGGTGCACTGAGCGACATGAGTATTGATTCTCCACAACCGCCAAGTGCCTCGTGGACATTCAGAGCGGCCCAGACCGGTGAACATAGAACCATGCGGGAGCCGGGATAGCGCGCCTCGGCTGCTGCCTGCGTCGCCTGGGACGGGACGTGTTCCGCATGGGCATATTTCACCCACACATTGGAGTGGCAGCCGGGACGCTCCGGGGATATCGACTGTCCGAGCGCGTATGCGCTGGATAGGCCCATTCGGCTTCGCAAGCATTCAAACCACAATCCGACACTGAGTGATCGCAGGCAGTACGGCACGGCTCGGTTGGCGGGAAGTATGCTCGTGCTTGCACGCATGCGGGCAAGTCGCGCCTCGCCGTAAAAGGGTATCTCTTTGAGCGCCATGGCCGTGCCCCTCCCCATTCACCTTTGATGGGTAACGAAACGCGAGTTTGTTACTCCTTCCACCATCCGTATTAGAGGGGCAGAATCAGGAGGACACAAGCGACGGGGTGTGACCACGCCATGACGGAGCGGACCAACGAATCAATCCTGGCCCCGGAACGCCGTGAGATCGAAAGAGAATTGACCTTTCATTTCGGGCCTCTCATCGGCTATGAAAACTTGCCGCGAGCTCTTGGCTATCGCTCCAGCCACGCGCTCCGCCAAGCAGAGGCACGCGGAACCTTGCCCGTGAAGATATTCAAAGTGCCCGGCCGCCGCGGCAAATTTGCCTTTGCGATGGACATCGCCGACTGGATGGTTGGGCTGAGGGCCGCAATCAGTCCGCCGGCAGTATCTGGCACCCCGCAAGATGAAGCGGCTGCTCTGAAGCCCAACCAGGAATGACGCCCCACAACCCAAACTCAAGGGGCCGGGCTTGTAGCGTTTCAAGAACAGACTCAAGACGTCCCCGAAGATGCGCTCGCCGAGCGCCGAGGAGAGTACCAAGAGCCGGAAACTAACATCTCCGAACCCTGGAAATGACTTGCCCCCGTTGGCGCGGGGGCAAGTGACATCTGTTGGAGCAGATGGTGGTGAAACTCAGCCTGTACCCTGAGGCTCACCCTTTTCCTTGACAAAGTCAAGCGACTTCCCGTTCGCGCGGAGGGGTGCGCCCATTTCCTCCCCATCTCATATGGCGGAGGCGAACCTGAATGGGCACCTTGTTCCAATCTCGAGACCGGGCAGACGTTCGCAAGCCGACGGCTGAGGAGCAGGATGATGACCGCAGGAAAAAGCGCGACCGCCAAACCGACGGACGAAGACCGCCGTGAGGGGCATCTGCCCCATTCCCCTCTCGAGCTAGCACGCGGCAAGCGCGACCGCCGCGAAATCTTTGTATTTCAGTCCCCGAAGAATGGGCGGACCGTAACGGTGGCCGACCTGGTCAACTTTTGCCAGGCGCTGATGCTCGAATTTGACCCCCAGGTGGAGATGTATGTTGAGAGGCCGCGTCGAATCACGGTAGGCGAGAAGCGCGACCTTGAGTTGAGCTTCTGGGTCGGGCGGAGGGATGGCACCCAGCACTACCAGTTTGTAATCCCTACAAAACGGGTGGCTTCACTGAGCGTTGGCTTAGTCAAGCTTCCCGCAGATGACGAGCTCATCCACATGGCCTTGAATCAAGGGCTCGTATTGCGACTTGTCCACGAAAACTCTCTGGCATCTCGCGCCAGCGAGGTCGCTGTTGCCTACGAACTACTTCCGCTTGTCTGGGCCAATGCAAAGATCGCGGGGGCCAGGCAGTTGGAAGTGAGGATTGAGGACATGCTCCAGAACGTTGAGCGCCTCACCATGAGCGCATTACAACTGCAGACGGGCCAGGCCCGGTTCGCAGTGGCTTGCGCAGTGGCAAGCCTCGTCTACACCGGCCGCGTACAACTCGTGGACTATCGCCCAGGGGATCCGGATGCCCTCGTGGAGGTGCGTCATGGCTAGGTACGAAATCTATGATCAGGCGACACTCGACGAGTGGTACTCCCCACATCCGGTTGATATTGCACCAGATCATCTCTCCAAGTTCCGCGTGGCTAAGGAAGCACTCACCGCCTTGCTTCTGGGCCGTTCCACCATCACCGCTATATCCCGGAGATATGGAATCTGCCACAAACGCCTGAAGCGCATGGCAATGAAAGCGCCCACGATAGCCCACGATGGCATGCCGCACGGATTTCGCGTATGCATTCCATGGGGCAGTTACTCGACTGAGCTTTCCTTCGAACCCGCGGAATTGCCGCTGGTTCCAGGAAGATTTGCGTGGCACAAAGTCTCCGAAGCTGTGCCGAGTGTTAAAGCCTTGATCGATGGCTTTGCAACCCATCTGCCGCCGGGCCGCCCTCCAAGCGCGTTCGTAAAATTGCACCAACGAGTCCTTGCGGAGCTGAAGCAGCACAACCTGGAGGACAAATTCCCCCTGAACGATCCTGGCAAGGGGAAGCGCTCGCTGCTTGCTTTGCTCAAGCGGCGGCAGTCGGCAGTAGCCGACGTGGACCTTTATGAACCTCAATCGGCATCGAACGCTCCTGTCGCTTTGGAGCAAGCAGTACGGATGGGCCTGTTCGCCAGAACGGAGTTTGACGCGCACCAAATCGATGTTGAATGCAAGATCTCCATCGATATGCCCAATGGCGCGCGTGTTACGCGCAAAGTGTCACGGCTATGGCTTCTCATCGAAATAGAGACTGAATCCAGGGCGGTAACGGGATGGCTTCTCTGTGTCGGCCAGAGCTATGACAATCTTGATGTAGCGCTCTGCTTGTCCAAGTCAATGGAACCCTGGGCTCCCAGGGACCTGACGATCCCGGACCTCTTCTACGCACCTGGCGCTGGAATGCCCGTCTATCAGGCAGCAACGCCGATAGTCACGCGCTCGGCCGCTGTCGCACTGGACAACTTCCTTGCGCACTCGGCCCATGCACTCGAAGCAGCATTCTGCAGGGCTCGGGGAGGTGTGATGATCTTCGGAAAGTCGCACACACCGCGCTCACGACCCATTGTAGAGCAATTCTTCTCGCGCTTGGAACGTGGTGCGCTGCGTAAGATCCCCGGCGGTTTTGAGCCCGCCAAACGGCTGGGGGAAAACAAGATCAGGATCAGCAACTTCTCTCCGGATGCCCATCCCATCCAGATGCACCTTCTCGAGGAGCTCCTGGACGTCATCATAGCCAACTACAACGCGACGCCTCACTCCGCACTCGGACAGATGACGCCGCTAGCGTATCTCACGAATCGCAAAGAGTCAGCGTTTGCGTTTGCGCCGGAAACCTGTGGCCTGGATGCTGCAGATATGGCTTCGACAATCGTAAGCCTGCCCGTAAAAGGCAACAAGGATAATGGGGAGTTGCCCCATGTCACCTACTTGTATGCGGACTACCGATCCCCTTCCCTTAACGATAAATGGGGACTGATTGGCACCAGGATTCTTGCGCGCGTGAATAGGCGCGATCTTCGTTCAATCGTGCTACTTCAAAGTGCCACCGTGCCATTCGGAGTGGCTACCGCGCGAGCGCCTTGGTCGCGCGCGCCGCATGACGAGAGGACGCGAAGGATCATCTGTCGTTGGTCCAAACAGCGCAGTGATTTCTCAATCGCTGGCGTGGAGTGTGCAATTGAAGCCTTCATAGCGCATCTTCGATCTACTGCAGACACGTCCCAACCCGCAGTCGACCAACTTGCGCGCTTGCAGCAGTTGCACTTCGGCCGTCTGCCCGACATTCGGTCCCAGCCAGCTCACATCCCGGTAAGAGTCCCCCGGGGAGGCAAGGTGAATCTTGATGACTAGATCGGACCTTGCGGAGGCCATCATGGCCGTCCGTCGCCTTGACCCCGACCATCCACTTTTCATTGAGTCTGGCTACCGTATCAACACGAAGCCTGTCGAACGCATGGCGGATTTCGTTCTGTACAACATTCAGCAGGGTCATCATGGGTGCTCTCTTTATTCAGAGAGCGGGGTTGGCAAATCCACGGCGCAAGACTATCTAGTCGAAACCGACTGGCGCTGGCTCGTGGAGGACGGACGCCGCGCAGGTGTGGCCAGGGCAATCGTCGCAACCTCAGATGCATGCAGGAGCCCGCTGAGCTTCTGGCACGCGCTTTCACATCAACTGGGAATGCCGCGCTGGTCATCGGCCAGGCCTCACGAGCTGAGGGCACGAATACACAATCACATGCGCGCCGCGTGTGGGCACGCCGACGTACGCAGGTACGTATTGTTCATCGACAGTGCTCAACGGCTCACCAATCTTGAGTTTCAGTGCTTAGAAGATCTTGATAACTTGATGAGCAAGGACAGGCTTACTCTCTTTTTGGTCTTTGTGTACCAAAGTGACCAGCAGGGCATCGAGCTTGGCGACATGTGGCAGCACCATCCGTCACATGTTGTTCGCCGGTGGTTTCTGGACTCAGCCCCATTTCTTCCTCTTGCGGCGCGAGATGAGGTCAGGCATGCCCTGTCGCGCTACGACGGCGCAGCATGGTGGCCGACAGAGGACATGCCATTTTCTAGATACTTCGCCACCGACGCATTTGATCGCGGATGGCGGCTGGAATCTGAAACGGAGATGATTTGCGATGCTGTGTCCGCCCTCCGGAGGGAGGTGGGACTTCCCGAACATAGTGGCTGGCCGATGTGCTCCTTCACATCGACCGTGCGGAATCTGCTAACGAACGCTTGGTTTCAGCAGAGTTTCGAACGCTTCACTCCATCTGACGTCCGTGCTGCGCTTGTGCATGTCGGGTACCTGCGAACCGAGTTCATTCGCATGCGCGAGAAGATGTCCGACAAGGCAATCGCCATCATTGAGAAGATACAGAATACGGCAAACCAGGTAGGGGGAAGCAATGAATAGCTCTCGCGCCGTAAATCCTTCTACGCCTCGGATTGTCGGCGCAGAGCATGAGTTCTATCCATACATATCGGGCTACGGCGTGCTGCAGCGGATCGTTGCACTGGGCATGCCAACAAGTGAGCAACTCATGATCATGGGGGTGAGGCGTAAGACTGGGCGCTCCATGCTCCGCCCTTTGCTTCTGCCGGGCCGGGTGCAGGATGCTTTTGCGTCAGCCATCGAAGTCCGTGACGTCACAACGAAGAATCTATGGAATCCGGCCGCGTGGCTTCCAGTTCAATCACTTCGACTTCTCGCGGGTAGTGAGCTTCCATATATGCGGTGCCCCGCATGCGCACTTCACGGCTACCATTGTTCACTATTTCTCCTTCCTTCCATCTCTGCGTGCCCTTGGCATGGCGAGAAGCTCATCAGCCACTGCGAGGCATGCGGAAGGACGCTGGGCACCAGTTTTGACCACTCCGGTGGTCTCGGGACTTGTACTTGTGGATTTCAGCCAATCGACGCCCACACAGCGCTACTGGACGTCAGGCAATTTCCCGCTCGTGAAGTGTCGCAGTGGGTGGATGACTACCTTCATTGGGCATCACGCCAGCGGGCAGGCCGAGTGATTCACTTCCCCAGTGATGCGCAAAGCTGGCCTTCAGCTCTGGCGCGCCTGATTGATAGAACGACTCCTATGCCGCCCGTCCACCAGGACGATGGCAATGCTCACGTAAGGTATGAGGCTTTCCAGCCATCCGCTGACGATCCGGAGCCAGGGGCGTTCTGGGGCTGGGCAATGATTGGCGGCAACTCGGGCCTCATGTGCGCTCCGCTCCCATTGATGGCCTACGATGCTTTGACGCGGGCCACTGCAGCGGCATGCGCCAGGGTCGGACTTGAAGGCCTATCTGTCCTGAGCTTCCGCTCAACGCACTACGACACCCAAGGACCCACTGAGGTAGAGCGGCACGAGTCGTTCCTAGCTCCCTATGGTGTTTCTGCCAGCGGCGCGACTTGGCTCAATCTCTCGGTTGTCGACCCGATGGTAACGTTAGCGTGCGGCACAGCGCTGGAGCTGGCCGCTGCGGCCTTTGGTATCGCGAACGACAAGCCGGATAGGTCCCCTTCCGTAATCGTCGCTTCGGTATTGGACAGCATTAAGGGAAGATCCGCCTTGG
The DNA here is from genome assembly GCF_059369035.1 of Stenotrophomonas sp. YJH_SMC_130. Lineage (NCBI taxonomy): Bacteria > Pseudomonadati > Pseudomonadota > Gammaproteobacteria > Lysobacterales > Lysobacteraceae > Stenotrophomonas > Stenotrophomonas sp. YJH_SMC_130. The sequence continues at coordinate 12,019 of NZ_JCAFSH010000004.1, forward strand.
TCGACGCGCTTGTGTGGGTTCTGGCAACCGCTTATGAGGAAGGCTTGGCGTTGACGCTTGCAAGGGTGTTCAAGCTGAATCCGAAGGATGTACTGCCTTCAGGTGGGTATCCGGTCATCGAGCTTCAGGGTTCCGCCCGTTCCTTGAGAGAAGTCCGGGTCGCCTGGGTGACACCTCGAAAAACAGCTAGAATCCAGCAGAAATCCTAAGGCAGGCAGTTCTTAGCAATTTTTGCCATCATTGGGGCAACGGCACTGTCTCGTGCCGGACTGCGAACGGCAGTAGCCTTCATGCGAGTACGCAACACAAGGGGAGGCTTTGCCGCCGCGTGGGCTAATTGGCAATTCTAATGAACCCCCGGCAGTCGTGGGCGTGTTTTATGGGCTTCCGGAACTGTTGGGCGTTATTTATGTACTTCTGGAAATGCCGGGCGTCTTTGGTGAACTTCCGGGAATATCGGGCATCTTTGGTGGACTTCCGGAAATATCGGGCATCTTTGGTGGACGGAAGCTGCCAGGAAGAGGCTAAGCTCACCCCATCCATATCTTCTAAAATCAATGCGTTAGAGGCCGGGCGTTTTCGGTGCGGCAGACACGCACCTTGCGCGGGTCCAACCGCGTCAACAGCGGCGCATCCATGCGCCATATCCGCGGGGGTTCCCCCCGCCCCCCGTGCATCGTCAGGCGACCATTCCTGAGCCGGAATCATGTGGCCAGTGAGATAGGCGCGCCGACGCAACCGGGTGACCAGCTCCAACGCCAGCCCCTCAACAAACGACTCAGGGCCAGCCCAGGCTGACCCTTCGAGCGACCATGGCTCACCTGCAGGCGGAGATAGACCACGCAAAGCTGCCCTGTAGGAATCAAGGGCCAGCCCGAGCAATTCGCGCTCGCTGAAGTAGCAGCAGGCCTTCGGCGACGGGTACGCCGCCGACTGCGGCTGGACCCATTCAAGGCCGTCGCGGAAGGTCAGCATCATGCTGCACCCCCGGAGCTCAGCAGTACGCCGGATGGCAGTGCTTGGCCTTGCGGCCCGAGCCGCACGGGCACGGTTCGTTGCGGCCAACGCGTGGCATTGGCGGTTCCACCGGCTTCGACGCTGTCGCCTTCGCAGTGCTGGCACGGCTGGCCCTCGGCTTGGGGGCTGGCTTGATCGGCGCCCCGATGATCGATTCCGCTTCGGCATCCGTCGACGCTCGTGCCTGCTGGTCGATCCGGCGCACGAAATCCGACAGGGCCATCAGGATAAACGCGTTGAGTGAGACCCCCATCACCGAGGCCTGCTCCTGGGCACGTTCCATCAGATCCACAGGCATCCTCAGGTTGAACTTCTGTACTTCGGGCTTGGGCTTTTTCATGGGGCCACTTTGGCCCCACTTTGGCCCCACTGTCAATGACCCCCACAAGACTGGCATCGCCAGTCAGCAGTAGGGCCCGAGCCACTTGGGCGGGAAAATACTTGTCACTTGTCCTATATAGAGACAAGCCCAGCGCAGCGGCCGCTTCGCGGCCGCTGCTGGGCGCCCCATCTGAGGCTCCCCGAACGGATGAAAATTGACCGAGGTCAGCGGCCGCACCGGCGCGAGCGCCGGCGTCGGCCGCCTGCCCTTGCCGCTGTTTCAACAGGTCGGAGAACGCCCGCGAGCGCCGCACCAGCAGCGACAGCCAGGCCATATCGTGAGGCTCGATCGCATGGTTCTCGGGCGTGATCAGGCGGCCACGGACGACCGCGTAGCCAGCCCATGCCGGATCAATGAAAGCGCCATGCTTGAGGAAACGCAGGAGCTTGAAGGCGGCCCAAGACGGCCTGGACCGGCCAAGCTCCCAGCTACCGATGGTGCGAAGGGACACCCCGAGCATCTCGGCGGCGTCCAGGCGGGTGAGCCCGGAGAAAATCCGGGCATCACGGAACTGCTCGGCAGTGACGTATGGGCGCCTACGGCCATACCCCGCTCGCTTGCGCCCCCTCCGCTGTGAAGAGGGCGTATACATTATGCGAACTGCTGTATCGGGCCGTGGCCGCGTTCGTGTCCTCGGCGTGGCAATGGCTGGAGCCGACCCAATTAAAGTTGTTACGCCGCTCAACGTATTAGTGCTACTTCTCTGAAGTTGGCGCCTCCATCAAGTAAGTAGCGCCATTAGTTGGCGTCCACTAGGCTCGACTGCAGTAACCGAGGTGATTCGGCTCGCCTTCTGGAGGCGAGCCTTCCAAGTAAAAGTGCTACTTCAGCGCGCTCATTGCTTCGGCCGCTTGCGTTTCGGCCTAACATCAGCAGCGATGCGAACTTCTTTGGATCGCTTGAATGCAACTTCCAGCTGAGCTGGCAAATCTCGAAGCCCTGAAAGTTGTCCCTCGAGCGCGTCACATCTGCCACGCAGGATATCGGCAGACTGACTGGCCGTGGCGGCCGCTGCTTGGGCGGTCTGGATATCCTGGCGCAGCTGCTTCTCAAGAGCCCTGTGTTGCTCGGATGCCTTGCTTAGCTGCACCTGGAGTTCTTTCACCTCCTGTCGGGCGCGATCAACATCGCTGAGCGCCCGATTCTCGACAGATCTGGTGTACTCGGCCCAGTCTTCTCGCTCAGATTTCGCCGTTTCTAGCGCCTCATGAAGCCTGGCGTCGAGTTGCTGTCTCGATGCTTCATTTCGATCGGCTCTTCGAAGCTCGACATCCCGCTGCTCTACAAGCTCTGACATCTGCAGACGGAGCTGGTCAACCAATCGCTGTAGCTCTGCAGCTTGCGTAGCGGCAATCCTCTCTCCTGTGAGAGCATCGTCGCGCTCTGAGCGCATTTGCGTCAGCTCGTCAGCTACAAGCCGGGATTTTGCCTCCAGTGCATCACGCCGGGCGGCCAGTGACTGCTCAGCCGCTGCAAGCTCTCGATGGGCGGCCTCCCGGGCATGACTCAACGCTAGCTCCCACCATTGTCCGGCGAGTTCTGCTAACACCGCTGGTGCATCTTCCAGGTCCGGACGCGCTGGCTGCAGGCGCGTGCCAAGTCGCTTCCACCACGTCTCCAGCCAGCGGGTCACGGTGTTCGGCGAGCCTGTCCCCAGGTGAGCCCGGATCCGCTCGACGGTTGGGCGTTCGCCCTTGCCGACCAATTCGTCGGCGGCGCTATGGACGTCAGATTCAGTGATGCCCCGGGCCATGCGAAGTCTCCTTTACTGGCGCCCTACTCTGCTGGTAGCGTACGCGCGATAAGTGATGATTATCGCGGGTACGATCGGCTAAGCGTAGCGTACATTACATAGTATGAAAGATATTTCTACAATTCCCGCACTTGCCGCGACGGCCACCTGCCTAGCACTGCCCGAACAGCTGGCCCAACAGGCTTCCGATGCGGTCCGCGAGCTGCTGGCCGAAGCCGCAGCCGAGAACACCACCCGCAGCTACAGCAGCGCTCTGCGCTACTGGGCCGGCTGGCACGTGGCGCGCTACGGCATCGAGTTGGCCTTGCCGGTACCCGAAGCCATCGTGCTGCAGTTCGTGGTCGACCATGTGCAGCGCCGGTCGGCTGATGGCGAATTGGCCTGGGAACTTCCACCAGCCGTCGACCAGGCCTTGGTGGCCGCCGGCCTCAAAGCCAAGGTCGGCCCGTGGACCTTGGCCACCGTGCGCCATCGCGTTGCCGTGCTGTCCACCGCGCACCGACTCAAGCACGTGGCCAATCCCTGCGAGCAGCCTGCAATTCGCACCGTGCTCAGCCGCGCGGCGCGGGCCGCGGTCAAACGCGGCGAGCGCCCGCGCAAGAAGACTGCGATCACCTTGGCCGAGCTGGAGGCCATGTTGGCCACCTGTGACGACAGCCTGGAAGGAATTCGGGATCGCGCCCTACTCTGCTTCGGGTTCGCTAGTGGCGGCCGCCGGCGCAGCGAGATCGCCGCTGCCGACCTGCGCGACCTGCGCCGGATTGGCGAGGCGGGCTATATCTACCGGCTGGAGCACAGTAAGACCCAGCAGGCCGGGGTTACGGCGACCTCGACCCCGGACAAGCCGGTGCTCGATCGGGCCGCCCTCGCCCTGCAGGACTGGCTGGACGCAGCCGGGATCATCGAAGGGGCGATCTTCCGGCGGCTCTGGAAACAGCGGGTTGGCCCTGCCTTGTCCCCGGCGGCTGTGGGTGAGATTGTCCAGCGGCGGGCTCGCCTGGCCGGACTGGAGGGCGATTTTGGCGGGCATAGCCTGCGCTCGGGGTTCGTGACCGAGGCCAGCCGCCAGGGTGTTGCCCTGCCGGCAATCATGCAGCTGACCGAGCACCGGTCAGTGTCAAGCGTTCTGGGGTACTTTCAAGCTGGTGGTGCTGCAGCAAACCCAGGTGCTCGGCTACTTGAAGACTGAGGCGAGCGATCATTCAGTGATGCAAACTTCTCATCGGACAAACTTATGAGTAGATTTTATTTTTCCATGACGCGCGGCGCCAAGGAGTTCATGGACGCGTTCACTCAAAGGTTGGCAGAAGCGCACCACGAGGCAACGCAGAAATTTGTATCTGGCAAGAACGTGCACCACTTACGACACGGCGCCGGATGGAGACTCTGGAGTGCGAGCGAGAGATCGGATGACGATTCTTTCAAGGTCCACTCGACAGAGATACAAACTAGCCTCGACGACATCGCGGATCACAACGTTGAGAGCCTAGCATCCGCTATGCGTCGGGCTGCAGAAGATATGGAGGCGCAGCTCGCAGGAAGTGTCTATGGGCTGCTTAGCGAAACTTGTGAGTCCTCAGGTAACGTGGTCTCAGCGAGTTCGCAAGCGTCCTTGGCGGAGACATTCTACGAGACCATCGACAAGATCGAATTCGGCGCCGACAGATTTGGCAACGTACAACTCCCTGCTCTTCATGCGGGCAAAGAAGTAGCCATTAGAATGCTCCATGCCTTGGAGTCAGCGTCGGATGATTTCAGGAAGAGATTTGAAGAACTAAAAGAAAGGAAGATTCAGGCCCCTCTCCAGCGTGAAATTGAACGAAAGGCACGTTTCGTGAGCTACGGGGGAGAGTGAGAATGAGAGCTCTTCTGGCAATTGGATGTGACTCCTATGATCATGTAACTCCTCTCTCGGGGGCAGAGAGGGATGCCGATAGGGTTTTCAACGCACTTTTGAGCGCAAACGTCCCATTCTATGATGCGGATCGATCAACTCTACTTCGTTCTCCGTGCACCGACGTCGTTCGGCTGGCTCTGAAAGAGCTCCTTTTTGATGGCCCGAAGCTCGACGTACTGACCATCTACTTCGCCGGGCACGGCAAGGTGGCGAACGGGAGCTTTTTCATTTGCCTGCGCGATACACGAATTGGTGCGCTCTCTGTAACATCGTTGTCGTTGGGGGACTTGTTTCGTTACATCAATGAAGCCAAACCCGCTCAGACAAACATCGTGATAGATGCCTGTGAAAGTGGTGGCCTAATAGAAGACCTCAACGTTCTCCTCAAGGGAACCTTGTACGGGGAGGTCGGCACACCTGGTATCACGTTGTTTGCTGCATCTGCGAGCAATCAGGTTGCCAAGGAGACTGCCGAAGGAGGGTTTGCAACTCAAGCACTCGTGTCGTACATAACAGGGGAGAAATTTCTTCGAGACGATAGCCAAACTCTGGATTTGTTGGAGGTCGGCAGAAGAATTCACGAGAGCTTGAGAGTGATTGGACAGAGCCCTGTAATGTGGGGTCTGAACCTCTACGGTCCACCGCAGTTCTGCATCAATCCGAACTACTCTTTGAATGATAGCGAGCTGCGGCAGGCGTTGAAGACGGCGGGCGATGCATGCGATCAGCCTGCGCAGCGCGAAATATCAGATTTGTGGAAGATTCACTATACTCTTCCCGAGGTTTGGGAGCCCAGGACTTTCGTTGATGGGCTTGGCGCATGCCTCAAAGCATTTGGCTCAGATGGCAGTCGAAGGGGTATGCTCGCTAGGACATACTACGAAGCCACCTGTTCTCGAATAGTCGGAAGCAGCGAGGCCATGCTTAGATCGGAAGTTTGTGCGGCGATGCTTGCGGCTCTCCTGCCGTGGTTGCATGAGGCGGAGTGCTATCAGCTTTCCCGCGATGTGTGTGACGACTTGGTGGCGGAATGCTGCTCAGCACAACTGAGTGTAAAGAGCATAGTGTCCGAAGACAGGCTGGCCATGCTCCGCCATCCAGGGGGCGGACCGGCAGATCTATTCAACCACCCAATAAGAATATCTGCCCTGATGGCTTGGACTGCATTGCCGCTTATTGTATACGGTGAGGCAGCAGGGCCGGAGAGTGTGGCGAGTTTCGCTGCATGCGTTGAAGAACTCTTGAAGGCATATCCGGCATGTATGACTGTCGTATGCGAGGAGCAAGCACCCCTCATTGCTGTGGCTGTTTCGATGCTCCTATTGACCGGGAATCAGGATCTAGCGGAGGAGGCACTTGGCTACTATTTCTCCTCCTTAACCGACTCTCGATCGAGGATCGCCGCGAGTTCTCTAGATGGGAAGGCTGCCTTGAGCTGCCTGACTTCCATACAGGACTGTACGGAGGAGTCACTCTTTGAAGGTGTGGCGAATCCATGTGAAGCATTAGCGGTGGTTCTGCGGCTAGGCCACGCTGCGAATCTGGATGACGTCTTTGATCCGTATCTTTGGCAGCTCGACGGAGCTGCCGGCGTTCTCTTCGTTACTGATGCTTGGGCTGAATTCTCAGCTGAGAGAATTTCAAAGGGTAAAAATTCTACGTTTGAGATTGGCCGAGATGTATTTCGAATAGCGCACTTGTCTGCAGTAGATGTATCTAGTTCCCCTTCTGATCCCGTCCAGCGGCTCGCTGTCGTGGCTACTGCACTCCTCTTTCCAGATAGGGTTCCTTGGTTCCTTGTCGAAGAGGCGCTACTTCGAAATCAGCTAACGACGGTCTCACGGAAGGCGGTGGAAGGTTCGTGACCTGACATTTGGCTCCGCTGGCGCCAACGCCATGTTTAGAACTAATTTGAGAGATGTGGTCGAAATGCTCTTCTCCTCGCTCATGAATCTGAGCTACGCCGAATCAGGCAGGATTGAACTCGATGCGCTACGCCAGGCACTTCCGTCCACTCCTGAGGACATCCTCATCCAAGTTTATGCAGACCACGGACGAAACTGCGCCTTCCAGAAGCAATATGGACACCTCGACATCAGTCGCATCGAGTGGCAGCTGGATCGTGTCCCTGCCGAGGAAGTTGTTGTCTGTACGGTGTGGCGGGATTTCCAGGATTGGTTCGATAGTGTGGCGGCGCGAGTCAACGCTTTTGCCACCCAGGGCTGGAACTGCGTCGATGTGCGCGCCGACGTCCGCTTGAGTTGGGAGTGCGAGCGTACTTGGATAAGGCCTCCTATCCTTCTGGGTGGAGTCCTTGCCCCATATGCCCCAAGGCTGCATCTTGTCGAAGGGCACACTAGGATCGGATTGCTTAGAGGACTCATCGCGGCGGGCGTACTGTCAGGCATGTCAGAGCACCTCGTATGGATTGGAAGAGCACCCTGTTCTTAATTGCTCCTCGCCGTACGCCGCCCGCCCTACCCTCGATAAATCTTCCTAAACTTTTAAACCCGCCAGCCTTGCATCGCCTGCCGCGCCCGAGCTGAGTTCTTCTAGACGTGCAGATGCCCAAGGCGGACGGATGGCAGGTCTTCGCGCAGTTGCGCAAGCAGGGCGAAATGTCCAGAAGCAAGGGGGCCATAGCAGTCGAATGAATGGCTTTAGATCGCTCTGACCGCGTTTGTTGTCGCGTTACTGTCCACCCTGATGGCGCCGCGACTAATCTTGCGCATGATCACTGCTGAAATCCAGCCTTCGGCGCTATCCCTGCCCGGGCCTCAGCACAGACGGATGCCGCCGCCTTCAACAACGGACCGGGCTGCAGCCGTGGCGCAAGACCTGCTGCCGGGAACGCTGCCGCGAGCGCCTTCGCTGCCCGGTCTACATGTGGCTGGATGTACCAGGAGGACTCAGGCGACAGCATGCCACCACGCACCTGATACTCGAATCGGTACTGGCCCCAATAGACCGCCAGTGGCTCCTCAAGAGCATTCAACGGGTTCCGGAGCGTCAGCGCCTCCGGGCACAACGCTGCAAAGGTTTCGGCCAACAACTGCCGCTGCGCCGGCGGCTGCTCAGAGGAAAGAAAGTGGCTGTACTCATGCATCACAATCGGCGCCCAGTCCTCCTCGGCATCGGACGTCGAGAATAGGAAAATGTAGCCGCCGCGCAGCTTTGCTTGGGTCTGCGCCGCCTCCGGCCACCACAGGAAGCGCACTTGGAAGGTAGGCGGAGAAGTCACCTTGAAAAAGGCCTTCATCTGATCCGCAAGCTCACCAACCGGGTCAGACGCAAGCTGCCGCGCGAGCTCGCTTTTCTGAGCATGGAACTGCGTCTGTCCTGCCAGCAGCTGACGGGCACGCGGAGCAAAGCGCGCGTAGTACTGCCGCAGCAATGCCTGGTCACTACTGTTCTGGCTGGCAATGGCCTCCCTGACGGCCGCATCGAACGATTGTGCCGCCAGGAAATGGCTGGCGTAGGGATCGCCATCGCGGGTGTCGGGCCCGGCGAACAACCGGCCGGCTGGAGCGACCTTCACTTGGTGATCCCGTCCCAACGGCGAGGTGCGACGGCGGAATGCCGCATAGCCCGCCAACAACTGTCGGTCCCGCTCCCCAAGGCCGAAGCGTTGTTGCCACTCCTTTTGGTAGACCGAGGAAGTGTATCCGGACAACCAATCGGGCAGGTTGTCGAGCAGGTTGAATAGATCCAGTGATGGGTTGTAGGCCACATCCACCACCACGTGGGGCGACTCGATTGCTACAACCGGCCATGGCTGCATGGCAAGAACCGCTGCGGTAAGCGCCCCTGCCGATTCCAAGCGCATCTTTCGATAGTTGAAGGAAACGACCATGGGGACTCCGTGGAGTGGCGTCCGGGAATTCAAGCACGGCACCCGAGGAGCGACAATATGCTGAACAGCAGGGGGGCTGGACGGCCGTGACGCGGGCCCAGCGGCTTCACGAGTGGGGCAGCCGTTAGTTGGCGTCGTGCCAGAGATCGCCGCCTGATGTCGAGAAGGTAGAACGGTTGAGGCCCTAGTTATCATCAAGAGTCGCCTTGAATCTGAACGAGACTTTTTCTTCACGAAAAGTCCACACATTCTCGATGGAGTCTCCATGTTACGCGGATAGGCTACGCACCCTTCCTACGGTTGCCTTCCTTGACCCGGCCCAAGCCCCAGCTGAACGAGATGGACGTGCGCGGCGCCTTTATTGCGTGGTGCACGCCATCTCCTTTCGTACTGGCAGTAATCGCCACTGTAACGGCGTGCTGGCTGATAATAGATGCCGCCCCTGGCCTTGCCGTATTTGCAGGCCTGGGCGCAACTGCCTTGGTTTGGTTCTGTGGCGGAGGGCCAAGAAAGCTGGTGCGTTCCGGGAGAGTGTGTTCGACCTTGCTGGTTGGATTCTCCACATGGCTGACCGTGGATCCACGTCCACATGCGCATGAAGGGCTGTGTACCTTGACCCTGTGTGCGCTGCTCGCGTCAGTGATGATCATAGTCTTGGTGCGGGTGCAAGCGGTCTTGGAAATCGCGACCAGTCTGCAGGTGCGTATAGCAGCCCCAACGAAAGCCGGTTGTGGCCGCCTCCCGGCTTTACTCTCAGCGCAACTGCTGCACGCGCTTTCTGACGGCAGGCCACTGGATCCGGAGCTGCGCCGTCTACTAGTTCAGTTGGCACCAGAGTGCAAGGCTGCGGAGGAGGCACAGCAACTGAACGTGCGTCGGTCACGCCCTTTCACCACACTGCCTGTTTCATCACAACAACGCCATTCTCAATGAACAACACACACCGCCAAACGCGATCGCCATTGGTGTTGATCGCTGAAGATGAGGGCGACATCGCGGATATCCTGAGTGCTTATCTCAGCCGCTCAGGGTTGCGCAGCACCCGTGCTGTAGACGGCGAATCTGCGCTTGCGCTGCACCGTCAACTGCGTCCTGATCTGGTCCTGCTGGATGTGCAAATGCCGAAGCTCGACGGTTGGCAAGTACTGACGGAGCTGCGCCGCCGTGGCAATACCCCCGTCATCATGCTCACCGCGCTCGACCAGGACGTGGACAAACTAACGGGTCTGCGGGTCGGTGCGGATGACTATGTGGTCAAGCCCTTCAATCCGGCGGAGGTCATTGCCCGTGTCCAGGCCGTTCTTCGCCGCAGCGTGGTTGCCGAGGCAGGAGAGATAGGTTCGCCAACTGACGTCATCCGCCAAGGGCCTTTGGATATTGACCTGCTTAGCCACGAGGTCTTTGTACGCGATGATCAGCCGCAGCGGGTGCCGGATTTGACCTACACCGAGTTTCGCCTGCTGGCACACTTGGCTCGCGCACCGCGTCAGGTACACAGTCGTGTTAGTTTGCTGCACGCTTGCCTACCCGAAGGCGAGGCACAGGAGCGCACGGTTGACAGCCATGTCAGCAAACTGCGTCGAAAGCTTGAGTCTGTCGGGATTACCGGCATCCCGGCCACGGTCCGCGGTGTCGGTTACCGCTTCTTGGAGTAAAGCATGGCTATCACTGGCAGGACCATCGGCCACCAGATCACTCTGTCAATCACGATCGCTGCGGTCGCGTCGGCGATACTTTCGATTGGCGGCTTTTACTTCCTGTACTACTTGATAGTGAAGCTCTATCCCAATTGGTATCAAGAGCCAGACTCCATGACGCCATCGGGACTCGAGTGGCTCTGGATCGCCCTGACGTCGATTGTGGTGGCCGTGCTGGCTACCCTAGTGGCTTCAAGGCTGACTCGTCGCATCATTACCCCGCTAAATTCCGTAGCTGAGAGCCTGCGCAGTGTCGCCAGCGGCGACTTGAGCGCGCGAGCTCGTGGAGGAGATAGCTCGATGGTGGAAGCAGCGGCACTGGTCCGCGATTTCAATTCAATGGCCGAACAGCTGAGTCAGATGTCGAGAAACCGGGTGTTCTGGAATGCAGCAATTGCGCATGAGCTCCGCACGCCGATCACCATTTTGCGTGGACGCGTACAGGGCATGGCCGATGGAGTGTTCGAGCCAGGGCCGGAACAATTCGATAACATGCTGACCCATCTCGAGGGGTTAACCCGCATCATCGAAGACCTGCGGGTCGTCAGTCTCGCCGAGAGCGGTCATCTTGATCTCCGCCTCCAGCGAGTTGACGTCAGCGAAGAAGTCAGAGCGGTTGTAGATGCGATGTCCGATTCATTGAGAGAAAGCGGCTTCTCGATCTCGGTCGACGCGCCGTTGTCGCCCGCTGATTGCGACCCCTCGCGCATCCGCCAAGCAACACTTGCTCTCCTGGAAAATGCTCGTCGCCATGCCACCCCCTGCCCTCTTCGCATCAGGGTTGCTCGGGATCATGGCGAGTGCATGATCGCGGTCCAGGATAGCGGGCCCGGAGTACCCGAGGCCCTGAAGGAAACAATCTTCGAAGCGTTTCAAAGGACTGACCTCTCGCGCTCGCGCCAGAGCGGCGGTTCCGGGTTGGGTTTGGCTGTGGTTCGCGCAATCGCCGTCGCCCATCAAGGCACCGCTCAGTGCCGCTTGAACGAATGCGGAGGAAGTTCGTTCGAGATCCGATGGCCCGTACACACTCGCCGCTGAACGCGGCCGGCCTCTCCACGCAATCTCCATCGTTCCTCCACGCCCGCTCCAAAGCAGTGACGATACTGGCGAAAACGAGGACGTGACGCTCATGACGACCCCACTTGGCCCCGCTGCGGCGGCCAGGAGCATTGGCCAGCAGAACGCCGCCGCCACCCTGAAAGCCATCCTACGAACCTATCCCTTGCAGCTCGCGGGTACATTCTCGCTGGTCGCGCTAGAGAACGCCCTCATGCTGGCCTATCCCCTGTTCGCGGGCTTTGCCGTGGATGCAATTATCCGCGGGAATGTGTGGCAGGCGATCTCCTACGCCGGAGTGGTCCTACTTTTCTGGCTGGTCGGTGCGGCACGTCGCGCAGTCGATACGCGCACCTTCACTCGAATCTACGCCGATCTGGCGGTCAATGTGGTGCAGGCCCAGAGGCGTCTCGGTCAGACCGTATCCACGTCCGCTGCGCGCGTGGTGTTGGCACGGGAGTTCGTGGACTTCTTTGAAAAGCACGTGCCTATTATCGCCACGGCCCTGGTGTCGATGTTTGGCGCTGCGGCGATGCTGCTTGCGATTGAGCCATTGGTGGGTACGGCCAGCGTTGTTACCCTGATCTTCGCGCTGCTACTGTTGCCGGCATTTGCACGGCGCAATGAACAGCTACATGGTCGACTGAACAATCGTCTCGAGCACGAAATACGGCTAGTTGACCGGGTCAGCCCCTCCGTACTGCGCCGCCACTACACCACGCTTTCACGTCTACGAATCCTGCTGTCTGACCGTGAAGCAGGTGCGTTCTTGGTGAGCGGTACCGCAGCGGCCACGCTATTCGCTTTGACTATAGCCCGGCTCGCAAGCACCGATCACGTGACTCCTGGCCATGTCTATGCGGTGATGACCTACCTTTGGACCTTCGTCGGTAGCTTGGACGACGCACCGTCGATGGTGGATCAGCTGGCAAGACTGAAAGATATTGGCCGCAGGGTTAGTCCAGGAATAGAGGAACGCGACGGCGAGAGAGCGCGATGAAGCGCATTTGTACCGCTGTAATCGCCACGAACTGAGTTCTCACCTCTTCCGTAGTTTCCTGTGGTGAACCGGACTAATCGCCCGAGGTGCGCCGGCACATCAGTCGCTAGATCCTTTGTTTCTCCGAAGTACAAAGCGGGTGGCGACGCCAGAATCGCTTAAGCAGTGGATCCGCGGTGTTGCATTGCGCGTGATCATCCATCGTTAACCCTACTTCCATAACTCGACTCTCGTGGATCGAGGTTCTTCTCGGATATCAATGAATGAGTGCTACGAACAAAATTCGCTTCATGTCGTGTCTTGCGCTCGCGAGTCTTCTAGCGGCCTGCGGGGGCAGTAAGGAAACGAGCCCAGAGGAGCCTAGCGCACCGACGTACGAGATCGTGACCGTCCACGCCGGCGAACAGTCGCAACAACAGGAATGGCCAGGCCGGATCTCTCCAGTCCGAATTGCAGAGATACGCTCGCGCGTTGCTGGCATCGTGCTCAGTCGCGAGTTCGAGGAAGGCGCCGAAGTGAAGGCGGGCCAGGTCCTGTTTAGGATTGATCCATCAGCTTTTCGTGCCGAGCTGTCGCGAGCCGAGGGGGAGCTGGCAAAGGCGAAGGCTGAACTCAATGAGGCTCGCACTCAGGAGCGCCGACTCGGTCCGCTAGCAACCATCAAGGCGATCAGCCAACAGGACTACGAAGTCGCACTGACTCGTCTGAGAACCGCCGAGGCGGGGCTGCAGTCGAACAAGGCCGCAGTCGAGAGCGCGAAGATCCAGCTCGGGCACGCCACGGTACGATCCCCCATTGACGGACGGATCGGCCGAGCCCTGGTCACGGAAGGAGCGCTGGTAGGCCAAGATAGCAGCACCGCCATGGCTATTGTTCAGCAGCTGGACCCGATCTACGCCGATTTCAGCCAACCCGCCGGCGACATGTTGCGCATGCGCGCCGCGGCTACCGGATCGGCGGGCGCTGGGGACCCAACTGTAACCATCGAGATCCCTGAGACGGGCGCCGTACGTTCAGGCAGGCTGCTTTTCACGGACATTGCCGTGGACCCGGGAACCGAACGCATCGCCATGCGCGGCCAGTTCCCAAACAGCGATGGCACGCTGCTCCCAGGCATGTTCGTGCGCGTTCGCCTCAACGCCGGGAAGGCGTCCCCTGTAGTTCTTGTTCCGCAGCGTGCTATCCAGCGCGACGCTGCTGGCAAGGCATATGTGATGTTGGTCGGCGACGACAATGTTATTCACGTCCGAAAGGTCGAGACTTCCCGCATGCAGGACGGTAGCTGGCAGGTGGTCCGAGGGCTGCGTGAAGGCGAGCGTGTAGTTGCTTCTGGTGTTGAAAAAGTCAAAGAGGGCATGAAGGTGCCAAGCGCTAAGACTCGCTCCGAGACCGCTCCAAGTCCAACTCAGCCTTGACGACTTGATGCCTGCAAAAAAGGCATTCATTGAGCGGCCATTCCAGCTCTGACTACGAACGCGAAACCGGAACATTCTCATGTCCAGATTCTTCATCGAACGACCCAACTTTGCCTGGGTCGTGGCAATCTTCATCTGTTTCGCAGGATTGCTGGCAATCCCGCGTCTCTCGGTTGAGAAGTACCCTGAGGTTGCACCCCCGCAGGTGAGTATTGCCGCATCGTACGCTGGAGCTTCTGCGAAAGTTGTCGATGAGACTGTGACAAGCATCATTGAGCAAGAGCTCAATGGTGCGCGCAACCTACTGTACTTCCAGTCCAACAGCTCCAATGGCTCCGCCGAGATTACGGCGACCTTCAAGCCCGGCACCGATCCGAACCTCGCTCAGGTCGACGTACAGAACAGGCTCAAGAACGCTGAATCCCGGCTGCCGCCTACGGTGACGCGCAGCGGAATACAGGTCGAGCAGGCAAGCGCCAGCTTCCTCATGATCTACACGCTAACCTATAAAGACGGCGTGCAATCTCAGGACGTCGTCAAGCTCAACGAACTCGCGGCACGTAGCGTCAACGACGAGATTCGCCGCATACCCGGCGTCGGCCGCGTCCAGTTCTTCGGTGCGGACTCGGCAATGCGAGTTTGGATCAATCCGCTGAAGCTCGCTGGGTTCGGCCTGTCCGTACAGGATGTCAACAGCGCCATCACCGCGCAGAACATCCAGGTTCCTGCGGGCAGCTTCGGTGACTCTCCTGCAGAGCCTAGCCAAGAGCTAACCGCGAACCTGCTGGTGCAGGGCACGATGTCCTCACCAGAAGAGTTCGGGCGAATCATCTTGCGCGCCAAGCAGGATGGCTCAATTGTGCGTCTGTCGGACGTAGCGCGACTGGAAACCGGTCTGCAGGACTATCGCTTTGCAACTGAGAGCAATGGCAAGGTCTCGGCGAGTGCTGCAGTGCAGCTTGCTCCCGGCGCCAATGCGGTCGCAACCGTGGCGTCCGTCAGGAATCGCCTTGCCGAGCTCTCGAAGACGTTCCCCGCTGACGTCACGTACTCCGTTGGGCTTGACAGTTCCAAGTTCGTGAATGTAGCCATCAAGAAAGTGCTGATGACGCTCGCTGAAGCCATCGTACTCGTATTTTTGGTGATGCTTCTGTTCCTGCAGAACATCCGCTATACGATCATCCCGACCATCGTCGTCCCAGTGTGCCTTCTGGGAACATTGGCTGTGATGGGCATTCTCGGCTTCTCAGTCAACATGATGACGATGTTCGGCTTGGTCCTTGCCATCGGCATTCTCGTGGACGACGCGATTGTCGTAGTCGAGAACGTTGAGCGCTTGATGGTTGAAGAGGCGCTTTCACCCAAGGATGCCTCGATCAAAGCAATGAAGCAGGTGAGCGGCGCGATTGTCGCCATCACGCTGGTTCTATCTGCGGTGTTCCTACCCCTCGCCTTCATGCAGGGCTCTGTTGGCGTCATCTATAAGCAATTCTCTGTCGCGCTGGCGGTCTCGATCCTTTTCTCAGGTTTCCTGGCGCTGACCATGACGCCTGCCTTGTGCGCGACGCTCCTCAAGCCCGTTGAGGCGGGGCATCACACTGAAAGGAACGGATTCTTCGATTGGTTTAACCGCTCGTTCGCGCGTGCTACCAACGCCTACGATGCAACCAACAAGCGACTCATGCGTAGGAGCGGGCGGCTCATGCTTCTCTATGCTTCCCTGCTGGGTCTGCTTGCATTCATGTACCTGCGTCTACCCGAATCCTTCGTTCCTCCCGAGGATGAGGGCTACATGATGCTGGATATCCAGCTGCCTCCAGCCGCTTCGGAGTCCCGGACACGTAAGGTGGCCGCGCGGGCAATCGAATACTTCGCGACGCGTCCAAATATTGACGAGGTCACTGTCATCTTCGGTTTCAGCTCCTCTGGTTCAGGGGCCAATGCGGCCATGGCATTCCCCACATTGAAGGACTGGTCCATGCGCAGCCGCAAAGAGACTACGGCAACAGAAGTTGCTGCAGCCAATGCGTTCTTCGCAGGCATCAAGGACGGGACCGTGCTGGCAATGAGTCCTCCACCAGTAGATGGACTTGGCAACTCCGGAGGCTTCTCGATGCGGATCCAGGATCGCGCGGGAGTCGGGCGTGAGGCCCTGACCACCGCGGTAAACCAGCTCTTGGAGCGCGCCGGAAAATCCTCAAAGATCGCCTACGCATCTATCGAAGGCATTCCCGACGCGCCGCAGCTTAGGCTGGAAATTGATCGTGAGAAGGCGGAGGCGCTTGGTGTGAGCTTTGATAACGCCACGAATGTGCTTTCCAGCGCCTATGGATCGGCCATGATCAATGAGTTCGTGAACAAGGGACGAATGCAGCGCGTGGTAGTTCAGGGCGACACGCAGTATCGAATGTCGCCGGACTCATTGAGGGACCTCTACGTCACTAACAGAGAAGGAAAGCAGGTTCCGCTTACCTCCTTTACTCATAGTTCCTGGGAAGTTGGCCCGGTACAGATCAGCCGGTACAACGGCTATCCGTCGTTCGCGATTACCGGAGATGCTGCGGCGGGGAGCAGCTCGGGCCAAGCGCTTGCCGAAATGGAGAAGATTGCCTCGCAGTTGCCCCAAGGCATCGGGTACGAGTGGACCGGCCTGTCCTTCCAGGAGAAGCTCGCTGGCTCGCAGGCGCCCGCACTACTGTCGATCGCACTGGTCGTTGTGTTCCTGCTCCTCGTCGCCCTCTATGAAAGCTGGTCCATTCCTTTTGCGGTGATGCTGATCGTTCCGATCGGCGCAATCGGATCGGTCGGAGCGGTGAGCCTGGCAGGCATGTCCAACGATGTGTACTTCAAGGTTGGCCTCATCACTATCATTGGCCTCGCGACGAAGAATGCAATTCTGATCGTGGAGTTCGCTAGGGAGCTGCATGCCGAAGGTAGTAGCGTCTTCGAGGCAGCGCTGCGGGCGGCGAAGCTTCGCTTCAGACCAATTGTGATGACATCGCTTGCGTTCATTCTCGGCGTGGTCCCGCTCACGATCGCGTCAGGCGCTGGTGCGGCCAGCCAGAACGCCATCGGCACAGGCGTGGTCGGCGGGATGCTGGCTGCTACTGTTCTAGGTGTCCTCTTCATTCCGATCTTCTATCACTGGGTGATGTCAACGTTCTCCAAGGATCGAACGGGCGACAGCTCCGCAGATTCTGACTTGTCGCGGAAGACGATCTAGTGTCGACACCTGCCCTCCTCCTCAGCCTTGAGCGCAACAAGAGAGTCATGAACCCTGTAACGGTGAGAAACAAGTGGTTGGTGCTGGCAGCGGTTATCGCGTCATTCGTGCCCATTGCGATGGACCTGACCATCCTTCATATTGCCGTCCCGCCGCTCACGCTCGCACTATCTGCTACTGGCACGCAGATACAGTGGATCATCGACGTCTATCCTTTGGTGATGGCAAGCCTTCTCATCCCAATGGGGACTCTTGCCGACCGGCTAGGACACAAGCGCTTGCTGCTCTGCGGATTGGGAGTTTTCCTGGTCGGCTCGGTAGTAGCAGCGCTCTCGCCCACTGCCCAGATCCTGATCCTGGCGCGCGCGGTCATGGCGATTGGGTCGGCTATGGTCATTCCGTGTGTCCTGGCCATCATCCGACAAACTTTTAAGGATGAGCAAGAGCGCGCGTTTGCTCTGGGAATCTGGTCCGCTGTCGCATCGGCCTGTGCCGCGATCGGGCCACTGGTAGGCGGCTTGCTTCTTGAGTACTTCTGGTGGGGGGCCGTGTTTCTTGTGAACGTCCCCATCCTTGTCCTGGTCACGCCCCTGACGTTGAAGTGGCTCCCCTCTGGACGCGGCTCACGTGAACGGGGTTGGTCGATCGGTCAAGCATTGATCCTCATGGTTGGCGTGATGTCACTTGTCTACGGCATCAAGAATGCCGCAAAGCCTGAATCCTCGCTCCTGCTCACTGCAGCAGCTGTTGCTCTCGGTGCTGGCATGCTTGCCCTCTACATCGGAAAGCAGCTGAAATCAGCAAATCCAATGCTCGATCTCGGCCTTTTCAAGATGCCCGCGGTGCGGGCGGGCGTTCTAATGGGGCTGGTCACCATGGGGGCGCTTGCCGGCGTTGAGCTGACAGTGGCCCAGGAGCTTCAGTTCTCGATGGGCAAGACGCCCTTGCAGGCAGGTGTTTTCCTGCTTCCGATAATGATCTGCGCAATGGCGGGAGGCCCATTAGGTGGCCTGTTGACCGCTCACGCCGGCCTTCGAAGCGTTGCCGTGGCTGCAATGGCGGTTGCGGCGATAGCACTCGCTGGCTTGGGGCTGGTGAGCATTGAACACGGCGGAGTCGTGATCACAGTTCTGCTCGCGACGCTGGGTTTCGCTCTGAGCGTTGGACTCACCGCCTCATCGGCGGCAATCATGAGTAGTGCAGCGGCCAGCAAAGCAGGCTCTGCCGGCGCACTTGAGGCCACAAGCTACGATCTCGGGACAGGGCTTGGCATTACCGGGTTTGGAGTGCTTGTGACAAGGCTCTATACCGCCAGACTCGAGGTCCCACCAGAAGTACGGGGCCTGATTCCGGAGCACGCGACCCACTCGATCGGCGAGACCGCACTGGCGGCGAGCAGCCTAGCGGCGGATGATGCGCAGGTAGTGATGGCTGCTGCTCGTCTGGCATTTTCTCAGGGACACGGAGTAGTGCTGCTGATGGCCTCCGGCGCAATTGCCATGCTGTCCGCCGGCCTGTTCTTTATCCTTAAAGGTTCGTCGTCCCATCTGGTCAATCCGTCGCAACCCGCAGAATAGCGCCTGGCCAACGTCATTGGGTCGGCCAGGACTCATCACATCTCGGTACACCGCCATGACAGATACAGGTCTGTTCTTCGTGCTGGACATCGACCCCTTGTATGACATGCAAGGGAATATCCAAAGCGTCGTATCTATATGCGTGCGCTGCAATAGCTGCCAGCATGTCAATCACCTCAAGTGGCCTGCTCTCCGATCTATTCCAGGCGGGACCATTCTCGCATGCTCGGAGTGCGGCAAGGGCCAATCGGTAAGTAACGCCCGGCTCGTTGTGAGCATCGCCAAGCCAGCTGTTGAGTAACCGGCAGGCGGTCGCTGCTCAGGATCAAGGCAACGGCCTCGAAAGCGCACCGCTCACCGCCGTACCCACATGGGGTGGTGAGTAGGTCGCGTTTCCCCAATTAGTGTTCAAGAGCGCATCTTAGCATCCAGTAGCTACAGCGTACTGTCGACTCCGGCAACTCACATCACCTGGCATTAGCCAGAGTCCTCCTCGCTCTGGGGAAGGAAAGGTCCCGGGTAGCTTGAACTCGCCCGAAGATGCGTCCTACGCATCTTAGATCAACTAACTGAGCTGACTCCCCACTCGTTTCGAGCACCGGTAGCGTTCGTCTCGTTAATGGAGGCGCATCGGCGAAGGCTGGTCTCTAGACGACAGTTGATTTAGGTGCTGCTGATCAAAAGCTAGAGAATAGCCCCCTACTCTCTTGTACAAGGCCGCCGCACGCCCGGCAAAAGGAATGAATGTAAGGCAGAGCCAGACAGCTCCTGCTAGTCTGCCGTAAGCGCTTGAATGGGATCCAGCTGAGCGGCACTCCGAGCGGGGAAGTATCCGAAGCCAAGGCCAATCGCTGACGAGCAGGCCAAGGCGCCTATCACGGGCCACGCTGTGAACTGGAAAGGCACGCCTATCGACACCAGAGTCGACAATGCGCCCAGGCCGAGAGCAAGCAGGATGCCTAGCACGCCGCCGAAGAGGCAAATCAGGACTGACTCGATCAGGAACTGACGCAAGATGTCGCCCTGGCGCGCCCCCACAGCCAGACGCACGCCAATCTCGCGCACGCGCTCTTTCACTGATACCAGCATGATGTTCATGACTCCTACTCCGCCTACGATGAGCGCAACAGCCGCGATTGCTGAGACCAAGGCTGTCATCGTCTGACTGGACTTCATTACAGCCTTCCGGATCTGGTCCGAGTTGTAGATGAAAAAGTCATTCGTGCCATGCCGACGCTGGAGCTCGGCTCGCAACAGTGCTTCGGCTGCTCTTGTAGGTACGTTGTCGCGCACCCGAACAATGATGCTCTCCAAGCGTTGGCTGCCCAGTAGCCTCGATGAGGCCGACGTGTGTGGCACATACACCGTTGGCGTTGCACCGCCGGCAAATGCGCTCGACCCGACCACGCCAATCACCTCAACAGGCATGCCCCCCAATAGCAGCGTGCTGCCGATAGGATTACCACTGAAGAGTGCACTGGCGGCCTTCTGGTCAATCACGCCTACCGCGGCGTGTTCCTCCACTTCAGCGTCCGTGAAGAACCGACCAGCCAGAAGGCGCATCCCCCGAACGCGAGGCAGTTCAGCGCCCACACCCAGCACTTGAGTATTAGCCCGGCGGCTGCCTTGAAGTGCCGCCACGGAGCCGCTTAGGTTTGGGCTCACGCTATCCACATAGGTCAACTCGCCCAGATGATCAGCGTCACCGACGACGAGTGTCTCAATCTCAGCCGACCTTGGGTCTCCGAAGTCACTACCTGGGAAAACCTCCAGAGTGCTGGCACCCAGTTCGTTGATCTGAGACTCGACCTGTGACTGCGCGCCTTTGCCCAGCGCGACAACCGATACCACGGCAGCCACACCGATTATGATCCCGAGCATAGTCAGCAACGTGCGCAAGCGATGAGACAGCATGGAGCGCACGGCCATCCCCGCGGCCTCGCGGATGACGTCGAGTCGAGAACGAGCCGTGCGAGCTGGTGGCAGGTCTGGATCGATTAGCGCTTCAGGACACTGAGCCGAGCGACCTCCCTCGACGTGGTCGGACACAATTCGACCATCGGACACTTCAATGACGCGGGGTGCATTCGCGGCAATAGCCCGGTCGTGCGTCACCAGCACTACCGTCTTGCCTTGGGCATGAAGGCGCTTCAGCTCCTCCATCACCTGTTGTCCACTGGCATGGTCCAATGCACCTGTGGGCTCATCCGCGAGGATAATGGATCCGCCGTTCATCAAGGAGCGAGCGATAGAGACGCGTTGCTGCTGCCCCCCGGACAGTTGGCTAGGCTTGTTCGATGTCCTCTCACCCAGGCCAAGTTTTTCAAGCAGCGTGCGCGCGCGCGGGTTACGCGCCCCGGCGGCTACGCCGGCGTAAATGGCCGGAAGCGCCACGTTCTCTGTGGCGCTCAAATCTTCCATCAAGTTGTACCGCTGGAATATGAAGCCAAAGTACTCCCGGCGTAGACGGGCGAGGTCATCGGGCTGCATGTCCTCGGTGGCATTGCCGTTGACGAGATAGCTGCCGCCAGTGGGGCGATCCAGACACCCCAGAATGTTCATCAATGTTGACTTGCCTGAGCCAGACGGCCCGATGATGGCTATGAACTCACCGGCCTGGATACGCAGCGAAACATCCTTCAGCACGACAATCTCGCCCGCGCCCGAGTGGTAGGCACGCGAAACGCCCCTAACTTCCAGCAACGCTTCAGCCATGATCACATCCCCAGCAGGCTAGTAGCGCTAGGCTCGATAGCGCCCGGTGTGGCTTGGCCGATCACCACATTCTCACCCGCACGTAGGCCAGAAAGAATCTGCGCTGAAGTAGATGTGCGCAAGCCGGTGGTGACCTGCCGCTGCGCTACACGTCCCTTGGCATCAACGACGCGTACGAAGATCTCTTTTCCGGTGCTATCGCCTGACTCAACAAGTGCCGTCAGGGGTACCTGCAACGCGTTGGCCACCCGAGCCAGTTCCAGATTCACTTTCACGGTCATGGAAGGCTTGAGCTTCAAGCCCGGATTGGGGACGTCAAACAATCCCGCGTAGTAGACGGCCTTCTGCGCCTGAGACGTGCTGCCGGAGGTAGTTGTCGCACTGTCGGCTATGGTCGCCGGCGCCGGCTCTAACCTCTCCAGGCGTGACTCATACCGGCGGCCTTTGGAGCCCAGAGTCGAGAACCAGAGGCGCTGGCCTGGCTTCACCAGTTCCACGTCGGCCTCTGCGATCTCAGCGCGTACCGTCATAATGTCCATCTGCGCGAGCATGACGATCGTTGGCGTGGTCTGCATCGAGTTCAGGGTCTGCCCGGCCTTTGTCACTATGGCCACGATGTAGCCCTCTGTAGGGGAAACGATGCGGGTGTAGCCCAAGTTGATCCGAGCCGTTTCCACCTGCGTGACAGCCTGATCGATCTGGGCTTGTAGCGAGGCAACCTCCGAGTGGGCGGCGTCACGCGCCACTCGTGCAGCCTCAAAGCCCTCCAGCGAGACCATTTGCGATTTCACTAAGCGAGCCTGCCGCTCATACATGCTGCTCGCTTGCAAATAGCGAGCTTTGCTAGCGGCCTGCTGCGCACGGAGCGCGCCGACTGCAGCTTCAGCGCTGCGCAGAGCGATGCGCTGAGGCTGCGAGTCGACTTCAGCAATGAGATCCCCGGCCTTCACGCGTTGACCCAGCGTGACATGCAGACTCGTGACTTGACCTGATACCTGCGCGCCAACGGCCACCAGCTCCTTAGGATTGACCCGGCCAACCGCCTGTACAGTCTTCTCCAGATCGGCAATCTTTGCGGGCGCGGTGATCAACGCAGCATCGTCCCCAGCTGAACTCATCGACCAGACGGTGCCCCCCACTATTGCGGCAAGCACAACTGCAATAGCCACTAACTTGCGATTGTTCATGAACACTCACGCCAAATGACCGCGGCTACCCATCGCAGCCGCCACGCAGTCATTCTGAAAGCCGCAAATGGACGTTTCTTGGAGCGCGGATGGAGATTCGATGGAGAAATGGCCTCGGTTCAGACACTGATTCACGGACTGGATACGCCGCTCTCCTCTCCATCAGATCTCATCACACTCATGCCCCTGAAGCTCACCGGCTTCGAAGTATCGAATCACCGCCTACGGCAGCGGACCTGGTCGCGATATCTCAAGCCGCCTCGAACTAAACGAGGAGTCGCGCTGATCTCAGCCAATCTGTCTGCCCTCGGCTAGAAGTGGACATTTCTATGTGCGCGATAGGTCTCTCCAGATCGGCACCCACTTCCAGCCCAAAGCGCGCAACCACCGTACCCTCGATAAACATCCCTTATCGCCACTCCCCGTACTGAAGTGCACTGCCCCTCCCAGCTTGGCGCTTGCCAAGATCCAGCCCTATTGGGCTGCCGGAACAGGAATCACACCCTTTCGCAGAATCTCCAACCTCCCAACATCGCCAACAGGCACAAGCACTGTAGCTTTCCGCGCCGGGTCCCACAGTGCATAGCTGTCACCAAGACGACCAATCAGGCTTAGGTCGCCCTGGACCTTTCCATCAACAGTCACAGCCGTCACGTGCTTGCCGCCGCCAGAGGAAATCTTCTCGGCACGCTGGGAGCCAAGCATGCTTGACGCTATCGAGACGTAGACCAGCATCACCAAGGCGTAGATCAGCCAAGGGGAATCTTTCACTGCGGTGGGCACCACTGGTGAAAGATGCACGATCAACGCACAGATGACCGTCAGAAGAACCCCTATCAGAAGAGGCCACGTGTTCGACCACCAAAGCAGCAGCCCTAGGGCAGTGAAGAAAAGCACTGGAAACAGCCATGCGAACAGCTTGCTTTTGGAGCTGCCGCTCGTGACCTTCATCTCCACCCAGCCGCCAAACAGCGAGGCCAGCAGCATGAGGAACAACACCATGCCGATCCCCGCAAGCCCTGCGAGCGCAAGCTCACTCACCGCAACAAACTGAAAGGGATCCAGGCCGAAGTGCCCCCAATACGCCTTCAGATAGAAGGCCCCTTGAATCAATCCGAACGTGACGAGCGCCGAACCCCATCCAGCAACATCAGCCATCGTTAGCGTCTTCTGCGTACGTTCCATGTATCCCCTTCCATCAATGCAGCCCCGCCACATAGTGGCATGCTGCGCTCCGCTCTGCAGAATCCACTCTATTAACGTGACGCGTCACGCCCGATCACCCCGCCCATTGGCGCCCCACCCCTCCCCAACTATAGTTCCACCCCTCACAAGGACGAGGCGGCACACATGCCCTATATCGGAATCGGACTCCACGTACTGGCCGCCATCTACTTCGCGGTGCACGCCATCCGCTCGGGCCAGAGCCTCTACTGGCTCATCCTGCTCTTCTCGTTCCCACTGCTCGGCAGCGTCGTCTACTTCCTGGCGATCTACTTCCCGGAAGTCCGCCATTCGCGCGGCGCCCGGCAGGTCGTCCGTTCCGCCAAGCAGCTCATGGACCCGGGCCAGGACCTGCGCAACGCCCGTGCCGAACTGGCGCGCACGCCGACCGTGCAGAACCGGGTTCGCCTGGGCATGACGCTGTTGGATGGCGGCCAGGCCGAGGAAGCCAGAACCTTGCTTGAGCAGGCAGCCAGCTCGCCGTTGGGCGACGATCCCTACATCCTGACCGGACTCGCCCGCGCTCGCCTCGAGTCCGGACAGCCCGCGCTTGCGGTGGAGACGCTGGACGGCCTGTTCGCCCGCCATCCGGATGTGCGCCACAAGCCGGAACAGACGCTGCTTTACGCGCAGGCATTGGCAACCGCCCAAGCGCCCGGCACCCGTGCCGCGTTCGAGCGCGCGGTGGAGTGCGGAAATGACGCGGCCGCTCGCTGCCTCTACGCCGAATGGCTGATGGCGCAGCCGCAACCCGACGATCGCGAGCAAGCCCGCAGTCTGTTCGCCAGCATCATCGACGATGCTCAGCACTGGTCGCGCCACGCGCGCAGCCACAATGCCGCATGGCTGGAGCGAACCAAGGCTGCGTTGAAGGGTTACTGAGGCCTGACAGCCTCTGGCAAAATTGTCGCATCCGCCTCCCTTATGATCCCGGTGAGCGGATACCGACAGTCCGCGGACACCGATCGCCAACATCGCCGTTAGCCTTGCAGCGCAAAGATCCGGCCCCCCTGCGCCATATGCAACGATTCTGAAAATGTTGAAAGTGGTGTCGGCATCGGCCTTACTGCATTGGCATCGCGCACAACCGGGCGTATTCCTTTGCGTGCCACCGGAAACGGGTGGTCGGGGCTTCGAATCCCCGGTTCTACGCTGAAGTAAGCGCTTGCCAGTCGGCATCACTCCCTGGGTGATGCCGGCTGGCAACCGTCGGCCGACTATGGCGGGCGGTGCGTGGGGGCCTTGTGCCCGCCGGCTTAGCGTAGACCGGGTTTCGAACCACGCATCGTCCGCCACCTTTATCGGTGGCGGCTTCTGCCTGCACGCAAGGAGCCCAGCCATGACCCAGCCCCACTCACCTGCCCCGCACCCGATCCACGATGCGCCCGCCAACGGCCCCGCGTTGGACCCGAACACTCTCATCGCCCTGCTGCACAGCATCGGCGCCGGTGCCGCCTCCGATGGCCAGCCCTGGCCGGAACGCCACCAGATGCCGGGCCGGCGCATCGCACTGGCGGATACCGATTGCTCGCTCGCGGGCCTTCGGGTGGTGCTGGAGATCCTACTGGCCGCGCAACGTGCCCGCGAGAACGGCGAACTGGGACAGTGCGTCGGTCCGCGCGTGATGGAGGGGCTGATCATGGCTGGCATCGGCCTTACCGCACACGCCAGTACCCGACTGCATCCGGAGGGCTGAGTGGCGTGGTGCCGCTGGGCGGCCAACGCGCTCTGTCTTGTGGTGGTGGTTGGGGCACAGGCGCTGTGGCCGGCGCCGCCGGTGCCCTCGCCTGTCGCGTTCCAAAGCGTCAACGATGATCGATTCTCACAACTGCGCCGCCAAGCCGTGCAGTTCGTGGAGGCTGGGCCACGACAGGGCTTCCAGTTCGTTGAGCGGCATCGGGATGCCGCGTTCCAGGTTCATTGCCGAGGCATACCCGTGCTGTGGTTGGAGAGGCGCCCGCACCATCTGCTGTTGCAGGTCTCACTGGACGCAGAGCAGCGGGCGCCCGCGGTTCTGCAGCTTGGCGCGTTGCTTCAATGGCAGTTGGAGCCGTTGGATTACCTGGAGCAGGTGCTGGCTGACGTGCCGGAGCCTGTTCTGTTGGATCGGGTGCTGCAGATTCTTGCTGGTGATGTGCCTGACGGGGCGCGATGTGGCGTGCCGTAGTCGAGCATGGCTCGACTCTACAGGGCTGAGGGCAGCGAGGGTTCGAGCTCCAGTCCTTCCGCTCGTCACGTGCGCGACAGGCATTGGCCCTGTGATCATGCGGGTCACCTCCCGGCATCGATCCAGCCCGCATCGCGCGCATGCGCTAGATCTTCTGGCGTATCGATATCCAGGCCCAGTTCCGGCGCCTGTAGGACATGCACCATATCGACAGGAAGTTCCCGCAGGCGCGCTCCGAAGCCCCGGTCACCGGCTGCACCGACAGCGGTGAACCAGGCGCGCGGCACTACTGCAGGAATGCCAAGCGCGTCTCCATGACGGGTGCCAGCGCACCCTGACGCCGAGGCGCGGGCACCGGAAAGCAGCGCCTGCAGATGGGAGCGCTCGATCGCGGGCTGGTCGCATGCCACGACCATCACCACGGTCACCGTGGCCAGCAGGTGTGCGCCGGCAACCTGCAGGCTGCTCGCCAGGCCGCGTTCCCAGTGGTGGTTGGTTACCGGGGTGGCATCCAGCCCGGCAATGCTGGATGTCACGGCCTGTGCGTTCGCGCCCACCACGACCAGCACCTGCGCTGGCGCGAGCTCCCGCGCCAACCGCGCCACGCGATGTACCAGGGTCTCGCCCTGCCGGGTCAGAAGCTGCTTGGGCTGGCCAAGTCGGGTGCTCCCGCCGGCAGCCAGCACGACGACCGCATGCGCGTCAGTCACCTGCCGTGCGCGCTTCGCCATTGCTGCAGCTGCGCGGCGATGCTGAGCGAAATCGCCTCTGGCCCCCGGCCGCCGATATTCAGGCCGACAGGTGATCGAAGTCTCGGGGAAAGGCGGTGGCGCTGATCCGGTGTCAGCAGCTTGAACAGGTCCTCGCGCCTTCGCCGCGGACCCAGCAGCCCAATGAACGCGACTTTGGTATCAGCCAGGGCCGCCAGCGTCTCCCGGTCCAGTTCGAAATCGTGATGCATCACCAGTGCCGCGTCGCACGGGTCGCCATGGAGGGCCTCGGCCGGGCTGGTCTGAAGATGCGCATCGGCGTACTGCCCGGCTGGGGCCCAGCGCGCTCGCCGTTCGGCCACGCTGACCCGCCACCCCAGGCCGCGCAGCAACGGAACGAGGAAGGGCGTTTCGGGGCCGCCCCCCAACACCAGAGCCCGCGGAAGCCGGGGCAACGGCAAATGCCATGCGCCCTCGCCAAAGGACTGCGTACCGTCCATCGGGTGCAGCTGCCACGTCCGCTCGCGACAGCCCGCGCGGAAAACGATCTGCCCCGATGCGCGCAGCTCGCGCTGTAGTGGCACGCCCTCGCGGAGCCAGGCCTCGATGACGTCGTCGATGCCGGACATGGCACGCAATGGCAGGAGCGCAATCCGAAGCCGGCCGCGGCAGCCGAGCGCGGACCCGCTCAACAGGTCGTCGTCACTGCGGGTGTCGATCTCGATCCAGTCGACCCGCCCTGCCGCGCTCACCTGCTCCGCGCGTCGCGCGAGCTCCGGCTCCAGGCATCCGCCGCTCAGCCAGCCGACCTGGCTGCCGTTGCAGAACAGCACCATGTCGCCGGCACCGGCGTAGGTGGAGCCATCGATTTCCAGCACCAGCGCGAGCACGGCGTGCTCCCCCGCGCGCACGCGCGTCAAGGCCGTCTCGAGTACGCCGCGCGGGCTGCCTTCGGCGAGGAAGCCCGGCGCTGCGGACAGGTCCTCGGCAAGATCGCAGGGCTCCCCTCCGCCTGCGGCGGAGGCCTCCAGAGTGGGCGAGGCTGCGGGTCGGTCCATGCGCAAGGGTCAGCCCACGTCGGGCAAGCCGGGCAGCAGCTTGTCCAGGGTAATGGGATAGTTGCGCACGCGCACGCCGGTTGCGTTGTAGATCGCATTGGCGATCGCGGCGCCAACCCCGCAGATGCCCAGTTCGCCCACACCCTTGGCCTTCATCGGCGAGATCACCGGATCCAGCGTGTCGAGGAAGACCACCTCCTGATACGGGATGTCGGCGTGCACGGGAACCTCGTAGCCGGCCAGGTCGTGGTTGATGAACAAGCCAAGCCGTTTGTCGACCACCAGCTCCTCCATCAGGGTCGCGCCCGCACCCATCACCATCCCGCCGATGACCTGGCTGCGTGCGGACAGCGGATTGAGGATCCGGCCGCCATCGCATACGGCAAGCATGCGGCGAATGCGCGTCTCTCCCGTGTAGGCATGCACGGCAACCTCGCAGAAATGCCCTGCATAGGTGCCGACGTCGTAGCCTTGCTTGAAGTCGCCGAAGGCAATGCCGTCCTCCGCCGACAGTGTCCCCGCTTCCGCCAGCTTGATCGTCCGCCCGCCCGCCTGGATGCGGCCATTGGCGAAGTCTGCGGTGTCGCCGTCGAAGCCCAGTTTCTCGCCCACCTTACGGCGCAGGCTGACGCACGCCGCGTACACGCCCGCGGTGGAGCTTGCCGCGCCCCACTGGCCGCCGGAACCGGCGGAGGCAGGATGACGGGAGTCACCGAGGGTCACCTGGACCCGGTCCAGCGGCACGCCCATGGTCTCGGCTGCCGTCTGCGCGATGATCGTGTAGGAGCCGGTGCCGATGTCGGTCATGTCGGTCTCGACAATCACCCCGCCCTGGCCGTCAAGCCGGACCCGCGCCGCCGACTTCATCGTCGGTGCGCCGCGATAGCCCGCGGACACGCCCATGCCGATCAGCCAATGCCCTTCCCTGACCTGCGCCGGCCTGGCGTTGTGCTTGTTCCAGTTGAAGCGCTCCGCGCCTTCGCGCAGGCAGCGCACCAGGTTGCGGTCGGAGAACTTCTTGGACGGATCGCCGGGTACGACCTCGGGCTCGTTGAGGATGCGGAACGCGATCGGGTCCAGACCCAGCTTCTCGGCCATTTCGTCCATCGCCACTTCCAGCGCCATGTGGCCCGGTGCTTCGCCCGGTGCGCGCATCGCATTGCCTTCGGGCATGTCGAGCGTGGCGATGTAGTTGGCCACCAGGCGGTTGGCGCCCGCATAGAGCTTGGGCGTCTGCAGGGTGCCGTTCTCGCCGTCCTCGCCGTTGATGTTGCCCGACCAGTTCTCGTGGGCGATGGCGGAGATCCGGCCATCCTTTCCGCAGCCGATCCGCACGCGCTGGAGGGTGGCGTGCCGGTGCGTGGTGTTGTTGGGCATCAACGGGCGTTGCAGCGCGATCTTCACCGGCCGCCCGACCTGCTTGGCCGCCAACGCGGCCAGCACCGCGTCGGCACGGATGAACAGCTTGCCGCCGAAGCCGCCGCCGATATAGGGCGAGTCCACGCGCACCTTGGCAGGATCGATGCCGAGGATCGCCGCCATGCCCTGCCTGGCCCAGTCGATCATCTGGTTCGCCGTCCACAGCGTGAGCGTGTCGCCCTCCCAGGCGGCGATGGTGGCGTGCGGCTCCATCATCGAATGACTTTCGTCGGAGGTGTGATAAGTCTGGTCGAGTTTGACCGCGGCGCTCGCGTAGGCGGTGTCGAAATCGCCGAGCGTCTGCCGGTCGGGCTTGCCACCGCGCCCCTTTGCCAGCGGCGCGGACGGCGCCAGGGCGGGGAAATCGAAGCGCCCCCTGCCGCGCTCGTAGCGGGTGCGGATCAGCGCCGCGGCGGCGCGGGCCTGCTCGAAGGTCTCTGCCACCACGCAGGCGATGGCCTGGTGGTAGTGGGCTACTTCGGGCCCGCCGAACAGCGGTGCATTGTTCCAGTTCGATGTGCCGACCGGCTTGGTTTCCGGTGCGGTGATGACCGCCAGTACGCCGGGCGCGGCACGTGCGCGGGAGGCATCCATCGAAATGATGCGCCCCTTGCCGATGCCCGCACCGACGATGTAGCCGTAGGCCTGGTTCGGCGCCACGTCGTGGCGCTCGTAGGCATAGGGGGCGGTGCCGGTGGTCTTGCGTGGACCGTCGATGCGCGGCGTCGACTTGCCGACGACCTTGGCCTTGTCGAACAGGTTGTCGCCGGCGGGGGCGTTGAATTCAAGGGGCATCAGCGCTCTCCTTCCACCAGCACCGCTGCGAGGGTGCGCTCGGCGAGCGCGATCTTGAACGCGTTCTCCGGCGTCGGACGGGCACCGGAGAACACCTGCCGGGTCGCGGCCTTTACGCCGTCGCGCAGCAGGGGTTCGGCTGGCTCGACGCGCCACGGCTTCGGCGCAACCCCACCGAAGGCGAACCGCGCCGAGCCGTCTCGCTGCACGACCGCGGCGACCGACACCAGTGCGAACGCATACGACGCGCGGTCACGTACCTTGTGGTACACGTGCCGACCGCCCAGGGGCTCCGGCAGCGTGACGTGGGTGATCAGCTCACCGCGCTGCAGCACGTTGTCCTGCTGCGGCCTGTCGCCGGGGGAACGATGGAAATCGGCAATCGGGATGCTGCGCGTACTGCCGTCACCGCTGACGGTCTGGATCGAGGCGTCCAGCACCCGCAGGGCCACCGCCATGTCGCCCGGATAGG
Source organism: Stenotrophomonas sp. YJH_SMC_130 (assembly GCF_059369035.1). Classification (NCBI taxonomy): domain Bacteria; kingdom Pseudomonadati; phylum Pseudomonadota; class Gammaproteobacteria; order Lysobacterales; family Lysobacteraceae; genus Stenotrophomonas; species Stenotrophomonas sp. YJH_SMC_130. The sequence continues at coordinate 42,636 of NZ_JCAFSH010000004.1, forward strand.
TCGCGATGCAGCTGTCCGAGGTGCCGATCACGCCCATCTGCCGGGAGAACCCCTCGAGTGCGCCGCAGCCGGATCCGGGCAGGCGCTTGTTGCAGGGCAGATTGGGGTCGTAGAAGTACGGGCAGCGCGTGCGCTGCAGCAGGTTGCCGCCGGTGGTGGCCTTATTGCGCAACTGCCCGGAGGCACCTGCCACGATCGCGCGGGTCAGCACCGCGTAGTCGCGGCGCACGCGCTCATGCGAGGCCAGCGCGGTATTGGTGACCAGCGTGCCGATGCGCAGGCCGCCCTCGTCGGTGGGTTCAATCCTGTCCAGGCCGATGTCCTGCACATCGACCAGATGCGCTGGCGTCTCGACCTCCAGCTTCATCAGGTCGAGCAGGTTGGTCCCTCCGGCCAGGAACTTCGCGCCCTCGGTACCGGCGACGGCCTTGGCGGCCTCGGCCGGGGATTTCGCGCGTTCGTAACTGAAGGCCCTCATGCGCGCCTCCCTGCAGAGGTCACGCCAGCGACCTCTGCCATCGCCTCGGCAATGTTGGAATAGGCGCCGCAGCGGCAGAGGTTGCCGCTCATGCGTTCGCGCATTTCCATGTTGGTGGCCCGGGGCCGTGCGCTGACATCCGCCTGCACATGGCTGGGGACACCCCGCTTGATCTCGTCCAGTACCGCCACCGCCGAGCAGATCTGCCCCGGCGTGCAATACCCGCACTGGTAGCCGTCATGCTTGATGAAGGCGGCCTGCATCGGATGCAGGTCATCGGGGGTTCCGAGGCCTTCGATGGTGGTGATGGCATCGCCCTGGTGCTGCACCGCCAGGCTGAGGCAGGCATTGATGCGCTCACCGTTGACCAGCACGGTACAGGCACCGCATTGACCGTGGTCGCAGCCCTTCTTGGTGCCGGTCAGCTTCAGATGTTCGCGCAGGGCATCGAGCAGCGTGGTCCGGGTGTCGAGCTCAAGCTCCCGCCGCTCGCCGTTGACGATCAAGGCCACCGTGCCGATGACCGGGGGCCTGGGCGGCGTGGGCGCCGCCAGTTCGGCGGCGAGCGATGATGCCCCCGGTGCGGCGGACATCGCCACGGTCGTGACGCCACCGGCGATCACTTGGCGACGCGTCAACTTCATTCCTTCATCACAACTTGGCACAGTGACCTCCTGGCGTTCGGGGAACCCCCGTGGCTGGATGGACGCGCTCACACTACCCAAAGGCCACTATGCCCATCTGCGGGGTACAGATCTGTGAAGTCGGCGAAATATACGACCCTACCAACTTGGGCCATGCGTATGCCTCACTGGATGGCTCACAATCCTGTTTGTCCCTCAACATGAAGAACACGATAGGCCGACGCTACAAGGGCGTTGACTGGGAGGGCTCGGGCTCGTGGATGGAGCCCTCCAACAAGGCAACGTAGGTATCGAGCCTGGTGCGAAGGCCGATCAGCATCCAGCCCAGCACGTACAGCAGCACCATGGCGAAGATGAGCAGTGCGCCTAGCAGGCCAACATCGAAAGCGCCCGCCCAGTCACCCCATTTCCATCCACGGAACTGCAGGTAGAGGGCAATCAACAGCGGGAATGGTCCCAGCCGCTGCAGGCCGCCATACATCATGCCCATGCGCTCAATCATGTTTGTGCGCAAGGTGCTGACGAACTTGAGTCGCCGCTCGCGCTGGACGCGCGGGAATCCGCGAAGCTCGGTCACCACCGCTTGCCAGTGAGCGAAGTCTTCATCCATCTCCCGGGCGTGGGAGAGCCGCGGCTGGCTGAACTGGCGAATGCCCCTGCGGGCGGCCAGGACGCCACCGACAATGAACCCTCCGATTTCGATTGCCAGGCAGGCAACCACCACCTGGAGCACTGCGCCAACAGGCAGCCATCGATCCGGAAGCTGACCAATGAGAATGCCGATGATCGCCGCACCCATGCCGATGCGGAACGCCCACGTCTCCACCCTTCCCGCCTTGGGGTAGATGCTGTGCTCAACCAGCCCCTGCACCCGCTGGTAGAGCCAGTGGAACGTGAGTTCCTGGGAATCGGTCTTCGCGGGCGGAACGAATCCGCCCCGTGCCTGCATGTCCATTGCGCCCCCTGCCCGCCGGCGCGGATGCCGGCCGCCCCATCGTACCTGAGCGCGCTTCAGGTGGCGCCTCAGCGGGAATCACATACCCAGCTCCGACAACCCCGGGTGATCATCCGGGCGACGGCCCAGCGGCCAATGGAACTTGCGGTCGCTCTCCTTGATCGGCATGTCGTTGATACACGAAAAGCGGCGCTGCATCAGGCCATCCTCTCCGAATTCCCAGTTTTCGTTGCCATAGGAACGGAACCAGTTGCCGGAGTCGTCGTGCCATTCGTACGCGTAGCGGACCGCAATGCGGTTTTCGGTAAAGGCCCAGAGCTCCTTGATCAGGCGGTACTCGAGTTCCTTGTTCCATTTGCGTGCCAGGAACTGCCGGGCTTCCTCCCGGCCGTTGGTGAACTCGGCACGGTTGCGCCACTGGGTGTCGAGCGAATAGGCAAGCGACACCTTGTCGGCATCGCGGGAATTCCAGCCATCCTCGGCAAGACGCACCTTCTGGGTGGCGGATTCGAGGGTGAACGGAGGAAGCGGCGGACGGGGTTGTTCTGCGGACACGGGGAGACCTCCAATCGAAATGGATACACGGATTGCTTCAAAGGATCTGGCGTACCCAGGCGCTAAAGCTTGGCCTGTTCCAACAACAGCTTCGCGACATCCTTCGCGGTGTCTGCGGCGTCGAAATCACCCATCACGCGCGACAGGGTGATGGCGCCTTCCATCAGGATCAGCAACTGACGGGCCAGATCCGCCGGCTGCTCCACATCCAGTTGTTCGGTAAGTTCCAGCGTGTAATCGAGCAGCTTCTGCTTGTGATCACGCGCGATCTGCCGGATGGGATCAGCCGGGTCGCCGACCTCGCCCGCGGTATTGATGAACGCACAACCGCGATAGCCCTCGGACTGGAACCACCCCTTGAGCACGGTGAACATGCCGAGAATGCGTGCTTCCGGGGTGTCCGCTTTATCGCATTCGTTCCGGAACCAGGCCAACCAGCGCACGTCGCGCGCCTTCAACGCGGCGGCGGCCACGTCGTCCTTGTTCTCGAAGTGGCGGTAGATGCTCTTCCGCGCCACGCCCGAGGTCTTCACCAGCAGGTCCATGCCGGTGGCGTGGATCCCGTTCTGGTAGATCAGCGCCTCGGCCGTGGCCAGGATCTTCTGTTGGGTGTCGGTGGTGAGCTTGCTCATGGCTGCAAAGTAGAACGCTCGTTCTACCCTGTCAACGGGCGATCGCGATCGATTCGTACGCGCACATCCGTGCAAGACGATCTATCAAGAAATCAGGACAGTTCATCACCCGGACGCCTGATTGCAGGCGCAAAGTACGTCTCACCACCCACCCATGAGAGTTCCCGCATGAACACCTTCGCCCGTACCCTGGCCGTTGCCGCCCTCGCCCTCTCGGTCCAGGCCGGCCTGTCCGCGCAGGCCGCCGAACCGCCCAGGCCGGCGGCAGTCACCAGCATCGCGCGCACCGCCAGCTACATCACCACCGCCGATGGCGTGCAGCTGTACTACAAGGACTGGGGCCCGAAGAACGGCCCGGTCGTGACCTTCAGCCACGGCTGGCCGTTGAACTCGGATAGCTGGGAGTCGCAGATGATCTTCCTGGCCAACCACGGCTACCGCGTCATTGCCCATGACCGTCGCGGCCACGGCCGCTCCAGCCAGCCGTGGGACGGCAACGATATGGATCATTACGCCGATGACCTGGCCACGGTGATCAATACGCTGGATCTGCACGATGTGACCCTGGTGGGCTTCTCCACCGGCGGTGGTGAAGTGGCGCGCTACATCGGCCGGCATGGCACCGGGCGGGTGAAGAAGGCGGTGCTGATCAGCTCGGTACCGCCGTTCATGCTGAAGACCGCCGACAACCCGAACGGCCTGCCGATCGAAGTGTTCGACGGCATCCGGAAGGCACAGATGGAGAACCGCGCGCAGCTGTACAAGGACATTCCGTCGGGCCCGTTCTATGGCTTCAACCGCCCGGGCGCGAAGGTGTCGCAGGGGCTGATCGATGCGTGGTGGGCGCAGGGCATGCAGGGCGGCCACAAGAACACCTACGATTCGATCGCCGCGTTCTCGGCCACCGATTTCCGCGCAGACCTGAAGAAATTCGATGTGCCCACCCTGGTCATCCACGGTGACGACGACCAGATCGTGCCGATCGACATCTCAGGCCGCCAATCGGCGAAGCTGATCAAGGGCGCAAAGCTGATTGTCTACCCGGGTGCGCCGCACGGCCTGACCGACACCCACAAGGACAAGGTCAACCAGGACCTGCTGGCGTTCCTGCAGGAAAAGTGAGTGTACGGGGCTCCGTCGTGATGGCGGAGCCCTTCCTGCCCAGAGGCAGGGCCGGCACCGGACGAGCGCCGGCTGCCACGTCAGTGCACGATTGCGGCCGTGGGATTTCAGGCCAATCATGGAGCGCGGTGTGCACCTTGATGAAGGGTTAACCTCCAACAAGGCACACTGCGTTCTCACGGCTCTTCTCCGGCGCAGAATCCTTTGCTCCCGTGTCCAGCCCCAGACGACACGGCCATGCATCCTCCCAATGCCTTCCGGATCCACGCGATCCAGCCCCTTCTTGCGCGCAATGGCGCCATCGTTCGCCTCGATCAGTTGCGATCGACCTGCAAGAGCTGCGGCTTGCGCTCATCAATGACTCAGGACGAGGGCCTCAAGACGAGTCCGTTGGGCACGACGCTCACGTGCCCCGCGTGCGGTGCCACGGGGCTGATGGACGAGGTGGAGATATGGCACCACTGGCTCGAACAGTGTCGGCGGGAACGGATGCTGGCGCTCTTCGATCCCGCACCTGACGAACCACTGGAGCCTGATGGCCCCGAATGAGAGCGACGCATGGACTGTCCGGCCGGCGCCTCAGCGCCGCGCCTCAACCGTCGCCGGGGTGACGCCCTGCCAGGCTACCCATCGTGAAGGCGTAGCCCGCCTCCTCCAGCAGCGCTCTCATGCGCAGCTCCACACGCCGGGGGGAAAGCAGGCTGTTGGGTGCGTACAGGGCATAGACGTAGCCTGCGCCGTCGATGATCTCGCGGCGCACGGCGCACTCATTGGATTCGGCAGCCTCGGACCAGACGGACATCAACCTGGCGGGACTGATGGATTGGCCGTTGCGAAGACGGAAGAACAGCCACCGCACTCCCAGGGAACGCACCGGATTCAACCTAGCCATTGCGAACCCCCGATGCGCCGGAAAAGGTCCCTCAGGACCTCTGGATCCAAGCGTGGATGCTCGTCTTTCGAAGAGCGCGGAAGGTCGATGCGTGCGGCGCCGTTCACCAGCGCGGGCAGATCGGACTGAAGGTCGATCCACCACCCCGCGGGCAGCCGGAGCCCCGTGCCCGTTCTATCGTAGATGCAGATCGGAAAAGTCATCGCGTTGCTCCTGGATGACCCGAGCATACGCCTGCGCGATGTCAGGTCCGGATGCGACGCCTAGGAAGATGCCGCATCGGCGCGCTTTGCGCATTCGAATACGTGTGCTTCGTCCTGCTGGACCCTGCGGAACGACTCCAGCCAGCCGAACGCTGCGCCACGATTGCTCCGTCGCAGCAAGTGTGCTGCCGATTGACTGTGGGCCTGTTGCCGTTACGGGAACGTGCCGGCAAGCGCGTTGTATGAACGGTTGTGATGAACAGGCTCCCGGCAGCAAGCGTGTACAGTGAGGTTTCGAACAGGGGTAGGCGCCGTGAGCCGCGGAAGAAGCAGGCACGTTGTCGATGTGGAGCGCGAGCTGGCCCACTGGGAAACCGCGTTCAACCTGGGCGCGTTGCCCGCGGTGAGTTTCCGGCACGAAGTGGCGCCGGTCATCCGGCTTGCCTGCGACATCTATGTGAGAGATCTGCACGGTACCCGGTCAGCCTGGATGGACGATCTGCAGTGCCGCCTTGCGAAACGATCAAGCCTGCGCGGCCACCCTGGCGCGGCAGAGATTGCCGATCGTTGCTGGACGCTGCTGTCCTGCGGCTAGGCGCCGCCTGCCGGATGATTCCGCTCGCGCACACCCTGCCCCAGCTCGGATGCCAGGAACGGTGCCGTCCTGCTGCCCTTGGCGCGGGCCACCTGATGCGGTGCCCCCGCCGCCACGATGGTGCCGCCCGCGCCGCCAGCGCCCGGGCCGACGTCGATCACCCAGTCGGCCTGCGCGACAGAACGCATGTCGTGCTCGATCATCACTACCGTGTTGCCTGCGTCCACCAGCCGCTGAAGCTGCATCAGCAGCCTGTCCGCGTCTGCTGCATGCAGGCCGGTGGTGGGTTCGTCCAGCACGTACAGCGTGCGCCCACGCTGGCTGCGCTGCAGCTCTGTAGCCAGTTTGATGCGTTGCGCCTCGCCACCTGAAAGTTCCGTGGCTGGCTGGCCCAGCCGCAGGTAACCCAGGCCGATCTCCTGCAGCAGCTGCAGCGGGCGGGCGATGGCTTCTTCTTCGGCGAAGAACGCATGGGCCTGGTCCACCGTCATCTGCAGGACCTCGGCAATGTTGCGGCCGTTCCACTGCACCCTCAGCGTGGCTTCGTTGTAGCGGGCGCCGTGGCAGGTGGGGCATGGTGCATAGACGCTGGGCATGAACAGCAGTTCGACGCTGACGAAACCCTCGCCTTCGCAGGTCTCGCATCGCCCCTTGGCCACGTTGAACGAAAAGCGGCCCGCATCGAATCGGCGGCGGCGCGCGTCGGGTGTCGCGGCGAACAGCTTGCGCACGTGGTCGAACAGGCCCGTGTAGGTAGCCAGGTTGGAGCGTGGCGTGCGGCCGATGGGCTTCTGGTCCACCTGCACCACGCGCTGGATCGCGTCCACGTCGCCGGCCAGCTGGCCCCGAGTGGCTTCGATCAAGCTGGGTCCATCCGTGGGCGCGCTGTCGGTGCTGTCATCTACCGTCTCGTGCCCCAGGTGCAGCAGCATCAGCTCGGGCAGCGCCTGCGCCATCAGGCTGGATTTGCCCGATCCGGAAATGCCGGTCACTGCGGTCAGCAGCCCCAGCGGCACCTGCGCATCCACACCGTGCAGGTTGTGGCGATGGATGCCTTGCAGCACCAGCCAGCTGTTGGCACTGCGCTGCCGGCTGACCGGCGCGGGCACCTGGTCGAACAGGTACTGCGCCGTGCGCGAATCCTGAACGTTGCGCAGGCCATCGGGCTCGCCACTGTAGAGAACGCGTCCGCCATGCTCCCCTGCCTGCGGGCCCACATCGACCAGCCACTGCGCGCGGCGCATCAGCTCCAGATCATGTTCAACAACGAACACCGAGTTACCGCCGTCGCGCAGGCGTTCCAGCGCCTCGTACAGCGCCTGGCTGTCGGCCGGATGCAGGCCGGCCGACGGTTCGTCGAGCACGTACAGCACACCGAACAGCAGCGAGCTGAGCTGCGTGGCCAGGCGCAGGCGCTGCAGTTCGCCGGCCGACAGCGTGGGCGTGGCGCGATCCAGCGAGAGATAGCCAAGGCCGAGCTCGCGAAGTTGCCGTACCCGCGCCATGACCCCGCCCGCCAGCCGTTGCGCCGCCAGGCGCTTTTCCTCAGACAAGGCTGAGGTCAGGCGCACGTCGGGTGCGCCGGCGTGGGTCGCGCGGCCGGTTGCTGCCCGCTTGGCGCGATCGCGGGGCGTTGCACGCCTGCTGGTACGCGCGCCGTGGCTGTGTGCACTGAAGTCGCCCTGCGCGATGGGCTCGAGCAACGTCGCCAGCTGGTCCAGCGGCAGCCGCAGGAACTCGCCGATGTCCACGCCGGCGAAGGTGACTGAAAGCGCTTCCGGCTTCAGGCGCTTCCCGTGGCATGCGGGGCACAGCCGGCCCTCCATGTAGCGGGAAACACGCTTGCGCATCAGCGCGCTCTGGGTGTTGGCAAAGGTGTGCAGCACGTAGCGGCGTGCGCCGGTGTACGTGCCCATGTAGCTGGGCTCGAGCTTGCGCTTGAGCGCGGCGCGGGTCTCGGCGGGCGTGAACCCGGCATAGACCGGCACGGTCGGGGTTTCCTCGGTGAACAGGATCCAGTCCCGGTCCTTCTTCGGCAGCTTCTTCCACGGCACATCGATGTCGTAGCCCAGCGTGACCAGGATGTCGCGCAGGTTCTGGCCATGCCAGGCCGGTGGCCAGGAGGCGATGGCGCGCTCGCGGATGCTCAGCGATGGGTCCGGCACCATCAGCGCTTCGGTCACCTCATAGACGTGCCCCAGGCCGTGGCAGGTGCTGCAGGCACCCTGTGGGGTGTTGGGCGAGAAGTCTTCGGCGTACAGCATGGGCTGGTGGGCCGGGTAGGCCCCCGCCCGCGAGTACATCATGCGCACCAGGCTGGACAGCGTGGTCACGCTGCCCACCGACGAGCGCGCATTGCTCGCGCCGCGCTGCTGCTGCAAGGCCACCGCCGGCGGCAGGCCGTCGATGGCATCCACGTCGGGCACGCCGGCCTGGTCGATCAGGCGACGCGCGTACGGCGCGACGGATTCGAAGTAGCGCCGCTGCGCCTCGGCGAAGACCGTGCCGAAGGCCAACGAGGACTTACCGGATCCCGACACGCCGGAGAAAACCACCAGTGCATTGCGTGGAATGGAGACATCGACATTCTTCAGGTTGTGCTCGCGCGCACCGCGGACCTCGATGCAGCCGCTGGCTGCGGCAACACATGACGATTCGCCAAAGGGGGTGTTGGACATCTCAGCATTCCTGCATTCGGTGGGCGGATCGCGCATGGTGCGCCCGGTAGGCCATTCTCGCTGTTGCGGGGTGAATGGCGTGAGGGGGTGCGCAACCACGTGCCGCATCAGAACGCCATGGCCGACGCAGACCGCGCCGCCACGCTGATTGTTAACGCGCGTTGCCTGAGGATTGACGCCACGTTGCCCCGCCCTTGATGGGGCCGCTCACAACGCATTCCTATGCTGGCCCCGCCACCTGCGAGGTGGTGATCAACCTGGAGATGCACCATGCAACGCGACCAGAAAGACCTTCCCCATCCGGACACGGAGGCGCAGCGCCCCGATCCTGTCAGTCCGCTGCAGGCTAAGCTGCACAACCACCGCAATCATGACGAAGCGCTGCAGGAAACCTTCCCCGCCAGTGATCCGATCTCCCCCTTCGTCGCTGCGCCAACGCCGGACGAGCAGGACAAGCGCCTGGGTGAGCGGGTCAGGCTGCCAGATCGCCGCACGGATGAGGAGGCCGCGGGAGGTGACGCGTGATGCGGCACCGCTTCGCCCGTGTCGCGGCCGCGACGGCGCGATTGTCCGGCAGCCTGGGGGCATTCGTCGCGGCGCTGGGTGTGATCATCACCTGGGCTGCCAGCGGGCCGGCCTTCCACTTCAATGACACGTGGCAGCTGGTGGTGAATACGGGAACAACCATCGTGATCTTCCTGATGGTGTTCCTGATCCAGCACACGCAGAACGCCGATACGGCCGCGTTGCACATCAAGCTGGATGAACTGATCCGGGTCAGCATGGACGCCAACCAGGAGCTGTTGAACCTGGAGTCGATGGAGCCGGCGCATCTTGAGGACATTCGCCAGCGCTACGAGGCACTGGCGAAGACCGCTGCAGACATCAAGTCCAGGAAGGAGCGCTGCATGCCGTGTGGTTCGGGCGCACTCTCGTAAAGACCGTGCGCAGTAATCCTGCGGGCGCTCACATGCCGCCTTCACCTGGCCCCTGCCCGATCGCAACCGGGCAGGACCTACGCTGAGCACTCCACTCACTGCGGAGCCCAGTATGGCTATCAAGACGGCGGAAGACCTGTTCATCCATGAACTCTCGGATATCTACAGTGCCGAGAAGCAGCTGACCAAGGCCCTCCCGCGCCTGGCCCGTGCGGCCGAGAACCCGGACTTGGCCGCAGCGTTCGAAACGCACCTGGAAGAAACCCAGGGCCAGATCGAGCGCATCGACCAGGTGGTGGAGATCCTGGGCATTCGCCTGAAGCGCATCAAATGTGCGGCGATGGAGGGCCTGGTGGAAGAAGGCAAGGAAGTGATCGACAGCATCGACAAGGGACCGGTGCGGGATGCGGCCCTGATTGGCGGCGCGCAGAAGGTCGAGCACTACGAGATTGCGTCCTACGGCACCATCGCCGCGCTGGCCAAGCAGCTGGGCTACAAGGACGCCCTGCCGCTGCTGCTGGAGACGCTGGAGGAAGAAAAGGCCACCGACGAGAAGCTGACCCTGCTGGCCAAGGGCGGCGGCAACGCCAAGGCTGCACAGGCCGCCTGATCGGCGCGCCGCGGAATACGGCTGCCACGGACGGCAGCCTCAGGTCCCGTACAGTACCTGATCATTGGGACAGAAGAACGTGCGTCGCCGCGTCGTCCCCAGATAGAGCTTGCTGATCGGGCCACCACACAGGGGACAGACCTTTTTCGTGTGCACCTGCCAATGCTTCTTCAGCTCGAAGCGGCGCTTCCACTCCAGGAAATCGAAGCTGTAGGCGCGAGCCTGCTCGATCAAGGCGGTAAGCCTTCGTGGCGGCAGGTCGCCCAGCCGGGAGGCGGGATGCACGCCTATCCGGAACAGCACCTCGTTCTTGATGATGTTGCCCACGCCGGCGAAGACGCTCTGGTCCAGAAGCACATCGCAGACCAGGACGTCCGGCAGGACCTTCAGCTTGCGCCGGGCCAGCTTCGGATCCCAGGCCTCGTTCATCACGTCCGCGCGCCAATCGTAGACATCGTCCAACGGCTCGTGGATCAGCCGCACGGAGCACGCATAGAAGTTCAGCTCGCCATTGTCGAACATCAGGGATGCACGCGGCGGGGTTGGCTTCCGTTCGTCGATGCGCCAGCTGCCGAACATCATCAGGTGGATGCGCAGCGTGTGGCGGCTGAATTCCAGCAGGAAGTGCTTGCCCCAACTGCGGACCGCCTTGACCCGGCGGCCCTGCAGCGGTGACAGGTCGATGCGGCTGTTACCGGACACGGTGCGGACCACGTGCCCCTTGAAATGGCTCGCCGCTTCCCGCAACAGCACGATGGAAGGACCTTCAGGCATGGGCGTTCTTCTGCAGCAGCGCCTGCAGGCGCAGGGCGTTGCGGGTGGCGTGGCCGAGTGCGGTATTGTCCAGTACGCACCAGGCCGGCCGTTGCGCATCGGCTTCGCGCTGCAGCCGTTGCGCCAGCTTCGCCAGGGTCTGCTCGCTGTACGCACTGCGATAGATCTGCGGTTGGCCGTGCCAGCGCCAGTAGCTCCACGTGCGGTCACCGCCGGGAATCGCTGCCGCCGGCACCCGTGCCGGATCCGCGGCAACCCGTGCAACGCCATGCGCACTCAACAGCGCATCGACCTCCGGCGTGAACCAACTCGGGTGGCGCGGCTCGCACGCCAGATCGGCCCGCGTGCGGGCGCGCAGGCCCCGCAGGAAGGTTTCGGCCGTGATCGTGTCGTACACCAGGCTGGGCGGCAACTGCAGCAGTAGCGGCCCCAGCTTTCCACCCAGCGCCAGCACGCCATCCAGGAACTGTTCGAACGGCTGCATCGCATCGCGCAGCCGACGCTCATGGCTGATCTCGCGCGGCAGTTTCACCGCGAACCGGAAGCCCTCCGGCACGCTCGCGGCCCATCGCGCGTAAGTCCTGGGCTGGTGCGGTCGATAGAAGGACGAGTTGATCTCCACCATCGGCAGGCGTGTGGCATAACGCTGCAGCAGGCTGTCGCCCGCGCCGAACGCTTCCTGATCCGCCCGCGGCAGCGACCAACCCGCACAGCCGACGCGTGGTGGGGCGGGCGCAACCGGGGCGGCTGTGGCCTTCATCGTGCGAGCTGCCCGTCCGGTTCCGTGATGCCGCCCACACCTGCCTCCGTGTGCGACTGCGAAACCGACAGCAGACGATCCAGTGCACTCTTCCCCGAGTCGAGCGCCGACGCGCTGCGCACGAAGCCGGTCCAGTCGGAGATGGCGACCTTTCCCAGCGCCAGCTCGTCCACCCGCACGCTGCGCATCCGCCAGTGCGGAAACTGTCGACGCCCCACCCTGCCCCGGTTCAGCTCGACGATCCCACTGTGGCTGCTGGCTCCCAGAATGCGCATGTAAGCGGCCTTGATTCCTGCCTCCGGGCCTTCCAGGTACTGCAGGAAGCGCGAGCCATCGAACAGCAGTGTACCGGTGACATCGACGGATTCGTTGAACTGCACCGCCTCCGCCACAAGCTGCTGCAGCCGCTGTTCCGTCAGGTTGCGGGAGGCTTCACTTGCGTAGGCAATTGCTCGAAAAGGCATGGCACCACCGGTTGTTGCAGACCGCTCTACCATAGCCACGCGGAGCGTACGCGCGGTGAGATCGGTGTGGACGCTGCGTCGAACAGTGGCGTGTCCCTTCCGCATCGCGTTGACGCGCGGTTGGGTTGCGGAAGACGTGTCTGCCGGTGCGCACACGCGTGCACCATGGTTCGTGGAGGCAGGATAAGGAATCCCGGGCTTCCGGATGACGCCACGCTGGCAGCCATGCCACCGCCGTCTAGCGCCGGATCTGGAAGATGGTCGCTGCCGCCAATCGGGCGGCTGAACCCAAGGAGACTTTCCATGGCCAACCAGAACCAGAACCAGGGCAACAGCAACCGCGGTTTCGCTTCGATGGACGAGGACAAGCAGCGCGAGATCGCCGCCAAGGGTGGACGTGCCGCGCACGAGTCAGGTAACGCCCATGAATTCAGCTCGGAAGAAGCACGCGAAGCCGGCCGCAAGGGCGGCGAAACAGTGAGCCAGGACCGCCAGCACATGGCTGACATCGGCCGCGAAGGCGGCCAGAACAGTCGCGGTGGTGGCAACCAGGGCGGCAACCAGGGGCAGCAACAGCAGGAACGTGGCGGCGGCAACAGCCGCGGTGGCCAGCAGCGCTGATCGGCATTGAAACCCGATGTACCCCTTCGTGGGCGGACGTGATGTCCGCCCACTTTCGTGCGCCCTCGCGTCACTCACGGGCGTTTCAACTGGGGCGCCGCAGGTGGGCGCCCCAGGTTTTTCACGGCTCGCGTGGCGGCAGGTCCAGTGCGCCCGCGCCTGGGCCGGCCCCCAGCTCGGCCCCGGTGGTCGGCCGCGCTTCCGGGTCGGAGAGCGTGCGCAGGGTCATGGCCTGCACCGCCGCTTGTTCGCGCGGATCCAGGTCTACCGTGCCGCTGCCGTCGCCACCGTCCACAGCGGCCTGTGCCTCGCGGTCGCTGACCCGCTCCCAGAGCTCGCCGCTGTTCCAACTGCCCTGCAGGTCGTCGGCGCCGTCGCCCTGCGACATGTCCATGTACAGATCGGTGAACGCGGGATCCCCCGGCAGCTTGCCCGGTGGGAAGTTGGGCTGGATGCTGTGCAGCGCCTTCTCGAACGACTTCATGTGGGCGATCTCGCGGGTCATCAGGAAGCGCAGCGCATCCTTGATGCCCGGGTCGTCGGTGACGTTGATCAGGCGCTCATACACCAGCTTGGCGCGCGCTTCGGCCGCAATGTTCGAGCGCAGGTCGGCGCTGGGGTCACCAATCGAGTCGATGTAGGCGGCTGTCCACGGCACCCCGCTGGAATTGACCAGCGCCGGGCCGCCGCCGTACAGGATCTGTTCGGTGTGGCTGGTGCTGTTCTGGCCCAGCAGCCGCATGTCCTCGGCCTCGGCAAGCCCTTCGGACTGGATCGCCTTGGGCCCGCGGTTGAGCATGGCGATGATGGTGCCGATGATCTCCAAGTGGCTGATCTCCTCGGTGGCGATGTCCATCAACAGGTCCTTGCGCCCGGGATCGCATTCGCCAAGTCCCTGGGTGAAGTAGCGCATCGCGGCGGCCAACTCGCCCTGCGGGCCGCCGAACTGCTCAAGCATGAGGCTGGCGAGCTGCGGATTGGATTCGCGGACGCGCACGGTATACATCAGTTTCTTGTGATGAAAGAACATGAGGATTTCTCCAGTGGCTGGCGTGGGCTGGCTTTGCGGTCAACGCTTGGCCTGGGCGCCAGGCGTTTCGTCACGGTTGAGGAACGCACCGACCAGGCCGTCCTGGTGGTCCTCCAGCCAGCGCGCCATGGCAACCTCTTCCTGCAGGATCTGGCCACACACCGCCGCAATGTCGGGCGCGCCGGCGCGCTCGGCAGCGATCACCAGCGCCCGGTACGTGGCGATCTCGGTGTTCTCGAAGCCGAACGAAAGGCCCACGCTCTTGACTACCTCATCTTCCATCAGGGTGTTGCCAGCGGCGTGGATGGCGGCGGTCATGCTGGCGAACAATCCCTTTGCGGTGGGCGCGCTTCCTCCCAGCGCCTCGATGCACTGCCGCAGGGAAGCGGCCTGCCCCTGTGTCTCCTGGACGTGCTGGCCGATCCGGGCAGCGAGCTGGGGGTAGTTCTCGATCCGCGAAGCCATGGCCTTCATCATGGTCTCCGCTTCCTGTTCCATGGCGTAGGCATCCTGCAGCCATTTCAGCAGGCGTTCGCGTCGGGTGTCGTTGTGGTCCGCCATCTCGATCTCCGGTCTGGGGCGACATGCCTCCGGAGAACATGGTGGAGCGCTGGCAATCACCGCCTTGTCGGGCGCTGTGAACCGCTGGAGGTGGCCGCTGCACGCGGCCCTGATGCAGCGATAACATGCACGGACTGCGGGCTGGCCCCGGTCCGCGATCAGGGCATCGGGCTGGACAGTGCCGCGCCGCCGGCTTGACCTTGCCGGCTGCCGCCCGACGCGCGCGGAGCGTCCGTTGCCACCAGCGCCTGTACCACACGATGTTGCATACGATGAGCGCCGCCTTCCACGCCCACGACATACACGAAGCGCCCATCGAATTTGGCGTGCGCGCCCTCCAGGAGATCGTCGGCCTGCAGCGCCCGCTTGAGCGACTTCATCCACGTGCGTTCAGGCATGCGGTCCAGTTCCACTACGATCGCAGTGCCACCGCAGTCGAGCGGCATGCACTCGACACGCAGCACGCGTGGGGAAGCAGAATCGGTTCCAGATAGCGGCATGAGAGAAGCTCCAATGCGGGGGACGGCGGCAGTATCCATGGCACGCGCCAAGGCGCCGTCAACGAACGCCATCCGGCCCTGCACGCTGCCTCGACGGTGCTGGAAGCGCGCTGCACGGGCTTCGCGCGGGGCTGACAACCCGCACGCGCCGTATTGATGCTGCACAGCACAGACTGGCACTCCCGAAGCAATACAGACTGCACACATGCAATCCGGAATGAGCCAGCGCAGATGCAACCTGCTGCTGGTGGAAGACCAGCTCGACCTGGCAGTACTGATGGAACATGCACTTGAGGAGGCAGGCGACCAGGTGACACACGCCTACAGCGTGTTCGACGCGCTGGGGCTGCTGGACACCCAGCGGTTCGACGGCGCCGTGCTGGACGTCGAGCTTCGTGACGGCGTGGTGTTTCCAGTCGCCGATCGCCTGGCGGAACTTGGCATCCCTTTTCTGTTCGTCTCTGCGGTCTATGACCAGCTGGTGCCACAGCGCCACCGCCGCGCCGCCTTCGTGGCCAAGCCGTTCCACGTCGATCAGTTGCAGGAGACGGTGCGGCGCGTGGTGGGCGACGCCTGCGCACCCCCTTCCGCACACTGACCCCAACCGCAGCGGTCAACCGAGGTGCGGGGCCACCACCAGGCTCAGCTGGCACAGCGCACCACCACGGGAGAGCCCGTCCCAGTTGCTACGCGCCACGCTGCGGATCTCGGAGGCCTCAACCCACAGCAACCGCATCGACCAATAAGGAAAGAACCGGCCTGAAACCCTGCCGCGGCCCAGTTCGATCAGTTCGCGATAGCTGCGGGCACTGAGAATGCGGCTGTACACCACGTTGATGCTGTCTTCCGGTCCCTCGATGTACTGGAGGAAGCGGAGCCCATCATAAAGAAGCACACCCGTAACGCCGGATTCGAAGTTGAAGCCGGCGGCGGCCCTGGCGAGGTCGTCCACATGGTCCATGGAAAGCCCCGGTATCGCCTCATTTGCGTAGGCGATCGCGCGGAGGGGCACATTCGTCCCTTCTGGCGCAGGAGGTTTCCTGCACGGCAATGATCGCTGCCCCGTTGTAGGCGCGGATGAGGGCCTTCAGGCGCTGGGGCACCGCCCCCTCCCCTCGGCTGCACACTCCGCTAACACCCGACCCGGACTTCAGGCGGCGTTCGCGTAGGGCTCAACGATTGCAAGCAGCTTTTCCATCGCTCCCCCTTCGTCCTGGCTCGTTACCGCCCGCTGGATGAAATGGCTCCAGTCGGCAAGGGCAATCCTCTGCAGCTCGCCCGCGCTGACCGACAGGCAGCGCATTGGCCAGAACGGCAACCGCCGCTGCCCGACACGGCCACGCCCGAGTTCGGTCAGTTCGGTGTGGCTGCGGGCGCCGCTTACGCGGGAGAACGCAACATCCAACCCGTCGGCGGGGCCTTCCATGTATTGCAGGAAGCGCTGCCCGTCAAACAACAGGACGCCGGTTACGCCCGCTGATCGATTGAAGCGGGCCGCATCTTCCATCAGTGCAGCCAGGCGTTCCGGCGTGAACCCGGGGACAGCCCGGCTGGCGTAGACAATCGCGCTGTTCGGCATCGGCTGCTCCTACTCTCCCAGCCGATCAATCTAAGGGCGACAGCGTTCACACGCCGTAAACGCGTACAGGGAGCGCGTCACGCATGGGCCCATGTGCGCGGGTTTCATGGATTCGGGCTGGATCGGAGACGCCTGACGGCGCGAGCGCATGCTGCGGTGCGGCGAAACGGCCGGTGCTTACGCAATGGCCGGCCCGGTCAGCACGGCAGGGGCACCCGCCGCCCCCATATCAGCAAGATAAGCCGAAAATCCCCCTGCGGCGCGCCCTTCCAGACGGGCGCTGGTCAGGACGACGGGAGCTCCGGCCCAGCGTACATCCGCGCCGCGGGCCTGCAGCGCCCTCACCATCTGAACATCTTCCCCGCAGCGCAAGGCAGGAAAACCGCCAACCGCACGATAGGAACGGGCAGAGACACCCAGGTTGGCACCATGGATGCGCCCGTGGCCCTCGCCCCACTGCTGCCGCCCCTGGAATACCCTGCGCAGGCGCTGTTCGGACGGGCAGGTCGCCGCAATGTCCACCAGTCCGCAGAAGGCGTCACACGGCTGCGCCAGTTGTCCAACCAACCAATCGCCAGGGACCTCGCTATCGGCGTCCGTGCTGACCAGCCACCTGGCGCCACGACTCAGCAGCTCGGCGGCGGCCACGCCGCGGGCAACCCCTACGCAGCGTGCATCCAGCCGCACAATGCCGACGCGCTGCTGGTGGCAGATGGACGCCGTCGCATCCGAGCAAGCGTCCAGTGCAACCACCACGTCCACTGCTTCGCCGCCCAGGCCCGGGTGCAGGGTAGCTCTTCGGATCGATTGCAGGCAGCGCGCCATGCTGGCTGCCTCGTTGTGCGCGGGGACCAGAACGCCTATCACCGCAGGCCCTCGTTGCGGGCCAGTGACAGCGTGCCGCGCGTCCAGCCTTGCAGCACGAAGTCCGCATCGCGATAGTGGAAGGCTTCGTGCAGGCCGTCGCCCAGGCAGCGATGCACGACTTCGGTCCGGCTCACCCGCCCAGGGAACGGGGACAACCAATGGCAGGCGACCAGCAATCCGTCGTCACGAAGTGCTTCATCGATTCCGGCCCGTAGCTCGCGAAGGGCGCTCGTCCCCAGGTAGTAGCCCATCTCACCGCAGACGATCAGGTCGAAGCGGCCCGGCGGCCATTGCTCGGGGTGGCTGGCGCAGTGGACCTGCACGTGCGGCAGGTGGGCCAGGTTGCGGCGGGCCCGGAACGCTGCGCGCGGGCTGATGTCGGTGGCCAGCAGGCGCTCGCAGCGCGCCGCCAGGGCCTCGGTCAGCACGCCGTTGGAGCAACCCAGCTCCCAGCCACGATTGAACTGGCGCTGGCTCAGGCTGGCCAACAGCAATGCACGCTTGCGTTCTTCATACCACCGGTTGCGGTAGCCAAAAGGATCTTCCTGCTCATGCAGTTCATCGAAGTACGGTTGCGCGCTCATGCCAGGAACACCTCGTAATCGCGGAGAAATCGGGCCAGTACATGGGAAGGCAGCACCGGCGGGCTGTTCAGGCCCGGCACGTTGCCGGTCTGCGTCCGGAACCGGGCGATGGCGCTTCGTTTCACCGACGCCGCTGGGGAAATATCGACAAGTCGCGGGAGCTCCCACGCCATGTGCGCGCAGGCCGGATCCAGCCAGTGCCAGCCCCATACCGGGTACTCCAGGCGACAGCAACCCACTGCGCGCGCGGCGCGGCAGGCTGCACGCCCTGCCGCTTCGTGATCGGGGTGCCCATCGAAGCGCCAGGGCGCCAGTACCAGATCACCCGGCTGCAAGTGCTGCTGCAGCCAGTCCTGCAGGCCCTGTTCGTGCTTGCTGACCGCGCCATCGCCGATGCCGAGATGAAACGTGGCGTCAGCCGGAATCCCAAGCTCCGCCAGCGCCGCGGCAAGCTCTGCCCGACGCGCCGACCGCAGGCGGTCCGGTGTCCACCAAGGTTCACCCGGATAACACGCTTCCCCATCCGTCACGGCAATGACGCCAATCTCCATGCCCTGTGCCGCGGCTTGATGGAGCAGCCCGCCACAGCCAAGGATCTCGTCGTCGGGATGCGGCGCAACGACCACAAGGCGGTCATGGTCGGCGCACAGCGAGCGGGCGGGCGTGGACGGTTGCTGCCAGAGCCAATCGCAGCGCAGCCAGGCCTGTTCTTGCGTTCCCTGTCCTTGCAGGGGTGTGCTGGCTACAGCGCCCATGCGGTCTCCTCTGCTGCCCGCTGCTCACCCAGCCACTGCCAATCCCGATCGGCGTGGCACTGCCTGAGGAACACCGTCAGGTCCGCCCAGCGGCGGGCGTGACCGTCTTCCAGGCACATCGGCGCCGGCCCGAGCGCCCGACCTGCAAGGTCCAGGACGCGCGTCGCCGCCCGCTCGACCACGCAGCGCAGCCGCACTACGTCTTCCCGATGCGCCGATTGGGGCGCGTCGTCGATGCGCGCGGCCACTTCGCGAAGCAGCGCCGCAGCCGGCCCCAGGGCAAGGTCCACTGCACCCAGCAGTCGTGCGCGGTTGCCGTCGCTGCAGGCTGGTCGCATGCGTTCAGCCAGTGCCACCGCTGCGCCAAACCAGACCGCCGCGATGCCCGCCCCGCCGTGCCAGAAGCCCGGGCGTTGCAGGTAGGCGTCGCGCGCTCCCAGAATCGTCATCGGTGCGCCATCGAAGCGCACCGTCGTGGACGGAATGCCAGCCATGCCAGCGGCCGGCCAGGGCTCACCCGAAAGCGTGCACCAATGCTCCGCCGCCACGTGGCACAGCCACACGCCCTGTGTGCTCCGCACGGTTACCAGTGCCGCATCCACCCAAGCGCTGCCTGAACACCAGGGCTTGTCGCCATACAGCCCATCGCCGGCGTCGATGCGCAGGGTGTTGGCTGGGCCTTCTGCGGCCCATACCGCCAGCAGCTGCCCTTCAGCAACCACAGGCGCGTTCAGCTCGGCAATGATCGCCTGGGCGTCGTAATGCGCTTCCAGTACCTTGGCCAGGCAGAGATCCTCTGCGCCCCACGCCGCCAGCGCCCGCCAGCGCTGCAGCGTGTGGCCACTTCCGGGCAAAGGCAGTGCGGGCTGCTGGGCGAGAACCTGGCGTGCACGGTTGAACAGCGAAGAAGGCAACGTCACATCCTGCATGGCCGATCTGCAATGAAGATA
This sequence comes from Stenotrophomonas sp. YJH_SMC_130, assembly GCF_059369035.1. Classification (NCBI taxonomy): domain Bacteria; kingdom Pseudomonadati; phylum Pseudomonadota; class Gammaproteobacteria; order Lysobacterales; family Lysobacteraceae; genus Stenotrophomonas; species Stenotrophomonas sp. YJH_SMC_130. Next base: position 62,383 of record NZ_JCAFSH010000004.1, read on the forward strand.
GGTCATGAACGTAGGCGCCCTGCGGTCACATCACTGTCTTGGCGGTGTGGCGGCCACATGAATACCCGGCGCAGTGTTCCTCACGCGCTCACCGCTGGCGATGTTCGCTGGCACGCACGCACAGGCGCAGCTCCCATAGCCAGGGCAACACCACCAGGCCAAGTGCCGGCAGCAATACGAACCACCACAGCGCCGGTGCTGCCGGTGCCACATTGACTGCCCATCGAGGTTCGGCCTGCCACGCCACCCCGCCCAGCAGGACCCAAGGAGCGGCGTCGAGCACACTGTGCACGTGCTGCTCGGCCGGGCTGATGCGTCGCCGCCCGTCCGCGCTGACAGTGTCGAAGTAGCCGGCGATTGCGTGCGCGATGACCAGGACTGCCAGCAGCGTGACGAGCGACCACGTGCTTTCCAGCACGAGCCACGCCAGTACGCCGCTGCCGATGAGCAGCAGCTGCAGCCCATGCAGCAGGCTCTCGCGCATCGCGGACGTGTGCGGCAGGTCGGTACGCCGGTGAAAGTGGAAGTCCAGCGCACCGGCGGCCAGCCAGACTGCGTAGACACATGCCATGACAATCCAACTCATGACGGCCCGCTCAGGGAGTCAATACGATCTTGCGGCAGTCGTCGTCCTTGGCATCGAACATTGCATAACCTTGCGCTGCGTCGGCCAGGCGCATCCGGTGCGAGATGATGTCTCCCGGATCCAGCTTTCCTTCCAGGATTGCGTCCAGCAGTTCCGGCATCAGTCCCTGCACGTGAGTCTGCCCCATCTTGAATGTCAGGCCCTTGTCGAACGCATCGCCCAGCAGGAACCCGTGGATGAAACCGGCATAGACACCGGGAATGCTGACCACGCCGCCGCGGCGGGCGGCTGCGATGCACTGACGGATGGCCACGCCGCTGCTGCCTTCCAGTTTCACGGCGGTCAGCGCTGACTCCAGCGCACTGCCCTCGGCCTCGAAACCGACGGCCTCGATGCAGGCATCCACGCCGCGCCCACTGGTCTGGGTCAGGATGTAGTCGGACGGGTCCTCGATCTCCTTGAAGTCGATCGGCGTCACACCATAGGCACGGCGCGCGTAGTCCAGGCGGTAGCGAAGATGGTCGACCATGAAGATGGTCTCCGCTCCCAGCAGCCGGCAGCAGGCCGCGCTCATCAGTCCCACCGGACCGGCACCGAAGATCGCCACTGTCGAGCCCGGCTTGACCCCTGCGTTCAGCGCGGCCTGATAGCCGGTGGGCAGAATGTCCGACAGGAACAGAACCTGTTCGTCGGCCACGCCTTCCGGAATACGCAGTGGGCCCACATTCGCCTTGGGCACGCGCACGAATTCGGCCTGTCCACCTGCCACGCCGCCATACAGATGGCTGTATCCGAACAAGGCCGCTGGAGGCAGAAGGCCCTTCTGGTTCAGCGCGGCGCCCTTGCCCGGGTTGGTAGTCTCGCAGGCGGCATACTCGGCCAGCCGGCAGTGGAAGCACTCGCCACAAGCGATCACGAAAGGGATCACCACGCGATCGCCCGGCCTCACCTGGGTTACGCCGCTGCCGACCTCTTCCACCACGCCCATGAATTCGTGCCCCAGCACATCGCCGTCGTGCAGATCGGGGATCTTGCCCCTGTACAGGTGCAGGTCCGAGCCACAGATGGCGGTGGCGGTAACCCTCAGGATCAGGTCGTCCTCAGCTGCCAGCACCGGGTCCGGCACGGTCTCGACGCGCACATCCTTGCGTCCGTGATAGGTCAATGCCTGCATCGTGCTTCTCCAGAAGATCGGAACGACAGCATTGCAGGGACGTCCTCCTGCCCCGGTGACATCCAGGTGTGCGCAGCGTTCATTCCGCGGCGTCGTGGCGTTAACCCGGCCCGGGGCACGCTGCGAACACCCGCCACAGGAGCTCACCATGAACGACAAGCTGCCTTTCAATCCAACAACAGACGTGGACGATCAATCGAAAGCGCACACGCCGGACAAGCGGCACAATGATCGAGCGAAGTGGAAGGAGCACGACATGCCGGACGACGGTGATGGCCCCAAGGCCGTACCCGAGGACTACGAGCGTCCCGATCCCGATCCGACGGGCAAGCGTTGAGGCCGCCTCACATCCCTGGATGCGCCGGGTTCACGCGTCATGGTGCGCTGCCGGCGCAAGCTGCATGCACGGTTTCTGGTCAGGCTGAAAGAGGTGTTGCATGTGGAAACGCAACGGTCTCTCGCTGGTACTGCTTGCACTCACTGTCGTCTTCATTGTCGGGCAGGCAGTTGCGGGACATCACGTGCACAATCAGGCGTTGACGCAGCACGGGCGCGCGCCGATCGACCTCTGGCACTACCTGGCGACCGGGCATTTCGTGAGCGCTACATTCGAGAACTGGGAGAGCGAGTTCCTGCAGATGGGAATGTACGTTCTTCTGACCGTCACCCTGCGCCAGCGTGGCTCGGCCGAATCCCGGCCCCTGGACCCGGCGCAGGAGCAGAACCGCGTCGAGCCGGGCCCTGCGCCGTGGCCGGTTCGTCGCGGCGGCGCATGGAAGGTGCTTTACGGTCACTCGCTTGCGATTGCCTTCGGGCTGTTGTTCCTGCTCAGTTTTGCATTGCATGCATTGGGTAGCTGGCGCGCCGAGCAGGTCGAGCAGCAGCTGCAGGGGTTGCCGGTGCCGGGTTTCCTGGAGCATCTGGCCAGCAGCACGTTCTGGTTCGAATCGATGCAGAACTGGCAGAGCGAATTCCTTGCCGTGCTGTCCCTGGTCGTGCTTACGATCTTCCTGCGGCAGAAGGACTCACCGCAATCCAAGCCGGTCGAGGCCCCGCACGCACAGACAGGAGATTGAACGATGGCGGATGCCCCACCACCGGCCTTGCTGATCATCGACATGTTCAGTCGCTTCGACTTCCCAGGCGCGCAGGCGCTGGCGCCAGCAGCGGAGCGGGCGGCCGCACAGATCCGACGCTTGAGAGACCACTTTGATCACCACGGATGGCCGGTCATCTACGCCAATGACAACTTCTCGGACTGGAAGCGTGACTTCCGCCAACAGGTAGCACAGTGCCAGCGGGACGGAGGACCGGCCGGGCGGATTGCCGACCTCCTCTCTCCCCTGCCCGGCCACTACTTCGTGCTCAAGCCCAAGCATTCGGCGTTCCTGGCCAGCCCGTTGCCGATTCTGCTGGCCAAGCTTGGCGTGCGCAGCCTTTGGCTCAGCGGGATGACGGCCGATTCATGTGTCCTGGCTACCGCGCTGGACGCCAACGCCAGGGAATTCGACGTAGTGGTGGCACGGGAGGCCGTGGCGGGGACGGCGGCCCGGAAACAGCGTGCGATGGCGCTGCTCGCCGATTCGGGTGCAGCCCGGGTCGCACGGCTCGCCTCGCTGGTCCCGGCATGACCGGCCGGAGCGGGCTCAGGCCCGGTCTGCGATTCCCTTTACACCGGCGTGACCGGCGCAATGTGCGCAGCAGAAGATATGACCGTTTCCTTCAACGCCATGCCCGATGATCGCGCAGTCGCAATGTGCGCAGCGCGGTGCGAACGCATGGATGGCGCACTCGAACGAATCGAAGGTGCCGCTGCGTCCGCCCTGCTGGAGGGTGAAGCTCTTGTCGTAGTCATTGCCGCAGACATCACAGGTGGCCATGGGGCACCTCATGCGGAGGAAAGAGCATGCAGTGTCGCGGGCGCGGGTGTCGGCGGTCGTGAATGCATCGTGTCGCCAGCGTGCAGAACACCGATGTGTTCATTACGCAGGCCGCAGCGCGCGTTGGCAACGCCCAGCCCACGCGTCTCAGCGTGCCTTGCCGGGCTCGGCACTGCCATCAGGCGATTTGCCGTGACCACAGGGAAACGCCGCGCGCAGCCCTTCGACAACCAGGGGAGACGCATCCTGTTGCAATCGCTCGCGGGGCAGCTGCCGCAGATGGGAAGACACCTGATCGACCAGTTCATGCGGAAGGATCCGGCCCTGCCCACACCACTGACCGCGGCTGGCATCGGCGACGCCCAGGATATAGCTGCTGGCCCGGGCGCTGGACAGCCCCCGGCAGTGTTCGCCATCGCAGAACCCGTCAGCGCCTTTGCCCTGCAGCAGCGTGATGAGCTCCGCACCACTGACAAGCCAGGTGCGTTCCGGTTGCGTTGTGCCTGCCACGGCGGGTCCCACCAGGGCGCCGAGGCCCAGTGTCAGGAGCCAACGCATGCGGCGGTGCGCGCGGCGGGCGTGATGTCCTTTCATATCAGGGTCCTGGCTGTCGTTTTTCCGGATTCCACGCGGCGCCGGTCAGAGTTGATCAAGCTGGTTGCGTGGTTGAAACGCCGGGTCGTCCTCAGCGTCCAGCATGGCATCCACCAAGGCGTCGAAGGGCGCGGCAGCGGTATCCAGGTCCGTGGAAGAAAGGAATCCGGATTGCCCCTGGCCGGCGAGGGCAATCGCGGCAACGGTCTCGCGCGCACCTTCCTCTGCCCAGAGATAGTCGTGGACCAGTGCCACCCCGTGGTCGCCCGCCTTCAGGAAATCGGCCGCGCCCCGTGCCACAGTCAGAAACGCGATGAGATCGTAGAGGCTTTCCGAATACGTCAGCGATCCCGCAACAAAGTGCGTACCAGTGCGGTCATAGGCGGCAACCTGGATGTTATCGGCCTGCGCGGATGCAAGGAAGGCCTTCAATGCGGCGCGATTGTCGGGGTAGCGGGCCAGCAGGGCCTGGCAGTCTGCGAGCAGTTCATCCAACGCCTCGTCGCTTGAAGACGCCAGGCATTCACCGTTGCGCAAGCGCCACGACCCGGCGATGCATTGCCAGTCGGACCATCGGGATGGCGAAGGCAGGGGCGCCGCCAGCCATCTGGAGAGATCTTCGTGGCGCAACTGCAGGCGCAACAGCGCTGAATAAGGCTCTGACAAGGCGATGATCCATCGGGTCTGCGTGTCCAGATGGCTTTTAGCAGACAACGCGCGACCCGCCAACACCCCAGTGCCAGCCTCATGGACTGCGCCAGACTATCGCGCAGCCGTTGACCCTCTGACCACGCACCTTCCCGTCATCACCAGTCTGCGTACCGGCAGCTCCGGCATGCGCAGGCGCTCCAGCAACAGCGACATCGCGGCCCGCCCCATCTCTTCAACCGGCTGCTCGACCACGGTAATACCCGGTTCGACCAGCTCGGTCCATCGCTCGTTGTCGAAGCCTGCCAGCGCCAGCGCGTCTGGAATCGCCAAACCTGCGCTGCGTGCGGCCTTCAGCGCCCCCATCATCAGCAGGCTGTTGCTGGCGACCAGCGCATCGGGACGCGAAGGACTGGACAACCACTGCTCGACCGTTGCGATGGCGGCCTCGGCCGTGGGCTCTACCTCGCGGTAGTCCGGTTCCAGCCCGTGCCTGCGCATTGCTGCGATATAGCCGTCGCGGCGTTCGGCCGCCGTGGTACTGGTGCTGCCGAACAGGCCACCGATGCGGCGATAACCGCGCTCGGCCAGGTGTTCGACCAGGCCCGCCATCGCCGCTGCGTTGTCGAGGACCACGCTGTCGATCGAGCCACCGGGTGCGGCACGATCAACCAGGACCGTAGGGTAATCCAGCGTGAGCCGGTCCAGCCGCCCCACCGTGGTCCGGGTGGGCGCAAAAATCAGCCCACTGATGCGTTCCTCATGCATCAACTGCAGATACAGCGCCTCGCGCTCGGGGTCCTCATCGGTGTTGCAGAGGGTGACGCGAAGGCCTTCCCGGTACGCGACTTCCTCCACGGCGCGGATCAGCGCGGTAAAGAACGGGTTGCGGATATCGGCCACGATCAGGCCGATGATGCCGGTATGGCGGGCGCGCAGGCGTCTTGCCTGCAGGTTGGGGTGATATCCGGTCTGGCGGATCGCCGCCTCCACCCGGCCGCGCACGGCCTCGCTGACTGGGCCGCCGCCGAGCACCCGCGACACCGTGGACTTGGATACCCCCGCCACGCGTGCGACGTCATTGATGCTGATGCTCACTGGTAACGTTCCCGGAATCGAGCGCTTTTCTAGGCCGGACGGCCGTCCAGGACCATGTTAACGCCAAAGGACTATTGGTTTTTTGTGCACTGCACATTGAAATGGCGAGTGGGAACGTTCCCAATACGTCCCAGCCACCCCTTCCGCGGAGCCCCCTTTGTCGCCCCAGACCTCCCCTTCCCCGGCCAGCCGGGAACTGATCCGCCTGGACGCGCGGGCGCAGGACAAAACCGATGCCATTGCCCAGGTCGCGCAGATGCTGGTCGCGGCCGGCTGCGTGGCGCCGGGGTACGAAGCCAGCATGGGGCGGCGCGAAACGCTGGCGAACACCTTCCTTGGACACGGCGTAGCAATCCCGCACGGGCTTGGCGAGGACCGCCATCTGGTGCTCCGCGATGGCATCGCCGTGCTGCAGTTGCCGCAAGGCGTGGAATGGAACCCGGGACAGATCACCCGTCTGGTGGTCGGCATCGCTGCCCAGTCGGATACCCACATCACGGTGCTGCGCCGCTTGACCCGGCTGATCCAGGACGAGTCCACGCTGCAGCGGCTGTTCACCACCACCGAGGCGGGCGAGATCGTGAACGCGCTGGCCGGCGATGTTGCGATTGCCGCCACCCACGCGCCAGCGGTGGATCTGGCCGAGCGCTTCGAATGGACCATCGCCTACCCCAACGGACTGCACGCCCGTCCTGCCACGCGCTGGGCCGAGACGGCGCGCGGCTTCGCGGCCCGCGCGCAGGTCCGCGCAGGCGATCAGGCGGCCGATGCCAAGAGTCTGGTAGCGCTGCTTCAGCTCGGGCTGCGTGAGGGCGATGCCGTGCGTGTTTCTGCCGAGGGCGCCGATGCCCCCGCGCTGTTGGCTGCGCTGCGCAAGGTCATGGATGGATTGGTCGCACAGGAAAGGGCTGATGCCGAGCGTGCAGCCCAGCGCAAGGCAGCAGCCCCTGTCGCCGGGTGGAAACCGCCCGAAGCGCAGGCGACGATCATTGGCATCGGCGCCAGTCCCGGATTGGCGATCGGCCCGGTGCATGTGCTGGCCAGCACGCAGGCGGAAGTCACCGACCGTCCTGCCCCGCTTGGCGAGGGCGGCGCACGCCTGCAGGATGCACTCGGCCGCACCCGCCAGCAGCTGGCCGCCCTGCAGGACGACACCCAGCGCCGCCTTGGCGCTTCGGATGCGGCGATCTTCAAGGCGCAGGCCGCGCTGCTCGACGACACCGACCTGATCACCCGCACCTGCCAGCTGATGGTCGAAGGCCATGGTGTGGCGTGGTCATGGCACCAGGCCATCGAGCAGATCGCCTCCGGGCTGGCGGCGCTGGGCAATCCGGTGCTGGCCGGGCGCGCGGCGGACCTGCGTGATGTCGGCCGACGCGTGCTGGCCCAGCTTGACCCTTCTGCTGAAGGTGGTGGCCTGGCGGATCTGCCGTCGCAACCGTGCATCCTGATCGCCACAGATCTCTCGCCTTCGGATACCGCCAATCTCGACACCGGTCGCGTGCTCGGCCTGGCCACCGCGCAGGGCGGGCCGACTTCGCACACCGCCATCCTCTCGCGCACGCTGGGCCTGCCGGCACTGGTGGCCGGCGGCGCCGGGCTGTTGGCGATCCAGCCAGGCCGCGAAGCGATCATGGACGGCAGCAGCGGACGGCTCTACCTGTCTCCCTCCGAAGCCGATCTCGCCTCGGCACGCGAATGGATCGCCGAACAGCAGCAGATCCGCGAGCGCGAAGCCGCGCAACGCGCGCAACCCGCCCAGACCCCCGACGGCCACCGCATCGACATCGGCGCCAACGTCAACCTGCCCGACCAGGTGCCACTGGCACTGGAACAGGGTGCGGAAGGCGTCGGCCTGATGCGCACCGAGTTCCTGTTCCTCGAACGTGGCAGTACGCCCAGCGAGGAGGAGCAGTACACCACCTATCTGGCGATGGCCAAGGCACTCAACGGCCGCCCGCTGATCGTGCGCGCGCTCGACATCGGCGGCGACAAGCAGGTGGCGCACCTGGAACTGCCACGCGAGGAGAACCCGTTCCTCGGCGTGCGCGGCGCGCGCCTGCTGCTGCGCCGCCCTGACCTGCTGGAGCCGCAACTGCGTGCGCTGTATCGCGCCGCCAAGGACGGTGCACGCCTGTCCATCATGTTCCCGATGATCACGTCGGTGACCGAGCTGGTCGCACTGCGCGCCATCTGTGAGCGCCTGCGTGCCGAGCTGGAGGCGCCGGTGGTGCCGATCGGCATCATGATCGAAGTGCCGGCTGCCGCCGCTCAGAGCGACGTACTGGCGCGCCATGCCGACTTCTTCTCGATCGGCACCAATGATCTGACCCAGTACGTGCTGGCGATCGACCGCCAGAACCCGGAACTCGCCGCCGAGGCCGACAGCCTGCATCCGGCGGTGCTGCGCGCGGTCCGTGCCACGGTTGAAGGCGCACGGCTGCATGGGCGCTGGGTCGGGGTCTGTGGCGGCCTGGCCGGCGATCCCTTCGGCGCCATGTTGCTGGCTGGCCTGGGCGTGGACGAACTGTCGATGACCCCGAACGACATCCCGGCGGTGAAGGCGCGCCTGCGTGGCACCGCGATGACCGAACTGCAAGCGCTGGCCAGCACCGCACTGGGGTGCGAAACCGCCGAGCAGGTGCGCGGCCTCGATGGAGCGCGCGCATGACTGCCCGCGCCGTCACCGTGACCCTGAACCCGGCCATCGACCAGACCGTGCGCGTGGCCCGCCTGCAGCCAGGCCGGGTGCATCGCGCCGGCAGCTCCCGCGACGACGCAGGCGGCAAGGGCATCAACGTGGCGGCCTGCCTGGCCGACTGGGGCGTGCCGATCACCGCGCTGGGTGTGCTGGGCGACGGCAACGACGGCGTGTTCCGCACGCTGTTCCGTGAGCGGGGCATCATTGACGGCTGCCTGCGCGTTCCGGGCCATACCCGCACCAACATCAAGCTGGTCGAAGAGGCCAACGGCGAAACGACGGACATCAACCTGCCAGGCCTGGCCGTGGACGCTGCCGATCTGGACGCGGTGTCGCGCCAGCTCGGCGCCCTGCTCGCGCCCGGCCTGCCGGTCGTGCTGTCCGGCAGCCTGCCGCACGGACTACCGGCCGATGCATGGGCGCGGTTGCAGGCGCAGGCCGGAACGGCCGGTGCGCGCGTGCTGCTGGACACCAGCGGCGATGCGCTCGTAGCTGCGCTGGACGGCGCGCAGGGCGCGCTGCCCTACGCCATCAAGCCCAACCGCCACGAACTGGAGGCCTGGACCGGCACGTCGCTGCCGGATCGCAGCGCACTGCGCGCTGCAGGCCAGGCCTTGGTCGAACGCGGTGTCGCACTCGTCGCCATCTCCATGGGGACCGACGGCGCGCTGTTCATTGATCGCGCCGGCGCACTGGTCGCGCGACCGCCGCGTCTGGCCCAGGGCAGCACGGTGGGCGCCGGTGATGCCATGGTCGCCGGCATCGCCGCCGCGCTGTTGGAGCGCTCCCTCGACCTGGCCGCCTGTGCACGACTGGCCACGGCATTCTCGATGAGCCGGCTGGATAGCGGAGACGCGCGGCGGCTCGATCCGGCGCAGGTGCGCGCCGGGGCCGGCGATGTACTGATCGAGCGGTTGGATTGAAACACCTGCCGGAGGAGCAGCGGTTGGCTTCGGGCCACCCGCGATGCCTCCGGCAAGGACGAACCCGAAGCATTCCAGGAGTTTCCATGCACGCTTCCACCGTAGTCATCGCCGCTGGCGAACGCAGCATCGAGGCGGTACTTGCCGCCGAGGCCCTGCGTCGCGCGGCCCGCCAGCGCGGGCTTGAGCTGATGATCGAAATCCGCAGCGACCAGGGCGTGACCGGCGCGCTGCCCGCCTCGGACGCCGCCTCCGCGACCCAACTGCTGCTGGTGGGCGATGGCGAGGCAGACATCGCACGCTTCGGCAATGCCCGGATCGTGCATGCCAGCCTGGGCGAGGTATTGGACGATCCGGTCGCCGCGCTTGCACCGCTCGCAGCCGCGCCGGCCAGTGTCCCCGCCACCGGGGCTGGCAAGCGCATCGTTGCCGTCACCTCCTGCCCCACCGGCATCGCTCACACCTTCATGGCGGCAGAAGGCCTGCAACAGGCTGCCAAAGCGCTGGGCCATGCGATCCGGGTGGAAACACAGGGCTCGGTCGGCGCGCAGGATGCGTTGAGCGATGAAGAAATCGCCGCCGCCGATGTGGTGCTGATCGCCGCCGACCGCGAAGTCGATCTGGCGCGCTTCGCCGGCAAGCGCCTGTTCAAGAGCGGTACCAAGCCGGCGATCAATGACGGCCAGAACCTGATCCGCAAGGCGCTGGCCGAGGCCGGCGTGCAGGCAGGTACGGCGACTTCAGGCCGCACGACCGAAAAGCCCAGGGCCACCGGTCCTTACAAGCACCTGATGACCGGGGTGTCGTTCATGCTGCCGTTCGTGACAGCCGGCGGCCTGTTGATCGCCCTGGCGTTCGCACTCGGCGGCATCTATGCCTTCGACGACGCACACAAGGGGACGCTGGCCTGGTCGCTGTTCCAGATCGGCGCCAAGTCCGGTTTCATGCTGATGGTGCCGGCGCTGGCCGGCTACATCGCCTACTCCATCGCCGACCGCCCCGGCGTCGCGCCCGGCATGATCGGCGGGCTGGTTGCGGTCAACATGGACGCAGGTTTCATCGGCGGCATCCTCGCGGGCTTCATCGCCGGCTATGGCGTGCACTGGATCAACCGTGCGCTGCGCCTGCCGCGCAGCCTGGAAGGCCTCAAGCCGGTGCTGATCCTGCCGGTGCTGGGCACGCTGCTGGTCGGCCTGCTGATGATGTACGTGATCGGCACGCCGGTGGCCGCACTGCTGGCCTGGCTGACCGACTGGCTGCGCGGCATGGAAGGCAGCAGCGCGATCCTGCTCGGTTTGCTGCTGGGCGGCATGATGGCCGTTGACATGGGTGGACCGGTCAACAAGGCGTCCTACGCCTTCTCCACCGCGTTGATCTCCAGCCAGGTGTACACGCCGATGGCGGCGACCATGATCGGCGGCATGACGCCACCGCTGGGCATCGCGCTGGCGACGTGGTTGTTCAGCAACCGCTTCACTGCCGAGGAGCGCGGCACCGCCGGTGCCGCCGGCGTGCTCGGCCTGAGCTTCGTGACCGAGGGGGCTATTCCCTACGCGGCACGCGATCCGCTGCGCACCATTCCTGCGCTGATCCTCGGCTCGGCGGTGGCCGGTGCGATCTCGATGGCCGCAGGCGTCGAGTTGAAGGTGCCGCACGGCGGTGTGTTCGTGCTGCCGATCCCGAACGCAGTCACCCATCTTGGTGTCTACCTGCTGGCGCTGTTGGCCGGCGTGGCGGTCACCGCGATTGCACTGCGCATCCTCAAGAAGCCGGTCACGGCCCCCACCCTGTAAAAGGAACCCCGCCCATGACCTGCCCTTCCTGCCGCCTGGTGCCGGTAGCGATCCTGCTGGCCCTGCCCTCACTGGCCGTAGCTGCCAACGCGAGTGATGTCCTCACTCCCAAACTGGCTTACACCGGCGAGGCGGCCGCCACGCTCGATGGTGGCAAGCGCAGCGGCACCGCCTACGCCGGCCAGCTGATGTTCGGCGCCGATGTTGACCTCGACGCTGCGTTCGGCTGGCGGGGGGCCACGATCAAGGCCTATGGCATCAATCGCCACGGCACCAACCTCGCCAACAGCAGCACCGGCAACAGCACCTCGGTGCAGGAAATCTACGGCGGCCAGGGGACCCGCCTGGCCAACCTGACCCTGGAACAGAAGCTGTTCAACGACCGGCTGGTGCTGGAGGCCGGTCGCAGCGTCGCCAACATCCACCACCTCGGGTCGGAGCTGTGCCAGTACTTCCAGGGCAACTCGGCGTGCGGCAACCCGACCTACGTTTTCCGCACCAGCAACTTCACCTGGTGGCCCGTATCAAGCTGGATGGCCGACGCCACGGCCTGGGTGACGCCCGATGTCTATGTCCGCATCGGTGCCTACCAGGTCGATCCCAGCCAGGCCGAGGACGGCCAGCATGGCTTGAAGTGGAATACGAACCAGGCCACCGGCTGGATCGTGCCCTACACGATCGGCTGGCGCAGCCCTGCTTCGGCACGACTGAAAGCCCGCTACGAACTCGGTGGCTGGCAGGACAACTCGACCTATCGCGATCCGCTGCGCGATGCCAACGGCATTCCCGCGCTGCTCAGTGGCCAGGAGTACACGGCACGCCATGGTCGCTCCGGTGCGTTCGCGCGCTTCGAGCAGCAGCTTACCGGCGATGGCAATGGCCGCGGCCTGACTCTTTTCGGCGCGGCGCTCAAGGGTACCTCCGGGCAGCTGATCGAGGATCACTTCCTGCAGGCCGGGCTTGTGCAGAATGGCACGTTCGCCGGCCGGCCGCAGGACAGCATCGGCTTCGTCGTCACCCGGCAGAAGTACAGCGACATCGCGCTGGAGAACCTCCGCCTGGCCCGCGCTGCCGCCGGCGGCAGCGGCACCCCGCACGGAAGCCAGGTGATGATGGAGCTGAGCTATGGCATCCAGCTCACCCCGCAGCTCAGGATTGCACCGAACCTGCACTACATCGTGCATCCGGACCCGTTCAACGAACCTGCGCGGCAGCGGGACCTGCCGAATGCACTGATCGCGGGCATGCGGGTTGACTGGAACCTGTAGCAGATGGCACGTGGTGGTGAGGCGCAGCCCGTGTCAGGCACCAGGGTCCACAACCGGTCCGGGCGGCGTACCGATACTCTGGCCGGGCTTCAGCTGCTGTCCGCCACCCACGCCAGTTCGAACGTCAACGCGAGGCGCTGGCCAGGCTCCAGCCGGTGCGGTGCCAGCGTGAAGCCGTCCGGCGGGCCACTCTGCGGTTCGACACAGGTGGCGTGCGGCGCAGCGTCGTAGACCACCCAGTGGTCGTGGTCCGACCTCAGCCGCAGGCGTTGGCCTTCGTGTACCAGCGTGATGTCACCGTCGGCAACGAAGCAGTCATCCCAGGGGCCGGTGGTGGGCTCCACGTGGGGCAGCGTGGCAATACCTTCCCTGTCCCGCGGATACATCGCGCGAGGATTGAACAGCAACCGGTCCGGCTTCCTGAACCAGGGGTGCCAGCCCAGCACCGCCGGCATCGCCTGCTCGCCGGCCTGGACCGAAAGGCGCATCTGCAGGGTGTGCCCCTGCAACCGCAGTTCCAGCATGGCAATGCCACCGAAGGGCCAGTAGCTGTCGCGCGGCAGCTGCAGCGAGACCTCGGCTGCGGCCGCATCCAGCCGGTCGATCTGCCAGGGTCGCGAGAAGCCCACCCCATGGATGGCATGCCCGTCGAAGTTGAGCGGCAGCCGATGCGGCATGCCGTCAAAACGGAACTGTCCACGGCGGATGCGCCCGGCCCACGGCACCATCGGGTAGCAGCCCCAGGCGATCGCCGCCGCCCCGGTCTCCTGCGCGTCCACCAGCCATTCCACGCCCCGGTAACGCAGGCGCGCGATGCGCCCGCCCGCCGCTGCGGCGAGCGCAACCTCCAGTTCGCCGCATCTCAGCCAGTGCAGCTGACCGGCCGGCAGCGGGGCCAGCGCATCATCCCTCGGCAACATGCGCTCAGGCCCCATAGGGATTGATCGTGCGGATGCTTCCGTCCGGCTCCATGTGCAGCGGCGTGCACTTGGCCGAGCGCAGGTGGGTAATGCCGCCGGACATCAGCGCATCGTGATAGAACAGGTACCACTGTCCCTGGAACTGGCAGATGGAGTGGTGGGTGGTCCAACCGACCACGGGGGTGAGGATCACGCCAGCATAGGTGAACGGCCCGTACGGGCTGTCACCCACGGCGTAGCACAGCTGGTGGGTGTTGCCAGTGGAGTACGACAGGTAGTAGCGACCCTGGTACCTGTGCAGCCACGGGCCTTCGAAGAAGCGGCGCGCATGGTCGTCCGCACGCAGCGGCTGGCCATGCTCATCCAGGATCTGCACTTCGCGGGTGGGTTCGGCCAGCTCGGTCATTCCGGCATCCAGGCGGCCCACGCGCGGGCCCAGGGCCGGCGCGCTGCCCGCGGGTTCCTCGTGCGCTTCGCTGTACTGGTTGTCACGATACTTCTGCAGCTGCCCGCCCCAGATGCCACCGAAGTACAGGTAGTGGCTGCCATCGTCGTCTTCGAACACGGCCGGGTCGATCGAGTACGCGCCCTTGATCGGCTCCGGCTGAGGCACGAACGGGCCCTCCGGTCGCGCACCGATCGCCACGCCGATCCGGAACCGGCCCCCGGCATCCTTGGCCGGAAAGTAGAGGTAGTAGCGGCCATCGCGGCAGGCAGCGTCGGGGGCCCACATCTGTTTCCGCGCCCAGGGCACGTCGCGCACGTGCAACGCCATGCCGCAATCGACGGCGGTGCCGTTGGGCGTATCCATCTTCAGCACATGGTAATCCTGCATGCCGAAATGGCCGCCTTCATCATCGAAGGGTTGGCCACCGTCGATGTCGTGCGACGGATAGATGTACAGGCGTCCCTCGAACACGTGCGCCGAAGGGTCGGCCGTGTAGATGTGGGTCACCAGCGGTTGCGAAATGGCGTGTGCGCTGAGCTGTGCAAGTCGGGCTTCGCTGGCCTGGCCGTCTTCACCGGCAGAGAGGTCGATCATGGTTGTCATCTTGGCGTTACGCAGAGGCGTCGGCGGAACGGCGACGCAGGTGGAGATCCTGCTCGATGCGTGTTTCCGCGCGCTTGTCGATCCGGTAGAAGAACAGCAGCGCCACGGCGAGCAGGAAAGGAAGGGAGCAGTAGACGCTTACGGTCAAGCGGATGCCCTGCACCACGGCCTCAGGCTGCTGCACCAGGCCTGCCTGGTAGCCGTAGTGGGCAAGGATCGCGGCGACCAGTGCGCCGCCCACGCTGAGGCCGATCTTCAGCCCGCACAGCATCGCCGAGAAGATGATCGCGGTCGCCCGCCGATGGTTCTTCCACTCCGAGTAGTCCGCGACGTCGGCGATCATCGCCCACAGCAACGGGATGGTGATGCCATAGCAGAAGCCATGCAGCATGAAGGCAGCGAAGGCCACCGCCACGCCCGTGGGTGGAAACAGGTAGAAGGCCAGCAGGAACAGGGTCGAGACAAACAGGGCGCCACCGAAGACGTCGCGCTTGCCGAAGCGATCCGCCAGCCGCCGTGATGCACCAATACCCAGGATCATGCAGAGGATGCCGCACGCGTTGAACAGGCTGAACGCCGAGGTGGCCGCGTCCTTCGGCCAGGTGAACGCCGCGAAGCCGGCGCTGGCGAGGGCGCCATTCAATGCACGGATCAGGCCGTTGAAGCCTGAGTTTTCCAGGAAGCCGGCCAGCGCCGCTTCGCTCATGTAGTACTGGAAGTAATAGATGTAGGTGCCGCCTTTCAACGCCAGGTTGATGAACACCAGCACGGTCAGCGCCAGCATCACCTGCCACGGGCGGTTGTGCAGCAGGTCGGACAGGTCCTGCACTATGCCGCCGGTCTGCTCGCGCGTCGGCACGATGCGCTCGCGGGTGGTGGCGAAGGTGATCAGGAAGAACACCGTGCCGATCACTGCGAAGGCGGTCATGACCTGCTGGAAGCCGCGCACCCGGTCGCCGTCACCCAGGATCAGCACCAGCGGCATCAGCAGCACCTGGATGATGAACTGCGCGATCATCACCGCCACGAAGCGGTAGGCCGACAGGCTGTTGCGCTGGGCCATGCTGCCGGTCAGCACGCCGCTCAACGCCGAGTACGGCAGGTTGTTCGCGGCGTAGACGCAGACCAGCAGCGCGTAGGTGGTCAGTGCATAGATCACCTTTCCGCGCTCGCCCAGGTCCGGGGTGCTGAACGCCAGCAGCGACAGTACGCCAAAGGGAATGGCCGTCCACAGGATCCACGGGCGGAAGCGGCCCCAGCGGGTGGACGTTCGGTCAGCCGCGATGCCGATCAAGGGCGTGAACACGAACGCACCCAGCAGGCCCACCACGAAGATGATCGTGGCCGCGGTGGCAGCCGGCAGGCGGTAGACGTCGGTGTAGAAGAACGCCAGGTAGGTGATCAGGGTCTGGAAGATCAGGTTGGCGGCGAGATCGCCCAGGCTGTAGCCGAGCTTCTCGCGTACCGATAGCGCGTGTTCAGTGCTTGCCATGCAGCGGACGTCCTTGAAAAGGAATCTGGTCGAAGAGGAACCGATGCCGGCGGGGGCGATCAGTCATGCGCGGGCACCACGTTAAACCTGCCCTGCGCACGTATATCGGCACTGGATGCCCCCACCCTGACCTCGTAGGCACCGGGCTGCACCGCGTACGCCGCACGCGCCTCGTCATAGTGGCGCAGGGCCTGCGCCGCCTGCAGGGTGAACGTCACCGTGCGGCGTTCGCCCGGGGCCAGCTGGACGCGCTGGAAGCCACGCAGTTCCTGCACGGCATCGCCGCTGCCGGCGTGTTCGCGCCGCACGTACAGCTGTACCACTTCGTCACCGCTGCGTGTGCCCGCATTGGTCACATCCACCGTCACGCCCAGGCGGCCATCGGCGCCGATGGTGTCCGCATCGAGGCGGAGCGCTCCATAATCGAAGCGCGTGTACGAGAGCCCGTGACCAAACGGGTACAGCGGCGTGCCGCGGAAGTAGCGGTAGGTGCGGCCCTCCATCGCGTAGTCGTCGAATGCCGGCATCACTTCGCCGGCCTTGTAGAAGGTGACCGGCAAGCGACCCGCCGGATTGATGTCGCCGAACAGCGCCTGGCCGACGGCGGTGCCGCCGCGCTGCCCGGAGTACCAGCTCATCAGGATCGCCGGCAGATGCGCCTGCGCCCAGTCCACGGCGATGGCCGAGCCGCCGGTGAGTACCATCACCACCGGCTTGCCGGTAGCGTGCAGGGCCTCCAGCAGGGTGCGCTGCGGCGCGGGCAACCGCAGGTCGGTGCGGTCGCCACCGGCAAAGCCCGGATAGTTGACCGTCATCTCTTCGCCTTCGACATCGCCGGTAAGGCCTCCGACAAACACCACCACGTCGGCATCGCGTGCGGCATCGAGCGCTTCATCGAACGGCGCCTTGGCACCGGGCATGCGCCAGCCCAGGCGCACGCCGGCATCGCGCTGGTCGTCGTAGTACTCCAGCTTCAGGTCATAGGCACGCCCCGCCTGCAGGTCGAGTTCGACACCCTCGGCATGCAGGCGATCCGTGTTCACCCAGTGATCGATCACACGCTTGCCGTCCAGGTACAGGCGGTAGCCATCATCGCCGGCCACCTCCAGCCGGTAACGACCGGACACGGGGGGCAGCAGCTGGCCACTCCAGCGGATGCTGAAGCGGTCGTTGGGAATCCCCTGCCCCGGTGCCGCTTCGCCGCGTGCCAGCAGGTTGTCGGTCGGCGAGCCGCGGTCCCAGCGGAAGCCGATCTGCGCGTCGGTACGTACCAGGGCCGGAGTGCCAGACAGGTCGGGCGTGCGGAAGTACTCGGCGCGCAGGCCGCGCTCGGGCGAGTCCGCCGAGGGCCGCAGGAAGGTCGGCTCGATCAACGGCGTGGCACCGGGATCGTCGCGCCCTTCCACCAGGTCCACGCCGCGGGCATAACGCACTTCAACGCCCTTGGCCGCCTCGCGTATGCCCTGCAGGATGGTGACCGGCGCGGCCGGTGTACCGAAGTAGTTGCCGAGCAGCGCCATGGTGTCGTCGGCGGTGGGTCCAACCACGGCAATGCGCCTGGTGTCGCGCGACAGCGGCAGGACGCCGTCGTTCTTCAGCAGCACCAGCGATGCCTGCGCGGCCTTCAGGGCCAGCGCATCATGGGCCGGCGCCTGGTTCACCGAGGCCGGAATGCGCGCCCAGCGCACCCGCTCCGGCGGATCGAACATGCCCAGGCGCATCCGTGCGGTGAACAGGCGGGTCACCGCATCGTCGATCTCCGCTTCGCTGATCAGCCCCTGGCGCACTGCCGCAGGCAGCGTGGCGTACTCCTGGCCGCATTCCAGCTCGGTGCCGTTCCTGACCGCCAGCGCCGCGGCGGCTTCGCGCGTGGCAACGATATGGTGGTGCTTCCAGATGTCGACGATGGCCCAGCAGTCCGAGACCACGTAGCCCTTGAAGCCCCAGTCGCGTCGCAGCACATCACGCAGCAGGAAACGGCTGGCGCTGGCGGACTCGCCGTACACGCGGTTGTAGGCGCCCATGACCGCATCCACTTCGCCTTCCTTCACCAGCGCTTCGAACGCCGGCAGGTAGGTGTCATACAGGTCGCG
Organism: Stenotrophomonas sp. YJH_SMC_130; assembly: GCF_059369035.1. Classification (NCBI taxonomy): domain Bacteria; kingdom Pseudomonadati; phylum Pseudomonadota; class Gammaproteobacteria; order Lysobacterales; family Lysobacteraceae; genus Stenotrophomonas; species Stenotrophomonas sp. YJH_SMC_130. The sequence goes on from NZ_JCAFSH010000004.1 coordinate 80,604, forward strand.
CCGGCTCGGGCGTGCATCGAAGTGATGGCGGTCGGCCTCCGGGCCGCTGTGCACGGCCAGGTGCTTGGCGGTGGCGTCCAGCTTGCGGTAGACGGGGTCGTCGCCCTGCAGCCCGCGTACGAAGGCCACGCCCATGCGCGCGGTGAGGTAGGGATCCTCGCCGTAGGTCTCCTGTCCGCGACCCCAGCGCGGGTCGCGGAAGATGTTGACGTTCGGCGACCAGAAGGTCAGGCCCTGGTAACGGCCATGCGCGCCTTCTCGGAGGAACTGGTGGTGCTTTGCGCGGGCCTCGTCGCTGATGGTCGTGGCCACCTGCCCCATCAACGGTACATCGAAGGTCGCGGCCAGGCCGATTGCCTGCGGAAACACCGTGGCCTGCCCCGCCCGTGCGACGCCATGCAACCCCTCATTCCACCAGTCGTAGGCGGGCACTCCCAGCCGTTCGATTGCCGGTGCAGCATTCTGCATCTGCGCGGCCTTCTCTTCCAGGGTCATCTGCGCGACGAGTGCGGCGGCCCGTTGCTCGAAGCTTGCCGAGGCATCCAGCCAGGGCCGTGGCGCGGCCGCGGACGCCGCGGCCGCCACGCAGGTGAGGACGAACAGGGTGGCCCGGCCACGCCACGTACGGCGGCGGGTCCTGGACGAAATCGACAGTCTCATTTGCTTCTCCCGGTGCGCTCGTCGCGCGCGAAGGGACCCAGCAGTGCGCCCACGAAGCCGCCTGCCCGGTCCGTACTCAGAACGGTGCCGTCCACGTCGCCCGCGAGCAGTTGCCAGCCCTGCCCGTCGCCGGTGTCGAACGAGAACGCGTAGGCGCCCTCGTTGCCGGCAATCTTCAGGCGCAGTGCTGCAGACGCCGGCACGTCACGGCTGGCCAGCGTGCGCGTGCTGCCACCCCCGTCACGCGCTTCGAGGAAGAGCGAGAGGCGCCCCCCGCCAAGGTCACGAACGCCGAGGAAGTACCAGTACGCCTCGCTCTGGAACGCCGCCAGACCGGCGGCGACACCGGGGGCTGGCGGGGTCATCGCGGTGCTCGCCTCGAAGCGCAGGTGCTGCTGGCGCCGGCCGAGAAATGCCGGATTGCGCAACGTGTCCAGATCCTCGGCAAGCGGGTGCACGGCCAGCATCCCGGGGCGCTTGTGCAGGTCAGCCCAGGCATGCCTGGGCACGCGCACGCGCAGCCACTGGCGATCGAGTGCCGGGCCATCAAAATTGTCGCGCGCCACGAAATTGCCGGTCGACGGGGCCTGCGATGCCTCGCCCTGCATCCATGACGGCGCCTTGGCCACGTAGGGAATGGCCTGGTCGGTCGGCAGGATCTGCGGCCAGCCATCCTGCCATCGCACCGGCAACAGGTAGGTCTCGCGCCCGGTGTTGTAGTGGCGCTTCTGATAGTTGCGGCTGGCCAGGAACACCGCCCACCACGAGCCATCCGGGCCTTCGACCAGGTCGGCGTGGCCGGCATTGGTGATCGGCAGCGGACGGTCGTCCGGCAGCTCGCGCTGGGTCAGGATCGGATTGCCCGCATAGGGAACGTAGGGTCCCCACACCGCGCGGCTGCGCAGCACCACCTGTGAATGCTGCGGCCCGGTACCTCCTTCAGCGTCGGACAGGTAATACCAGCCCTCCCGCTTGTAGATGTGCGGTCCCTCGATCCAGATCGGATTCTTCGCCGGCTCCACGCCTCCATCAACCAGCACCCGGCGTGGCCCGACCGGCTTGAATGCCGGCAGATCGATCTGCTGCATCCAGATGGCGCGGTGCCCGTCGTAGCGCGGCGGACCGGGCGGTGCATCGTTGTTGACCAGGTACACCTTGCCGTCGTCGTCGAAAAACAGTGATGGATCGATGCCATCGATGCCGGGCAGCCAGTGCGGATCGGACCACGGCCCGGCCGGGTCGCGCGCCGTGGCAATGAAGTTGCCGCCGCTGTCGGTGGCGGTGGTCACCACGTAGAAGACCCCGTCGTGGTACTCGATGGTGGGGGCGAAGATGCCGCGCGACACGCTCAGCCCGTCGAAATCCAGCTGCGTGGGGCGGTCAATCACGTTGCCGATCTGCTTCCAGTGCACCAGGTCAGCACTCTCGAACACCGGAATGCCCGGGAAGTAGGTGAAGCTGGAATTGACCAGATAGAACCGGCCGTTCGCGCGCACGATGCTGGGATCGGCATGGAAGCCGGCCAGGACCGGATTGCGGTAGTGCCCGGCCGGCAGCGGCACTTCAAACGCCTGGTCATTGCCGCGGTACTCGAACCAGTCGAAGTACACCGGCGGAGCGTCCGGCGGCGCGCTGGCCCGGGCGGCTGCGGCCGACAGCAGGAACACTGCCGCCAGCAGCTTGCGCGCCATGGATCTCAGGCCGGCCCTGTCGCGGGCCACAGGGGACTGCGTGGACAACGTCATCATCGTCGGGCCTCGGCTTCGGCAATGGGAAGTTCGAACGGGCCGGCCGGCGCCCCGCTGCGATCGCGCAGCGTGCACACCGGGCCATCGGCCCAGCAGTAGCGGACATGCGTTGCGCGCGTCGACAGCGGGCCTCGCAGCAGGATCCGGCGTGCATCCAGTTCGGCGTCGGCGTACTCGCAGTGGCGCGCATGGCCCCTGGCCTCGCACAGTTCAAAGCCGATCGGACGCAGCGCACCGGTTGCGGTGAGCGCGCCTTCGACATCCTCGAACGCAATGGCGACGGCCGTGGGCGTCCGCACGGCGGTGACCGCCCGCGGACCTGACGGTGCCAGATCCTGCTCGCCGTACACCACGTAGCGGGCCACGCGCGCCAGGCGGCGCCCGAGCTCCTGCTTGTTCGGCGGGTGGATGTCGTAGGCATCGCCGATGTCGATGGCGATGGCGAGCCCGCTCTGCGCGTCCTCGGCGGCGACGCGCCGCTGCGCCTCGCGCACCTGCGCCCAACCGCTGTCGGCGGGCGCAACCGGCGGCTGGCCATAGCTGGCCAGCTGCGCGAACAGCAGTGGCGTGCGCGCACCGAACTGACGCCGCCAATCGTCGCGCAGCGCACGCAACCGCGCCGCGTACGCCGCGCCATCACCGGTGTTCGATTCACCCTGGTACCACAGCATGCCGCGCAGCCCGAAAGCGCCGAGCGGTGCGATCATTCCGTTGTACAGCGTCGACAGCCCGGTGGCGGCCTGCCAGGGGGCAAACGGCGGCGCCTGTTGGCCCGGCGCCACCCGGTACTTCCACGGACCCTGCAGTGCCACCCGCTCACCGTTGTCGAACTGCAGGCCGTATGCCGTGGTGGGGCCAGCCAGGCCGCCTTCACCGTAGGTGTCCAGCACGTTGACCGCAATGCTGTTGGACCCTGCTTTCAGCAGGCCGCCGGGCAACGGGTAGCGCCTCTGGCCGGAGCCGTACTGGCTGCCCACGGACACGCCGTTCACCCAGCTCACGTCCACCTCGTCGGCCGATGCCAGCTCCAGGGTCGCGCCGCGTGCAGCCTGTTCAGCGCTCAGCACCACCTGCGTGCGATACCAGACCATGCCGTTGTAGTCGGCAAGCGCGGGCACGTTCCACCGCTCCCACGCCCCCAGCGCGGCCGGTGCGCGTGACCAGCCGCCGTCATCGGTGTCCGCGCGCCAAGGTGCGTCGCCGGGCAGCGCGCCGTCACGCATGGCCCACCAGTGCTGCCAGTAGCGGCCCCAGGCTGCGCGTGCCTCCAGCGGATCACGCGCAGACCGCGCGAGGATATCGAGGGGCTCGTCCAGGCCGCCCTGCTCTCGCAGCGCACCCACGCTGGTCCAGGCCTCGATCCGCGAGCCGCCCCACGCCGCCTCGATCAGCCCCATCGGCACGTCGACGGTGCGCTGCAGTTCGCGCGCGAAGTAGAAGCAGGTGGCGGAGAAATCGCGCACCGTATCAGGCGTTGCCGATGTCCAGGCAGTGCTGCCGTTGAAGCTCTCCTGTGCCTGCACGGCGGCGTGCTGCGGCACGGTGAACAGCCGGATCCGTGGCATCGTGGCTGCGGCGATCTCGCTGGCTGCGTTGAGCGAGCGCCACACCGGCAGTTCCATGTTCGACTGGCCCGAGCACAGCCACACGTCGCCGACCAGCACGTCGCGCGCCATCTCCCGACGTGTCCCGGCGTTTACCTCCAGCGTATGCGGACCGCCCGCGGCCACCGGGGGCAGCGTCGCCTGCCAGCCGCCTGCGGCGTCCGCCCGGGTGCTTACCGCCTGCCCGGCAAACGTCACGGAAACCGGCTGCCCGGGGCCTGCGTGCCCCCAGACCGCAATGGGCCCGTCGCGCTGCAGGACCGCGTGATCCCTGAACAGGGGATGCAGCAGGCCCGTCGTTTCCCGCGCTGCGGCCGGCATCGCCACCACTAGCGCAGCCATCATCAACAGCGCACACCCGACTGCTCCGAACCTGCTCATCGGCCATCCCCCGGTGCGAACGGAAACTGCAAGGCCTGGTAGTACGACAAGGGATGCGGCGGCGGCTGCTCGCCGGCGGGCAGCGGCCGGCCACTGAGCGACTGGAAGTACGCCACGCTGGCGTCACGCCACCATTGCGCTTCGTCGTGCTGGATCTGCAGGAACGCCGCGACGTGCCGATGCCGCTGCGGATCGATCCGGTCGCGCAGGCCGGCCCAGGTCGCCTGCATCGACTGCACCTGGCGCACGCCGCGCGAATAGCGCCCGACCAGCTCATCCCAGAGCGTCCTGCCCGAGCGCATGCGGCGGTCCCACGGCACATGATGGAACCACAGCAGCAGCGACTCGGGCACGCGCTCGGGGTCGCCATAGACCTCGGCCACCTGCGGCGCGTACTGGCCCACGGCGTTGCTTCCGCTGGCGCTGCGGTCAAAGCCGATGCCCTGGCTATCTGCGCGGTGGTAGTAGACCGACGTCCAGTCCGCACGCGGGCCGCCCTCCACCCAGGGGCCGGGGCCGTAGTGATGGCCGCGTGCCATGAGGTGATGCAGGCCCAGCGGCGTCATGTAATCCACTGCCGCCTCGCGCGAGTCCATCATCATCCGCACGATCGGGCCGGTCACCTGCGGGTCGGGCGAGAACGTCAGCGCTGCCCAGTCTTCGGCAATCGCGCGCGCGGATTGCTGCGGGTTCCATGCCAGTCGGCCGAAGGCGTACCAGTTGGCCTGGTCGAAGTGCGAGCCACTCCAGGTACGGTCCATGCCGATGTTGGCGACGCCGGCGATACCGGTCAGTGCGTGGCCCTCCAGCGAACCATCGACCACGCGGGCAACCGTGGAGCCTTCGCCACGGGCATGGGTGTCGGCCTGCAGCACTTCTTCGTAGAGCGTTCCCAGGTACACCAGGTGCGTCGCAAAACCCAGGTACTCCTTGGTGATCTGCAGCTCCATCATCAGCGGCGTGCGTGGCATCGCGCCGAACAGCGGATGGAACGGCTCGCGCGGCTGGAAGTCGATGGGGCCGTTCTTCACCTGGACGATCACGTTGGGCCGGAAGGCACCGTCCAGCCCGACAAACTCGCTGTACGCCTGCTTGGCGCGATCTTCGGGAACCTCGTGCGAATACACGAAGGCCCGCCACATCACCACGCCGTTGTAGGGCGCCAGCGCGTCGGCCAGCAGGTTGGCGCCGTCGGCATGGGAACGACCGTAATCCTGCGGGCCGGGTTGCCCCTCCGAGTTCGCCTTGACCAGGAAGCCGCCGAAATCCGGAATGTGCGCATGGATCTCATCGACCTTGTCGCGCCACCAGCGCCGCACGCCGGGATCCAACGGGTCAGCCGTCGCCAGGCCGCCGAGCTCGATGGGCGCACTGAAGCGTGCGCTCAGGTAGACCCGGATGCCATAGGGGCGGAACAGGTCGGCCAGCGCGGCGGCCTTGGCCAGATAGGCCGGCGACAGGCTCAGCGCACTGGCGTTGACGTTGTTGAGGACGGTGCCGTTGATGCCGAGCGAAGCGTTGGCACGGGCGTAGTCGGTGTAGCGCGGGTCACGCCATTGCGGCAACGTCTGCCAGTCCCACAGCGAGCTGCCTGCATAGCCACGCTCGACGTAGCGGTCCAGGTTGTCCCAATGGTCGAGCACACGCAGTGCGACCCGCGGCGACTCCCGCACGTTCAGCCCCTGCAGCGGCATGCCACGCTGCAACAGGCGCAGCAGGTGGAACGTGCCATACAGCACGCCGACATCCCGGCGTGCCGCCACCAGCAGCACATCGCGCCCCTCGGTCCGGACCTGCCGGATCAGGAAGCCCTCGTCGCCCAACGTGGCGATCTCGTTGTCGAACGCGGCAACCAGCACCGAAGACTGCGGCGTACCCAGCACCAGGGCATGGTCAGTAGTGATTGCCGTTCGCATTGGCGGTGCCGTTCCCAGCAATCCAGAAAGGCTCCGCGCAAGCTCGTCGCGGGTGGCGCGCTGCATCGGCGTGCCATCCGGGGCCACCACTTCGGCCAGTTGCCGCCGGTAATCGGCAGCAACCGTTGCGGCAACCGGCTGGTAGCGCATCCACAGCGCATAGCCATCCTCCGACCGTGCCCCGCCAGCACAGGCCAGCAGTGCGACCACGGCCAACAGGCGCGTGCCGACAGCACGCAACAACGGCGTTAACATGCGCCTTTGTAGACTACGTCCGGGCCCGGGGCAGCGCATCATCGTCCTTCGCACCCGCGCGGCAGCGCCACCAAGAACAAAGGGATCGTGCATTGGACAAGCCGAAGAAATCGGTTCGCCGCAGAACCGCTGGCGTGACGATCGACGAGGTTGCGGCCCTTGCCGGCGTTTCGCCGATGACCGTGTCGCGGGTGATCAACCAGGGCAAGGTGCGCGACGTCACCCGCGAGCGCGTGCTGCGCGCCGTGCGTGAGCTGGGCTATACGCCCAATCTTGCCGCCAGTTCGCTGGCCGCCGCACAGCACACGCGCATTGCGCTGATCTACACCAACCCCAGCGGCGCCTACCTGCGCGAACTGCTGGTGGGCCTGCTGCGCGTCGCCTCCAGTTCCGCCATCCAGCTGGTCATCGACTACTGGGACAACCTGGATGCCGAATCCGAACGCAGGGCGGCGCGCGCGCTCGCCGGACGCGTCGACGGGGTGATCCTGCCGCCGCCCCTTTGCGAATCGCAGGCCGCCGTAAGCGAACTGGTCAAGGCTGGCATTCCGGTGGTGGCCATCGCATCGGGGCGCCTGAGCGAGGCCCTGTCCTGCGTCCGCATCGACGATTTCAGTGCCGGCAAGGAAATGACCGATCACCTGCTCCGGCAGGGACACACCCGCATCGGTTTCATCCGTGGGCGCGATGACCTGAGCGCAAGTGCGCTCCGCTACGACGGCTTCGTCACCGCCCTGCGCGACGCCGGGCTGGCGGTGGAACCCGGCCTGGTCCAGCACGGTGACTACACCTACCGATCCGGCCTGGCTGCGGCCGAAAAGCTGTTGTCCCAACGCCGGCCACCGACCGCGATTTTCGCCAGCAACGACGACATGGGCGCCGCCGCCATATCCGTCGCGCACCGACGCGGGCTGGAAGTGCCGCGCGACCTGTCGGTCGTGGGATTCGATGACACCTCGGCCGCCACCACCGTGTGGCCGGAACTGACCACGATCCACCAGCCCATCGCCTCGATGGCCAACGCGGCCGTCGACATCCTGCTGCGCACCATCCGCCGTCCGGCGGGGGACGCAACGGTGCTGCGCGATCATGTGATGCCGCATCGGCTGATCGCACGCGGTTCGGTCGCCGCGCCTCCCCGTGCGCGGTAGCGCAGGCCTCATGCTCCGCATCCGAGGGTGACCTCGGCTTCGTTCAGCGCACCCAGCGCGACGCGTGACACGGAGATCGTCATCGCATCGCCCGTCGCCACCGACCACGGTCGGTCGATCGCGTCCAGCTTGGCGCCCGCCTTGGCCAGGCACTTCAGCGGCACGCCGACACGCTTCCACTGGCCCTGTGGAAGCGCCGCCAGCGCCGGCCCGATGGCGATGCGCGCCGAGCAGCCCACGCCGCAACCGACCGACAGCCACGCATCACCCTTCGGGGCTGCGTCCACCCGCAGCGTGGTCAGCAGCATCAGGTCGCCGTTGGATTCGCGCTGCAGGTCCAGCGTCGTGTGCGACTGCAGTGCCGCGACGGCTTCGCCATTGCCCGACCAGGCCAGGCGTCGCCCATCCTCCTGCGCCAGATGATCCACGCCGGTGATCTTCAGCCGATCATCGGGCAATGCATCCGGCACGCGGGTCACGCTCAGGCCCTGGCCAGCAGCATCCTCGAGCCGCAGCGCCATGCCAGGACCCGCGTCACCGCGCGCAAAGAACACGCCGGTCGCGCCCTCGTTGCCGGTCACGCCCGATGCCTCCGGCAGCGCGTCCAGGTCGCCGTTGTCGGCGTAGGTCAGGCCGAAGCCGAACGCAAACAATGGATCGTAGTCCTTCTGGCCGACGTTGTTGGCGTATTGGGTGGCAGTGCGCGGCCAGCTGAAACTGAGCTTGCCCTTGAAATCGTACTGCACGCGGCCATCGCTTCCGCGCAGCAGCACATCGGCAATCCCGGCGCCTTCCGAACCCGGCAGCCACGCAGCCACGAAGGCATCGGCGGCATTGATTTCCCGGTTCACCCAGAGCGGCCGCCCGCTCAGGAAGACCGCGACAACCGGTATGCCATCGGCCTTGAGCCGCTTGAGCAGCGCCAGGTCCGTTTCGTTGCCGGGCTTGTAGGCCAGCGTCGGCCGGTCTCCCTGGAACTCGGCATAGGGGTCCTCGCCAAACACCACCACCGCCACATCGGGCTTCACTGCGTAGCGACCGTCGACGGAAAGCACGGCTTCACCCCCCGCCGCGCTGGCCTGGCGCGCGATGCCCTCATAGATCGTGTCCGCATTGGGGAAGTCCTTGCGGGTGGTGCCGGTGCCCTGCCAGTTGAGCGTCCAGCCGCCGGCCTGCTTGCCGACATCGTCGGCACCGTCGCCGGCCACGAGGATCCGCTGCTTCGGCGACAGCGGCAGGAGGCCGTTCTGGTTCTTCAGCAGGACCAGCGATTCGCGCACGGCCTGCCGGGCAACCGCGCGATGTGCCGGCGCGCCGATCAGTGCGAACTGCCCGCCGACGGCCCGCGTGGAAGGCCTGCCGGCCTCGAACAGCCCAAGGCGGAACTTGACCCGCAGGATCCGGCGCACCGCATCGTCCAGGCGTTGCGGCGTGATCCGCCCATCCTTCACCGCAGCCAGCGTCGTCCCGTAGAAACCCTTCCAGCTGTCCGAGGCCATCGCCATGTCCAGGCCCGCGTTGATCGTGGCCGGGCAGTCTGTAGTGGTGCAGCCCTTGACCTGTCCATGACCATTCCAGTCACCCACCACGAAGCCACCGAAGTTCATGCGGCCCTTGAGCACATCGGTGAGGTAGTGCCGGTGCCCATGCATCTTTTCACCGTTGACGCTGTTGAACGACGCCATCGCGGTCTGCGCGCCGGCGGCGATTGCCGGCGGATATCCGGCGGCGTGGATGCGCACCAGATCTGACTCGCTGATGCGGGTGTCGCCCTGGTCCTTACCGTCAGTGGTGCCGCCATCGCCCAGGAAGTGCTTCACCGAGGCGATCACATGGCGGCCATCGAGGAACTCCGGGGTTCCCACCCTGCCCTGCAGCCCCTCCACCATGGCGGCGGCATAGCTGGCCACCACGTCCGGCGATTCGGAGTAGCCTTCGTAGGTGCGTCCCCAGCGATCATCCTGGGGTACGGCAACGGTTGGCGCGAACGTCCATTCCATGCCGGTGACGCGGGTCTCCAGCGCGGTGATGCCACCGATCTGCCGCAGCAGCTCCGGATCGCGCGTGGCGCCCAGCCCGATATTGTGGGGGAACAACGTGGCGCCAATGATGTTGCTCTGCCCGTGCACGGCATCGATGCCGAACAGCAGCGGAATGGCCTTGCCGCCTTTCGAGGTATCCATCGAGGCGTCGTAGAAGGCGTCGGCCAGCGCCAGCCATTCGGCCGGCGACGCGTCATAGCGGCCACCGGGATCGGAGTTGCCCCCGGCCAGGATCGAGCCGAGCCGGTAGCGGCGCACATCATCTGGAGTGACGCTGGCGATGTCGCCCTGCACCAGCTGGCCGACCTTGTCCTCCACCGTCATGCCGGCCATCAGGTCGGTGATGCGCTTCTCCAGCGCCGGGTCCGCAGCCAGCGGCCAAGTGACCTCCGGCCAGGGATCCTTGTCGGTGGCTGCGGCGGCGGCAGCCCGGTCCTGGCCGCGGCAGCCGAGCAATCCCAGCATCAGTGCGGCGACCAGCGCGCCGCTGCGGATTACGAAGGTCTGCGATGTCATGGCGCTCATCCTTCCATCTGCTCCAGTTCCTTGCCCTTGGTCTCGTGCACATGTCGGACGACGAAGATCACCGAGATCACGGCAGCCACCAGGTAGATGCCGTAGGTGGCTGCCAGCCCTGCCGCGGCCAGCAGCATCGGGAACGTCACCGTGACCACGAAGTTGGAGGTCCACTGCGCCGCGCCGGCGACTGCCAGTGCCGAACCGCGGATCTGGTTCGGGAACATCTCGCCCAGCATCACCCACATCACCGGCCCCCAGGACAGATTGAAGAACACGACGTAGGCATTGGCCGCCACCAGCGCCAGCGTGCCCATGCGGCCGGGCAGCTGTAGATGCCCGTCGGCCAGCGAACCGCTGGCAAACGCCACCACCACCAGAGCAAGCGACAGCGACATCCCGGCCGAGCCGAACCACAGCAAGGGCTTGCGGCCGATCCGGTCGATCAGCAGCACGGTGACCACGCAGGCGCCGATGCTCAGCGCGCCGGACAGCACGTTGATCAGCAGCGCGTCGTTCTCGGAAAAGCCGACCGCCTGCCACAGCACGGCGCCGTAGTAGAACACCACGTTGATGCCGACCAGCTGCTGGAAGCAGGCCAGCCCGACGCCGACCCACACAATCGGGCGGATCCGCCCGGTCGCCCGGCTCTTCAGATCGGACAGGCGCGGGCGATGATGGTCGTTGGACAGCGAGGCATCGATCTCCTCGAGCGTGGCCCTGGCCTTGTCGCTGCCCAGCAGCCGGGTCAGTACCCGCAGGGCGTCGTCCTTGCGCCGTTTCACCACCAGGTAGCGCGGGCTCTCCGGAATGGTCAGCAACAGCAGCAGGAACACCAGTGATGGCGCGGCCTGCATCCAGAACATCCAGCGCCAGGCGGCCTGCCCACCCCACAGCGGTTCGGTCGACGCGCCCGCTGCAGCCGCCAGCAGGTAGTTGGACAGGAACGCGGCGGTGAGCCCGGTGATGATCGCGATCTGCTGCACCGTAGCCAGGCGGCCGCGGTAACGGGCCGGAGCGACCTCGGCAATGTAGGCCGGCGAGATCACGCTGGCCGCGCCTACCGCGAATCCGCCCACCACCCGTGCCGCAATGAACCAGCCCGACGAGACCGCCGCCCCGGCACCGAGCGCCGACAGCAGGAACATCACTGCCGAAAGGATCAGTACGTTGCGACGGCCGAGCCGGTCGGCCAGCCGGCCTGCACTGAACGCGCCCACCGCACAGCCCAGCAGCATCGACGCGATCTCGAAGCCCTGCATCCACTCGCCGGACCGGAACGCCTGGTGCAGGCCATCCTGGGTGCCATTGATCACGCCGCTGTCGAAGCCGAACAGAAAACCGCCAATCGTCGCCACCACGCTGATCAGTACGATCAGCCGCGTGTTCTCACCGCTGCCTGCTGCCTGGTTCATCCCCGTCCCCTTGAATGCACCGTTGCCGCGCTCAGCGCAGCAGGTACTGGTTGAGCAGGTTTTCGTAACGCTCCTGCTTGCCGCTGGCCTGGCGCGGTTCGCCGAGGCGGGCGGCCAGTGCCGCCAGGTCCGGCAGGCTGAGCGTGCCACGCTCGAAATCCTGGCCGGCGCCGGAATCGAAGCTGGCGTAGCGTTGCGCACGCCATTGTTCCCACGGCGACTCGGTCAGCAGTGCATGGGCAACCTCCAGCCCGCGTGCGAACGCATCCATGCCGCCGATATGGGCAATGAACAGATCCTCCAGGTCGGTCGACTCACGGCGCACCTTCGCATCGAAGTTCAACCCGCCCTCCAGGCCGCCCTGGCGCAGCACGACCAGCATTGCGCCCACGGTGTCGTACAGATCGCTGGGGAACTGGTCGGTGTCCCAGCCGTTCTGTGCGTTGCCGCGGTTGGCATCGATGCTGCCGAGCAGGCCATGATCGGACGCGACCTGCAGGTCGTGCTCGAAGGTATGGCCGGACAACGTGGCGTGGTTGGCCTCGATGTTGAGCTTGAAGTCCTTGTCCAGCCCGTTTTCCTTCAGGAAGCCCACCACCGTGGCACTGTCGAAGTCGTACTGGTGCTTCATCGGCTCCATCGGCTTGGGCTCGATCAGGAAGTTGCCCTTCAGCCCGATGCTGCGGCCATAGTCGCGTGCCATGGTCAGGAAGCGCGCGAAATGCTCGATCTCCCGCTTCATCTGGGTATTGGCCAGCGACGCATAGCCTTCGCGCCCGCCCCAGAACACGTAGTGCTCGCCACCGAGTTCGACCGTGGCCTCCAGGGCGGCCTTGACCTGCACGGCTGCACGCGCGACCAACGCGAAGTCGGGATTGGTCGATGCGCCGTTCATGTAGCGCGGGTGCGAGAACAGGTTGGCCGTGCCCCACAGCAGCTTGACGCCGGTGGCCTCCTGGCGTGCCTTGGCCAGGCCCACCATATGCGAGAGGTTCTTCTGGTACTGGCCGATGTCGTCGGCATCCGGCGCCAGGTCGATATCGTGGAAGCACCAGTACGGCACGCCCAGCTTGGTGAAGAACTCGAACGCCGCGTCCACCTTTGCTTCTGCCGTGGCCAGCGGCGACGATGCCTCCCACGGGAACTGCCGGGTGCCGGGGCCGAACGGATCGTGCCCGGCATTGCAGAAGGTGTGCCAGTAGCACACGGCGAAGCGCAGATGCTCCTGCATGGTCTTGCCACCAATGACCCGGCTGGCATCGTAGACCTTGAAGGCAAGCGGATTGTCCGAGCCCTTGCCCTCGAACGGGATGCGGCCGACGCCGGGGAAGTATTCCTTGGCGCCGATGAAGGGCTGCGTGCTCATGGTGCGTGCTCCTGTCGTTGTACGGGGTGTTGTGGAGGAGCCATCAGCCGCGCTGCAGCGGCGTGATGGCATCAAGATGACTGAGGAAGCGTGCGTAGGCCCGTGCATAGGCATCGCTGCGATCCGGATCCGGGCGCGCGGACAGCGCGGGATCGACGGTGACGTGCCGTGCGGTGATGTCGCTGATCGAAGTGGCGTTGCCCTGCGATCGGGCGAGCGCCCACAACGCCTGCAGCGCCGCTCCAAACGCCGCACCCTCGGCCTGCACCGGGACCTCCACCGGCAGGCCGAATACATCGGCCACCAGCTGACGCCAGGCAGCGCTGTTGCTGCCGCCGCCGGTGAGCACGATGCGATCGAACTGCATGCCCGCGCGGATGAAGGCGTCGTAGCCGTACTTCAGGCTGTAGGTCGCGCCCTCCATGGCGGCGCGGTAGAGATGCGCCGGGGTGAAATTGGCGATATCCAGGCCCGCCAGCACCCCCTTGCCGAGCGGCAGGTCAGGGGTACGTTCGCCATTGAGGAACGGCAGCATCACCAGGCCCCCTGCCCCCGGCGGCGTTGCGCGAAGATGCGCGTCACCGTCGCGGGTGCTGAAACCGAAGGCGCTGGCCACGCGTTCGGTGGCAACGGTGCAGTTCATGGTGCAGATCAGCGGCAGCCAGCCCCCCGTGGACGAGCAGAACGCCGCCCACGCGCCATCCGGATCGATCACCGGCGAGCCGGAATACGCAAACAGCGTTCCGGAGGTTCCCAGGCTCATCGCCAGCCGCCCTTCCGTGACGCAGCCGGTGCCGATCGCCGCCATCATGTTGTCGCCGCCACCAACGGCCACCTTCACCGCCGCTGCAAGCCCGAGCGCGGCCGCGGCCTCCGGCGCGATATCGAACAGGGCATCGGGCGCAGCGATCGGCGGCAGGCAGGCAGCAAGATCACGATCAGGATCGGTGGCGCGCAGCAGTTCCTGCGACCAGGTGCGCGTGCGCACGTCCAGCCAGCCGGTTCCGGACGCGTCGCCAAGCTCGCAGAACCGCTGCCCGGTCAACACGAAATTCAGGTAGTCGTGTGGCAGCAGGATGGTCGCCAGCCGCGCATAGGCGTCGGCACGGTGGATCCGGGTCCAGGGCAGCTTGGAGGCCGTGTAGCCGGCCAGGATCGGGTTGCCCGCCAGCGCGATGGTTCGTTGGAACCCGCCCACGGCGTCCATGATCTGGATGCATTCGGCCGAGGTGCTGGTGTCGCACCACAGCTTGGCCGGTGCCAGGACCTCGCCAGCATCGTCAACTGGCACGAACCCATGCTGCTGGCCCGATACCGCCAGTGCGACGATGCGCGCGCGCAGCGAGGGATCGATCCGGGCAAAGCAGTCGCGCAGGGCCGACACCCAGTCGGCCGGCGCCTGTTCACGGCTGCCATCGGCACCGCTGTCCAGCGCGAGCGGCGCGCTGGCCGAGGCCACCACCGCCTGCTTCCGCGGGTCATAGACCAGCACCTTCAGGCTCTGCGTCCCTGCATCGATCCCTGCAACCAGACCCATCGAAACCGCCTCCGATCAACAAAAAGGTAGCGCTAACATTCCGTGGACTCAAAAAGGGGGCGTGGTGTCCGGCCCCCTCGTTGCCACCGCGCGCGTCATCGCCCGCGGTGTTGCCGCACTGTAACCAGCTGCAGCGGAAAAAGCGTGCTGCAACGCAAAACCCTGCTACGCGCTTGCTGCCGTCGAACGCCACACGTCCACGCCCGACCTGCAGTACTGCGCGATGAACTCCGCCTGCGCCGGCATCTGCGCGGCGGCCTGCTGCACAGGCCGTTGGATGCCCTTCAACAAGGTGCGCAGATCGACATCACTCACGGCCCGCGCCAGCGGGTGCGCAGGACCGGGCGCGATGCCCTGCCCGAGCAGCACGCTGGTCCAGGATTCGACGCGGAACAGCTCGCCGGGGTCCTGCCACGCATGCGCACGCTCGCGCCACGCCTGCAGCCGCTGCTGCAGCGACTCCGGCACGCGCATCTCGCGACAGGCCTTCCACATCGGTTCGCTGCGCTGCGTGGCGTGGTAGTGCAGGATGATGAAGTCGCGCACATGCTCCATTTCCTGGCGGCTGACATCGTTGTACAGCTGCACCAGCGACGCACTGATGCCGTCGAACGGGAACAGCTGGATCAGGCGCACTACCGCGCTGATCGTCAGATGGATGCTGGTCGACTCCAGCGGTTCGATGAAGCCGCTGGCCAGCCCGAGCGACACCACGTTCCTGTTCCAGGCCTTCAGCCGGCGTCCACTGCGGAACGGCACCTTCCATGGATCGCGCAAGGGTGGAGCCCCGGCATCGCGCAGCAGTTTCGCGGCGGCCTCGTCATCGGACAGATGGCGGCTGTCATACACCAGCCCGCAGCCAACGCGGTGCTGCAGCGCGATGTGCCAGCGCCACCCCGCCTCGTGGGCGATCGCCCGGGTATAGGGCACCGGCGGCGCCACCGCTTCGGTCTGCACCGCCACGGCCCGGTCGCACGGCAGCCATTCGTGCCAGTCCTCGTAGCCGGTGCCCAGTGCCTGCTCGATCAGCAGGCCGCGGAAGCCGGTGCAGTCGATGAACAGATCGCCCTCGATCACCTGGCCGTCGTCCAGCACCAGCGCCTGCACCGAACCGTCGTGCGCGTGCTGCCTGACCTGGGCGATCCGGCCTTCGATCCGGCGCAGGCCGTGGGCCTCGGCCCTGCCGCGCAGGAACCGCGCATACAGCCCGGCATCGAAGTGATACGCATAGCTGGCCTGCGGCTGGGTGTGCAGCGAGAAGCGGTCGCCACGCGAGGCGATGCTCTCCAGGCAGAAGTCGCCCAGGTCCGAGGGCATGCCGCGGCGCAGGCTGTCCAGCCAGAAGTGATGGAAGGGGGCCGCCCAGGTGCCATGGCCGATGGTGCCGAACGGATGGAAGAAGCGATCGCCCGGCAGGCGCCAGTTCTCGAACGAGATCGACAGCTTGAAGGTGCCTGCCACCGCGCGCAGGAACTCCTGCTCGTCGATCTGCAGGAAGCGGTGGAAGGTGCGGATCGGCGGCACAGTGGACTCACCGACACCGACCGTGCCGATCTGCTCGGACTCGACCAGCGTGATCTGCAGCTGGTCACGGAACTGGTGCGCAAGCGCGCAGCCGGCCAGCCAACCCGCCGTACCGCCACCGGCAATGACCACCTTGCGGATGCGCCCTGAAGGCGTGCTCTGGGTATCCAACATGGTGCCCTCTCTCAACGGTTGAGCCTGCCCAGCAGCATCGCGCGCATGCGGCGGGCGCGCTGCTCGTCGAACGGTGCCAGATCCCCGCGAGCGGCGTCAGGCAGGTGCTGCCCCGCGCGCTCGCCAGGGCCGAAGGCGTAGTAGCGGAAGAGCCCTTCCCAGGCCTGCTTTTCGCGCGCCGGCAGATCACGCACGGACCACATCGCGTGGTGCAGCGCCGCCAGCGCGGATCCCAGCCAGGCCGGCGAGCTTCGCCACCAGTAGTTCACCAGCACGTTGAACGGTTCCAGGCTGCGTACATGGTGCCACCACATGCTGGGAATGAAGATCGCATCGCCGGGCCCAAGCACCGCGCGGCGCGCCTGCGCCAGCGCCTCGCGGAAACGTGGATGCCGATCGAAGTCGGGCTGTTCGAAGTCCACCACGCTGACCACCTGTCCCCCCGGCGTGGGATCGAGCGGGCCCGGATACAGATTGTCGATCTGGTCGGGCGGGAACAGGGTGAACTCGCGCTGCCCCACCGCGCAGCAGGCGAGGTTGTCGGGTGTGTCGAAATGGCACGAGGCCGTCACCCGGTTGCCGATCCAGATGCTGGCGGTGGCGTCGATGCCCTGCTTCGCCAGACCGGCGTCGTTGGCCTGCGCGAATGCCGGCAGCAGTGCCCGCGCGATCGGCAGCGAGGCCACGTAGTAGGTTGGCGGTTGCGGTGCATGCAGCGTCGCGGCGATCTCTTCCAGCACCCGGGCCAGCCCGCCGCGCCGCACTTCGAAATTCAACCGGGTGAAGTCCGCGCTGTAGAACGGGCGCCCCCCGATCTCGGCGCCGCCGAACGAGTACTGGATAGGCGCACCCGCATCGACGCTGCACAGGTACGCCATTGCGTCCTGCACCCCGCTCAGCCCGGCCTGGACCAGTGGCCAATCGGTGGCGATGCCGCGCAGTACGACCGGCTCACCGGCCTCCACCAGGGCAGCCAATGGCAGGGCGGCAGGATCGATGCCTTCCAGGATCCGCATCGGCAGGCGGGCGTACACCGGTCAGTTCCTGGCCGCCTGCGCGGTGCAGTCCTGGACGCGGAGACGGCGCTGCTTCTCGGCGATCAGGCGGCGCATGTTATGCAGCGAGGCAAGCATCAGGTACGCACCTTCCAGGTAACCGGCGCGGTTCAACGCAGCCAGTCGCGAACTGTCCAGCGCCGCCAGGCGCTCGCGGTCGATGCCATGCAATCCGCTCACGCTCACCCGGTGGTGCGGCGCGATCTGCACGTCGAGCGTGACCGGCTGGATGAGGCCGCAGTCGTCGAGCATCGTGAACATCCCGGCCGCGAAGGCACTGCCCTCGTGGATGCCGCGCAGCACGCTGGCGATGTGGTCCAGGTAAGGGGTGTTGCCGCCCTGCGGCAGGAACACCGGCTCCCCGCCACCGTCGATGACGCGCGGATGGTCCAGGTCCACGTGCATCACCGCATCCTGGGTGAGCAGGCCATCCACGTAGTGCTCCTGGAAGCCGATCAGGAACGGCCCTTTGGCCGCCGCGCCTGGCAGGTAGGTAGCATTCCAGCGCCCGTCCTGCAGGAACAGGTTCTCGTGTTGTTCGAAACCCAGCAGGGCCACGGACTGCCACGCTTCCGTCCCGCTTTCCCTGCGCAGGAAGATCGGATACTCACGCTGCAGTTCGGCGAACTCGCTGGGATAGGCCGGCACCATGCCCACGGCATCGCCGAACTGCGGCCCGAATCCGGTGGCGACCTTCAGGTCCCGATGCGCGATGTTGTTGAGCATTTCGTAGCGGGCCATCAGGGTATCCAGTCCAGTGCGGGGTGGCTGGCCGGCAGCGTAGCGCAGGCGCGACAGGTGCGGCGACACCGTCCCGGCACGGCACCGCTGGCGGGCAGCGGTGCCGTGCCGGACGCGTCGGCAACCGGGCTCAGAACTTGTAGCGGACGCCCAGCATGTAGCGCGGGCTCTGGTCTGCCAGCTTGACGATCATCTGCGACGTGCGCGAGCGCCACCGCACATCCTCGCCGGTCAGGTTGATCGCCTCCAGGCTGAAGGACCAGTGGTCATCCAGCGCGTAGTTGACGCTGAGATCCCACTGCTCGTACGGCTCCACATAGTACGGATTGCGGCTGGAGCCCTGGTTGGCCAGGATCAGGTACTGGTCGCGCCAGTTCCATGCCAGGCGCACAGACCACCCGTACTTCTCGTACATCAGCATGGCGTTGGCGGTGTCGCTCAGGCCGGTGAGCGAGAACTGGTCGATGCCCGGATCGCCGCCATTGTTGTAGCCGACATCGCCTTTGACCACGGTGTAGTTGGCCAGCACGCCGAAGCCGGTGTCACCGAAGAAGTACTGGCCGCCCAGCTCCCAGCCATGCAGCTTGGATTTGTTCTGGTTGATCGGGCGATTGACGTTGAACTGGTACAGCGGATCGTTGGGCTGCCCATACAGATCGTAGGCCGCTTCGGTGGCCAGCACCTGCGCATCAGTGCCGTTGTAGGCGCCGAGGCCGGCAGGATTGTTGCGCAGCAATGCCAGCGCGGTGAACAGCGAGGTGTCGTTGGCCGAGCAGGCGGCCGCATTGGCCGGCCCGACCTGGGCGACGCAGGCGCCGCTGGTCAGGAAGTCCAACGCCGCCCGCGCATCCGGCCCGGAGGTCGGGTCGGTGAGGCCGTACAGGCTTTCCTGGACGACGGTGTTGCCGATGAAGTTGCTGACCGACTTGTTCCAGTAGGTCAATGACACATAGCTGGCATCGGCGAAGTACCACTCCAGCCCCAGGTCGAGGTTGTCCGATTCCAGCGGCTTCAGGCTCGGGTTCTGCGAGTTGCCGCTGGCGCGCGACGAGGGATCGATCAGCACCGAGCCGAACGGCTGCTGGGCCCCGGGTCCCGCATAGAGATTGCCGTACGGCGCGCGGGCGATGCTCTTGCCGAACGAAACACGTCCCTTCAGCTCCTCGGTGAGGTCGATGCTGAAATCAAGGTTGGGCAGGATGTAGCTGTACCGCGCCTTCTCTGTGAAGGGCTGCTGCTCATCGGACAGCACGATGCGGAAATCGTTGTTGGCCTGCCACTCGATGGACTCGGGGACGGCAATGACCGAGGTCGACACCACGTCAGTGGTTTCATAGCGCACGCCCAGGCGGGTGTTGGTGCGCATGCCACCCAGCTCCCCGTCCAGCTCCACCTGGAAGTACGCCGCCTTGGTCTTCTCTTCCACGAAGTTGTCGGCCGCGCGTTGCGGGTTCACACCCAGGCCGACGCCGTACTCGCGCGATGCCCATTGCGCGAGCTGCCCGGCATTGCCGCGCCAGGCGGGCCAGCTGTTGGCACTGTAGTCGTCGAACAGGCCGACGATGCTGACCGGCTGCAGCAGGTCCATCAGGCCTGCGGCGGTATCCCGGTCCACGTTGGCCACGCCCCAGTCGCCCAGGGTCGAGTAGGCCTCGGCGGCCTGGATGCGGTGGGTGGTGGACTTGTTGGTGTCCACGCCGAACTGGAAGCGCCCGTGGTCGAAGTTCCATTCGCCATCGACGCGGGCCTGCTTGATCTCGCTGATCTGGGTCTGCGCGTTGACGCGCAGCACCTGCGTGCCAACCTCGCCTTCCTGGAAGCCCGGGTTGACCACGCCATTGGTCCCGGCGACCGCATCGGCGGTGCTGGGATACCAGACCTGGGTGCCAACCGGCAGGCCATTGTTGAAGTTCAGCTCCTGCACCCAGGAGCCACCGCAATGCGGGCCACGGGTACAGTTGTTGGTGCCGGCGATGCTCATGAAGATCGAACCACCGCCGGTGAGCGGGTCATTCGGGCGGCTCTCGTTCTTCGAGTTGTGCGCATCGAAGCTGAGCTTGAAGCGGTCGCTGACATTCCAGACGGCGTTGAAGCCCAGCGAGCCCAGCTTGTATTCCTGCATGCTGCGCTGCTGTTCCAGGCCGAAATCCTTGGTGCCGGCGATTTCACGGATGTAGACCGGCGTCGCGACGGCGCCACTGGTGTCGAACTCGACGTTGGTGTAGTTGCTGTTCTGCAACCACATGCCCTGCTCGCCGCGATTCTCGGTGATCTCGTTGGTCGAGTAGGTGTAATCCACGGTCAGGGTCAGGCTGTCCGTCGGTGCGAACTGCAGCACGGCCTGGCCGTTGACGCGTTCGCGCTCGAATTCGGAGAACGCGTAGCGCAGGTCATTGGGCCTCGCGTAAAGCTGGCCGACGGCCGGAGCATTGACCACGGTCGGGTTGCCCGGCATCGACCCTGTCCACGGCTGCACGTTCCAGTAGTTCTCCGTGGCCTGTACCGAGCCACCCTTGCGCTTCTGCTGGCTCGCGCTGAGGCTGACGCCAAAGGTCTTTTCCGGATTGCTGTAACTGAAGATGCCCGACAGCTCCGGTGTCAGGTCATTGTCGAACGGCTGGCTCTGGTCGGACACCAGCTTCGCCCCGGCGCTGGCCACGATGCCGGCGTGATCGAGCGGACGCGAGGTCAGGATGTTGATCGTCGCACCGATGCCACCGCTGGGCACCTGCGCCTGGCTGGTCTTGTAGACCTCGATACCATTGATGGCCTCGGCGGCCAGCTGCGCGAAATTGAAGGCGCGGGTGCCGCCGTCGACACCGCCGATGGCGACCTGTCCAGAGGCACCGAATGCATCGGCACCCGGCATCTGCCGACCGTTGAGCGTGACCATGTTGAACTGGGGGCCGAAGCCACGCGCGGTCACCTGCGCACCCTCGCCGTCACGGCGCTCGATGGAGATGCCGGTGATGCGCTGCAACGACTCGGCAAGATTGGTATCGGGGAACTTGCCGATGTCCTCGGCACTGATCGCGTCGACCACGCCCGCCGAGTCGCGCTTGATGTCCATGGCCTGGCTCAGGCTGTTGCGTATGCCCGTGACCTGCACTGCATCAAGCTGGGTGGGTTGCGACTGGCTCTGCGGCTGCGGCCCGGTCGCCGGTGCGGCGTCCTGCGCAAAGGCGGGATTGATGACCAGGGCACCACCTACGAAGGTGAACATGGCCCGGGACCGGAACTTCGCCAACGCGCGGCTCATGAACCGGACCTCGGGCCCGGGGTGCCACGGAAACTGCAGGTGCTCATGAAAGTCCCCTCTGACATACGATCGAATGGATGTACCGCCCCCTCCCAGGGGCACGCACGGGCGTGGCCCGCATTCCAAACCGAACAGCACGGGTGCTCGGGCACGCCGCGACTTACACTTGCTTTTCAAGCCTGCCAGGACAAACACGCGGCAAAGAAGGCAGCCTCCCGGACCCTGGATCCCCGTCCGACTGGTAGCGCTACCATCGCGTTGCAGCGGAGAGTAATCACCGAGGTTCGCCGTTGTCACCATGCAGCGCAGCAAAACCGGCAGCGCGCCAATGACTCGGCCGTTGCTGCATCCGGTCACGCTCACCCGACGTAGGAAAGATGCCCGCACTTGCGGGTCATCCAGAAAGGAACGCACCGTGAACGCTCTTCAGCGCATCGCCGCCGCAGTCGGCTTCGCCGTACTCGTTTCGTCCGGCTCCTCGGTTTTCGCCGCCAACACCGTCATCGTGGGCGGGGCAGAAATGTACCCCACCAGGACCATCGTCGAGAACGCCGTCAATTCCAAGGATCACACCACGCTGGTTGCAGCGGTCAAAGCAGCCGGCCTGGTCGACACCCTCAACGGGGCCGGGCCCTTCACTGTTTTCGCGCCCACCAATGCGGCCTTCGAAAAGCTGCCTGCAGGCACTGTCGATACACTGGTGAAGCCTGAAAACAAGGCACAGCTGACCCGGATCCTGACCTACCACGTCGTCCCGGGCAGCTACAGTTCGGCCCAGCTTCTGGCCGATGCCCGCAAGCACGGCGGCAAGGCCACCCTGAAGACCGTGCAGGGTGAGCCTCTCACCGTGGCGCTCCACGATGGCAAGCTCTGGGTCATCGACGCAAAGGGTGGAAAGGCAGGCATCAGCATTGCAGATGTCGGCCAGTCCAACGGCGTCATCCACGTGGTCGACACCGTGCTGATGCCCAAGTAAGCGGCCTCACGCAACGGGCATCCGGCGCGATGCCCGTTGCCCGGGGCCGGTCATCCCGACGTCACCATGCGGATCCCTGCCCGGCATGGCGTCGTGGCTACCACTCCGGCCCGAGCAGCTTGGTCACTTCGGCCTCCAGTTTCTGCACGGCCTCGTCCTGGGAGGCGACCTTGATGCACAGCCCCGACTGCGCCGGCCCCGGCACCAGCTGGTAGCGGTTGATGGTGCCGCCACCGTCGCCGTCCAGCGCTACCCGCGCAACTACCGTTCGGCCATTGGCGTGGAAGGTCCAGTCCTGATAATCAAACATGCCTAAGTTGGTGTGCGGCCAAGATGTCATCCCACTTTAGGCGGCACGCCAGTGAAGAACGCTCCAGGAAGATGTTCAGCGCGCGTGGACATGATGGCGACAGGGCCTATCGCAGTGTCCGCGCCAACTGCAGGACATCGGCAAAGAAGGAGGGATAGTCGTCCTGTGGAGCGCTGTGGGTCTCGCGCCGGTGGACCAGACGCACGGCGACCACCCGCTGTTCCGGGACGATCATCAGGTATTGGCCCAGGTAGCCGTTGGCGGCAAAGCCGACGACCGGTCCCCGTGTGATGTCGTAGAGATCGGCGAGCTTCAGGCCGCGCGCGGAGATCTGGCTCCGGCGGCGGGCTTCAGCTCAAGCGGCGTCTCCCGGTCGTGCATCACCAGGACCGCATCGGAATGCGCGGCGCGCGCGTTGCGCTCGATCGCGGCAAGGGCTTCGGCACGCGTCGCCGCTTGGCTGGGCCCGGCGATGCCGAACACCAGGGCCAGGGCGCAGGACAACCAGCAGGATCCTGGCATCGCAATCTCGTCCAATGAGTGTGCGTGCAGTTTGACTACATGTGTAGTCACTCTGCAGTACCTGAAGTCATGGCGCGCTTGCGTGCTGGACGCGGGCTGGGCGCCGCCCCCGGCCCACCTGCAACGCGGTCGTCCGCGCGGTCGCCATGCCGCGCCGCACGGTATGATGCGGCGACCCGGAACCTGCGATGATTGCAGCGGCCGCCCATCCGCTGATCGCGCGCGCCAGGCCCCCCTGCGCCGGGGTCGCTGCAGGTGCCGCTGAAGCCCCACTCCATGCTTGCCTCCCAAGCCCCCCTCCTGATCTGGGCAGCCGTCGCCGTTGCCACCCTCGGCCTGCTGTTCCGTCCTTTCCGCATCCCCGAATATGTGTGGGCGCTGGGCGCTGCCGCCCTGTTGCCGTTGCTGGGCGCGGTGTCGCTGCACACCGCATGGGGCGCGGTGGCCGAAGGCCGCGACGTCTACCTGTTCCTGGTCGGCATGATGGTGCTGGCCGAACTGGCGCGGCGCGAAGGCCTGTTCGATTGGCTGGCGTTGTACGCGGTGCGGCATGCGGGCGGATCCGGGCGACGCCTGTTCGACCTGGTGTTCCTGGTCGGCACGCTGGTGACGGTGTTCCTGTCCAACGATGCAACGGCCGTAGTGCTGACGCCGGCGGTCTACGCCGCCTGCAAGGCGGCGCGCGCCAATCCCCTGCCCTACCTGTTCGTCTGTGCCTTCATCGCCAATGCGGCCAGCTTCGTGCTGCCCATTTCCAATCCGGCCAACCTGGTGGTGTACGGCCAGCACATGCCGCCGCTGCCGAGGTGGCTGGCGCAGTTCGCGCTGCCGTCGGCGGCGGCGATCGGTGCCACCTATCTGGTCCTGCGCTGGGTGCACCGGCGCGAGATCGCCCAGCCGCTGGTGGCCGCGCCGGCGCATCGCCCGTTGACCGACGGCGGCCGGCTGAGCGCACTGGGCGTGCTGTTCACCGGCACCGTGTTGCTGGTCACGTCCGCCTTGAACGGGCCATTGGGCCTGACCACGTTCTGCGCGGGCACGCTGAGTGTGGCAGTGGTGGCGATCCGCCAGCGGCGCAGCCCGCTGCCACTGCTGCGACACGTGTCCTGGGGCGTGCTGCCGCTGGTGGCGGGACTGTTCGTGCTGGTGGAAGCGGTGGCGCAGACCGGCGTCATCCAGAGCGCGGCCAGCGCGCTGCAGGCCGTGGCGCAGGCGTCTCCCCGCCAGGCCAGCTGGCTGGCCGGTGGCGCGGCTGCGCTGCTGAGCAACGTGGCCAACAATCTGCCGGTCGGCCTGGCCGCCGGTTCGCTGGGGCAGATGGCCGACCTGCCGGCGCAGACCCGTGCCGCATTGCTGGTCGGCGTGGATCTGGGACCCAACCTGTCGGTCACCGGTTCGCTGGCGACGATGCTGTGGCTGGTGGCGCTGCGCCGCGAGGGCGAGCATGTCAGCGCGCTCGACTTCCTGCGCGTCGGCGCGCTGGTGATGCCGCCGGCGTTGATCGGAGCATTGCTGCTGCTCTGATCGGCGCGCGAGCGGCATGCGCTTCTAGAAGGCCACCTGCAGGCGGGTGTTGAAGGTGGTGCCTTCATCCCTGCCCTGGCCGGTGCCGCTGCGGTTGCGGGTCTGCCAACGGATCGCCTCGAACATCACGCGGCTGAAGTCGTTGAGATACCAGTTCGCACCCAGCGTCCACGCGTGGCCGGTACCGCCACTGGGCAGCTCGGCATAGTCCACGTCCTCGTAGCGCCCCTTCAGTTCCCATGCCCCGGCGCCGCCGCGGGTGACCGGGTCAGCCACCTTCACCCGGCCCCAGGTGCCGGCCCTGCCCGAATAGGCCGGCCTTGCACCGGCCAGGAACCAGCCCGCCGAAATCGCCCAGGCCTGGTGGTCCAGATC
The DNA here is from genome assembly GCF_059369035.1 of Stenotrophomonas sp. YJH_SMC_130. Classification (NCBI taxonomy): domain Bacteria; kingdom Pseudomonadati; phylum Pseudomonadota; class Gammaproteobacteria; order Lysobacterales; family Lysobacteraceae; genus Stenotrophomonas; species Stenotrophomonas sp. YJH_SMC_130. The sequence continues at coordinate 105,655 of NZ_JCAFSH010000004.1, forward strand.
GTAGCGCCCGCTGGCGTCGGCCCCGCGAAGGTTGCGCGTACCCCATTCGCCGGTCGCCCAGGCCGGCCCGAAGAAGCCTGCCAGTTCCGCGCCATAGGACGTGCTGCGCTCGGCGCCCAGCAGTGTGCCCGGCGCGATCTTGACCAGGTCGTTGAAGTGCCCGGCGATGGCCGAACTGCGGACGACGCCGCTGGCGCCTGCGGCGATCTCCTCGTGGAAGGCCCAGGCCCCCAGGTGCACCGTGACTGCGTCGTTGGCCACCGGGTTCCAGTGCACGCGCGTGGCCCAGGTCTGGCTGTCGTTGTCGGTGCCGGCGTTGTTGAGATCGTTGCCGGCCACCGACAGGCTGGCATGCCAGTCCTTGCCGTACACGCGCTCGGTCAGGCCGACACCGAACAGGCCACGCTGCGGCAGCATCAGCGTGCCGACCACGTTGCGGTCCTGGAACGGCGTGTTGGACGTGCTGCTGGAGCCGTCGATACCCCGGTCGTTGAGGCGGTTGCCCACGGTCAGGTCGGCCGGCAGCCCGAACAGGCGGTGGTCCACGGTGGCGTAGACCGACTTCCACGCCACCGCGTTGTCGGCGAAGTCACCTTCCACCGCCCAGCCGAGGATGCCGTAGCGGCCTTCGGCGCCCAGCCGCACCGAGCGGATCTCGGTACCGGAGATGTTGCGGTCACTCACTGACGATCCATCGGTGCTGGATGCGTCGACGAACAGGCGTCCGCGCGGACGGAACGCCACGGTGCCGTCGGCACTGCTGAACTCCGGTGCGCCCTTGGACCAGGTGACCTTGGGCGCCTTGGCCTGGCTGGATTCCAGTGCGGTGACGCGGGTGTCCAGCGCGGGGGGCTGCGTTGCGGCCGCCGCACCGGCGGTGCTGTGCCCGCCCTCCACGGCACGCAGGCGCGCCTCCAACTGCTGGATCTGCAGCGCCTGCTGCTGCACCAGGCGTGACAGCTCAGCCTGGCTCAGCGGCGCGGGCAGCGAAGACGTGGACTGGGCGCCAGCATGGCCACTGGCCAACAGCAGGCCGAGCGCGACCGACAGCGCTGCCGGTGGCAGCACGGTGGAATGGTTCATGGACTCTCTCTCCGGCCAGCCGGCCCCCTGGCCCGGCGCTGGCCTGTTGCGGTGGTGCGGGGGAAGATCGGGGGAGGAAGCGCGCGCCGCCGGATCGTCCCGGCGGCGCGGCAGGCGGGCTCAGCCCGGCCCGGTCAGCTGGTGGCCTGGGCCTGGGCGTTGGGACGCCAGGTGATCAGCTTGTTCTCGACCACGTCCAGCAGCGCGTCGATGACCAGCACGAAGGCGGCCAGGATGATGATGCCGGCAAACACACCGACGGCGTTGAAGTTGCCTTCTGCCTGCGCGATCAGGTAGCCCAGGCCCGCCGAGGCGCCGAGGTACTCACCGATGATCGCGCCGACCACGGCGAAGCCCACCGAGGTGCGCAGCGAGGACAGGATCCAGCTGGCTGCTGCCGGGAAGTAGACATGGCGTAGCAGGTCGCTGCGGCTTGCGCCCAGGATGCGGGCATTGGCCAGTACCACCGGATTCACCTCGCGTACGCCCTGCATGGCATTGAAGAACGTGGTGAAGAACACCAGGGTGACCGCCAGCGCCACCTTCGACCACAGGCCCAGCCCCAGCCACAACACGAAAATCGGGGCCAGCACCACGCGCGGAATTGCGTTGAAGCCTTTGATGAAGGGATCGAGGATGCGCGCCGAGCGGCGGCTCAGGCCCAACCAGACACCGCCGGCCACGCCCAGGCCGGTGCCGATGATGTAGCCCAGCGCGGTTTCGGTCAGGGTGATGTAGACGTGCTGGTAGAACGACGTATCGGACAGCCAGGTCCAGGCCTGCTGCACGATCGCCGTTGGCGAGGGGAAGAAGAACGGATCGATCACGCCCAGCGCGATGCCGCCTTCCCAGCCGCCGAACACGGCGACTACCAGGGCCAGCTGGATGAACTTGTCAGTCTTGGCGTGCATAGCTCTTCTCCACTTCGCCGCGCAGGCAGGCCCAGATGTCGCGGTACAGGTCGGTGAAACGGTCATCCAGCTTGATCTCGGCCACATTGCGCGGACGCTCCAGATCCACGTCGAAGCTGCGCACGACACGGCTGGCTGGGCCGGAGGACAGCACCACCACGCGGTCCCCCAGGGCGATGGCTTCTTCCAGGTCGTGGGTGATCAGGATCACCGAGCGCCGGTCCTCCTGCCACAGGCGCAGCAGTTCGTTCTGCATCAGGTGCCGGGTGTGGATGTCCAGCGCCGAGAAAGGTTCGTCCATCAGGATCACCTTCGGCTCGACGATCAGCGCCTGCGCCATCTGCACGCGCTTGCGCTGGCCACCGGACAACTGGTGCGGATAGCGGTGCTCGAAACCGGCCAGGCCGACCTTGGCCAGCCACGCGTTGGCCTTGGCCTTGCGTTCGGCTTCGGGCACACCACGGAAGCGCAGGCCGAGCTCAACGTTCTGGTAAGCCGTCTTCCACGGCAGCAGCGCGTCCTGCTGGAACAGGTAGCCGACCGACTTCTGGACGCCGCTGACGGCGCGGCCATCGATGCTGACCTGGCCGGACGACGGCTTCAGCAGGCCCGCCACGGAATTGAGGATGGTGCTCTTGCCGCAGCCGGTCGGCCCGACGATGGCAAGGAACTCGCCGTCCCCCACCTGGATGTCGACATCACGGACGGCGGTGAATTCGCCGAAGGACATGGTCACCTTTTTGATGGCGACCATGGTCTGTGCAGGCTCCAGCTGCGGTGCACCATTGAACTGGCGCACGGTGGCATTGAGGGCCATGGGGTTACCTCCGCTTACGGTTGGGCAGCCGGCGCCGCAGCGTTGGCACGCTCGACGAAGGCATTGGTGTAGGTGCGGGACAGATCGATGTCGGCCTTGGCCACATCCGTATTGAACTCGCGCAGCACCTTCAACGGCGTTTCCAGATCAGCCGGCGTGAAATGACCGTCGCGGGTGAATATCGCGCGGGCGTTCTCCACCGCGCGCGCATAGGTGGCGCGGTCGCCAGAAACGTAGCTGTCCGGCAGCGCCGCAACGATGTCTTCAGCACTGTTGTCGGCGATGAACTTCAACGCCATCTGTTCGGCGCGGGCGATCTTCTCGGCCGCTTCGGGGCGCTTGTCCAGGAAGCTCTGGTTGGCGTACATCACCGAGGTCGGGTACAGGCCGCCATAGACCTGGCGGGCGCCGTCATCGCTGCGCGCGTCGAGGAGGATCCTGCCGACCTTGCGCTCGGTGATCAGGGTGGCGGCCGGGTCGTAGTTGACCAGCAGGTCGATCTTGCCCTGCTCCAGCGCGGCCACCGCAGCGGCGCCCGAGCCGACGCCGATCAGCGAGACACTGTCGACGGGGATATCGTGCTGAGCGAGGAAGTGACGGACGAAGAAGTCCGACGATGAGCCCGGCGCGGTGATCCCGACCTTCTGGCCCTTGATGGTTTCCGGCCGTGCCGGATCGAAGCTGGCATCCTCGCGGCCGGCCATCACCAGGCCGGAGTTGCGCGAGAGCAGCACGAAGGCCACCACGTCCTTGCCCTTGGCCTGCATCTGGATGGTGTGGTCGTAGAAGCCGACGGCCACGTCGGTGGAATTGGCCACCAGCGCCTGCAATACCTTGGAGCCGCCCTGGGCGAAGTTCTCGGTCTTCACCTGCAGGCCGACGTCCTTGAAGTACCCCTTGGCGTCGGCGATGAAGAACGGCAGGTTGTTGAGGTTGTAGGAGCCGACGCTGATGCGTACCGGTGCATTGTCACCACCGACGGCGGATGCGCCTTCGGTGCGCCCGCTGTTGCTGCATCCGGCCGCGGCCAGACCAGCCGCGCACAGCGCGGCCATCAAGAACTGCTTGTACATCATCCCTCCCAGGAGTGAAGCATCTACGTTGTAATGGCGGGCATGCGCACCTGCGCCGGCCCGTCCGGGTTCAGATCATGCCGCTGACGTCCATTGGCGGGCTTGGGTGGAACCGGCCACGGCAAGTGCTGGCGTGGTGGCAAACACGCGTCCTTCGAACAGCCGGCGTGCGGTGCGCACGACGCTGGCAACGACCGGCGCGTCCTGCGAGCTGCGACTGAGGCCCACCTCCAGGGCCCCGCTCGGATGTTCGAGGGTAATGCTGCCGGGAACGGACAGGCATCCGACCAAAGTGTGGGCCAGCGTGCCCGGCGTAACGGCGGCGGTGGCCAGGCCGACCGCGCCGGTAATGGCCAGCGCGGTGTGGCATTGGTGTGGCATGAAATAGCGCACCTGCAGATCGCCCCCATGTTGCGGCGCCGACAGCAACACCGGCTTGGGGATGACCTTGTTGCCGGCGTCGGCGATGCCCATGCGGGCGCCCGCCTCGATGCGCAGCGCTTCCAGCCGGCGCATGAATACCGCGTCCGCGTTCAGTTCGGCGGGCGGGGTATCGCCGTGCACGCCCAGGTCCTCGGCACGCACCAGCATCATCGGCATAGCGCAGTCCACCAGGCTGACCGGCACACCATCGATGGTCTCCTGCGCGTGGCCGCTGGGCAGCAGCTTGCCGGTGCGGGCGCCTGCCGCATCAAGGAAAGCGAGCCTGACCGGCGAGGCCGAGCCCGGCGCGCCGGCAATTCGCGTGTCACCTCGGTACACCACGTTGCCGCCGGGCGTTTCCACCGTGGCGATGATCAGCTTGCCGGTGTTGACGTTGTGGATGCGCACCTCGGTCTGCGGATCCTGCGCCTGCACCAGCCCACGCTCGATGGCATACGGGCCTACGGCCGCCAGCATGTTGCCGCAGTTCGGCGAGGTATCCACCACCTGCTGCTCTACCCGTACCTGGGCGAACAGGTAGTCGACATCGGCGTCCGGACGGCTGGAGCGGTCGATGATCGCCACCTTGCTGGTCAGCGCGTTGCCACCGCCGATGCCGTCGATCTGCAACGGATGGCCCGAGCCCATCACTTCCAGCAGCAGGCGATCGCGTTCAGCGATGTCCATCGGAAGGTCGCTGGCCAGGAAGAACGGGCCTTTGGAGGTGCCGCCGCGCATGAGGACGCAGGGAATGCTGAGCAGATCGTTGGACATACGTGTGCTAGATTGATGCGTATAGGGGATGAATGACCCCTCTGTGATTCGATACTGGCATGGCCCCAATTGATCTGTGAATTGCTGATTTTTGGATGATTGATACCCCATGAGCATCAATTGCGAAATCCTGGATCTACGCGCCTTCCTGCTGGTCTCGGAGACCCGCAGCTTCCATCGCGCCGCGGAAATCCTGCACGTCTCCCAGCCGGCACTCAGCCGCCGCATCCAGAAACTGGAGCAGGCGGTGGGGTCGCCGCTGCTGGAGCGCACCACGCGCAGCGTCAGTACCACCGCTGTCGGCGAGAACCTGCTGCCGCTGGTGCGCCGCATGCTGGAGGAATTCGATGGATCACTGTTCTCGCTGCGCGGCCGCGAAGACACCCGCGGCGCTACCGTGACCATCGCCTGCCTGCCGACGGCGGCGTTCTACTTCCTGCCCAGCGTGATGGCGCGTTTCCACGAAGCGCACCCGAACGTGCGCTTCCGCATCCTGGATATCCCGGCGACGGAGGGTCTGCAGGCAGTGGAACGTGGCGAAGTCGAGTTCGGCATCAACTTCATGGGCGCCAACGATCCGAATCTCGACTTCGACGTACTGGCTGAGGACCCCTTCGTCCTCGCCTGCCGACGCGATCATCCGCTGGCCCGCAAGCGCAAGGTGGAATGGGCTGATCTGGCCGAGCACCAGCTGATCACCGTGCATCGCACCAGCGGCAACCGCACGCTGCTGGACGGCGCGCTGGCGCGCGAGAACCTCAAGTTGAGCTGGCACTATGAAGTGACCCACCTGTCGACGTCACTGGGCATGGTCGAGGCGGGCATCGGCGTGTCGGTGCTGCCAAAGATGGCCACGCCGGACGGGGATCACGCCACCCTGGTGACACGCGCGATCGGCAACCCGGTGGTGTCACGCACGATCGGCATCGTCCGCCGCCGCGGCGCCCTGCTCTCGCCCACGGCGGAGCGATTCCTGCAGATGCTGATGAGCCAGTGGCGCGGGGAGGCGTGAGCAACTGCGCGGTTCACGCGCCTATGCGTTCCGGCGCGCCAGACGCTGGCAGGGCCGCCCTTCATGACGAAGCCGCGAAGATCGACGCAATACCTGCAAGCGATCCCACGGCCCCCCATGAGAGCGTGGCGAATGCAGTCAGCAGCACCTTCCGGTGGACGACCTGCGCTTCGTTCTGGGCCTCCGGCCGCCGCGCATAGGGCCTGGAGAAACCCAGGAGTTCGCCGGTGACTGTCAGCGCCCCCATGAAGATCAGTGCGGTCACGCAGAAGCCAAAAATGGAACCAACGAGGGCCACATGCTGGGCATCGCCAATAGCCGGCTGAGTGCCGGCCAAACCCTCTACAAGCTGGCCCGTCCACCGTGCGGGCAGCCAGGCCAGGGCGGCGACAATGCTGAAGTGACTGGCCACGTTGATCCAGAACCAGGATGTGGTCTTCATGACGTCAGCGTTTCCGGTGGTGGCCAGTGGTGGGCATCGTGACGCCTGCGTCAGCCCCGCACAACCCTGCATGGGGAAGCCGGCCAGCGGCCGGCACTACCAGTTCAATCAGCCTGCGGTTTCCAGCCCCTTGCCTGCCGCATCCATCCGCAGCGAGGCCAGGTATCGGCCGTACTTGCCGACGAAGATGCCGGTGAATCCGCCTGCCAGCAGCAGGTAGGCGGCATTGAAACCAGCATTGGCGGACAGCGACGGCGACACCGCAAATGCGACTTCGAACCCGTACTTCACCAGGAAAGTGATCAACAGCAGCGGCAGCAGGCTGAAATCCGCGTTGCGCCAGAGCTTGCCGGTACTGCGGTCCAGCGTCAGCTTCAACCGATTCAGCAGCAGCCAGGCAAGCGCGGCGCCCGTGGCGATGCCGGCCAGCCATTCGCTCCAGGCGCTCAGCGACGCGCCGAAGCGATGACTGACCGACCACGCACCCCAGACGGCGAACAAGGCGGGTACGATCGCCAGCTTCTGCAGCGAGGTCTCGGCCGGCTTCATGGCGGCGATGCCACGGGTGACCAGGAAGGCCAGGAGCAGCCAGACCCAGATCGGCGTCTGCGAGGCGAGGTGCTGAAGCATGCTCATGAGCGGTCCCCTTGGTGAGTGGTGGCGAGGTTCCCTCGCCTTGGCGCTCACTATTCGCTTCCGCCCGGGTTGCAGCCAGTGACAGCTGTCAGCCATCGCGGGTTACGCCGAGGCGCGCCCGCCCTGCCCTCACCCGGCCGGGCACATGCCGTTAACGGCCCGGCCCTATGCTGGGGCCTCATTGGAGACCTGCGAGGTAAAAACCATGACCAAGCTGCACGCACTGATGCTGGCCGGCGGCCTGCTCGCGCTGAGCCCGCTGGCCTCGGCCGAGACCGTGAATCTGACCAACAGCGCCGAGGGCGCCAACCGCGATGCCGGTATCACTGCGGTCAAGAAGAAACTGCAGGACGCGTGTACCGAGCGCAAGGGCTCGCCCGATGCTGCCTCGTTCGAGGTGGTCTTCGAGAAGACCAGCCCGAACCCGAACGTACCCAAGCCGTACTACGTGGACGGCAGGATGAAGTGCGACCTGCCGGGCTGAGGCGATTCAACCACCGGTGCCGGAAATGCGCCGCCGGTACTGCGCCATCCACTCCAGCGACGGCGCAACACCGCCGAACGGGAAGAAGTGCGGGCTGACCGGGCCATGGGCGCTGGTCAGCCCCTTCACCAGGCGGTCAACGAACACCTCCGGCCCCGCCGTTCCCAGCAGCCGGCCGATCGAGATGCCATACCGGGCCAACATCGATGCACTGGCGCCCACGCCGCACATCGCGGCGTAGCGCATCAGCCGGGGGATGCTTGCCGGCCCCGGAACCCCGACCAGCACCGGAGCCGTGATGCCACGCGCGCGCAGTGCATCCAGCCAGGCCAGCACGGTATCGGCATCGAAGGCGAACTGGGTGACGACCAAGGGGGCCATGCCACGTGCTTCGATGGCCTGGCATTTTCCCTCCAGCGCCTGCCAGCGTTCGTCACTGCTCATTACAGGATGCCCTTCCGGGTGCCCGCCGATAGCAACGACCTTGATGCCGGATTGCTCCAGAACACCGGTCTGGATGATCGAAGCACTGTCGGCAAACGGTCCGACAGGCGTGGCCAAGTCGCCCGCGATCAGCAGGCAACGCGCGACCCTGGCTTCGCTGGCGGCACGCTGCAGAAAGCGTTCAAGCGCTGCGCGTGACCCGACGCGCCGCGCAGACAGATGCGGCATCGGCTCGAATCCGAGCGCGCGCACCGTGCGCGCGGCGGCCAGTCGGGCGTCGTCATCCTCGCTGGCCAGCCAGGGAATGGAGATGACGGTACCGCACGGGATCCGATCCGCCTCGGCGCACAGCGCGGGCATGGCCTTCGCACTGACTTCCAGTGAAAAGGCGTTGATGAAGGCGTCCGCCCGCAGTGACAGGCCTGCAGGCATCAACGCGCTCCGCCCACATTGCCGGCAAGCGGCGAGCTGTTACGGGCCAGTTCGATGAAGGCCTGCAGGTAGTCGATGCCGGTATCGGCCTCGCGCGCACCCAGATAGATCTGCTTGGGAATGCCCTTGGCGCCCAGGCGCACCGGCACCACGTCCATGCGCGCGGCGTACTCCTCAACCAGCCAGCGCGGCATGGCGGCCACGCCGCGGCCGCTGGCCACCATCTGCATCATGATGTCGGTGGTTTCGATGGCCTTGTGGCGCCGCGGCGTGATGCCGGCCGGCAGCAGGAACTGGTTGTAGATGTCCAGGCGCTCGAACGGCACCGGGTAGCTGATCAGCACTTCCTGGCTGAGCTGGCGCGGCTTTACGTGGTTCACCTTGGCCAGGGCGTGGTTGCTGGCCACCACCAGCACCTGCTCGTAGTCGAACACCGGGATGAACTTCAGGCCCGGCTTCAGCAGCGGGTCGGGGGTGACCAGCAGGTCGATCTCGTAGCCGAACAGCGCGCCGATACCGCCGAACTGGAACTTCTGCTTGACGTCCACGTCCACATCCGGCCACGCGGCCAGATACGGCGAGACGATCTTCAGCAGCCACTGGTAGCAGGGATGGCATTCCATGCCGATGCGCAGCGCGCCACGCTCGCCCTGTGCGAACTGGCCCAGCCGCTCCTCGGCCAGGTCCAGCTGTGGCAGCACCCGGTTGGCGACTGCCAGCAGATATTGCCCGGCCTGGGTCAGCCGCAGGCTTCGGCCTTCGCGCAGCCAGACATCGGTACCCAGCTGCTGCTCCAGCTTCTTCATGCTGTGGCTGAGCGCCGACTGGGTCAGGTTGAGCACGCCGGCAGCAGCGGTGAGCGAGCCCTGCAGCTCGACCTGCTGCACGATGCTGAGGTGAATCCGCTCCAGCATGATGATGAATCTCGCTCATGGATTGGTGAAGTAATACCATTTTACGTCATGGAAGGCACTGACTAGGATCGGGTCATGCTTTCACCTGCCCGCCCCCTTCGAATCGTCGCCGTCTCCGGCGGATTGCAACGCCCTTCCAGGGCCGCCACGCTGGCCGAGCATCTGCTGGGCCTGATCGGCGAGGACATCCATTGCGAGCAACACCTGATCGAACTGGGCGAGCTGGCGCCGCAGCTGGCCGGCGCACTGTGGCGCTCACAGGTGTCCGACGCTGTGGAGCGGCAGCTGGTTGCTGTTGAACAGGCCGATGTACTGGTGGTGGCAACGCCGGTCTACCGGGGTTCGTACACGGGGCTGTTCAAGCACTTCTTCGACTTCATCCACCAGGACGCACTGGTCGACACCCCCATCCTTCTGGCCGCCACCGGTGGCAGCGAGCGCCACTCGCTGGTGATCGACCATCAGCTGCGCCCGCTCTTCAGCTTCTTCCAGGCGCGCACCCTGCCACTGGGTATCTACGCCACCGATCGCGATTTCGCCGACGGCCGCGTGCACAGCGACGCCCTGATCGAGCGGGCGCGACTGGCGGTACGGCGGGCCATGCCGCTGCTGGCGCTGCCCCGCCATCGTGCCACCGCCCTTGAGACCGCCGCAGCTCTTTGAATGCCGGATGCCCTCGCCCGCATCCGGGTGCCACCCCGCAACACGGAACGCCGCCCATGACGACCGACACCTTCACCTTCAGCATCACGCGCATCCCCTTCAACGAGGATTACCAGCCGGCCGAAGGCACGCGCATCACCACCAACTTCGCCAACCTGGCGCGCGGCGCGTCCCGGCAGGAAAACCTGCGCAACACCATCCGCATGATCAACAACCGCTTCAATGATCTGGCGCATTGGGACAACCCAAGCGCCGATCGCTACGCGGTCGAGCTCGACATCATCTCGGTGGAGATGCACATCGACGGCGCCGACGGCAGCGATCCTTTCCCGTTGATCGAAGTGTTGCGCCCGACCATCGTTGACACGCACACCGGCGCGCGCACCGAAGGCATCGTCGGCAACAACTTCTCGTCCTATGTCCGTGACTACGACTTCAGCGTCGTGCTGCCGGCCAGCAACGAAGGCAAGGACACCTTCCGCCTTCCGGAGGGCTTTGGCGACCTGCACGGCAAGCTGTTCCAGCACTTCCTGGAGTCTGACGCCTACCGTGCCAACTTCAGCAAGGGGCCGGTGATCTGCATCAGTGTTTCCAGCAGCAGGACCTACCACCGCACCGAGAACCATCACCCGATCCTGGGCGTGGAATACCGCCAGGGTAAGTTCTCCCCCACCGACCAGTACTTCGACAAGATGGGCCTGCGGGTGCGCTATTTCATGCCACCGGGCAGCGTCGCACCGCTGGCGTTCTACTTCCAGGGCGACCTGCTGGGCGATTACTCGAACCTGGAACTGATCGGCACCATCAGCACGATGGAGGCCTTCCAGAAGATCTACCGCCCGGAGATCTACAACGCCAACTCCGTGGCCGGCAAGGTCTACCAGCCCAGCCTGAAGCACCAGGACTACTCCTCCACCCGCATCGTCTACGACCGCGAAGAGCGCAGCCAGTTGGCCATCAAGCAGGGCCGGTTCACCGAAGAGCACTTCATCAAGCCATACCGCGCCGTGCTTGAGCAGTGGGCCGCCCGCTGATCCATCAAACTTCCATTCTCCCCCAGGACACACGACACAATGCCGACGAAGACGCTGCTCCCCACCTCCACTGCAGGCAGCCTGCCCAAGCCTTCCTGGCTGGCCGAGCCCGAGAAGCTCTGGTCACCGTGGAAGCTGCAGGACGAAGCCCTGGTTGAAGGCAAGCGGGATGCGCTGCGCCTGTCGCTGCAGGAACAACAGCATGCCGGCATTGATATCGTCAGCGACGGCGAGCAGACCCGGCAGCACTTCGTTACCACCTTCATCGAACACCTCAGCGGCGTTGATTTCGAGAAGCGCGAGACCGTGCGCATCCGCAACCGCTACGATGCCAGCGTGCCGACCGTGGTCGGCGCAGTGAGCCGTCCGAAGCCGGTGTTCGTGGAGGATGCGAAGTTCCTGCGCCGCCAGACCACGCAGCCGATCAAGTGGGCGCTGCCCGGCCCGATGACGATGATCGATACCCTGTACGACGCGCATTACAGGAGCCGCGAGAAACTGGCCTGGGAGTTCGCGAAGATCCTCAACGAGGAGGCGAAGGAGCTGGAGGCCGCCGGCGTTGACATCATCCAGTTCGATGAGCCGGCCTTCAACGTGTTCTTCGACGAAGTGAACGACTGGGGCGTGGCCGCGCTGGAGCGTGCGATCGAAGGACTGAAGTGCGAGACCGCCGTGCACATCTGCTACGGCTACGGCATCAAGGCCAACACCGACTGGAAGCAGACGCTGGGATCGGAATGGCGCCAGTATGAAGAATCGTTCCCCAAGCTGCAGACCTCCAACCTCGACATCATCTCGCTGGAATGCCAGAACTCGCACGTGCCGATGGACCTGATCGAGCTGGTGCGTGGCAAGAAGGTGATGGTCGGTGCCATCGACGTGGCCTGCAACACGGTGGAATCGGCGGAGGATGTGGCCCACACCCTGCGCAGGGCGCTGCAGTTCGTGGATGCCGACAAGCTCTACCCGAGCACCAACTGTGGCATGGCGCCGCTGGCGCGCGATGTGGCCAGGGGCAAGCTGCGCGCACTCAGCGCGGGGGCGAGGATCGTGCGCGAGGAACTCTCGGCATAAGCCTGGCCGGGGAGGCATTGCCGTTCGAATGCCGGCTTGACGGAGCCTGCCCGGGTATCGACCAGGCTCCACCTCGCCCCTGCAGCTCCGGCCGGGTCTTCATCGCGGGCTGTCGCGGCGTCAGTGCCTGTTTGATCCGTACCACCTCACCCGCCCCAGCCTCGGCCAGCCGGCGGGCCTGCTGCCGTTGTTCCCGCGAAAGTGCGGGCGACGGCGCAGCCTTTGATTCCGGCGCCACGTCCACCAGGCGTGCCACCGCCTCGCGCAGCCGCAGCTGTGGGCAAAGCCGCGCGGCACACCAGCGCTCGGCGTAGCGCCTGGCCTGCCGCACATTCGTGGCGGCCACCACCTTGGTCTGGGACATCTTGCGTGCGTCCAGGTACACCCGGAACCCGAGCACGGCATGCGGCACGATGTTGGCTACGGAACGCCCGTTCCACCACAGGTCCCAGCGCTCGCCGCTCTGCACCCAGCCCGAGGGCCGGCGGGCTATCATGAAATCGGGAGCGCTGGAGGGCGAATGCATGGCCGTAAGAATACGGTCGGCCGTCGCATGGACTGAGATTGCGGAGTGGCGCTGGCAACCTCACAACGCATCTGCCGCAGTGAAGCCCTCTTTACCACTCCCCTCTTTACCACTCTGGGCCGAGCAGTTTCTCCACCTCGGTTTCGAGCCTCTTGGCGGCTTCCTCCTGCGAGGCCACCTTGATGCACAGCCCGGACTGGGCGGGCCCGAGGGTCAACCGGTAACGGTTGATGGTGCCGCCGCCGTCGCCATCCAGTTCCACCCGGGGCACCCCGGTTCGGCCATTGGCGTTGAAGGTCCAGTCCTGGTAGTCGAACATCGTTGAGTCCACCGCAACGCCCTGAATGGCTCCCACCTTATGCGGGAGGTGGTGAAGAGCGCCGAAGAAACGTTCGTGGAGCGTGGTTACCGGGCACGCCACACGATCATGCGCTGGGTGGTGATGCAGACCAGCAGGATTCCGCGGTTTCCACCGGACATCGAGGCGCGCCTGACACCGGACGCCGGTGATCCCTGTGTCCGCGACGCTTCGATGAATCCACTGGACCTGCACTGACCCATCAATGCAGCGGCACCTTCAGCACCGAAGGCGCGTTGGCCGGCGAGCTGAAGGTGACCGCACCGCCGAGCTGGCTGATGCCCGCATAGCGCAGGTCCACGGTATCGACCACCAGGGTCAGCCGGCTGCCGGTCGGTAGGTTCCAGCTGCTGGCTTCCAGGCGAAGATCGATGGTTCTCGGCTGGCCGGGCGTGGCACCGCGCAGGGTGTACGGCTTGTGGCTGATCAGCTGGCCGTTGCCCAGCATATCCTCGGCATACAGGTAGGCATACAGCGTGGTGTTGGCGCGCGTGGGCGTCACCGTCAGCCGCACTTCCGGTGCGCCATCCAGGCGGCGTGCACTCCAGTAGATCGGGCCTTGCCAGACGCCTGCGGCGTTGCGGCCAACGAACGGCACATAGGCGCCGGGCGGCAGGTTGAACATCTGCAGCGCGCCGGACGCCATCACCACGCCGGAGTTGGCGGCAGTCAGCAGGCCGCTGCCGATCCGGTAGTTCCAACCGGTGCCGCCACCGCTCTCGGCCAGCCCTCCGGTGGGCAGCAGCAGCCCGGTCGGCGCGGTCAGCCCGTAGCTTACGGCGCCGGTAGAGGTGGCCTGCCAGTCCGGATAACGGCTCCAGCTGCCCTTCTGCGACTTCAACTGCACCGCCGGCTGGCGGTCGATGCCATTGGCCACGCCCTTGAGGTAGTGGTCGAACCAGTCGCCCACCACGGCATAGACTTCATTGGGAATGCCGAGCGCACCGAAGGCTTCGTTGAGGGCGTGGTCGCCATGGCGCAGCTGCAACTGCTTGGGTCCCTTCAGGCGGGTAAAGAAGTCGACCAGCTGGCCCGGCGGGAACAGGCTGTCGTTGAAGGCGTTGGCGAGGAATACCGCGGGTTGGTTGGCATTGATCTCATCAAGGCTGCTGGCCGGGCTGCGCTGTGCCGCTACCGGCAGCAGCGAGTCCACCGCCCCCTGGTAGTTGCCGACCAGCACATTGCGGTTGATGGTGGTCAGCTCCGCTCCGGGGCGGCCAGTCGCCAGGCCCGCTGCCACCAGCAGGGCGATGCCCTGTGCGCTGGGCGTGTCATGGCTGTAGAGCGACGCCTGCAGGTCGGCCCAGCCGCTCAGCGCGGCAACGGCCTTGATGCGCGGATCGCGTGCCGCCGCCAGCAGGCTGGTGCCGGCCCCGTAGGAGATGCCAGAGACACCGATCCTGGCCGGATCGGCCCGGGTGTTGGCCAGCGCCCAGTCGATCAGGGCACTGACGTCTTCGACCGTGGCGGGCCCGGCGATGTCGATGCTGCCGCCGGACTCCCAGAAGCCGCGCGAGCTGTAGCTGATGACCACATAGCCGCGCTGCGCCAGCGACTGTGCCACGCCCACGTACTCCACGCTGGGCACTGCCCAGCTGCTGGGCATCACCAGCAGCGGATAGCGGCCACTGCCGGCATCCTGGGGTTCGATGACGAAGGCCCCGAGGGGCGTGCCATCCCAGCTGGGGATGGTGCGATGGGTGGTCTTGACCGTGGCCGCCAGGGCCGCGGGCGCCAGCCCGGTCAGCAGGATCAACAGCAGCAGAACCTTGCGCATCGTTGTCTCTCCCCGTCGGTGGTGGTGCAACGGATCGGACCGTACCAGTGCGAATGGTGGCTGGCACCTTGCGACGCAACATGCCGCAAAGCGCGCCTTGCTATGCTTCGAGGCACTGCGGGCCCTCCGCAGTCTCCCATCAAAGCAAGGACGCCCCCGATGCACAGGATGCTCGTCGCAGGCACGCTCTCCAGCGTCGCCTGTCTGTTCGCCCCTTCAGTGTTGGCGGAAGATGCCCCCGAACCGGCCAACGACTGCGCGGAGATTGCGCGACTGATGGCCAACGACGACTTTGCGGCACTCGACGCGATGGCCGCGCGTTTCCGCAAGGGCGAGCTCAACGCCGCCGGCCAATCCCGGCTCGGCCGTTTCTACATCTGCATGTCGCGTGCAATCGGCACGTCGCGGCAGGAGGTTCAAGCCTGGAATGACTGGTCTGCATGGGCGGCGCGCTGGGTTCAGCACGCGCCGAAGTCTGCGGCGGCCCACCTGATCACCGCACGGATTCCACTCAACCTGGCCTGGAGCTACCGCGGCAACGGTTACGCCAACACCGTCAACGCCGAAGACTGGGCACAGTTCCATGAGTACAACGCGGTTTCGCGGGCCTACCTGCAATCGCATGAGGATGTTGCCGGCGGCGACCCGTTCTGGCACGAAATGAACGTGCTGATCGCGCTGCGCGAAAGCGCGGATGACGACGAAATGCTGGCGCTCGTTGATCGCGCAGCGAAGGCCTTCCCCGACTACGAACCACTGCACCTCATTGCCATGGAGTACTTCACGCCGGCCTGGGGTGGCAGCGCGCAGAAGATGGGAGCCTTCGCGCGGCACTCGATGGCCAGTGCACCAAAGAAGAAGGGGGCCATGCGCTACGCACGGCTGTACTGGTCGGCCACCGAATATTCGCCCGATCACTTCCGCGCAGCGAAGCCCGATTGGCCGCTGATGCGCCAGGGGCTGGACGAAATCGCCCAGCAGTACCCGACCATCGACAACCTGGAATCGATCGTCCGCTATGCCTGCCTGGCACGCGACGGCGACGCACTGGTCCGCTGGAATCGTTTGTGGTTGAGCCGCGCCGGTTTCGACGAGGCGGCCATTGCGCACTCGACCGAGCAAAGCAAGGCCGCATGCCTGGCGCCGGACGAAGAACAGGAAACATTCCTGTAGCGCCCGCCGCCGCAGGCCCAGGGGCGCAGCTGGCAGGCCTGCCAGGCGCCTAGCACGCGCGCGTGTCATCCACGCGCCGCGTGATCTGACATATCACCAGTGCTTGCGCATGATCACAGCTTCGCCCTTTCGTCATTGACCACAAGGCGCCAGCTTGTGACGCTTATGACACCGCAGGGCTGATGGCCCAACAACGCGGCCAGGTTCCACCGCAATCCGCAGCACCCGTCTCCGCAGCATCTCCGCATGTCCTCGCCCCGGCCAGGTCGTGACGGGCGGCTGCGCCCTGAATCTTCTGCTGGAGAATCGAAATGCGCTTTGCAAGCTTTGTCTTTGCTTTCGTACTCAGTGCTTTTGCCGGTGCTGCACAGGCCCAGGTGGTCACCCTCAACAAGGGCGGCTTCGTGCTGACCTACGACTGCAGCATCCACAGCGCCACCCGCTACGAGTACACGCTTACCGCCGATACCGGTTCGGCCGCACGGCCGTCCAGCTTCTACAAGGACCCGGACCTGCCGGCCGGTTGCCTGGGCCAGACCAGCACCGCGTCCTACGCCAGCATCAGATCCGGCTATGACCGTGGCCATCTGGTCACGTCCAACCACATGGACTACGACGCGACCTACATCCGCCGCGCCAACTACATGACCAACATCGTGCCGCAGGTGTCCAGCTTCAACCAGGGCATCTGGGTGAAGGCCGAGAACGTGGCCGAGTGCTACCGCGACATCGCACCAGTGGACGTCTACGGTGGCGTGGTCTACGGCGACGCCGCCAACGATTACTTCCTGGCCAGCCATGGCATCCCGACCCCGGAGTTCTTCTGGAAGACGATCATCACCCGTGACCCGAACACCGGAACCGCCAAGGCGATCAGCTGGATCATTCCCAACGAGGCCAACCTGGGCAGCCTGGACAACTACCTGGTGACGATTGCCGATCTGGAGGAGCTGCTGGGCGCCAGCTATGTGGCGATCAACGCACCGACCTCGCTGAAGAACATGCTGCCTGCCAGCACCTGGCCGCAGCCGGCGGGCTGTGATCTGGGCTGATCGGCCTGCCGGGAATGCGTGGCACCCGGTCCGGGTGCCAGGCAAGGATGGCTGTGGGAAAATGACGGGCAATTGCACCACCGCATTGCGCCCTGGAGTTGTAGATGCCCCTTTTCCCCTTCGATGCCGTGCTGTTCGACTGCGACGGCGTACTGGTCGATTCCGAGCCGCTGGTGGCCCGCGTGCTCTCGGAAATGCTGACCGCACGCGGCTGGCCGCTGACGCCTGCGCAGGCCGGCGAGGTCTTCCTGGGCCAATCCGTGGCCCATCTGGCCGGGCTGATCGCAGAGCGCACCGGCAAGCCGTTCACCGAGGAATGGCTGGAGGAGTTCCGCCAGCAGCGCAACCGGGCGCTGGAACGGGATCTGGAGCCGATCCGGGGGGCACCCGAGGCCGTGCGTGCGATCGCCGCAGCGACCGGTGGCCGCATTGCCTGCGCGTCCGGTGCCGACCTGATCAAGGTGAAACTGCAGCTGGGCAAGGTCGGCATCCTCGATGCATTCGGCGACCACGTCTACAGCGGCCAGGACATGCCGAACACCAAGCCGCACCCGGACGTCTACCTGGCGGCCGCTGCCGCGCTGGGTGTGGATCCGAAGCGCTGCGCGGTCATTGAAGACACCGTGACCGGCGCGACCGCCGGCGTCGCGGCGGGTGCAACCGTGTTTGGCTTCAGCGAGGGCGGCCCGCACCACAGCACGCCGGAGGCCCTGCGCGCTGCGGGTGCGAAGGTGATCTTCCAGCGCATGGACCAGCTGCCGGCATTGCTGGCGGCCTACGCCGCCGACGCTGCTGCCTGAGGCGGCCTCAGCCTGCAGCGCCCAGCGTGGCGCTGCGGCGTGTCCCGGTGTAATGCAGCACGAACAGGTACAGGCCAGTGAACAGCTGCAGGAACAATGGCGGCAGCGGCGAATAGGTGATCCACGCTGCCGGCTCGCCCTGCCCCAGCCCGCGAGCGGCGAAATTGGCGATCACCGCCAGGGTAAAGACGATCGAGGTCCAGCGATGCACGGGCCGCGCCCAGCCACCCCGGCTCATTGACGGCGCCTCGCTTCGGAGCGGGCTTCGATCATCTTCCAGCCATTGCCGGACGGGTCACGGAATCCGGCATCGATGGCGCCATAGCGTTCGACCGGCTCCTGGGTGAACTCGACGCCCCGTGCCAGCCATTGCGTATAGCGCGCCCGACAGTCATCGACGGCCAGCACCAGCGGCGGCATTGCGCCTTTCGCCACCAGCTGCTGCAGTGCCTGCGCGGTGGCCGCGTCGTGTGTGGGCGGGCCCGGAACGAACAGCCCCAGCTGGAATCCGTCCTGGTCGGGGCTGCGTACCGTCAGCCAACGGTAGCTGCCATTGCGCACATCGGTGTGCACTTCGAAACCGAGCATGCCGACGTAGAACGCGAGCGCTTCATCCTGGTCGCGCACATAGAGGCCGACCGTGTTCACAGTGTTTGTCATGGGACCTCCCTCACGTGGGATCCACGTTAGCAACCGCCGCGCGCCGGCGCTTCTCCAAAACTGCCATGTTCAGGTCCGGTCGCTGCGCGGCACGTGCGTGGCACTCCGGCACGCAGGCCGGCGTCGCCTGGCCGGCCCGCTCACGCTCGCGCACGTTGCCCGGGCTGTCGCCGGTGATGTCACGGAAGATGCGGCCGAAGGTGCCCAGGCTGCTCCAGCCGGTCTGCGCGGCGATCTCGGTGACCGGCAGATCGGTGTCACGCAACATCGCCACGGCCCGTTCGATGCGGCGGCTCAGCAGGTAGCGGTGCGGCGGCAGCCCGAAGGCCTGCTTGAACGAACGCGCGAAATGCGCGGGCGATACGGCACTCACTTCGGCCAGGCGGGCCACCGGCCAGTCCTCGTGGCTGGCATGGTCCATCCGGTCCTTGGCACGCAGCAGGCGTCTCAGCAGTTCAGGGCTCTGGTTCATGCCGCCACCGTGCGCGCCAGATGATGTCGCGCCGCATGCCTGGCCTGCGCGGCCTGCTCGCCCAGCCAGTCACCGAATGCAATGACCTTGGCGCTCCGGCTGCGCGCCGTCGGTGCCACGAACCAGAAGACACGCCCGTCGCTGGCCACACCGGGATGTGCCTGCACCAGGCGCCCGCTGTCCAGTTCGGCCTGGAACAGGATTGGCGAGGCAATGGCGATGCCCTGCCCGGCAATGGCCGCGCCGACATCCAGATGCTCTACCGCAAAGGGGCTGACCAGGCTCGCCTCGGCCGGCGGCGGAACCGCGCCATGTGCGGAAAACCACAGTGCCCACCAGTCGGGCCTGCCGAGCAGCGGAACCTCCAAGGCCCGGCGCCCGAGCCCGTCTGCCGCCGGCAGCAGCGCTGGCGCGCACAACGGGGTGAAAATGCTGGGGAACAGGGGCGTGGCCTGCAGCCCGGGCCACTCGCCATGCCCATTGCGGATGGCAGCATCAAAATGCCCGGCGGCCAGGTCCTGCGGCTCTGCCGACAGGTCCAGTTCCAGCACGATGCTCCGATGGCGGCTGCGGAAACTGCCCAGCCGCGGTGTCAGCCAACTGGTGCCCAGCGTGGGTAGCACGGACAGGCGCAGTCGCGCCGCATCCATGTCTGCGGCGCGCATGAAGCTGGCACGCAGTGCATCGAATGCCCGGGTGGCCTCCTGCGCGACGCTGGCACCCGTCGCCGTCAGTTCTACGTGCTGTGCATGGCGCAGGAACAGGCAGGTGCCGGTCTGGGCCTCCAGCCGGCGCACGTGGTAACTCACCGATGCCGCGCTGGTGTCGAGCTCCTCGGCGGCACGGGCAAAACTGCCCGGCCGCGCCGCCGCTTCGAAGGCGCGGATGGCGGCAAGCGATGGAAGCTGGCGTTGGGTCACCATAAGTGTGGCTTAGCCTGAGCCCGGATATCTGCGTGGTCAATCCCCCTCGCACCCGCAACGATGGAGGCACTTCCGGCAAGGGGTCACGCACATGGATCGACGGCAGTTCCTGGCCACCTTGGCCGCAGTGGCAGCCTCAAGCGCCCTACCCTCGGGGCGGCCCCTGTCCAGCCACAGCGAAGACTGGAAATGGTTGCAGGGCAACTGGCAGGTCCGGCACCAACGCCTGAAGGAGCGCCTGGTGGGCGACACCCGCTGGGAAGCCTTCACCGGCGCCAGCGCGGTCTGGCTCACCCTGGGCGGGCTCGGCACCATCGATGACAACGTCATGGCGCTGCCTTCGGGCCCGTACAGAGGCCTGGGCGTGCGTGCTTTTGATCCAGTGTCTTCCACGTGGTCGATCTGGTGGATCGATGGGCGCAACCCTGCCCATATCGAAGCGCCCGTGCGCGGCGTCTTCGAAGGCGATGGCGGCAGCTTCCGTGGTCGTGATCACTTCAAGGGACGCCCCATCGACGTCTGGTTCCGCTGGCATGACATCCATGGCGAGGAGCCGTGGTGGGAGCAGGCGTTCTCCGACGATGCCGGCGCGCACTGGGAAGTGAACTGGCGCAACTGGTTCCGCCGCACTGCGGCGGTCCCCTCTCCGCTTCCGAAGCTGCCGGATGCACCGCGCGATTTTGATTTCCTGGTGGGCCATTGGAACGTGCGCCATCGTCGCCTGCGCGCTCGGCTGGCAGGCAGTGATGCGTGGGACGCGTTCAACGGCACCCTGCACAACTGGGCGGTACTGGGAGGATTCGGCAACGTAGGCGACAACCTTATGGACGTGCCGGGAGCACCGCTGCGCGGCATGGGTATCCGCGCCTGGAACGCCGCTGAGCGGCACTGGCTGAGCTGGTGGCTGGATGGCCGGGAGCCGACCCGGATCGGCGCGCCGCTGCGCGGTGGTTTCGAGGCCGGTGTCGGCCGCTTCTTCGGCGAAGACCAGCACGACGGACGGGCGATCCAGACGCGGGTGATCTGGTCACGCATTACCCCGCGCTCGGCGCGCTGGGAACAGGCGGCTTCGACCGATGGGGGACGCAGTTGGGAAACCAACTGGGTCAGCGACTTCGAGCGGCAGGCATGAAAGCGCGGCTGGCCGTGATGCTGCTGGTTGCTGCGTCGCCCCCCGCGACTCCCTCAAGGGTGCTGCAGATCGTCGGCTCCGCTGAACGCTTTGCGCCGGGCGTTGCATCCACGCAGTACGACGAGATTCGACTGACCCTGAGCCCGGACGGAAACACCGCGCTGTGGTTCAGCCGCAACCGTCCCGGCGGTCCGGGCGGGTATGACATCTGGGTCTCCCGCCACGACGGGCAGCGCTGGCGGCCGGCGACGCCGGTCTCGTTCAACACGCCGGGACGAGACTTCGATCCCGCCTTTTCTGCCGATGGCCGTACGGTGTATTTCTGTTCGGATCGAGCAGGCGGCCAGGGCGGCGACGATCTGTACCGGGTCAGCATTGGACGTGACGGTCGATTCGGCGAACCGGAGAATCTGGGCCCCGCGGTGAACAGCGCGGCCGACGAGTTCGCGCCGATGCTCTCGCCGGACGGTCGTACGCTGTTGTTCTCCAGCGATCGCGCGGGCGGTGCCGGCGGCCATGACCTCTACAGCGCCACGATGATCGGCGGCGTGGCGCAGCCGGCGCGGCCGCTGGCGGGTGGCATCAATACCGCCGCACAGGAGTTCGATGCCACGTTCCTGGGCGACGGCCGAACGGTGGTGTTTGCCCGCGCCCTGGACTTCGCCACTGCACCGGTCCGCCAGTTCATTGCCTACGAGCGTGGAGGCCGTTATGACGCGGGCCATGCATTGCCCTCCCCGGTGAACGAAGCCTCCGGCGACAGCTACGGTGCGATGCTGGATGGCTCGCAACCTGACACTTTGACCTATTCGGCGCGGCGCGCAGACGGTGCGGGGTTGGACCTGTACCGCATCCGCTACCGTTCGGGCGAACCATGATCCGCACTCAACGCTGCGCCGGCAGTTCCAGACGATGCTTGCGGCACAGCCGATACACGGTCACCCGCGAGATCTGCATCTGCCGTGCGCACTCGGAGACGTTGTAGCCGGTCTGGCGCAGGGTCTGCAGCAGCACATCGCGCTCGGCCTGGCCGCGGGCATCCTGCAGCATCGCGCCCGGCGGCGCATGCTCGGCCCCACCCAGTTCAAGGTCACGCTCGCTGATCAGCTCGCCTTCGGCCATGATCGCCGCCCGCTGCACCCGGTTGAGCAGTTCACGCACGTTGCCGGGCCAACCGAAGCGCCGCATCGCCTGCAGCGCAGCGGGCGCGAAGCCACGTGCACGCACGCTGTGGCGCAGGCGGAAGCAGCGCAGGAAGTGCTCGGCCAGCAGCTGCACATCGGCGCCACGCTCGCGCAAGGGCGGCATCAGCAGGCGCAGCACATTGAGCCGATAGTAGAGATCGCTACGGAACCGCCCCTGCGCCACCGCGTGTTCCAGTTCGACGTGGGTGGCCGCGAGTACACGCACGTCGGCCCGCAGCGGCTGGCTGCTGCCGACGCGCTCGAAGGTGCCTTCCTGCAGCACGCGCAGCAGGCTGGTCTGCGCCTCCGCCGGCAGGTCGCCCACCTCGTCGAGGAACACGGTGCCGCCGTGTGCGGCTTCGAATACGCCTATCTGGCGCTTGTCGGCGCCGGTGAACGAGCCGCGCTCGTGGCCAAACAGCTCCGACTGCACCAGGTTGGCCGGAATGGCACCGCAGTTGACCGCGATGAACGGCTTGCCCGCACGGCCGGACAACGCATGCAGCGCGTGAGCCGCCAGCTCCTTGCCGGTACCGGTTTCGCCGGTGACCAGCACCGGCAGTTCGACCGGCGCGAACTTGTGCAGCACGGTGCGCACCGCATGCAACGCAGGACTCTCGCCGATCAGTGTGCGCGGCCCCTGGCCGGCGCATACCTCGCTGGCAGAAGGATCATCCGCGTCGAACTGCTGGCGCATCGCAGCCACCAGGTCCTGCAGGCCGAAAGGCAGCGTGAACCGCGAGATGCAACGCTGCAGCAAGGGCAGCCACGCTGCAGGCGTGGGCCCCGCGCCGGGTGGCAGCACCGCAATCCAGGGCAGATGCACGTGCTGTTCGATCCATGGCGCCAGCAACTGCAGCGCGGGCGTATCCAGATGGCGAAGATCCAGCACAGCGAGCAGCCGATCACGCCCGCGCAGCCCGATCGCCATCGCCGGGTCGGGATGGATGCGGCGCACGTACCAGCCTGCGGCCGCCAGCGCGCTGCGCTCGTTCGCCAGCGGCTCGCCGAACCAGAGCACGCAACGTGATGTAGAAGCCTCCGGGACCGCCGCCATGCTTCCCCCAGCATCCGGACACCGTCGGCGGACTGTCAGGCAATCACCGGCGTGCCGCCCTCCGCCGGGACCTTCTACGGCCACCGCAGCGGCCTTTGATGGGCGGATCCTAGCGCTGCGCTAAACGGCGGCGCAATGAGCGCCGCGTCAAGAGACCACCGGCTGAAGCGGCATCGTTACAGTCCGCGACGGCACCTGTAACACCGGTGTGACAGTCGGGCGCCCGCCTTGCCCTGCCGCGCTAGGTACAGCGCGATCCCAGCATTTTTCCGATGGTGCTGTAACAGCGCGGCAGCAGCACCCGACTCCCGCCAGCGCCTGGCGCCAGGGCAGCCAAGCCTTGCAGGGTTGGCACGGTTGATGCGTGGTTCCGCCGCACCCACCACGGGAGATCGGCATGGACGGCATCACCCCCATTCGCGGCCTGCTGGCAACGCTGGCCGTGGCCCTGCTGTCGGTTGGTGCGAGCGCCTCTGCCTCCGGTGCACGCCAGGGCGTGAAGGCTCAACCGGGCGAAATCGTCCTGTTGCGTGATGTGTCCGCACGCCCGGCCTATCGCATGGCGCCGCCCGGCATGGCGCTGATCGCCGACCCGAAACCCCAGCGCGAGATCGCGGCGGCCCTCGGTGCGGGTGCCCCGGCAAACGGGATGGACGAGCTGAGCGATGAAGACTACGCAGGCATGGGGGCGGGTCAGGCAGCCACAGCCACCGCACCCGCAGGCACCACGGTCGAACGTGTGACGCAGCAGGCATTGGGCGGTACGCTCGGCCGCAACGGTGACGGCATGGTCGGCAGCAGTCTCGGTGGCGCCATGAGCGGGCCGCTCGGCGCGGTCGGCAACAGTACTCGCGGCATCGGCGAGACCGTGCGCGGCGCGCTCGGCCAGTTCCCGCTGCAGGGCATGGCCCCGGCAGGTGGCAAGTGAGGCGGGCGCACTGGCTGCTGCTGATCCTGCCTGCCACGCCGTTGATCGCGCAGGCCGATGACTACAGCGGCATGCTCGCCTACCTCGACGTTGCCCGCATCGACGGCCATGCACTGGCCGGCGCGAACGGCGCCATCGCGGTCAACCAGGCGGCCGGCGACCTCAATCTGCAGGCCAACCTGCGCGGCATCGCCACGGGCGAACATGCCGACGTCTCGATCGCCAACCGACAACTGCGCGGTGGCAACCGCGTGCTGGGTGCACCGATGCACGCCACCGCCGTCATCGATGGCAAGGCGCTGGCCGGTGCCAGCGGCATCGCATCCATCAACCAGGCCAGCGGCATCGCCAACACGACGCTCAACGTCGTCAGCGCGACGCTGGCCCGACAGGGCATACGCGAAACCGACGATACGGCCTTGGCCGCCGAGGGTTCCGCGTTGGCAGGGGGGCGGGACGACGCCGGTCGCGGCGTCGCGACGGGCACCCGCAGCGCCGGTGTCACCAGCACCGCGCTGCGGGGATTCGACGGGGTCCTGCAACTCAATCAGATCGCGGGCAGCGGCAATGACACGGCCAATGTACTGGGCCTGGTCGTGCAGGACCGCCCGTGACAACCACCCAACCGATGCACCACCTGATGAGAGAGAGGGCACCATGAAAGCGACCGTCAAACGGACCATGCTCGCCATGGCGATTGCCACTGCCTCGACCGCCGCTGCGGCCAATGGCTGGGACAACCAGAACACCAACGCGAACATCAACCACACCCACACCGTCAGCGAAACCCGCAACGAGACGCACAACCACACCGACAACGACGTGCGCAACCGTACCGTCAACGTCAATGTGCAGAAGCACAGCACCATCCAGGCCGACGAACGCAAGGAAAAGAACAACCACGGCGTCGACGTGAACCTGGAGAAGGACCTGCGACTGAGCACCGACATCAATTTCTCCGGCGACCCGAACATCACCGGCGACATCGACCTCGACTCGGCGGCCATTGCCGTGATCGACAACCGCCAATCGATCAGCAACAACGCCACCAGCAACAGCCTGGTCACCAACAGTGCCTCCATCGGTGACAGCGTGGGCGCAGGTGCCTCCGGCAACCTCGGCTTCAACGTGGTATCGGGCGACAACAACGCCCAGGACAACGCCGCGTCGCTGTCCGCTGCCGATGCGTCCTTCAGCTTCGGCATGGCCGACGCCGAGGTGTTCGTCAACCAGGCCGGCTTCGGCAACGCGACCATGAACTCCGGTGTCACCAATGCCGCAGGTCTCGGTGGCAATGCCTTTGGCGGTGCGTCAGGCAACATCGGTGTCAACATTGCTTCGGGCAACAACAACGAGCAGAAGAACGCGCTGGCGGCGTCGGTCGCGACCACCGCGGTGGCGCAGTCGAGCATCAGCTCCAACCAGGTCTCCACCGGCAACACGGTCAGCAACGCCGGCTTCGTGCAGTCCTACACCGATACCGTGCAGGTCGGCATGCGTGGCGGCGTCAGCGGCCTGACCCTGGCCTATGGCGCCGGCACCTACCGCGGTACCGGCAACGCCTACCAGATGGCCAACTACTATCTGGATACCTGGAGTGGCGAGCTGCCACACCCGGGTGGCAGCAGCACCGGCCATATCGATCTGGACAACCAGATCCAGAACGCCACGATGAACCCCAACCGGCCGGGGGTGGGCGGCCTGGGCTTCGATACGCGTGAGAGTGGCACCAGCCAGTTCGTCGAGCTGGGCGTGGCCGACCTGTATGCCAGCCTCAGCGGCACGGTCAGCACCACGCGCTGGGTGAACGTCAACGCGACCAACACCTCGGCCTTGTCGGGCAGCGCCTTCTCCGGCGCCTCGGGCAACATCGGCGTGAACGTGGCCGCGGGCACCGGCAACCTGCAGGCCAACAGCCTGGCCCTGGCAGTCGCCCAGCCCAGCACCGGCGGCGGTGGTGGCAGCGGCGAGTAAGCGTAACACCCCGGCCGTCCGCCAATGGCCGGGTTCCCGGGAGCTCCTGTTCCTCCTCCCCCTTGGGACAGGGGCTCCCCCTTGCTGCCGGAGAATGCGATGTTCGGCCACCGTCTCTCGATACGCCTGCTGGCCTGCCTGCTGTTGCTGGGCGGCGCGTCCGCGCGGGCGGGCGACGTCGACTTCGCCGGCGTACTGCCCAATGGCGCGCTGCTGCAGCAGAAGGTGGAGAGCATGCAGGAACGGCGCTACCGCAACGTGGTACGCCAGCACACCGATTACAGCTGCGGAGCGGCCGCACTGGCGACCATCCTGCGCCATGCCTACCACCTGGACACCGACGAGGCGACGGTGATCGAAGGGATGATGGGGGTGTCCGACCCGGCGCTGGTAGCCGAGCGTGGCTTTTCGCTGCTCGACATCAAGCGCTACGTGGAATCGCTGGGCATGCGCGGGCGCGGCTATCGCATCGATGAGGCACGCCTGCGCACGCTTCGGGTTCCGGGTCTTGTGCTGATGGACGTGCGCGGCTTCCGCCACTTCGTGGTGCTCAAGCAGGTGCGCGGCGGTGTGGTCGAGGTGGCTGATCCCATCCTTGGCAACCGCAGCCTGGCGCTGCCTGAATTCCTCGCTGCGTGGCCATCGCGTGCCGTATTCGTGGTGATCGGCAGTGATTTCGATCGCAACACAGTCCTGCTGCAACCCAGCGAACGGCCCAGTGCCCGCGCGCTCTACGCGCGACAGGGGCCGATCACCGATGCCGAACTGGTCGATTTCGGCTTCAGCCACGCCGACCTGTTCTGAAGGAGGTTCCGCCATGTTCCGCCACCGTCTGTTGATGCTCCTGCTGCTGGCGAGCCCCGCCCTGCCCCTGCAGGCGGCGGATGCTGCGCCGGGACGCGGCCTGAAGGAAATTCCGGATCCCGAACTGAACCTGATGCGCGGCCGCTACACCGTGGGCGGCAATACCGTCGCGTGGTTCGGGGTGTCGATGGTCTCGCAGTGGCAGGCCGGCAACGGAAACGTATTGCAGGGTGCGTTGACCCTGGGCATGGACTTCCGCGGCGGCGGCAGCCCGAAACTGAGCTTCCAGCCCAGCGTGCACGTGACTGCCGCAGATGCGCCGCTGCCGGACACGCAGGGCCGCCATATCGACAGCACCGGCCTGGCCAACGCCAATGGCCTGTTGCAGAGCGTGCAGGTGGCCGGCGATGGCAACGTTGCCCGCAATGCGACCACGCTGGTGGTGCGCAACGGCACGGTGCCGGGCCTTTCCGATGACGGTGCCCATTCGCTCAGTGCGCAGGGTGCAGGCGTCTCGGCCTCCGCAGTGCTGGACGGCAACCAGGCACGCCTGCAACTGCAGGTGGAGGGCCAGGGCATGGTCCAGCAATGGATACGCAACGGCAGCGTCGGCCAGGGCATCGCCCTGGCCGGTGACGGGCAGATCGCCAGCAACCAGCTGCGGCTGGAACTGGTGCGGGATACCGCGGGCGGCAACCTGCCGTTGAGCCAGAACGTGGCCCAGGCGATTGCGATGAACCGCGGCATGGGGCCGGGCCGATAGCACCACGGCACGGCGTTGGGGGAAGCGTTCCACAACGCAGGACACGAACATGCACACCTTGATGAGGATCACCCCGTTGGCGCTGGCGGCGCTGGCGGGCACCGCCTTCGCCGCACCGCCAGCGGCGGACGATGGCGCCGACGTGCAGGCACTGGCCAGTCAGCTGGAGCAGCTCAAATCCAACTATGCACAGGAAGTGCGGCGGCTGCGCGAACTGGACATGCAGGTGCAGGCGATGCAGGCGCGATTGAGTGGACGCACCGGGCCCACCGGGCCGGCAACGGCGGCGGCAACGGGCGCCGCAGTCGAGCATGGCTCGACGCTACAGACGTCGCAGGGTAGCGAGGGCTACGCCAGCACGGCGGCCGAGGCACAGCAGGCGAAGCAGGAATCGCGGCGCAGCGTGGATGATGTGAAACAACAGCAGTCGGCCCTGTTCTCGCGCCGCTTCACCGTCGAGAACAGCCTCACCTACGCCCGCTACGACCGCAAGCAGCTCACCCTCAATGGTTTCCTGGCGCTGGACGCGATCTTCCTCGGCAACATCGCCATCGAGAACGTTGAATCCGATTCGCTCACCTACAACCTGGCCGCACGTTGGGGTGTCAGCCCGAACCTGACGCTCAACCTGGACGTGCCCTACCTGGCGCGGCGCACCGTCTACCAGAAGGGCGGCGCCGGCGGTGCGGCGGCCGCGATCGCGCAGGAAGAAACCAATGGCAACGGGCTGGGCGATATCGGCCTGAGTGCGAACTACCGCTTGTTCGGCGAACGCGGCTGGCGCCCGGAAACGGTGCTCACCGCCGGGGTCACCGCCCCTACCGGGCGCGCACCCTACGGTCTGGACTGGAAGGTGATCGAGCGCGACGACGATGACTACATCCGCTTCGCCGTTCCCAGGGAACAGCCCACCGGCAATGGCGTGTGGCAGGCCAACGTGGGCCTGTCGATGGTCAAGACCGCCGATCCGGCAATCCTGTTCGCCAACGTTGGCTATGTGCATTCGTTCCCGCGTGGTTTCAGTGATATCGACAGCAACCCCGACACGGTCAACCCGGGTGACGTGAAGCTCGGCGGCGCGGTCTACTTCGGCGCTGGCGTGGCCTTTGCGTTCAACGAGCGCACCAGCCTCAGCCTGTCCTTCAGCGACCGCATCAGCGCCCGCGCTTCCACCCGTTTCCAAGGCGGGAAGTGGATGAAAGTGATCGGCAGCGACGCCAACGCGGCATCACTGAATCTGGGCGTGACCTACGCGCTCAACCAGCACACCACACTGGTGACCCTGCTCGGCATCGGGCTGACCCCGGATGCACCGGACTTCACGCTCGCCTTCAAGATCCCGTACATGTTGTAGAGACAGCGCCAGGCACGGTCCTGCGCCCCGGCAGGGCCTGGATTCATCTTCCGGCACCACAGCGGTCCCTGCCCGCTGCTATATTCAGCCCAGCTCGGCAGGCATGGTGCCTGCCCTCGAATCACAGGGAGTTGGACATGGGTCTGGTACAGGCGGTGAAGGGTGCGGTCGGTGGTGTGCTGGCCGACCAGTGGAAGGATTTCTACACCGTGCCCACGGGCCTGCCCTCGACGGCGGCCCTGTTCGCGGCGGTGCCGCGCGGCACCAACGCCGGCCGCGGCTCCAACACCAGCGGCTCGTCCAACATCATCAGCAACGGCTCGAAGATCATCGTGCCGGAGGGCTACGGCCTGCTGCTGTTCCAGGACGGCGCGATCACCGCGTTCGTCGCCGAACCGGGCGGCTACGAGTGGCGTTCGGACGACCTGAACTCGCAATCGATCTTCGCCGGTGACGGCCTGGTCAGCACCTTCATCAAGCAGAGCTGGGAACGCTTCAAGTTCGGCGGCCAGCCCGGTTCGCAGCAGGCGGCTTATTTCGTCTCGCTGAAGGAGCTGCCGGACAACCGCTTCGGGACCCAGTCGGAAATCTACTGGGACGACGGCTTCCTCAATACCCAGGTGGGTGCAGTCACGCGTGGCTCGTACACGCTGAAGATCGTCGACCCGATCCTGTTCGTGAAGAACTTCGTGCCGGCCAGTTACCTGCAGCCGGGCCAGGTGTTCGACTTCACCGACCTGGACAACGCCGCCGCCAGCCAGCTGTTCAATGAAGTGGTCGGTTCGCTGGCGCCGGCTTTCAGCCTGTACACGAACGATCCGGGCAAGGGCAATCGCATCACCAGGCTGCAGCAGGACTCGCTGGGCTTTGCACAGAGCCTGTCGGCCGCCGTCGAGCAGGGCTACCAGTGGAAGTCCGAACGCGGCCTGGCCATCGTCAAGACCGCTATTGTCTCGATCGAGTACGACGCCAATACCCGCGAACTGCTGAAGACCGTGCAGCGCGCAGATGCACTGTCTGGCTCGCGCGGCAATTCCAACCTGCAGGCCAGCGTTGCCCAGGGCATCCAGTCCGCCGGCGAGAACGGCGGTGCGGCTGGCCTGGTCGGTGTCGGCATGGCCTCAGGCATGTTCGGTGTCGGCGGCATGCAGCAGCCGGTCACGCCGGCTGCCGACGATCCGGTGGCCAAGCTGAAGAAGGCCAAGGAAATGCTGGACCTGGGCCTGATCACCCAGGGCGACTATGACGCCCTGAAAGCCAAGGCGCTGGGCCTGTAACAGCAGGACGCACAACCCACATGTCCGATCCCAGAAACGGCCCACCGCCGCTGCCCGGATCCGCGCCCGCGACGCCGCCGCCCTTGCCGGCGGCGTCGTTGGATGGGCCCGGTTCGCCGCAGGACGTCCCTCCCCTGCCCGGCAGCTTCCCGCTGGACACCTCGAAACTGCCACAGGCCATCCGCGATGATGTGGAAGCGCCCGATCCTGTGGCCATTGATACCTCGGCCAGCGAGCTGAAGGACGGCCTCAACCGCTGCCCGAAGTGCGGCGCCACCGACATCCGGCCCAAGGCCGGCACCGATATCCTCGTCTGCCTGTACTGCCGTCACGAATGGCATGGCGCGCGGGTCGAGGAGGAATTCGGGCTGGGCGAGGCCATCGACCAGCTGCGTGGCACGGTCATCGCCTCCGGTGCACGCAACATCGATGCCGACACCTCGGCGTTGATGACGTTCAAGTGCACGGGCTGCGGCGCCGAAGTCACGGTCAACACCGAAAGCACGATGACGGCGCGCTGCCACTGGTGCCGCCATGTATTCGGCGTCAACGAACAGATCAGCAATGGTGCGGTGCCCGACGCGGTGCTGCCCTTCCACATCAAGAAGGACGATGCGGTCGCGCGCATCCGCCAGTTCGTCGACAAGCGCCGCATGTTCGCGCTGAAGGCGTTCAAGGAGCAGTTCACCCCGGAAAACGTGGTGGGCGTGTTCCTGCCCTACATGATTGTGGACAGCAACGTCAGCGCGGCCGTGGCCGGCAAGGGCGAGATCCAGACCCGGCAATACACGGTGGGCAGCGAGAAGAACAAGCGCACCCTGTACGATGCCGATGTCTACCAGGTGGAGCGCCAGATCGATTTCACCGTTGATGACCTGCCTCTGGAATCCTCGGCCGAGCGCGGCAATCTGGATACCCGCGCCAACACCAACAACATCATCAACACCATCCTGCCGTTCGATACCAAGAACGCGGTGAAATGGAACGCCTCATACCTGGCTGGCTTCACCTCGGAGAAGCGCAACCTCGACGTGGAGAAGCTGCGGCCGCGGCTGGAAGACCAGCTGCTGTCGATCGCCCGCGCGCAGGTGGAAGGGTCGATGAGGCGCTACAACCGTGGCGTGCGTTGGGAACAGGAACAGCTGGAGGTGCATGGAACGCGCTGGGTGTCGATGTACCTGCCGGTGTGGTTGTACTCGTATCACCAGCCCGGAAAGAACGGCGGCATGTTGCACTACATCGCGGTGAACGGCCGTACCGGCGAAACCATGGGCAGTGTGCCCGTGCAGCAATGGAAGATGCTGCTGGCGGCCCTGGCCACCGGCACCGTCATTGAAGCCCTCGCAATTGCCTTCCTGGTGGCATCGACATGAGCGACGACAGTGGCCTCTGGCTGTTGGCGGCAGGTCCGGCCGGCGCAACCGCGCTGTACTGGGCGCTGTACCGCTATTACCGCAACACCGACAAATCGCACTCCTTCGAGCACGAGACCGAGATCGAGGCCAAGCCGGTCACCGGCTCGGACCAGCAGGTCGGCCGGGTCACCGGCACCGAGGAAAAGCGCATCCGCGGTGACAATGTGTATGAGTACCGGAAACGGGTGGCAAGGGTGAAGCCGGATCAGTAGCGCCAGGCCATGCCAGGCTGCGGGTCATGCCGGCCGATGGCCGGCATCCCTTCGGTATCTGCACGTCAACCGGCCAACAGCCGGCACGACCTATCAGCCGGCCTGACCCAGCCGCACCTTCAACTGCTGGATCTCCTGCTCGCTGACCCCGATCGACTTCAGGTACCCTTCCGCACCACCGTACTGACTGTGCAGCGCCGCCAGGAACTGCTCCATGTTGTCCGGCGCAGTACCGGCCATGCCCGCCAACTTGCGGCCGATCTCCGGGTTCTGCTTTGCCAGCGCCATGATCTGCGCGCTCATCGCGCTATCCTTCGGCTGCCCTTCCAGGTAATGCGCGGAGATCGCGTAGTTGTGCACGATCTCGGCCTTCGGCACGCCGGCCAGGTCCAGCAGCAGGCCGGCGATGATGCCGGTGCGGTCCTTGCCGGCCGTGCAATGGAACAGCACCGCACCGTCCTGCTGCGCGGCAATGCGCTGGAACACCTGCTTGAACTGCGGCTGGCTGTGGCCCAGCCACTGCACATAGGCTTCGCCCAGCGAATCGGGGAAGCTGGTCATCATCTTCTGCAGGTCCATCTTCTCGGTGCCCATCAGGGAGATTCGCTGATAATCGAAACGATCATCGCGGGCCAGCAGGTCCGGCGACTGTGCCTCCTCATCGGTGGTGCGCAGATCGATGTCCAGCTTCACACCGGCGGCGACCAGGGCATCACGGTCGGCTTCGGTCAGGCGGCCGAGATCGGCGGTGCGCACGAATGCATCGGCCGGAATCGGACCGTGGCGGCCTTGCAGGCCGGCGAAGGTACGTACATTCCAGGCACCCTGCAGCGGAATCACCCGTTGTGCATCGGCAGCGACCGGCTTCACATTGGCGGCGGCGGAGGCCTTCGCGGCGACGGCGTGTGGCGCATCAGCGGCAACAGCCGTCGCGGCCAGCGGCAGGCTCAGCATCAGGGCCAGGGCGAGTTCGGTATGGCGGGTCTTCATGGGGTTCTCCGTTCGAATCAGAAGTTGACGGCCACATCCAGGCCGAAGGTGCGCGGGTCGTTGAAGATGCCGCTCTGGCCCAGTGCCGCGCTGTTGATCTTGTAGAACAGGTGCTGCTCGTCCAGCAGGTTGCGTGCCCACAGCGAGAACGACATCGTGGTGCCGGTGCTGTTGACCGGAACGTCCACCAGCGCCACCCGTGCGTTCACCACAAACGAGCTGTCGGTCAGCATCTGGTCGTACTCGCTGGTGTAGTAGCCGTCGGACCAGTTGCCGTCCACATGGAACTTCAGTGCCGAGAAGTTGGCGAATGGCACCAGATAGTCGACCGACAGGCTGCCCGCATTCTTCGGTGCCAGCAGCGGCTGCACGGTCACCTGCACGCCAGCGCCGAACGGGTCCGTCGCGGTCTGCGCTTCGATCTTCGTGTAGGCGTAGTTGAGGCCGAGGGTGAGGTTGTCCACCGGCATCACGTTGAATTCCAGCTCCGCACCCCGGGACTTGCCATCGCTCAGTGCGTTGGTGGTGACCATGGTGGTGCGTGTTTCACCGCTGTTCGGGTCGAACGGCAGCGAGAAGTCCATCTGCTTGTGCGCGATGGTCGAATCGAACACGGCCAGGTTCAGGCGTGCACGGTTGTCCCAGAACTGCGATTTGAAGCCGAGCTCATAGGCCGTCACTTCCTCCGGACCGAAGGCCGCGTAATTGGTCGAACGTGAGTTGGCGCCGCCCGCCTTGAAGCCGGTGCTGTACCTGGCATAGACCATCGCGTGCTCACCCAGGTCGTAGGCGATGTTGACCATCGGGTCGAAGCGGCTCCAGCGGTCCTTGAACGCAAGGTTGGTGGCGGCACCGTTGACGATGTACAGGTTGCCCTTCTTGTCATCACGGGTGTAGCGACCGCCGGCGGTCAAGTGCAGGCGCTGCAGTGCTTCCGGTGTCCACGTGGCCTGGCCGAACACGCCCAGGCTGTCGGTCCACGCCTTGCTGGCACGGTCGATACGCACCCGGGAAAGATCCAGCGGATTGGTCGCCGGGTTCACCGTGTAGCTGTTGCCACCCGGCCCCCACACCAGCATGTTCGGGGTCTGTGCATTGTCGCCAGCGGTCTCGTGGTAGTAGAACGCACCGCCAAGGAACTGCACCTGCGAGGTGTTACCGATCAGCTGCAATTCCTGGCTGTACTGGTGCTGGTAGACCTGCGCCAGGCTGTAACGACCGAACGGCGTCCCTGCGCCACCGTAAGCAGAAATCGCATCGACCAGGCCCATGTCGAACTGGCCCTGGGTGAGTTCGCGGTAGGAACTGATCGACTTCAGTTCAAGGGTGTCATTCAACACCCACGACAGGTTCAACAGATGGCCACTGGTGCGGCCGATGTTGTCTTCCAGCGGTCCACCGAGGATGGCACTGTCGCGGCGGTCCAGGCTGGCACCGGCCTTCTGCAGTGGGCTGAGGTAGGCGCCTGGCACCAGCACCTGGGTGTGATACGGCGTGGTGGCATCGTAGGAGCGGTCGAAGGCGTACAGCAGCGAAAAGTCATCGCTCGGCTGCCACAGCGCGCTCAGGCGTGCGCCGCGCTTGTCGTAGCTGTTGAAGTCGCGCTCGCCGCGCATGGGATTTTCGGTGGTGCCGCCGCGCTTGGCCTGTACGGCGTCGATCTTGAAGCTGACATCGCCCACCTTGGGCAGGTCCAGGTGCAGCGCACTGTTGTACCCACTGAAGTTGGACACCCCGGCGCTGACGCTGCCGCCAAACTCGCCGGTCGGCGCCTTGGTCACGATGCTCACCGCGCCGCCTTCGGTATTGCGGCCGAACAGCGTCCCCTGCGGGCCCTTCAGCACTTCGATGCGCTCCACGTCGTAGAGCATGCTGCCCAGGCCCTGCGCGCGGCCCATGAACACGCCATCGACGTAGATGCCGACGCCGGCATCACGCGCAGGCTGGTTGGCGTCGCCGGAGGCGCCGATGCCACGGATGCCGATGTTGAGCGCCGAACTGCGGGTAGCGAATGGCGTGACCCGCAGCGACGGAATGGAGCCATCGGAAAGTCTGCCCAGCGAAATCGCGCTGCGGTCCTTCAGCGCTTCGGCATCGACTACCGATACCGAGATCGGGGTTTCCTGCAGGTTGGTGGCGCGTTTCTGGGCGGTCACCATTATCTGGTCGAGGGCGACCACGGTACGTGCGGCATCGGCGGACGCGCTGGCGTCGGCGCTGGGGCTGTCTTCGGCATGGGCCAGCGCCGGCAGGGCGGCGGCGATGGCGAGGGTGAGCAGCGGGCGGTGCAGCATGGCGTGGCGCATCGGACTCATTCGCGGAAGGAGAAGTCCGGCGCAGCCTGGGAGGCGGGAATTACAAATGAATGACCGTTCATTCACACCTTTTGTGACGTACTATCCCGCCTCTGGACGCCCTGACCTCACGCAATGACGCCGAAAACCGCCGTAACCACCTCCGAAGATCCTGCTGCCGCCCATGCCGAGGCACAGCGACGGCGCATTCTGGACGCCGCCCAGAAGTGCTTCATCACTCGTGGATTTCACGCCGGGTCCATCGGCGATATCGCCGCCGAGGCCGAGATCAGCCAAGGCTTGATGTACCGCTATTTCGCCAACAAGCGCGCCCTGATCCTGGCGCTGATCGAGCGCCAACTGCGTCACGACCAGGCCTCGATCAGCGAGATGCCGGCGGCCTCGGACCTAGTCGATGGCCTGCTCGCGTGCTACCAGCAATGGGCACGCGGCGAGGTGCTGCCGATCCACGGCAATGCCATCGCCAGCGTTGCGCTGTACGCGGAAATCAATGCCGAAGCCCATCGCGATCCGGAGCTGGCCGGTGTGCTGCGTACCCATGACAAGCAGACCAGTGCGGCCATCCAGGCCTGGCTGCGCCAGCGCGACCTCAATCTGGGCCAGCGCGTTGACGAGGAAGGCATCGCCAGACGCACCCTGTTGCTGCGGTTGCTGGTGGAGGGCCTGGCCATGCGCGCCGTGCGCGATCCCGACCTGCCACCGGAACGGGTACGCGCCCTGCTGGCCGATGCAATTGGGCGGGTGATGGCGGATTGAGCGGTAGTGCCGGCTGCTGGCCGCAACTCCAAGGGCAGAACTGCCCTGACTGACTCGCATCAATTCCAGGAAGTCATCATTGCCACGCCTGTAGCTTGCATTGGCGCAGTTACATCAGTGCCAGTGCAAATCAACATCCAAGCTGCGCTTGGTTCTGGCCGCAGCGAACGATGCGGCTGCCTGCAAAGATCGAACATTCAAGCAAAGCGCACTGCAGCCGATACTTCTTCTTGGAACTCCCCCATGGAAGAACCAGATTGTCTTTCTCACCGCCCTACCCCTACACGACCCCGCCACCGCCCCGCCCACTTTGGCCAGCGATTTCAAAGTTGCTTGTTGAAATCTACACGCACAAGTGGCTGTTCCTGCTGCTCGGCACCCTCGTAATGGTCGCGTTCTTCTGGCGTGTTCGCTATCTGCCTGCAATGACGCTGACCGACCTCGGGCTGGTTGCAATTGCTATTGTCGCATTCTCGGCATTGATGATAGTTCTGCTCGTTGTTTACGCGTTGCTACCCGTCGCTTTGTTGCGCGAGTGGCATGCGGCCGGGGCCATCACAGACAAGCTCAGCCCCAGGAATAGCAATGGACCTTGGGTTGCACCCACTGGACTCAGCTTGGTGCTGCTACTGGTGGGCGGCGTCATCGCTCTAATTTTCCTCTGGGCCGCGTTGTTCACTGAAACTGGCGAGCAAAATTTGTGGGCACTTCCGCTACTCCTGCTTCTTGGCGCGCTGCTTTCGTTCGCCCCTATCCTTCTAAAGCGCGATGCATCCACACCGGTCAGCCGCATCGCATGGTCATTGAGACTGGTTGCGTTCTCGACAGGGCTCTACCTCTTCTTCTTTCCTTTCTTGACCCTTGTAGTTTTCGGCACGCATTCAGCCGCAGAGAATCTAACAACCGCCGAACTGGTGTGTATCTATCTCGCGCTCCCTTTGCTCCACTTCCTCTTTCTGTCTCTTCGCGCTCTGCCCATGCAGCAGAGGCTTATCGCCGCATCCATTACAATCATCTATCTGCTCTCAATGGCAGGCACTATGTTCGAGGCACTTGATCGTGCTGCGGCGACGTTCCAACTGGGCCTGCGCCCGCATCAGAATGTCGTTGTATCAAGTGAAGGCTGCCGCATCGCCAAGGCCGCTTCGGTCATCGCTTCATGCAGCACGGTGCAAGGCTCAGGGAAGGAACTCTATGAGATTCACGACGTCTTCGTTCTCAATCGCCTTGGTAGCCACATGGTCATTGCAGAGTCCGGTTGGACGCCAAAGAAGCCATCTCGCTCTGTTCCGATCCCGGCCAGCGATGTGGTGACATGGTACGCAACGCCTCCCTCAGCGACACCTTTGGCCGAGTATGCGCCACGTTCTTCGACGCCCCCTCCCAAGATCGCGCCAAAGGAAAAACTGCCAAAGAAAATGCATGGCGGCTGAAGCCACGGTGTCGGATGCACTTGCTCGGGGAAACGTCGACGGTGGGCGCAGCCCTTCTCGCCCCGCCACGCGGAGGCCGTCGACGTGCTGAGCACGGCCAGGCGCGGAGGATGAGCCACTCCGACTGTCTCTACCCACACCCGAATGTCCGCCCCCACCGGTTCCCGTCTGGTCATCTACGCCGCCCTCGCGGGCAACCTGGCCATTGCCATCGCCAAGTTCATTGCTGCCGGCATCTCCGGCAGCTCGGCCATGCTCAGCGAGGGCGTGCATTCGCTGGTCGACACCCTCAACGAGGTGCTGCTGCTGTACGGGCTGCGCCGCGCCGGCAAGGCGCCGGACCCGGTACATCCGTTCGGCTATGGCCGCGAACTGTACTTCTGGAGCTTCATCGTCGCCCTGCTGGTGTTCGCTGCCGGCGCCGGCGTTTCGGCCTACGAAGGTATCCAGCACATCCGCCAGCCGGAGCCGGCCACCAACCACGCGTTGAGCTACAGCGTGCTGGGCATCTCCATCCTGTTCGAGGGGGCTTCCTGGTGGGTGGCGCTGCGTGAGTTCCGGCGCACCAAGGGCAGACTTGGCTACTTCGAAGCGTTCCGCCGCAGCAAGGATCCTTCCACCTTTACCGTGCTGCTGGAGGATAGCGCGGCCCTGCTGGGCCTGGGTTTCGCACTGATCGGGCTCGTGGCCGCCCAGGTCCTGGACATGCCGGTGCTTGATGGTGTGGCGTCGCTGTGCATCGCCGGCGTGCTTGCCGCCACCGCCTTTCTTCTCGCACGCGAAACCAAGGGACTGCTGGTGGGCGAGCCGGCCCATCCTGCGGTGGCCGAGCGGATCATGGCGGTGGCCGAAACCGATCCGGACCTGCGCCGTGCCAATGGCGTGACCACCATGCAGATGGGCCCGGAACAGGTCGTGGCCATGCTCAGCGCTGAGTTCGAGGATGACCGCCGGACCCCGCAGATCGAAGCCTGCATCACCCGCATCGAAACGGCGGTGAAGCGCGAGTATCCGGAACTGGTGGCACTGTTCATCAAGCCGCAGACGCCGGAGGTGTATGCCGCCCGGCGCGCTGCATTGGCCGCACCGCCTGCGCCGGAATGACGCGGCGTCTGCGCCCGTTTCACCTGATCGATGCCACAGTGCCACGGTCTTTCACCCGAGCCTGCCACCACCGTGCCGGATTGGTTGCCCGCCTCCCTGCAGATCCTGCCGCGCAGCTTCTACCGGCGTCCATCGACCGACGTTGCGCCGGAGCTGCTCAACAAACTGCTGGTGCGCGACGATGGTCGCGCTGGCCGCATCGTCGAAGTTGAAGCCTATGCCGGCAGCGACGATCCCGCCGCGCACTCCTATCGCGGGCCAACGCCGCGCACGGCCAGCATGTTCGGTGAGGCCGGCCACCTCTATGTCTACTTCACGTACGGCATGCACTGGGGCAGCAACGTGGTCTGCGGCGAAGCAGGCGAAGGCGTGGCGGTGCTGCTGCGGGCCATCGAGCCGTTGCTGGGCCTGGAGCGTATGCGCGAACTGCGCCCCGCCGCGCGCCGCGACCACGATCTGGCCAGTGGCCCCGGCAAGCTCTCGCAGGCCTTCGGGTTGGACCGCAGCTTCGACGGCGCCGATCTGGTGACCGGCAGCCATGGCATCGTGATCGCCAGCGATGGCACCCCGCCTCCGTCCGACCCGGAAGTTGGTCCACGCATCGGAATCACCCGAGCCGTCGATTTCCCCTGGCGATGGCACGTCCGTGACCACCGTCACGTATCGGTGCGGCGACGCCGCATCTCCGCCCCCGTAAGGAGACGTTGATGACACCTCTCGACAAGCCGTTGCGACGCGAACTG
The DNA here is from genome assembly GCF_059369035.1 of Stenotrophomonas sp. YJH_SMC_130. Taxonomy (NCBI): domain Bacteria; kingdom Pseudomonadati; phylum Pseudomonadota; class Gammaproteobacteria; order Lysobacterales; family Lysobacteraceae; genus Stenotrophomonas; species Stenotrophomonas sp. YJH_SMC_130. The sequence continues at coordinate 145,053 of NZ_JCAFSH010000004.1, forward strand.
GAGATCAATGGCCAGCCCTACACCCTGACTGTGGACCCTGAAGGCCTGAAGCTGGCGGAGAAGGGGCGACGCAAGGGCATTGCGTTGCGCTGGCAGGATCTGGTGTCCGGGGACGCGGCGCTGGCAACCGCATTGCAGGCGTCGCTGCGCGAGCACTGAACCGGCGCACCCAGCTCACGTCGGCATCACCCAGCCATGGCGATACATAACGCCGCACCTACTACGTTAGTCCCAGACAGCCGCCGCAACCGCCCTCGCCACCCAGCCCTGAAAAGCGCCATGGACGAAGCCGAACGACTGCTCGAAATCGAACGACTGCACCTGTTGGATACGCCGCCGGAGCCGGTGTTCGATGCCATCGTCGCCTCCGCCCGCGCCGCAACCGGCATGACCATGGGCCTGATCAGCGTGGTAGCCGAAGACCGCCAGTGGTTCAAGGCCAACATCGGCCTTGAGGGCGTCCGCGAAACGGCCCGCGAAATTTCCTTCTGCACCCATGCCATACGCCAGGACGAGCTGTTCGAGATACCCGATGCGCGCCAGGACCCACGTTTCTCCACCAATCCCCTGGTGACGGGTGGGCCGCGCATCCGCCACTACGCTGGCATCCCTCTGGGCTCGGCGCACGGCGCACGTATCGGCACGCTGTGCCTGCTCGACCCGATGCCCGGTGTGCTGTCCCCCTCCCAGCGCGAACTGATGGTGCATCTGGCGCGGGTCACCACCCAGGTGCTGGAACAGCGCAGCACCCTGATGGCGCAGGTGGGCCAGGCCAAGGCGCTGCACCGCGAGCTGAAACGCAGCGAGGACTTCCTGGAGCGTACCAACCGTGCCGCACGGGTAGGCGGCTGGGAGATGGACCTGCTGACCAACGAGGTGCGCTGGACACGGGAAACCAAGCAGTTGCATGGCGTACGCAGCAACTTCGAGCCTACGTTGGAGACCGCACTCTCGTTCTATCGCGAAGACAGCCGCAATATCATCCAGGCTGCGGTAAAGCGCTGTATCGACGAAGGCGCTTCCTGGGAAGTACAGCTACCGATGACCACCGCCGACGGTCGTGCGATCTGGACCCGGGTCGTTGGCAGCCGGCAACAGGTCGACGGCCATCCGCGCCTGGTCGGGGCGATCCAGGACATCACGGACGAACGAGCCGCGCTGGACGCGCTGGAAGCGAGCGAAACCCGCTACCGGCGGTTGTTCCACTACAGCCTGGGCCTGATCTGCACCCACACGCTGGACGGCACATTGACCTCGGTGAATCCCGCGGCGGTGCAGTCGCTGGGCTTCGAGGAAAGCCAGATGATCGGGCGCAGCCTGTGTGACCTGATGCCGCCGGAAAAACGCGAGTGCTTCAAGGCCTACCTCGCTCGGATCCGGGCAAATCACACCGACGCTGGCGTGATCGAGCTGATTGCCGCCGATGGTACGCGTCACTACTGGGCGTACCACAACGTGCTCGACAACGAAGCCAGCCCGCCCTACGTGCTGGGGCATGCACAGGACGTCACCGCGCTGAGGATGCAGGAGCAGCAGCTGCGCGAGATGTCCTTCAAGGATCCGCTCACCCAGTGCTACAACCGGCGTTACCTGCACCGGCTGGATGAACTGATTGACGAGCGCTGGGCCTGCGTGATGTTCGACCTGGACCACTTCAAGCACATCAACGACACCCAAGGCCACCGGCGTGGCGACGCCGTCCTGGTCGAGTTCGCCACGTTCCTGCGCTCACCGCTGGGCAAGGATGAGACAGTGGTGCGACTGGGCGGCGACGAATTCATGGTGGTACTGGTCGCGCCTGCGGACGGCCGGTTGAGCGAACTGGAGCATTGGTACCAGGACCACGCCGCGCTCTCGCCCAGCGCGTTCTCGATGGGCGCGGCCATCAACACGCCCGGCGAGCCGGTGGCCGACACCATCCAGAAAGCGGACAGCCGCCTGTATCGCACCCGCGCACGGGTACGCCGCGAGCGACGCGAGGACCCCGCCGCGCGTTGATCACGCGCTTACCGTCACCCAGGCCGGCGCGTGGTCGCTGGCCTTTGCCTGCAGGCGTACCCAGCGGTCGACGCCAGCGTCCTTCAGTCGCTCCGCCAGTACGGGGTTCAACAGCAGATGATCGATGCGCAACCCACGGTCGCGCTCGGCATGCTGGCGGAAATAATCCCAGAAGGTATAGATCGTGGCGTCGCCGTGCACCTCCCGCACCGCATCGGTCCAGCCCTGCGCCAGCAGTCGTTCAAAGGCTTCGCGCACTTCAGGCTGGAACAGCGCATCGCGGCGCCAGGCCTTCGGGTCATAGACATCGGCGTCCGTGGGAATCACGTTGAAATCACCCAGCAGCAGCGCCGGATGCGGCAGCTCGACCAGGCTGCGCGCATGCCGGATCAGGCGCTCCATCCAGCGCAGCTTATAGTCGAACCTGGGCCCGGGCTGCGGGTTGCCGTTGGGCAGGTAGAGGGCACCCACGATGACCCCGTGCGCCGCCGCCTCCAGGTAGCGGCTCTGGGTGTCCTTGGGCTCGCCCGGCAATCGGCGGCGGCTCTCGACCGGCGTGGTCCCTCGTGCCAGCAGCGCCACGCCGTTCCAACGCGCCTCGCCCTGCCAGAGCGCGCCGTATCCCGCCTCTTCCAATACTGAAGCTGGAAACGCGGCGTCGGTCGCCTTCAGTTCCTGCAGGGCAACCACATCCGGCGATTCCCTGTGCAGCCAGTCCAACAGCTGCGGCAAGCGTGTGCCGATGCCGTTGACGTTGAACGTGGCAATGCGAAGCGTTTTACGTCGGGCCATGCAGGAAGACTCCTCGGCGCCGGGAATGAGCATTCACTGTGCGCGCCCGCGCATGCAGAGTCCGTGGATGCCATGTCATGACAGGGTGCCATCCGTTTCACGAACCGCTGCCACGGGCGACAGCAGGCTGGTCACCCGTGGCCAGTGACGGAGAAGCCCCAAGGCGGTGCGCCCGCTGCGCGCGATCTACCAGGTCGACCCCTACCTGTTCCGCGACAGCAATGGGCGCGGCTGGGGCACCCTGGATGGCATCACCGAAAAGCTGGACTACCTGCAGTGGCTCGGTGTCAGCCACCTGTGGCTGCTGCCGTTCTATTGCAATGCCGGCCGTGACGGTGGCTACGATGTCACCGATCACTACCGCATCGATCCACGCCTGGGTGACGAGGCGGCGTTCCAGCGCCTGGTCGATGCTGCCGACGCACGCGGTATCGGCATCATCGTCGAGCTGGTCATGCAGCACTCTGCCAGCGCCCACCCATGGTTCGTCGCCGCGCAGCGGGGCGACCCGGCATGGCGCCGCTGGTACCTGTGGAGCGACCACGTGCCCGACGACGGCCTGCAGCCCATGTTCCCGCCGAACGAGGCGTCTGCCTGGACTTGGGACGCCGAGGCAGGCGCGTTCAACCGGCACATGTTCTACCGGCACGAGCCAGACCTGGAGCTGGCCCATGCGCCAGTACGCGACGAACTGCTGCGGGTGATGACGTTCTGGATGCAGCGCGGCGTGGCCGGCTTCCGCGTGGATGCGGTCCCGTACATGGTCGAGCGCGCCCGCCACGCGGACCCGCGCGACGACGGGTTGTGGCTGCTGGAGGAAATGCGCGCCACGGCAGACGCACAGCAGCCAGGGCTACCGTTGATCGGCGAAGCGGATGTCCGCGCGTCCCGCTACGGTGACTTCCTGTGCCAGGGGCGGCGGCTTTCGCACCTGCTCGACTTCCATCTGAACAATCATTTCTTCCTGGCCCTGGCGCGCGGCGACGCCAGTGAAGTGGCCCGGGTCATGGCCGAATACGGACCGCAGGCGCCGCCGCACACGCGCCGCAACTGCGCCAGTGGCTGGCTGATGGTGATCAGGCCATCGGCCCAGCCCCCCATCCAGCGTGCGGTTTCCTCAGTGACGGCCGCCCCCAGTAGCGGCAGGGGAAGTGCCGGCCGGCTGTACAGTCGCGCCTGGCGCACCTGGAAGCCACCGTCGTGGTCGACCCGCTCGCCGCCCCACAGCCGCCGCATCACCTCGGCAGCATCGCGCAGCGCCTTCTGCCGCTCGCGCTTGGCTGGCCACGGCTGGCCGGTGATGCGCTCGTTCAGGGCCTCGCCGGTACCCAGCGCCAGCCAGATCCGGCCCGGCGCCAGCTGCTCCAGCGTCGCCGCTGCCTGTGCCACCAAGGCCGGGTGCTGGCGCAGCATCGGGCACGTCACCATGCCCAGGGTCAACGCGCTCTGCACCGCCAGCGCGCCGGCCCACACCCAGCTGTGGCCGGACTGCCTTGCGCAGCCGTCCACGGGTGGAAATGGTCGGAGCACATCAGGGCCTCGAATCCCGCCTGTTCGGCGCGCAGCGCCAGGCCCAGCAAGGTGGTGGGCGGGAACTGCTCATGCGATGCGTGGTAGCCGATGGTCATCACGGATTCCGTGCGGGGACTGGACACGATGGCAACACCCCTCCAGCTAAAACGGCGTCATGGAAACGAACGCTTCCTGCATCGGGCATCGACGCTGGGCTATCGCCGAAGGCTACATTCCGGCCTGGAGCAACGGCCCGTCACCGGAGATGCAGAGTCACGAAACATGCTGCGTCCTCAATGCCGGCAACGAGGACGCACATGTCACCCTGACCCTCTACTTCGAGGACCGCGATCCGGTGGGCCCCTACCGGATCACGGTGCCGGCGCGGCGCACCTGCCATCTGCGCTTCAACGATCTGCAGCATCCGGCACCTGTGCCGCGCGGCACGGGCTTCGCCACCCTCGTCGAATCCGACCAGCCGATCATCGTGCAGCACACGCGGCTGGATTCAAGGCAACCGGCCAACAGCATCATGACCACCATCGCGCATCCAGTGTGAAGCCGCGCGCGCAGGCGTCCACGCTGCAACGACACCGCGCCCTCCAGCCGTTTACCCGCTTGCAGGGAGACTGGCGCCGGTTTCCTTTCGGAGAGTGACGATGGCCCTGCCCGACTACCCACGCCCGCCCTTCCCGGCCCAGCAGCAATCCTTCCCCGGCAAGACTGCGCAGATGCAGCCCCGGCCGGACCACGGCGAGGACAGTTATCGCGGGCATGGCCTGCTGCAGGGCAAGAAGGCACTGATCACCGGCGGTGACAGCGGTATCGGCGCGGCGGTGGCGATCGCTTTCGCGCGCGAAGGCGCCGACGTTGCCATCGCATTCCTCGATGGCGAGCAGGACGACGCCCGCCATGTGCAGCAGCAGATCGAACAGGCCGGGCGCAAGGCCGTGCTGGTGCCCTGTGACATCAGCGACCCGGCGCAGGCGCGATCGCTCGTAGACCGCGTGGCCAGCGAACTGGACGGTCTCGACATCCTGGTCAACAACGCGGCCTACCAGCGCTACTACGAGCACTTCGATGACATCACCCTGGATGACTGGAAGCGGACGTTCGATACCAACGTGCATGCCGTGTTCAATCTGACCCGGCTGTGCGTGCCACACCTGCGCGGTGGTGGTGCGATCATCAACACGGCGTCGGTCAATTCCAAGCGACCGACGCCGAACATCCTTCCCTATTCTGCAACCAAAGGTGCCGTCGCCAACCTGACGCTGGGGCTGGCCGGCCTGCTCGCCGAGCATCAGATCCGCGTCAATGCCGTGCTGCCCGGCCCGATCTGGACGCCGTTCATTCCCGCAGGCATGGCCGCCGAAGAGGTCGAACAGTTCGGCGCACAGACGCCGTTCGGCCGCCCCGGACAGCCGGCCGAGCTGGCCTCGGCCTATGTGATGCTGGCTTCGGACAGCGCCAGCTACACCTCCGGTGCGCTGCTGACCATCTCCGGCGGCGCGGCAACACTGTGACCCCTCATGACCGGACTGCCCGCCTGGATCGAGGACTGGCTGACCGTCGTTGTGCCGGTGGCCGAGGTGCTGGCCATCCTCGGCGTCGCATGGGTGATGGTGCATGCCCTGGCGTGGCTGCTGGTGCAGGCGCGGCAGCGCGGCAGGCTGGCACCAGAGCTTCATGTGGGCCTGCGCCGCGGCGGTGCCTTGCTGCTGTATCTGGCGGCCGCGCTGCTGATACTGGAGCGACTGGGCGTGTCGCGCTCGGTGCTGTGGACCGCGCTGACCGGGTTCATGGCGGTCGGTGCGGTGGCGTTCTTCGCCGCGTGGAGCGTGTTGTCCAACCTGTTCTGTTCGTTCCTGATCGTCGCCACGCGCCCGTTCCGCATCAATGACACCATCGAAGTGCTGGAAAGCGTGGACAAGCCGGGCTTGTGCGGTCAGGTGGTTGATATCAACCTGATCTACACCACGCTGAGTGATCGTGGCGACGGCGCGCCCGGTTGCCTGCTGCGCGTGCCGAACTCGCTGTTCTTCCAGCGCATCACCCGGCACTGGGGTGACGGCGGCTATTCCCAGCTGCCAGGAAGCGTGCCGATCAAAGGCAAGGTGCGCTGAGTAGCTGTAGAGCCGAGCCCATGCTCGGCTTGCTGCGCGCAGCGCTCGGTACAGCGCGACCTGAACGGAGTGCAGCCGAGCGCGGGCTCGGCTCTACAGGTGCCATAGCGGGCGGCCCTATTCCGCCGCCAGTGCCTGGATAGGGTCCAGCTGTGCAGCACTGCGTGCCGGGAAGCAGCCGAAGCCCAACCCGATCACAGACGAACACACCAACGCGGCCAGCACCAGATAGGTACCCATGCGCCGCTTGGCGCTACAGGAACTCCGCCATGCGCTGCAGCTCGTCGTCCAGCGCGCCACCAAACACCTTGTCGCGGGCCAGCGACTTGCCGGCATAACCCACGCTCGACACCAACTCACTGTCGCGCACGCTCAGGTTGGCCCAGCCCACTACCTGGTCGTGCCACAGCACCGGCAGTGCGTAGTAGCCGTACTGGCGTTTCGGCGCAGGCGTGTACGCTTCGAACTTGTAGACCCAATTCCACAACAGCTCGAAACGGCGGCGGTCCCATACCACCGGGTCGAACGGCGCCAGCAGGCGCACCTGCTCGTCTGGCGCGTGCCTGCGCGAGCGTGGATTCTCGTCTGCCGGCCAGTACCAGGTGGTGCCCTCCAGCGTGCAGCTGGCCAGCTGCTGCTTGGCCAGCGCCAATGCCTTGCGGGTCTGCTCGGCCAGATGCGGTGCACCATAGCCCAGCAGGCGCACCAGATAGGTCAGGCTGGCCGACGGCAACGGCGCGTACTTGCGCACCACCAGATCAATCAGGGCAGCGGGGCGTTCGATCTGTGCCTGCTCGCTGGCATCCGGTTCGGCGTGCTCGGCCACTGCATAGATGCGCGTGCCACTATCACGCCGCTGCACCCGCAGCAGGCCACGGTAGTGCATGCCGTCCAGCAGATGCGTGCTGGCGTTGCTGGTGCCGCCCCAGTAGTTGGTCACCCGCCCATGCGCAAACGCCTGGTCGACCTCGCGCGGATGCACGCTGCCGCGCTCGCGCACGAACGCCAGCACCTCGGCCGCGCGGCGATGGGTCTCGGCGTCCCACTCGCGCTTGGACACGCGCGGGTGCATCAGCGCCAGATGCTCGCGCGGCAGGAAGCCGTAGTTCACCAGGCAGTCCTCTTCCACCGGCAAGCGCGCATAACGCCGTTCAAGATCACCCGCGCGATAGTCCTTCACCCGGTGCCGCAGGGTCAGATCCTGCGCGCGTGCCGGTGCCCGGATCGGGTCGGCCTGCACGAAGCCCAGCTTCCGGATCGCGGTCAGCAGCGTGGTCGGCTTGAACAGGGTGCGCGCCACCGCATAGCGGCGCAGATCTTCAAGGGTGGGCGTGGCTGGCATGGCCGCATTGTAGATCCACGCCATGCGTGGATGGCATCACGGTGATCCGTCCGCGTCCTCCGCATCCAACAACTGCAACGACCCGATCACCAGCGCCCGCATGCCCTGCTTGAACTCGGTGATCACCTGGCCTTCTTCATCGTCCGCAATCGCGTAGATGGTGTCGGCACCGGCCATGCAATAGAACGCGATCGTGGCCAGCAGCCGGCGTGCCTTGTCCATCGGCAGGCCGAACACTTCGGCCACATGCGCCTGGTGCGAGGCAATCTTTTCCAGCATCGGCGCGGTCGCCACCGTGCGCCGCAGCAGGTATGGCGGCAACCCGGGATGCGCCTTCACCACCTCGCACAACGATGCCACGAACACCATCAGATAGCCCTGCAGACCGCCCGCCGCATCGGCCGACGCGCGCGGGATCTGCCAGCGCCGGAACACTGCCTCCGCCACCAGCCGCTTCAACGCCTCCAAACTGGCCACGCGCTTGTATAGCGCGGCCTGGGTCACCGCCAGTTCGGCGGCCACGTTGGCCATGGTCAGGTTGGGCAGACCCAGGCGGATGCCGATGTCGGCCAGGCGCTCGGGGGTGATGGTCGGTGGACGGCCGCGAGGCGGCACCGTGGTTTCGCGTTGCGTGTTCATACCCTGCCGAGGGTGCCAGCAAAGGGACCCTCTTGTCCGCTTCGGTCTCTTTAGTTTAATTTACTCAACTAATTCGGAATGCGTCTGGTTCGCAATCATGGCGCAGTCCGGATCGAGCCCGTGGCTCACTTCCCGCCAGGTCCCCACCCAGCCGACAACCCCGCGCTGCGCCCTCCCCCGTGCTTGCCGATGGTCGCGCGCCAGGCGCGCTCGCCCTCGCGATTCACAGGACCCTGGCATGACCGTATCCCCCTTCTACTCTTCACAAAACCATGCTGCCGCCGTGTCCTGCAGCCAGCCACTTCCACACGGGCTGGCCCGGCGCTACCGCGCATCGGCGCTCGCGCTTGGCCTGATGGCATCGTGTGCCGCGCTGGCCGAAACCGCGCCGTCCACCCTGCCCTCGGTGCAGGTACAGGAACAGCGCCGCGTGACCGGCGACTATGCCGGCGGCCAGGTGGCCGCCGGTGGCCGTATCGGCCTGCTCGGCGACAAGGACTTCATGGATACGCCGTTCAGTACGGTCAGCTACACCGAGTCCTTCATCCGCGACCGCCAGGCCAAGGACCTGACCGACGTCATCGCCGCCACCGACCCCACGGTGTTCAGCAACGGCGTCACCGGTTCCTGGAGCGAGAACTACGCAATCCGCGGCTTCGCCTCCAGCACCAGCGACACCACCTTCAACGGGCTGAGTGGCATGGCGCCCTACTACCGCACCTCGCCGGAAATGTTCGAACGCATCGAGGTACTGAAGGGCCCCTCCGCGCTGCTCAACGGCATGCCGCCGGGTGGTTCGGTCGGCGGCAGCGTCAACCTGGTGCCCAAGCGCGCTGGCGAGCAGCCGCTGTTGCGGATCAGCGCCAACTTCGCCTCCGACGCGCAGTTCGGCACCCATGTGGACATGGGCCGTCGGCTCGGCGCGGACAAGCAGTTCGGCGTCCGCTTCAACGGCGCGTACCGTGATGGCGATGGCGCCGTGGGCAAGCAGCGCAAGAAGGTCCAGCTCGGTTCGCTGGCACTGGACTGGCGCGGCGAACGTGCGCGGCTGTCGGCCGATCTGTACAGCGCCGATGACCGTGTTGACGGCCCCGCACGTGGCGTCGGCCTGGCACCCGGCGTCGCCATTCCGCGGCCGCCGCGTGGCGATACGCTGATCAACCCGGACTGGGCCTACGTGGACAGCCAGGACAAGGGCGCGATGCTGCGCGGCGAACTGGACATCAACGATACCCTGATGGCCTACCTGGCCTACGGCACCAGCAGGACCGACTACCGCTACAACGGTTCGATCAGCGCGCAGATCCTCAACCCGGCCGGCGACTTCACCACGGTGATCGGCCAGCTCGCCTTCGATATCAGGAAGCAGTCCGGCGATGCCGGCCTGCGCGGTTCGTTCCGGACCGGCAGCGTCGGCCACCAGTGGGCTGCCAACGTGACCCACTACCAGCACACCCAGAACGACTACGGCCGCCGCAGCGTGCCAGGCTGGGACTGGACCACCAACCTGTACAACCCGGTTTGGGGCCCGGCCGCGCCGTTCGTGGCGCCACACATCTCGCATACCGAACTGCAGCTGGACAGCCTCGGCGTTGCCGATACCCTGTCCTTCGCCGATGAGCGCGTGCAGTTGACCCTGGGCGTGCGCCGCCAGCAGGTGGTCAGTGAGACCTTCAACGTCGCCACGGGTGCACGCACCTCGCGCTACGACGAGAGCGCCACCACCCCGGCAGCGGCGCTGCTGGTGAAGGCCACCGACACGATCTCCCTCTACACCAACTACATCGAGGGCCTCAGCCAGGGCGCCACCGCGCCGATGACCGCCGCCAATGCCGGCGATGTATTCGCGCCGTTCCGCACCAGGCAGAAGGAGCTGGGCCTGAAGCTGGACCTGGGCCGCTTCGCGCACACCTTCAGCCTGTATGAAATCAAGCGCCCCAGCAGCTACACCGACCCGGTCACGAATATCTTCTCGTTCGGCGGCGAACAGCGGAACCGGGGCGTAGAATGGGGCTTCTTCGGCACACCGATGGACGGCGTGCGCCTGCTCGGTGGCGTGGCCTATGTACAGCCGAAGCTGACCCGCACGGCTGGCGGCGTGAATGAAGGCCGCATGGCCACGGCAATTGCGCAGCGGCAGGCCAAGCTGGGCGTGGAGTGGGATGTGCCCGCGCTGGAAGGCCTGACTCTGACTGGTAATGCCACGGCGATGTCGAAGCAGTACATCAGTGCCGACAACCGCCTGTCGGTGCCGGGGCGCACGTTGTTCGACGTGGGCGCGCGCTACAGCACCACACTGGCCGGCAGGCCGCTGGCGCTGCGCGCCACGGTGAACAACGTGACCAACAAGGCGTATTGGGGCATGCCGTTGCTTTCCAGCCTGGCGCTGGGGGCACCGAGAACGGCTTTGTTCTCGGCAACCATGGATTTCTGAGAAGTTATCCACGCGTGGCGTGGATCTGCTGTGGAGCCGAGCATAGACTCGGCTCTCCAGCAGCAGCCGGGGTCAGATCCCCTTGCCTTGGCAAGGGGATCTGACTCCGATGCAGGCTCACTTACCAGGCCATGCGCAAACCCACTTCGCCGCCCACGTTGCGATAGCCGCGGTCACCGCGCTGCACGCTCAGGCCGCCCCACGCCCCCCAGCGCTGGCCCAGCTTCAGCTCGGCACCGGCCTGCACTTCGTAGCGGTTGCGCGGCACGTCCGCCCCCAGTGTGTCACCGTTGAACTGCAACGTACTGGTGCCGCTGCCACGCAGCCAGTTCACGCCCAGGTACGGCTGCACGGTGTTGCCGGCGGCAGTGCCATGACCGAACACGCGCACGCCCAGGCGCCCGCTCAGGCCACCGGCATCGGCGTGGTCGATCACCGTGCCATTGCTCTCCAAGTGGCGATCGGCGCGGAAGTCAACATGACTCAGCTGCAGCTGCGGCTGCACATACAGTGCGCTTGCGGCACCCTGCCACACGTTGAAGGTGTAGCCGGTCTCCAGCGACGCACTGGCCATGCGCGAATCGTAGTGCTCCGGCGCCAGGCCGATGCCCTGCACCCGGTTGTCGAATCGGCCGTATTGCAGGGTCGCATCCACATACGCGCCTCGCGTGCCATCGGCCTCCTGCAACCAGGTGCCGTACACGCCCACCGCGCTGCCACGCACCCGACCCTTGGCACTGTAGCCAGTCAGATCAGACACTGCGCTGCTGTCGGCGCGACCACTGCCCAGCATCACCCCGGCAGCCGCGTTGCCACGCCGCAGCAGGTCAGTACCGATCTGCAGCACCGAGGTGTTGCCGTTGGCCAACAGCTGGCCACCCACCACGGTGAAGTTGGCCTGACCATGCCCGAACCGTGCCCAGGCATTGCGTGCATCACCTCCATCCAGGCTGCCCAGCCGATCACTCAGCCGGTGGCTGAACATGCCCAGCGCAGCGATTTGATTGGCCAGGTAGACACCGGCCTCCGGGCGCAGCACAGACGGCGGAGTGACCGGGTCAACCGGGTCAACCGGCTCGATCGGCGCACAGCCCGGCGCCAACGGATCGACCTGGCACGGATCGGGCGTCGTCGGCAATTCGGAACGCAGGAACCAGTTGCCTTCACCGCCGGCCACACCACCCTTGTGCAGGAAATACTCGTTGGTGCCGGCAACGGTACGCCCAGCAAGCGTATAGCTCGCATCCGACCTGCCATCGACCTGGATCACGGTGATGCCTTCAAGCGTCGCTGCACCCACACCGCCGACGTTGGACACGTAGACGCGCGCATCGCCATGGGTGTCACCCACCACATGCAGGCGATCCACGGCCGAGTCATCGCCTTCCAGCGCCCCACGGAAGTAGAGGTGCGCATCCTCCGTATGCAGATCACCCTCAACCGTCAGCGAGTTGAAGCGCGCTCCCTCGGAAAGATGCAGCGCACTGCTGCGGACATCAAGCGATCCGACACGCGAATCTCCACTCAACGCCCAGGTACTACCATTCTCCAGCCACAACGAACGCACGGCGTCCGAACGTCCCGTCCACGTTGACGCACCGGACAGCCGCACGTGCAGATCCGCCGCCGCGCCGACAGGGCTCGAGGTAACGCCCGGTGCCGAAACAATATCGCCGCGGATTTCCGAGCCTCCGCTCAGCACGACATCGACGCGTCCGGTAGCTGCTGGATCCCGGGATACCGCTGTGCCATTCCCGCCATACAGGAATGCGCCGTTGGACAGTTCAATACGGGTGTCGCCGCTACCTTCAATGCGCACTGCGCCATGCTTTTCACTGAAAACCACCGTGCCATCCAGCTGCAGCTGGCTGGCATCGCGCAGTACCGCGCCCCACGCGCCTGCCCCCAGAGCCATCACATCAGTGCGTTGCAACTGGACGTGGCTGCCTCCTGTGGCGACGATACCGTGTGCCGCATTTCCCGAGGTCTGCACTGTCGCCTGCGACAACGCGAGCTGCGCGTTGTCCAGGTCGACACCCCTTGCGGCGTCACCGCGGGTTTCAATGGCGATCTGCGTTCCATCGAACCCCGCCGCCACTGCCGCAATACCCGCCGCGTCATGACCCGTGGTCAGAATGCTGCTGGAGCGACCCAGGAACACGGCGCTGCCCGCTCCCTCCACGCGCACGCCGGCAGCTTTCTCACCCTGGGTTGACAAGTGGATGCCGTCGTCGCCCAAGATCATGCCGCCATTAAGTGCATGGAAGGCGTGCTGGGCAGGATCAGTGGTGACATAGTCACCCGCTGCAGGCATTTTGAAGTCCTCACCCGCGATGCTGCCATCAGCGACAACATGCTGTGCCATGGCCAGCGGGATGTGAAACAGGATGCCGGCCAATGAGGCGGCAAGGAGATGACGAGGTGGCGCCGAACGCATCAATGCTTCTACTTGTTGTGTATCCGGAGAAAAGGCGGATTTCAGAAGCGGCCACTGTGTCAGTTCACCCAGAGCATCTGAATACAACTTGTTTCAAAGTTGATCACGACAAACTATGGCGATCTACGCCATTCATTGTCAGCTACCGCTGATTCGTCGCACCCAGACAGACATCACCAGGCCATGCGCAAACCCACTTGGCCGCCCACGTTGCGATAGCCACGGTCACCGCGCTGCACGCTCAGGCCGCCCCACGGCCCCCCAGCGCTGGCCCAGCTTCAGCTCGGCGCCGGCCTGCACTTCGTAGGCGGTGTGGTCGTATTCGCCTTGGCGATAAGACCTGACGCGTCCGGCGAAATGTTGCCTGCGTACAGCCCCGTCGAAGCCTCGCCGGAGATCCGCAGGTGCGACCGGCCGATCCTTGCGCCGTCCACATGGTTGCTGGCCATCACCACGGCGTCGGACATCATCCCTCTAGTCTCGACCGGGCTGTCGTCCATCACCAGATAGCCATGGTGATGATGTCCATCTCCACGCCAGGCCAGCGATCGCGACTGCCGATCACGGTGGCGTCGTAGACCTCCAGCGACCGATCGAACCAGAGACCGTGTGCGGCAATCTCAACGCCGCACAGGTAGGACACCTCTACAGCCGGATCACCCGGATCTGCCGGGCGCGGAATGCTCGGGCAAGGCACGCCGGGAGGAGCGGCGGCCACCGATGCTGCGGGCAGAACCAGGGCCAGCACCAGTGCTGCCGCCAGAGGCTGTCGGGTGAGGTTGTTCATGGCGTCCAGGAATCGAAAAGTGTTAGGCCCGGAAACTTTCGCGCCGTACGCCACCGAATGCCATGCAACTTGCTGCAAATCCATCCGCACTACGAACGCTGCAGCCAGCTAAACAAGACACGCCCCATCGCGATTGTCTTTTCTCGCAGTACGCCCGCACAACGCGGTTGCTGTAGCGCTGAGCCATGCAAGGCTCCGTCTGGTCCGGTGAGCCGAGCGCGGGCACGGCTCGACGGATCGTCAGGCAATTCGCGAACGCCATCCACGCATGGCGTGGATCTACAAAAGTGCACTATCGGATTCGTACGAATCCGATAGTGCCCTTCCCGGCCGTACTCCACCATCGGCGTGACCCTCCCCACGCGGTGGTGCCATGCGCCTTCCAGCCTTTCCCTCGTTCACCACGTCGTTGCGACATGTGCTGCTCGCAACACTCCTGCTCGTACCCCCGCTGGCAACCGCCGCCTCGGTCTGCGTCATGCGCTCGGGTGAGCGCCTGCTGCTGGTGCAGGATGTCACCTCGCGCTGGCAGCTGCCTGGCGGAACGGCAGAACACGGTGAATTGCCGCAACAGACCGCCGCCCGCGAAGCGCTGGAAGAAGCTGGGTTTGCCGTCGCCACCACCGACCTGCTGGACGACAGGGCGGGTGTGCATGTGTTCGCCTGCCGTGCCCTCGAACCCGTCCAGGTGCACGGCAATGCGGTGAATGTGCTGGATGCGCCGCACCTCGGGCGGGAGATCATCCAGGCGCGCTGGGTCAGCCGTGACGAAGCCCGCCAGCTGCGCACGCGCTTCCCGCAGCAGCTGGAGCACGCGTATCAGCGCCTGCACGCAGTAGCCGAGAGTGAAGTACGCCCCGTCGCGCGCTTCGGGGCCGCCTCGGCCTTCCGCCAAGCGGAGCTGGATCGCGTGCACCGCACCCAGCAGTGGCCGGTGCGCGGGCTGGCGATGATCGGCAACGTCCTGGGCGAATTCTGGTTCTATCTGCTGGCAATGCCCGTGTTGTGGGTTGCGTTCGGCGCGCAGGCATCCCGCCTGATGCTGATGGCGTTGATGGTGGTCACGCTGGCCGTGCAGAGCATCAAGGTCTTCGCACCGGTGCCACGCCCCTTCAGCTTCGACGCCACGCTCAGCCCGGCCGGTGCCGCCGGCCCTTCCCTGCCCAGCGGGCACACCACCAGCGCCACCTGCTTCTTCGTGCTGGTCGCGCTGTGGTTGTTGGCACGCCAACACATCACCGGAAGGTTCAAACGCTCGGCAGTGCTGGGTATCGCGCTGCTGGCCGGGGTGATCGCCGGAATGGCCCGGGTCTGGCTGGGGGTTCACTATTGGAGCGATGTTGCTGCAGGGTTGCTGTTGGGTGGTGCGATCGCGGCTGGAATCCATGCGCTGGGGACATCGCTGGCACGCCACGAACACCCGGCGGTGCGCGAGCGGATCTGCTGGGCTGCCATTGCCTGCGTCAGCCTGGCCGTGGGTGTGGCCTGGCAGGCCATGCCGCTGCTATTGCCGTTCTGCGTAGCAGCCGCCTGCGCGGTACTGCCGCGTGCAACCCGGGAGCGAGCGTCGATGCGCTCGGCAGCATGGCTGCTGGCCGGCCTGCTGGTGCTGGGTGGCGTGTGCCTGCCGATGGCACAGCGCGCCGAACCGTTCGTGCTTGCGGCCGGCCTGCAGGCGCTGGTCTACGCGGGGCTGGGCGCGTGGGTGGCGTGGGGTGCCAGTGCGGCTGCCGCGTGGTGGCCGATGAGGCACCCGCGGTAGCGGCCACGCATGGCGCCCAGCCATGCTCGGCTGCGTTTTGTCCGGCTCTACATGAACGGCATCCACGCATGGCGTGGATCTACTCGGGATGCAGGCGGTAGATGGCGTGGCTGGTCAACGCCAGCGCGGCCAGCTTCAGACCTTCCATCACGCGATCGCCCACGTACTGTTCCGGGCCGCCATTCTGGCGGGCGCGTTCGGCCGCCAGCAGGATCTCCTGCACGATACGCAGCCCGGCCAGTGCACCGTCGGCGTCGGCCAACGCCAGGCACCGGCCCGGCAGCTGATGGCGCTCGGGCCAGGGCTGGCCGTCTGCAGCCGCGCCCAACCCGATGCGATGCAGCAGGGCCGTCAGGTTGTTGGGATCGGGCGGGATGTCGTGCCCCTCATCGGCATTGGCCGGGGCGCGCTGATGGGGAAACTCCGATGCGTTCATGGCAGGTCTCCGTGCAAGGCATGCGGGACCACCGCCCTTAACAAAGGCGGCGGACGGTACGTGTGTGGAAACCGGTAGCTAAGCGTCATTACCCGGTGGGTTCGCTTGCGCGCACCCCACGTACCGCCCGCCATGGAACGCGAACGGAATGCCAGCCGGCGCCGCGCAAGGCGACGCCGGCTGGCAAGCGTAAACAACGCATAGCTAAACGGGTTTCCACACCCGGCCACCCTTTTCCGGCGGCAATCCATCATGTGCACGGCGGGGTGGCAGGCGCCAACAACCCACGTGCAAAGACAGCAACGTTCACGCAGTGGCAGCATTGTCGCATATCGACAATCGAGCCGAAGATTCAACAACTTGCACCATGCCGATGGCGGCATGCTTCACCCGCATCGGCACCGCGCATTCCTTGACCGCATCCGGCATTCAAGACAGGCGACGCGCCAGTTGCGACATTACGCAAGCAGATAGGCAATCAACGCCAGCACCGCCAGATGTCCCACGTAGTACCCGTAGAACACCCACCGCCAGCGCGGCAGTGGCCAATTCACCCGCGCGGCCAGCAGCACCACCGGTATCGCCAGCAGCGCCCAGCCGTTGTGGTTCGCCCAGCACACCGCTGCGAGCCCGGCCAGCAACAGCCACCGCGCGCGATGCCGGAACGCGATCCAACCCACCAGCACGCAGCCGACACCCGCCCACTGGTAATCCACGAACATCGGCAGCACGCCGGCAGCCAGCAACAGCAGAACGGGCCGATGGTTCGCCAGCGCATGAACGGCCACGGCCGCCAGCGTGAAGGTAAGCAGGATGTTGAGCGGCAGCCAGGAACCAAACGCGAATGCGTGCACTGGCTGGGCGATCAGCCCCCAAAGCACGAGCCGGCGTATCGATTTGCGCAGGTCGGCCCCGGGCTGGGCCAGGTTGCAGGCCATCACCAGCGCGAACAGCGGGAAGGCAATACGCCCCAGTTCGCTGACCACCGGCACGTAGCCGCCGAAGGCCACCTTGGCCACGTGATCACCCGTCATGGCCAGCAGTGCGACCCACTTCAGCAGCTCGCGCGCGCCGCTGCCAAGGGTGAAGTTGAAGGTTGACGTCCCTGTCGTGGTCGCTTGCATCGCGGAAGCTTATGCGCATCGGCCAGCCCATTTCCAGCGCCGCGCAGGAGCCCGTCGCTGCAGCCCGCAGGTGGCGGCGCTATGCTGGCCGCCCCTGCTTGTGAGACACCCGCCATGCGCACCCTGTACCCCGCCATCGAACCCTACCGCGAGTTCACCCTGAAGGTGAGCGATCTGCACACGCTGCATGTCGAAGAGTGCGGCACACCGGGCGGCATTCCGGTGGTGTACCTGCACGGCGGCCCAGGCGCGGGCATTTCACCCACCCATCGCCGCTTCTTCGATCCGGCACGCTACCGCATCGTGTTGATCGACCAGCGCGGCAGTGGCCGTTCCACGCCGTTCGGCGAGCTGCGCCACAACACCACGCAGGACCTGGTGGCCGACATCGAGAAAGTGCGTGAGCACCTGGGCATCGAGCGTTGGCTGGTCTATGGCGGCTCCTGGGGGTCGACCCTGTCACTGGCCTACGCACAAGCGCATCCCGAGCGCGCCACCGGCCTGATCGTGCGCGGCGTATTCCTCGGACGCGAAATGGAGAATCGCTGGTTCGCCGAGGCCGATGGCGGTGCGCGCTGGATCTTTCCGGAGCGCTGGGACCGCTACGAGGCCTACATCCCGGAAGCCGAGCGCGGCGACATGATTGCGGCCTACTGGAGCCGCATGGACGGCCCGGATGAGGCGACCCGCATCGAGGCCGCGCAGGCCTGGCTGGGCTGGGAAGACAACGCGGCAACCCTGCAGCACGACGTCGACGCCCAATCCACTGATGATCCGCTGGATACCTTGGCCAAGGCCCGCATCGAGGCGCACTACTTCCGCAACGGCATCTTCCTGGAACCCGACCAGCTGCTGCGCGATATCGATCGCATCCGTCACCTGCCGGGCGTGATCGTGCAGGGGCGCTACGACATCATCTGCCCACCGCGCAGTGCGTGGGACCTGGCCCAGGCCTGGCCGGAAGCGCGGCTGGAGATGGTGACCTCCGGCCACAGTGCCAACGAGCCGGCCACGGTGGATGCGCTGGTGCGAGCCACGGACGCCTTTGCAGACCGCTTCTGAAGCAGACGGGAGTGCCTGCCGCTGGCCGGCTTCCTGCCGTTCGAGGGTAGAGTGGACTGTTAGTCGACTGCTCTTGGCAGGAAGCTGAAGGCCCCGCGCTGCGCGCGATAGTCGACCAGCACACGACGCTACCGAGCCATCTCCGTCGAGCCACCTCCCCCAAGGCGTCCGCGCACAGTCGCTGCTGCGCGGCCCGGTGAATGGCGGCCCACCGGCAATGGTCGACGGACCCCATTCTTCGCAGCCCACTTACAGGCCCGCGCAGAAGATCCTGCCGTGACCACCGCACCGGTCGTCCGCCTTTTCTTCAGGAGCACGCCATGATCGCTTGTCGCTACCTTCCCATTGCACTCTCGCTTTGTGCGGCCCTGCTGCTGGGCGCCTGTTCCAGAACCCAGGAGGCGAGCAGGGCCACCGCCGCCGAAGACGTCACCGAAGTGAAGCTGATACCGCCCTATGACTCGCTTGACAAGGACAAGGACGGCATCGTCACCCTGGCGGAAGTCGATGCGGTGGCGCCGGACTGGGCCGAACGCCTGCATGCCTGCGATACCGACCGCAACAAGACGCTGAGCCATGGCGAGTACGACGTGTGCAAGCAGACCAGCGCTCCGCATTGATCCATCACTGAACCCTCGATTGGCGCTGTGCATGCCCGGCTATACCAAGGTATAGCCGGGCTAACCCACCGGCCTCTAGGCCTGCCCCGTTCAGGGGCGGACAATATCGCCACTGGCCAGGGCAATCCTGGCCGGCCCCCTCCCCTCATGGAGACGCAGATGGACCCCGACCCTTCCGGGCGCACCGCGACCCGTATGCCTGATTGCTGCCTGTTCCTGGCGCCTGCCCGCCGGTCCCTGCCTGCTTGAGTGACGGGGGGCCGCCAGGCGCCGCCTGCCTGGAGATCACCCCCATGTCCTACAAGATCCTTTACATCACGCTGCGCCGCCTGATCGGCGAGCGCGATGTCGCCGCGCTGCGCAGCCAGCTGCTGCAACACGGCCCCGTGATGTTCGCCCGTTCGCTGTCGCTCGGTTCGCCACGCGTGGTGGCCGACGCGCTGTCGCTGCTGCCGATCAGCGAACGCATCAACGTGCTGCGGCACCTGCCCTATCCCCTGCGCGACGCGATGAAGCCACTGTGCATCGGTGGCAGCCAGCGCCTGCGCATGCAGCCGTGGTCGCCGGCGGTGCTGGCCATGCGCCACGCCTGATCTGTCTCACCCATTCCGTTCGTGTTCCGGCTGCGGCCGGCTCTGACATTCGAGGAGCGTCCCATGAGCCTGCTCAACGCCTGGTTCAACGCCTTCCTGCGCAGCCGCCGCGCAGGCAACCTGTTCCGCCGCCGTGCGATGCCCGAAGCCGGCTTCGGCCCTGGCAGCGCCGAGGCCGCGCCGTTCGCGCTCACCACCGGCCTGGTCACCCTCGCCCAGCAGGACGAAGCCGAGCTGCTGACCACGCTGGAATCACATGCCGATGGCCTCAGCCCGCATGAGGCCGAGGAGCGACTGGCCACGCTCGGCCCCAACGAGGTGGATCACGAGAAGCCGCTGCCGTGGTGGCGCCACCTGTGGCAGTGCTACCGCAATCCGTTCAACCTGCTGCTGACCGTGCTGGCGGCGGTGTCCTGGCTGACCGAGGACATCAAGGCGACGATCGTCATCGGTGCGATGGTGCTGCTGTCCACGCTGATCCGCTTCGTGCAGGAGGGTCGCTCGAACCGTGCTGCCGAGCGGCTGAAGGCACTGGTCGGCAACACTGCGCGCGTTCTGCGCCGCAATCCCGGCACCGAGGCTGCGGATGTGGCCGACCAGTACTTCGGCGCGCACCTGCACAGCCGCCGCCCGGCACGCCTGCTGGACCTGCCTATCCGCGAACTGGTACCCGGCGACCACATTGTGCTGTCGGCAGGCGACATGATTCCGGCCGATTGCCGCGTGCTGACCGCCAAGGACCTGTTCGTGGCGCAGGCAGCGATGACCGGCGAATCGCTGCCGGTGGAGAAGTTCGCGCACCCGGGCGATGGCCTGGCCGGCCTGCTGGAACAGCACAACCTGCTGTTCATGGGTACCAACGTGGTGTCCGGTACGGCCACCGCCATCGTGCTGGCCACGGGCAACCGCACCTACTTCGGCACGCTGGCCCAGCGCAGCACCGCCACCGACCGTGCGCCCACCGCGTTCCAGGCCGGCGTCAACAGTGTCAGCTGGCTGCTGATCCGCTTCGCGCTGGTGATGGTGCCATTCGTGCTGCTGATCAACGGCTGGACCAAGGGCGACTGGACCGAGGCGTTCCTGTTCGCGCTGTCGGTGGCGGTGGGCCTGACGCCGGAAATGCTGCCGATGATCGTCACTTCCACCCTGGCCAAGGGCGCGGTGCTGCTGTCGCGGCGCAAGGTGATCGTCAAGCGCCTGGATGCCATCCAGAACTTCGGCGCGATGGAAGTGCTGTGCACCGACAAGACCGGCACGCTCACCCAGGACAGGATCGCGCTGGAGCGCCACACCGATGTGTTCGGCCAGGATTCGGAAGACGTACTGAAGTTCGCTTACCTCAACAGTCACTTCCAGACCGGCCTGATCAACCTGCTCGACCGCGCGGTGCTGGAGCACGTGGAGCTGCAGAGTTCGTTGCGGCTGTCGCAGGACTACCACAAGGTGGATGAGATCCCGTTCGACTTCGAGCGCCGCCGCATGTCGGTGGTGGTCTCCGAGCGCGAGGACCACCATGAGCTGATCTGCAAGGGAGCCGTGGAAGAGATGCTGGCGGTGTGCAGCACCGTGCGCGAGAACGGCCAGGACATGCCACTGGACGAGCGCCGCCTGGCGCGGGTGCGGCAGACCACCGAGGAACTGAACGAACAGGGCCTGCGCGTGGTGGCGGTGGCGATGAAGGAGACCGCAGCCAGCCAGACCACCTACTCGCAGGCGGACGAGTGCGGGTTGACCCTGGTCGGCTACGTGGCCTTCCTGGACCCGCCGAAGGAATCGGCCGCGCAGGCGCTGCAGGCGCTGGCCGCACACGGCGTCGAGGTCAAGGTCTTCACTGGCGACAACGAACTGGTGACCGCCCGTGTGTGCGCACAGGTGGGACTGGATGCCGACACCATCCTGACCGGGCCGCAGATCGAGCGCATGGACGACGGCGCGCTGTCGCGGGCGCTGCACCACCATCGCGTGTTCGCGCGGCTGACGCCGCTGCACAAGGAGCGCCTGGTGCGCGAACTGCGCGCACAGGGCAAGGTGGTCGGCTTCCTCGGCGACGGCATCAACGATGCACCGGCGCTGCGCGCGGCCGATATCGGCATCAGCGTGGACAGTGCGGTGGACATCGCCAAGGAGGCCGCCGACATCATCCTGCTGGAGAAGAACCTGATGGTGCTGGAGGAAGGCGTCATCCAGGGCCGGCGCACGTTCAACAACATGCTGAAGTACATCCGCATGACCGCCAGCTCCAACTTCGGCAATGTGTTCTCGGTGCTGGTGGCCTCCGCGTTCCTGCCGTTCCTGCCGATGCTGCCGCTGCAGCTGCTGGTGCAGAACCTGCTGTACGACATCTCGCAGATCGCCATTCCGTTCGACAACGTGGACGAGGAGCTGGTGCGCAGGCCGCTGAAGTGGAACCCGGCGGACATCGGCCGCTTCATGGTGTTCTTCGGGCCGATCAGCTCGATCTTCGACCTGACCTGCTTCGCGCTGATGTGGTACGTGTTCGATGCACGCACGCCGGCCGACCAGGGTCTGTTCCAGTCCGGTTGGTTCGTGGTCGGCCTGCTGACCCAGACCCTGATCGTGCACATGATCCGCACGCCGAAGGTGCCGTTCCTGCAGAGCATCGCCGCGCCGCCACTGCTGCTGGTGACCGGCCTGATCATGGCGATTGGCGTGGCCCTGCCGATGAGCCCGCTGGCCGGCTACTTCAAGCTGCAGGCGCTGCCGGCCGGCTACTGGCCTTTCCTGGTGGCCATCCTGTTCGGCTACGCGGTGCTGACCACTGCGCTGAAGCGGTTCTACATCCGTCGTTACGGCTGGCAGTAAGCGCCCGCCGCTTGTCCAGGGAGAAACACAATGGACATCAATCCGAACCTGCCGGCGTTCAACGCCGGCGCCACGCTCAGCTCGCTGATCAGCCTGTCGGTGGCGTTCGTGCTGGGCACGATCATCGGCCTGGAACGGCAGCTGCGGCAACGCACCGCCGGCCTGCGTACCAACACGCTGGTGGCGGTGGGTGCGGCGGTGTTCGTCGATCTGGCGGTGCGCTTCCATGACCTGTACGGCGGCCCACCGTCACCGCTGCATGTGGTGGCCTATGTGATCTCCGGCGTCGGCTTCCTTGGTGCCGGCGCGATCATGAAGGACGGCGCGCAGGTGTCCGGCCTGAACACCGCCGCCACCCTGTGGGGATCGGCGGCGGTGGGAGCATGTGCCGGTATCAAGCTGCTGCCCGAAGCAGTGCTCGCCGCGGTGTTCGTGCTGGCCGCCAACACCCTGCTGCGGCCGGTGGTGAACCGCATCCATCGGCAGCCGCTGCCGGAAGCGTTCAGCGAGGCAACCTATGCGATCAACGTGGTCTGCCAGCGCGAGCAGCAGGCCGAGGTACTGGACCAGCTGTTGCTGCTGCTTGAACAGGCGCAGTACCCGGTGCGCGCGGTCGACCAGCGCCCGTTTGGCGAGCGCGACGTGGAGATCGAAGCGGTGCTGTATGCCACCACCGTCGATGCCGGCGAACTCGATGCGGTATTGGCCACGCTGGCGACCACGCCCGGCGTCCTGCAGGGGTTCTGGAACGCCGGCCTGGAGGAGTAGTGGCGGCCGCTGGCCGACGACCTGATGATCTCCGGACGCCCCGTGCATCGCCTCGGCATGCCCACCACTGCGGTAGTGCCGGCCGCTGGCCGGCAACCTCATGATCTCCGGAAGCACCCTGCAGATGCCGGCCAGCGGCCGGCACTACCAGGCATCGCTTTGACCGGTGCCGAACAGGGTCGGCATCCACCGATGGCGGCTTTGCTATCCTTTCCGCCCACGCCAGGGAGCTTCCCCGATGCCATCGCTGTCGCCCCGCCGCCCACTGGTGCTGCTGGTCCTGATCGTCGTGATGGCGGCGATCTTCCTGATCGACACCGTCACCGATTACGCGGTTGCCGCTGCCTGCTTCTACGCGGCGGTCATTCTGGCCGCATCGCGCGTGCTGGGCGCACGCGGGTTGATCACGCTTGCCCTGGCCTGCATCGCGCTGACCGGGGTGAGCTTCTTCCTGACCCGCTTCGGCACCTACCGCATCGGCCTGGTCAATTCGGTCATCGGCATGCTGGTGATCGGCATCACAACCTACCTTGCCCTGAACATGGAAGCGGCCAAGGCCGCCGTGCAGGAAGCACAGGGCCGCCTGCTGCGGGTAGCGCGCGCCTCCACCGTGGGCGAGCTCACCACCTCCATCGCGCATGAAGTGAACCAGCCGCTGGCGGCCATCGCCAGCAGCGCCGAAGCCTGCCAGCGTTGGCTCGCGCAGGACCCACCGAACGTGGACAAGGCCCGCCAGACCGTGGCCCGCATCCTCGCCGATGCACACCGCGCAGGCGACGTGATCGCCCGCATCCGTGGCCTGACCCAGGGCGCGGCACCGCAGCGACGCGCCTTCGATCTGAACCAGGCGGTGGAGGAAATGCTGGCGCTGTCGCGCAGCGAGCTGGACCGGCATGGCGTGGCCGTGGCGCTGCTGCTGGACGCCGAGCTGCCACCGGTGCAGGCCGACCGCGTGCAGGTACAGCAGGTGATCGGCAACCTGATCCTCAATGCGGTGGACGCGATGGAGACCGTGCCCACCGCCGACCGCCGCTTGTCCCTGCTGACCCGGCGCGACGGCCAGCGGGTCAGCCTCAGTGTGCGTGACCGCGGCGTCGGCCTGCCCGCCGACCATCCCGAACGCGTCTTCGATGCCTTCTGGACCACCAAGTCGCACGGTCTGGGGCTGGGTCTCAGCCTGAGCCGCTCGATGATCGAAGCCAACGACGGCCAGATCCGTGCCGAACGACCGGCAGGCGGCGGTGCCTGCTTTGTGTTCGACCTGCCCATTGCCACGGACGCCCACCATGCGTAAGCCGACTGCCGCCAACCCCGATCCGGCACCCATCGTCTATGTGGTCGACGACGATCCGTCGGTGCGCGCGGCACTGGAAGACCTGCTGGCCTCGATGGGCCTGCAGGTGCGGGCCTTCGCCTCCACCCAGGCCTTCCTCGAACACGCGCTGGAAGACGCACCGGCATGTCTCGTGCTGGACGTGCGCATGCCCGGCCAGAGCGGTCTTGAATTCCATCGCACGATGGGCAACCACGGCCTGCAGCTTCCGGTGGTGTTCATCACCGGCCACGGCGACATCGCGATGGGCGTCAACGCGATCAAGGACGGCGCCATCGAATTCCTCACCAAGCCCTTCCGTGACCAGGAACTGCTTGATGCCATCCACAAGGGCATCGAGATCGACCGCCAGCGCCGCCGCGAGGACGAGGCGCTCGGCGCGCTACAGCTGCGTTGGCACACCCTCAATGCCGGCGAGCGCGAGGTGGTCGATGGCGTGGTGCGCGGCCGCCTCAACAAGCAGATTGCCGGCGATCTGGGCGTCAGCGAGATCACGGTGAAGGTGCGCCGTGCGCAGGTGATGCGCAAGATGGGCGCACGCACCCTGGTTGACCTGGTGCGCATGTACGACCGCCTGCAGGCGGGTACGCCATGAACGTCCACGTCGCGCTGCTGCGCGCGGTCAACGTCGGCGGCACCGGCAAGCTGCCGATGCGCGAACTGGTGGCAATGTGCGAGGACGCAGGCTTCGCCGATGTCCGCACGTACATCGCCAGCGGCAACGTGGTGTTGCGCAGCTCGCTCGACGAAACAGGCGTGCGCCAGGCCCTCGGCCAGCGGCTCCAGGCCTATGCCGGCAAGCCGGTGGGCGTGCTGGTGCGCTCGGCCAACGAGATTGCCGGTGTGGTGGCACGCAACCCGTTTGCGCAGGCGGCCGGCAACCGTGTGGTCGCCCTGTTCCTCGACGGCAGCCTGCCTGCCGATCCGCTGGACGGCGTGACCGGCCGGCGCGACGAACAGCTTGCACTCGGCACGCGCGAGATCTTCATCCACTACGGTGCCGGCATGGCCGACTCGCGCTTGCGGGTGCCCTATGCCCAGCACGGCACCGCCCGCAATATGAACACAATCGGCAAGCTTGCAGTGATGGCCGCAGCGCTTACCTGGCCTGCCAGCAATCCGCGTGCTGGCCGGAGGCGGTAGCGTCGACCCTCAGGCACTGCGCCGCGCTCGCGCTCCGTGAAGGCTGAAGCAGTGGGCGGACCCAACGGATCACGCCCGCAGCAAGCGGCGCTTCAATCGCGTATCCAGCAGCCCCACGCCCAGCAGCACCAGGCTGGTCAGCCATCCGGCGGCCAGCAGGTGCACGTGCGGTAGCATCAGCCCCAGCCCCAGCACCAGCAGCGCCACCGCGCCCAGCAGATGCGAGCGCGGCGCGTGCCCATAGACCACGCGTTTGTACAGGGCACTGCCCAGCAGATAGATCAGCGGGCCTGCCACCATCACGCTGGCGTAAACCTTGGTGGCGGCCACCCCCGGATGGTCCATGACCAGATCATTGCCCACCGCCGTGGCGATGATGCCGGCGATCAGCAATGCATGCACGTAGTGGAAGTTGGCGCCCATCCTTCCGGGGTCTTCGGCGTGGGTGATGGCCTCAGTGGCATCGTGGCTGGAGATGCCGAAGTACAGCCACCACATGGCAATCGTGCCGGCGAAGGTGGCCAGCACCGCTGAAACCACTTCCAGGCTCCAATGCTCGACGTTGCTGAGCACGCCACCGGTGGCCAGCATCGTCTCACCCAGCGCGACGATGACGAACAGCTGGCAGCGTTCGGCCAGGTGCCCCCCTTCGATGGTCCAGTCGCGGGTGTGCGAACGACCCATGCCCGGGAAGGCGAAGCCGAACATCGGCGAGATGTATTCGCAGGCAACTGCCACCGCCCACAGTGCCAGCCGCAGATTGCCCTCGGCCACTGCGCCGGCCAGCCAGAAGCAGGCCGAGACGCTGACCCAGGCCAGCATGCGACGGAAGTTAGGCGCCAACGGATGGTTGCGGCCGACCTCGAACAGCACGAACGCGGTGCGTCCGACCTGCATCGTGGCGTACGCTCCGGCGAAGATCCACGCACGCTCGGCAAACGCCTCGGGGATGGACGAGGACATCAACAACGCCAACAGCATTGTGGTGAACAGCAAGCCGCGGATGCGCGGCGCCTGCGGGTCGAACCAGTTGCTGACCCAGCACGCGTACTGCCAGCCGAGCCAGACTGCGAACCACAGCACCAGGGTCTGCAGCACGCCAGCCAGGTCCAGGTGGTGCAACAGGTGGTGACTGAGCTGGGTGACCGCAAATACGTAGACCAGATCGAAGAACAGTTCTTCGTAGGTCACGCGGGCATGGTGACCATCTCGGTGGCGCAGCGCGGGCAGGCGCGGTCGGGTACGCATGCAACGCCTTCAGCGCGCCAGGCGCCAGTACAGCAACCCGGCCAGCAGCGCCGGCACGGCGAACACCAGCAACAGGATCGGCAGCTCCTCGCGTACCGTATAACCGGCCTTGCTGACCCCCACCCACATGTTGGCGACGGCCACCAGCAGCCAGGTGGCGATGAAGGCGATCAGCGCCGTGCGCAGCTGCGAGGTGCCCACGCTCCAGAGTTGGCCAAACAGCAGGAACACCCCCAGCAGGAGCACGCCACCGAGCATCACCATGAGCACATGCATGGTCCACCTCCTTGAGCCTGAGAACAGGCTAGCCCCGGCCGATTCTTCGCTCCAGCCCGTGTACATGGATTCACAGTCCAGATCGGCCGAACAATCGGCTGCCGATACCGAGGCCGCCTTATCGGAGCCATGAGTTATTCGCGAAACTGCGCGCCGCCAGGTGCGTGTTAACGTCATCCTCCTCTCTTTCGACCTTCTTTCCATCATGCACCTTCGCCTCTCGTCGCTCGCCCTGGCCGCCACGCTCATCACCTTCGACGGCGCCGCCGCCGACGCATCGCTGCCACAGCTGCAGGCCTACACGGTGGACCCTTCCTGGCTGCAACCGATGGCGCCGTTGCAGATCGCCGATCACACCTGGCAGATCGGCACGCATGACCTGACGGCACTGCTGGTCCAGACGGCTGATGGCCTCGTCCTGATCGATGGTGGCATGCCGCAAATGGCCTCTTACCTCCTGACCAACATGAAGGCCAGCGGAACCAATACCGGTCCCCTGCGCATGGTCCTGCTCAGCCACGCGCACACCGACCACGCCGGCCCTGTGGCCGAGATCAAGCGCCGCACGGGGGCGCAGGTGGTCGTGAACGCCGAAACCGCAGTGCTGCTGGCCCGAGGCGGCAGCGACGACCTTCATTTCGGCGACGAAATCACGTTTCCACCGGTCAATGCAGACCGCATCGTCATGGATCGGGAGGTCGTTAAGCTGGGCGGCATCGAGTTCACCGCCTACTTCATGCCCGGGCACACCCCGGGCAGCACCGCCTGGACCTGGACCGATACGCGCGATGGCAAGCCGGTGCGCATCGCCTATGCCGACAGCCTGAGCGCGCCGGGCTACCAGCTGCAGGGCAATGCCCGCTATCCCCGCCTGGTCGAGGACTACCGACGCAGCTTCGCTACGGTGCGCGGCCTGCCCTGCGACCTGTTGCTGACCCCGCATCCGGGCGCCAGCAACTGGAACTATGCTGCTGGCAGCAACGCCAGCGAGAAGGTACTGAGCTGCAAAGCCTACGCGGATGCGGCCGAGAAGAAGTTCGACGCGCAGCTGGCCAAGGAAACGGCCACGGCACGCTGATTCTGCAGATCCTGTAGAGCCGAGCCCATGCTCGTCTTGCCGGCCGACAACAGCCGAGCGTGGGCTCGGCTCTACACAGGACGCGTCGAAGAGTGCCGGTCAGGACGACCGGCACCCGCCGTCCATCAGCCACCCTGTCCGTGCCGGGCAAACGGCTCGGTGCTGCCGTCGGTGCGCACCAGCTCGACGGTATACGGCTGCACGTAGCCATCCGGCATTTCCATGCCCGGCGAACCGGCCGGCATGTCGGGCAGCACCAGCCCGCGCGCGGCCGGGCGTTCGGCCAGCAGGCGCTTGATGTCCTCGGCCGGTATGTGGCCCTCGACCACATACCCGCCGATCTCGGCGGTATGGCAGGAGGCCTTGCCGACCGGCACGCCCAGGCGAACCTTGATCGGATTCATGTCATCGGTGTCGCGCACCTCGACCTGGAAGCCCGCGGCCTTCAGGTGGTCGACCCAGATGCCGCAGCAACCACAGCTGGCGGTCTTGTGCACGATGGCCACCGGCAAGGCCGGATCGACCTTGGCCGGGCTGGCCTGGATCGGTGCCACCGATGCTGCGCTGGCGATCGGTGCGGCGGCGGATTCTTCGGCGGCACGTGCACAGGCGGTCGTGGCAAACACGGTGCCCAGCAGCAGGCCGAGGGAGAGAGTACGGTGCATAGGGAGTGATTCCTTTGCAGAGTCGGGCAACGCAGCCCGCCGCCCGCGCATCGAAGTCGCAGGCAGAGTCGAGAAAAAGTCGAACAGTCATGGCAGGCGCTTGAGCGCCTGCAGGAAATCACGCAATGGGGGGACGCAACGGGTCAGGCATCGGCGGCGATGCCCGTTGCGGGGAACTGGCGGCTGCCGGCGCCTCGCGCCACGGCGAGACTGGCGTTCCATTCAACGTGGCCAGCATGCCAAGGCAGGTCGGCGGGAGGAACGCTACAACGAACGGCACGACGCCGGCGGGCGGTCGTTTCGGCTGCGCAGCAAGCCCCACAGTCAAGCACGGCCCACGCCGCTTCGCCAGAGGGCACTGGCTGTTTTCAGCACAACCTGCCAGGGCAACGGTTACAGCCGCGTCTGTACGCGACCACTGCGCTATCCTCGAAACCGCAGGCGGTGGCCCGCCCGCGTTTCCCCCTTGCCCGGACGCGCTGCATGCCTTATTCGATCCCGCCGCACATCCCGCCTGCCGGCACCGCCCAGCGCCCCTTGCAGCGCTGGCGCGGCGGCAGGCAACAGCAGCAGGTCGACATGGTGGCCGAAGAAGTGCCGGTGGCGCTGCGTTACAACGATGCCCCCTTTGCAGTGATGATGGCCACCCCGTGCGACCTGGAAGACTTCGCGCTCGGGTTCTCGCTCAGCGAGGGCCTGATCGACACGCCCTCGCAGCTGCTGTCGATCGAGATCCGCCCGCAGCTGGAAGGCATCGAATTACAGATGACCGTGGCCGAGGAGGCATCCGGTGCCGACCTGGACCCGGCCAATGGACGCCTGCTGCCCGGCCGTGGTGGCTGTGGCCTGTGCGGCACGCGCCAGCTGGAGGAAGTGCTGCGCCCACTGCCGCAGGTCCGCGAACGACGCAGCTATGCCGCCGCCGCTCTGCAGCGCGCGGTGGCCACGCTGGCGCAGCACCAGCCGATGAATGCGGTGAGCGGCTCCATCCACGCCGCCGCCTGGGCCGATGCCAGTGGGCGCATCGGCTGGGTCCGCGAGGACGTCGGCCGCCACAACGCGCTGGACAAGCTGATCGGCGCGCTGCACTACAACGAACACACCATTGAAGGCGGCCTGCTGGTGATTTCCAGCCGGGCCAGCTACGAAATGGTCAGCAAGGCGGTGCGCGCCGGTGCCAGCGTGCTGGCTGCAGTCTCGGCACCGACCGCATTGGCGATCGACCTGGCCCGCAGCGCCGGCCTGTGCCTGGTCGGGTTCGCGCGGGAGAGCGGGTTCAATGTATATACCCATCCGGAGCGGCTGCAGGCGGACGACGGCCACGCCCGCTGAAGATGGCCGGGAGCACAGCGCCCCCGGCCCGGTAGACCTCAGCGCAGCGCGACCTTCGGGAAGTCCACCGGCACGTCGAACGCGACGTTGACGTAGTTGGTGAACAGGTTGAGCGCCACATGCGCGAGGATCTCCACGATCTGCTCATCATCGAAGCCAGCCGCGCGCAGCGCCTGCACGTCGCCATCGGCGATCTGCGCACGCTGCTCGACCACCTTCAGCGCGAAGTCCAGGGCAGCGGCGGTCGCCGGGTCACTGGACTGGCCGATCTGCGCGGCAGCCATCCGCTCGCTGCTGGCGCCGGCCTTGCGGCCCAGTGCCGTGTGCGCGGCCAGGCAGTACTCGCAGGCATTGCGGTTGGCAATGGCCACGGCGATCTGCTCGCCCAGCAGCGGCGACAGGCGACCGCCACCGAGTGCGCCGAACGAACCCCACATGCTCTTCAGCACGGCCGGCGAATTGGCTACGGCGCGGAACATGGCCGGGGTGGCGCCAAAGGCGGCGTTGACCTGGCCCAGCAGGGCCTGGCGTTCGGCGGTGGTGTTGGCGGCATCGATCAGGGGGACACGGGACATGGTGGATCTCCTTGGGAAAGCGCCCGGGATTGGACGACCCGCTCATCCTAGGGAGACTCTCCGGACGCATCAGTCGTAATTCGCCACACATGTTGTCCATACGTCCATGAGCATGCCCGCCGCCCCTGCGCCAGATCGCCTCTCCTCCCTGCTGGAACGCTTCCGGGTGCAGGCGGCGCTGTTCCACAGTGGCCCGCTGTGCGGGCAGCATGTCTTCGAGCCGCAGCCCGGTCGTGCGTTCCTGCACATCCTGCGCCAGGGTGAAATGGAAGTCCGCCATCCCGACGGCGATATCGCGCTGCCCCGGCTGAAGATCGACACACCCAGCCTGCTGCTGTACCCGCAGCCGCTGCACCATGTGTTCTTCAACGCGCCGCTGGATGGCCCGGATTTCACTTGCGCCACGCTGGATTTCGATGGCGGTGCGCGCAATCCGATCGTGCAGTCGCTGCCACCGGTGATGGTGGTGCCGCTGGCGGCCATCGGCGAACTGGATGACACCCTGCAGCTGCTGTTTGCCGAGGCCGATCGCCAGCGCTGCGGTTCACGGCTGCTGACCAACCGCCTGTTCGAGGTCGCGCTGATCCAGATCCTGCGCTGGGTGGTCGATCATCCGGATGCAGCGGGCGTCAGCCATGGGCTGATGCGCGGGCTGTCCGATGCGCGGCTGGCTCGTACGCTGGTGGCGATGCACCAGGCGCCGCAGGACGAATGGACGCTGCCGCGCATGGCCGCGACCGCCGGCATGTCGCGCAGTGCGTTCGCGGCCGTGTTCAAGGAGGTGATGCAGGCGACGCCGGCCGCTTATCTGCTGGACTGGCGGCTGAGCCTGGCCTGCGCGCAGCTGCGGGCCGGCGTGGCGGTCAAGCAGGTGGCGATCGAGGTGGGGTTTGCCGATACCCCGTCACTGTCGAAGGCGTTCCGCAAGCGGCTGGGGGCATCGCCCAGGGCGTGGCTGGACGCGAGCGCCACGCAGGCTCGGTAATTGCGTCAGGGTAGGGTCGGCCGCTGGCCGACCATCGCGCAAAGCGCGGGGTTTTCATGGCTTGGCCGCAGAGCAGCCGACCCGCGGTCGGCTCTACCACGGGCGATGTCGGCGCGCCGGCCGGCCGCTCAACTGGACGTGCCGTCAGACTTTGCCAGCAGCCCGGCGATGCGCTCGGCCACCTGGGCACGTACGCCTTCATCCAGCTGCCCTTCGTACATCGCCTCGTAGATCCACAGGCCGTCGGCGGCCAGACGTGCCACGAAATTGTCGAGCGTCGTCGGATCCACATTCCCGGCCTCCGGCGCGGACGGTGCCCAGCGCTGAACCGCCGGGCCCCACGGACGCTCGCCCGCCTCCGGGTCGGCCGATTCGAGCATGAACATCAGTTCGGCACGGGTGGCGCTCTGGGCCGACACGCGCACGAAGGTCTGGTAACGCTCCAGCGCCGAGGCTTCGTCCGCACGCTTGCCCAGCAGCGTTTCCATGGACGCCTCCCAGGCCTGCGCCAGGTACTCGTCGATCCCGCGCAGCAGCGCCTCGCGCGAGGGAAAGTGGTACAGCAGGCCGCCGCGGGTCAGCTTGGCCTCGGCCGCCACCGACTCGAAGGTCACCGCACGCACGCCGTCACGATTGATCACGTTGACGGCAGCGTCGAGGATGCGGTCGCGCTTGCTGGTTCTCATGGCGTCATTTTACGCGATCGGCGGCGCCCTCACGGCTGCCGGCCCGGCCACGCAGCAGGTGCGCCAGGATCGTCGCGCCCAGCGCCAGTACCGCCGTGATCACCAGCAGCACGCTCTGGTAGCCACGGTCATATGCCGCCGCAGCCAGTGCGAACCAATCACCCTGCCCGCTCTCGCGCGCGGCATGCAGCGCCTGGGTGAAACCCTCGCGGGCAAGCGCGGGCATATCGGCCGAGACCGGCAGGAACGCGCTGTACATCGCTGCGCTCAGGCTGCCCAGCATCGCCACAGCCAACAGGCCACCGAACTCGTAGGACACTTCTTCCACGGAAGACGCCATGCCCGCACGGTGCGCCGGCACATTGTTGAGGATGGCCGTGGACGCCACCGAGATGGCCGCGCCCATACCGAAGCCGGTGATGGCCATACCGGCGACCACCCAGCCAAGGCCGTGCGGGAAGCCGAACGCCACCACGCCGACGCCCAGCGCGCCCGCAGCCAGGCCACCGCAGATCAATGGGCGCAGGCCCACCCGGTGCAGGATGCTGCCGCCCAGCAGCGCACTGGGCAGGCTGCCCAGCGCGGCCACCGACACCAGCAGGCCCGCCTGCAGCGGCGAAAAGCCTGCCACCAGCTGGAAGCGCTGGGTGGTGACCAGCTGCAGGCCGGCCATCGCGAACAGGGTGAACACCGCCGACAGCGTGCCGGCCAGGAACGCCGGATTACGGAAGATCGCGAAGTCCAGCAGCGGGTACGGCAACTGCTGCTGGCGGCGTGCGAACGCCGCACCACTGATGACGGCCAGCAGCAGCGCGCCTGCGCCCAGCGCATACGACGGCGGCGTCGCGATCAGCGACTTGATCGCCAGCACCAGGCCGGACAGTGCCGCCAGAGCCAGCAGCGACGAAACCAGGTCCCACGGCCGCGAGGTGTCGCGCTGGCCTTCCGGTGCCAGCAGCAGCGTGGCCACGAACGCGACCACGACCACCGGCACGTTGATCAGGAACACCGAGCCCCACCAGAAATGCTGCAGCAGCCAGCCACCGATGATCGGGCCGAGCGCCGCACCGACGATGGCCACCGAACCCCAAATGGCAATCGCGATGTTGCGTTCGCGCTCTTCGTGGAAGCTCAGGCCGATCAGCGCCAGCGTGGCCGGCATCATCGCGGCCGCGCCGACCGCCAGCAACGCACGTGCGGCAATCAGCTGCGCTGCGGAGTCGGCGAACGCCGCTGCCAGCGAGGCGACGCCGAACACCACCAGGCCGATCAGGAACATGCGGCGGTGGCCGATGCGGTCGCCCAGCGTGCCCGCCCCCAGCAGCAGGCCGGCCATCACCAGTGGATAGGCATTGATGATCCACAGCGCCTGGCCGGCGCTGGCCGAGAGTTCCCCAGTCAGTGTGGGCAGTGCGGTGTAGAGCACCGAGTTATCCAGCGTGACCAGCAGCAGGCCGGCGGCGACGGTGAACAACAGTGCCCAGCGACGGGCACGCGACAGGGCCGGAGCGCCGGCCAAGGGCTGGGACAGAGCCATGGGAGAACCTGATGGGATGAAGTACCACCAAAACTATACAGGATATCCGGTATAGTTATGGAGACAGTACCACCGGTTCAGATTGGGGTCCGGCCAATGTTCATGTTGCCGCGCCGCTCCTGCCGAGTGTGGCCGGTGTCAGGGATCATCACCGGCAGTCTTCCGGCAGCGCGGCGATGGTTGATACCACGGCCGCCTGCATGCCCTGCCCTACGGCCATGTCCAGCTCCCCACCTGTATTCCCATGCCGGCGCCGCAGTTCGTCCTCGCACAGCCCGCGCACCCGCGCCCGGGCATTGGCGCGCAGGCTGCTGCACCGCCAATCGGTGCCACCCAGCGGCAACACCGAATACACCACGCTGTTGCAGGCATTGCCGGCCCGCTGCTGCAACGACACCCCATCAAAATCCCGTGGTTCGCTGCTGCGCTGCGGGTCGAAGTAGCTGTCCGGGAACGTGCGTGCGTACTGTTCGATGTCCACGGCCATGCTGCGCCCACCGGCCAGCGGCATCTGCAGCGGCTGGCCGCACGGCGTCGCATCAGCGCGATGCTGGATGTACTGGTAGATCGGCCGGTCCAGCGATGGGTCCTGCTGGGTCACCGCACTCACCGCCGCCAGCACCGGCAGCGATGCACGATTGGCCATGCGCGCCAACAGACCTGCCTGCGCCGGCTGGCAGCGGTCGCGCACTGTTGCCGCGAGCAGGAACAGCACGTCGTTGCGGAAGGCGTGGTCATCAGCCAGGCGCTGTTCGATGCGCTGGCGGGCATCGGAAGAAGGCGCCGGAAATGCGACCGACGGCGGCGCGGTGGGGGCGCGCTGCCACCAAACCAGCAGCACAACTGCGCCCAGCAGTATCCCCGCAGCAATGATCCAGCGCCGGCGCATCAGTTGTGGATCGCCGTCAGCGTGGCCGCAGCAGCATCGTAGGAGGCGCTGGCGATGTCCGCGTCGAAGCGCTTCACCTGCAGGCGGCCGACAAGCCGGTAGGGATCCCACAGATCGCCCAGCGTGATCGGCGTCGCCAGGGTCACGTGGATGATCTGGTTCGGCGGCGGTGGCGGCACGTGGATGCAGGCACCGTAGAACGGTACGAACAGCAGTTCATCCACCAGGCCGGCATCGTTGGTGCCGAGCGGTACCACGTAGCCATCCAGGTCCACCGCGCGGCCATCGGCAGCATCGACCACCTGCGAAGAACCGAACTGTCTTGCGCGGTCCGGGCTGGAATGATCGATCTGCTGTCCCGGTGGCGTGCCGGAGCCGGTGTCGTCGATCAGCCCGCCCACCCCGTCCATGCCATTGCGTGACAGGCCGATCTGCGGGGGTGGGCGTTGATAGGTCACTTCGTCGGGCCGTAACGTGTCCCAACGGTCGATGGGGGCTTCGGCCGTGGCCGAGCGCGCCGGCTTGTCCTGCGGCACGACCGCCACGGCATCGCCGCCCGGCGACGTACAGCCCGCCAGCCACAGGCATCCCAGCATGAGCAAAAGGGGGCTACGGTTCATACGGCCTCAGCTCCGCATCGCGCATGGTGTAGGCCGAGCCGGCCAGATCGTCATCCAGCCGTTCGGCACGCAGGGTGCCGGCCAGGAAGAATGGCGAGTACATGTCCGGCATCTCGATCGGGCGCGGCAGCACCACGTGCACGATCTGGTTCGGCGGCGGCGGCGGCACGTGGATGCAGGCGCCGTAGTACGGCACGAACAGGAATTCGGTCAGCCGCCCGTCCTGCGCATTGGCTAGAGGTACCACGTAGCCTGGCAGGCGCACCGGTCGCTGCAGGACCGTGTCCACGGTGCGGAAGGTGCCGAACTGCGGCATGCGCCGGTTGCCGTTGTGCTCGACCTCCGGGCCCTCGCCCCGCTCCAGCGCGGCCAGTTCGTCCTCGGGCATCATCTGCAACCAGTCCAGCTCCTGCTCTGCCGCAACCGAAGCGTCAGCGCGGTCGACAATCGGCGCAGGTGGCAAGGCCTGCACACCGGTATCCACCGGCCGCTCACAGGCGGCCAGCGCCAGCACCATCGGCACTACCCGCATCCATCGCATGCTCAGCCTCCCGCTGAAAGGCCATCGGCCAAGGTGCGCCGGTAAGCCAGCAATGCCGGCACCAGCCCGGCCACTGTGCTGATCAGCAGCACCCCCGCCACCCATCCCAGCTCGCGGCCATCCGGCCACACATGGCTGATCGACAAACCGAAGGTGGCCAGTACCCAGCCGCGCCCGGCAATGCTGGCGACCACCAGCAGCGACAGGGCCAGCACGCACGCCACCGCACTGGTCGCCACCGCTTCCACCACGAGCAGGCCAGCGATGTAACCCGGCCGTGCCCCGGTGGCACGCAGGATGGCCATCTCACGCCGCCGCTCCTGCAGGGTCGAAACCAGCAGCGCCACCAGCGAAACCATGCCCAGTGCCACCACCATCGCGCTGATCAGCCGCAGCGCCCGCTCGGCGGTGCCCAGCGACTGCCATAGCTGCTGCAGCGTCACGCCGGGCAGGATTGCCAGCATCGCCTCGTCCGGGTACTCGTTGATCCTGCGCTGCACCGAGAACGTGGCAATGCGCGAGTTCAGGCCGAGCATGAAGGCGGTGATGCTGGTCGGGGTCAGGTCCAGATGACGCGCCTGCTCGGCGCTGACGCTCTGGCGGCGCAGCTGCACGCCCGAGCGCCAGTCGACATGGATCGCCTCGATGGCCGGCAGCGAGACCAGCAGCGACGAGTCGACCGGCGTGCCGGTGCGCTGCAGGATGCCGGCGACACGGAATGGCTTGTCGGCATGCGTGGCCAGGCTGACCGCGCCGGTGCCGTGCGCCAGCACGATCTCATCGCCGAGGACGACCTTCTGTGCTTGTGCCACCTCGGCACCGATCACCACGTCATACAGGTCATCGAACGGCCGTCCGCTCGCGAACGCAAGCAGGTGCCCGGCGCCGTAGCGGTAGTGCTCGAAATAGGCATCGCTGGTACCGACCACGCGGTAGCCACGCCAGGAATCGCCCAGCGAAAGCGGCACCGCCCACTTCACCTGCGGCATTGCGGACAGCGCCTGGTAGGACTGCCAGGACACGTTGTTGGTCGGGTCGCCGATATGGAACACCGAGTACAGCAGCAGGTTCACCGGCCCCGAACGCGCACCGACGATCAGGTCGGTACCGGACACGGTGCTGGCGAAGCCTTCGTGTGCTTGCGTGCGCACGCGCTCGACGCCCAGCAACAGCACCACGCTGAGGGTGATGACCAGCACGGTCAGGCCCACGCTCAACGCACGGCTGCGCAGGCTGGCCCAGGCAAGCTCAAGCATGGCCGGCACCTGCCTGGTTGATCTGAGACAGGGCAATCGTGCGGTCGAACAACCGCTCCAGGCTGTCGTCATGGCTGACCACCAGCACCGTGGTGCCGGCCGCCTGGCACTGCGCAGACATCAGCTGCAGGAACGCGGTGGCCGCGTCGCGATCGAGCGCCGAGGTTGGCTCATCTGCCAGCAGCAACGCCGGGCGGCCGATCAGGGCGCGTGCCGCCGCCACGCGCTGCTGCTGGCCAACGCTGAGTGTGCCTGCGCGCCGCTGCATCAGCGCCGGGTCCAGCTGCAGGGCCTGCAGCAGGCGGGTGATCTCGGCATCCACCGGGCCGCTGATGCGCGCGCTGCGCACGCGCGAGAAGCGCAGGCCCAGTGCGATGTTGTCGCGCACACTGAGAAACGGCAGCAGGTTGAACTGCTGGAAGATCACGCCCAGGTGGTCGGCACGGAAGCGGTCGCGTGCGGCGCCACGCATCGCCTGCAGTGCGTGGCCGGCGACCTCCACGCTGCCCTTGCCGGGCAGCAACACGCCCGCCAGCAGGCCCAGCAGCGTGCTCTTCCCGCCACCGCTGATCCCGCGCAGCAGCACGCTGCTGCCCTGCTCGATCCACAGCCGCGGCACATCCAGCACCAGGCGCCGGCCATAGCCGAACTGCACGCCATCCAGCGCGATCACCGGTCGCAGGCTCACGGTGCCAGCACCACGCGCAGATTGTCCGCAGTCAACACGCTGCGGTTCTGGCCACGTCCGGTGGCGCTGTTGACGATCACTTCGTGCAGGCCCGGGAACAGTGCGGGCAGGCGCACGACCATGGCCCGCAGCTCGGCCGGCCTGGCGCAGTGGTACTGCAGCGTTGCGCTGAACCCCGCGTGCCGGTGCCTGCCTGACGGCGGCGCGGCAGCCGACGCATCGAAGCCCTCGGCCCTGGCATCGTTGCCGGAAAGACGGCAGCCCGCCGCGGTTGGCAGGGTGACCCAGCTGCCGCTCTGCAGCAGCGCAGTCGCACGCGCCAGCGCGGCCTGCTCGGCTGCGTTGGCCGGCGGCCGCTCGAAATCAAGGATGCCGATGCCGGGGGCCTGCAGGGCGAACTCCAGCGTCTGCTGGTCAAGCGCAACATCGACGGTGGCCTGGCCGTGCACATGCGCACCCAACTGGCGGACGTCATGGGCCTGCGCGGTGCTGGCCGCCAGCAGCAGGAAAAGAGCAGCAGAACGCTTCATGGGGGAGATTCCTATTGTTACTATGTAACATTATGGACCATATCCCCACGACGCCCGCAAGGGCCCTGGCCCAGCCGCCACGTTCGGCACGCTGGCACCCCCGCTTCGATCTTGCCGGGGCCTGGCTGTCCCTGGCCTGCGCCGCCCACTGCATCGTCCTGCCCCTGCTGCTGGCCTTCGTGCCGGCCACGATGATGGCGCTGCGCTCGTTCCAGCATCCCGGCCATGGCGCCATGACATGGCTGCTGATGATGTCGCGCTGGGAGTGGCTGTTCGCGCTGCTGGCCTCGTCGCTGGCCTTGGTGAGTACCTCGGCCGGGGCGCATCGGCATCGATACTGGCGCCCCCTGCGGTTGGCGTGCGTCGGCGCCATCCTGCTGTTGTCGGCCTCGCTGTACCTGCCGTTGAAGGAATCGCTGCTCTGGCACGGCGTGGCGACAGCCAGCGGTGGCGTGCTGCTGGCATGCGCGCATATCGGAAACCGGCGCGCGCTGCACAACCGCCGGTAGTGCCGGTCGCTGGCCGGCAGCAGCGCTGATCCGGCAGATGGGGAAGCCGGCCAGCGGCCGGCTCTACCGATCTTTATTCATCGAACGGGCGCTGGCCGAGCGTCTGCGTGACGTGGTCGACGAAGCAGGTGATGCGCGCCGCCAGCGCGGTGTTGCGGTAGTACACCGCATTGATCGGCTGCCGCACGTCCTGCGTCTGTTTGCCGAACAGCTGCACCAGTCGGCCCTCGCGCCGGTCCTGGCGGGTCAGGAAGTCGGACAGGCAGGCGATGCCCAACCCGGCCACCGCCATCTGCCGCAGTGTCTCGCCACTGGATGAAGCGATGGCCGGCGCGATCACGAAAGGCCCGCCATCGGCATCCTGCAGCGGCCATTCGTTCAAGGAGCTGGGCTGGGTGAAGCCCAGCAGGTCGTGCTGGCGCAGCTGCTCCACGCGCGTGGGCGTGCCGTGCCGTCGCAGGTATTCGGGGCTGGCCACCACGCGGATGCGACTGTGGCCGATCGGCCGCGCATGCAGGCTCGAATCGCGCAGCACGCCGATGCGGAACGCCACATCGGTGCGCTTTTCGATCAGGTCGGTGATGCCCTCGTTGGAATTCAACTCCAGCTCTACCTGCGGGTAGCGCTCGCGGAAGCCCTCCAGCAGCGGCACGATCACGTGCAGCATGAACGGCGTGGCGGCGTCCACGCGCAGGCGCCCGACCGGCTGCAGCCGCCGCGCCGCCATCTGTTCCTCGGCCTCGTCCACCGTGGCCAGGATCGTGCGCGCGTACTCCAGGAACGCCGCGCCCTCCTCGGTCAGTTCCAGCCGGCGCGTGGTCCGCCGCAGCAGCGTGGTCTGCAGCTTGTCCTCCAACCGCGCCAAGGTGCGGCTGGTGGCCGAGATGGTCAGCTCCAGCGCCTCGGCCGCCGCCGTGATCGAGCCACCATCGACCACCGCCACGAAGGCCTTCAGCTCATCCAGGGTGGTTTTCATTATTTACCTCGTTGCAAAAGCGTTTCCCGTATACACGGCTTAATCAACAAATGTAAAGCGCCCACACTTCGCCCTGTCCCGAGCCCGCCGGCTCTCAACGAAGTCCCTGGAGTCCCTCATGAGCGTTCCTTCCTTTGGCGTCGGCACCTTCCGCCTGACCGGCCAGACCGTCATCGACTCGGTGCGCAACGCCCTCGACGTCGGCTACCGTGCGATCGATACGGCGCAGATCTACGGCAACGAAGCCGAGGTCGGCCAGGCCATCGCCGAATCCGGCATCCCGCGCGACCAGCTGTTCCTGACCACCAAGATCTGGGTCGACAACTACGCCGCCGACAAGCTGATCCCGAGCCTGCGCGACAGCCTGGCCAAGTTGCGCACCGACTACGTCGACCTGCTGCTGATCCACTGGCCGGCGCCGGGCAATGGCGTTGAACTGCGCGAGTACATGACCGCGCTGGCCGAAACCAAGACGCTGGGCCTGACCCGCCAGATCGGTGTGTCCAACTTCAACATCGAACTGACCCGGCAGGCCATCGAGATGGTCGGCGTTGGCGAGATCGCCACCAACCAGATCGAACTGAGCCCCTACCTGCAGAATCCGGCACTGACTGCTTTCCTGCAGGACCAGGGCATCACCGTCACCTCCTACATGACCCTGGCCTACGGCAAGGTGCTGAAGGACCCGGTACTGGCCGCCGTCGCCGACAAGCACCAGGCCACCGTAGCCCAGGTCGCGCTGGCGTGGGCGCTGCAACTGGGCTACGCGGTCATCCCGTCGTCGACCAAGCGCGAGAACCTGGCCAGCAACCTGCTCGCCCAGGACCTGCGCCTGGATGCCGACGACATGGCCGCGATCGCCGCGCTTGACCGCAACGGCCGCGAAGTCGATCCGCCGGGCCTGGCCCCGGCCTGGGACTGAGGAGCTTCGCCATGGGCAGTGCGTTGGCGCGGCTGCAGGCCGGGGGGTTCAGCATCGGCATCGAAGCACCGCTGGACAATGACTGGACGCCGCTGGGCGAACAGGCGCGACGCGCCGCGCGACGCCTGCCCGGCGAACCGGACCTGCAGCGCCATGCGGAGCTGGCACGGCTGGCCGACCGTCTCGGCTTCCGTGCGCTGTGGGTACGCGACGTGCCGGTGTACGACCCGGCCTTCGGCGATGCGGCGCAGGTGTTCGAGGTGTTCAGTTACCTCGGCTACCTGGCCGGCATCACCGAGCACATCCTGCTGGGTACCGGTGCGGTGGTGCTGCCGATCCGCGAGCCGTTGCTGACCCTGAAGTCGGCGCGCAGCGTGCAGCGGCTCAGCGGCGACCGCCTGCTGCTGGGCGTGGCCAGCGGCGACCGCCCGGTGGAGTACCCGCTGTTCGGCCGTGACTTCGACAGCCGTGGCAGCCGCTTACGCGAGCAGATCGCACTGTTGCGCGAAGGCGCCGCCGCGCACCTGCCGCAGGGCCTGGATGTGCTGCCCGCGGATGGCCCGGCCCTGCCGTTGTTCGTGGCCGGCCTGGCCCAGCAGCAACCGGCGTGGATCGGCCAGCACATGGACGGCTGCCTGGCCTACCCGGGCACGCCACAGGACCATGCGCAACGTGTAGCGGCCTGGCGTGCCGTGGCCGGCAACAAGCCCTATGCCAGCTTCATCCACCTGGACCTGCTCGCCGATGCTGATGCTCCGCCCCAGCGCTGGCGCTTCGGCCTGCGCGGTGGCCGCAACGCCCTGCTGTCCGAACTGAATGCCCTGCAGGCCGCCGGCGTTGACCACATCGGCCTGCAGTTCCGCCGCAACGAACGGCCCCTGGCCGAAACCTTCCACGAAATCGCCGAGTACGTGCTGCCGCACTTCCCGGCCCATGCCGGCGCCGCCGCGGCGGCCTGACCGTTACCGGAGCTTTGCCATGAAAATGAAGACCCTGGCCGCGCTTGCACTGGCTACCCTACCGCTGTCTTTCCAGGCCACCGCCGAGGACTGGCACCCCTCTGCCTACGGCGCCAACGACGAGATCGGCGCCGCCAACCTGCTCACCACGGACGTGGTCAAGCACGCGGTATCGCTGGTCAGGACCGGCAAGACCTATCCGCTGGCGGTGCCGGTGGACAAGAACCTGCCCGCGTTCCGCCACCGCAGCTTCCGCCTGTACAACGTGCAGGTCGGCCAGCAGGCCGGCAGGTCGCTGGGCCCCAACAGGTTCACCTTCAACGATGAACTGGTGAACGCGTGGACCGGCGTCGGCACCCAGCTCAATGGGATCGGCCATATCGGCATCGACAACGTCTACTACAACGGCAACAAGGCCGCCGACTTCGTCACCGTCGACGGCGTGCGCAAGCTCGGCGTCGAGAAGGTGCCGCCGATGGTCACCCGCGGTGTGGTGCTGGACATGACCGCGCACTACGGCAAGGCGATCGTGCCCGGCGGCACCGAGTTCACCGTGGCCGACATCCAGGCCGTGCTGAAGAAGCAGGGCCTGAGCCTGCGCAAGGGCGACGTGGTGCTGTTCAACACCGGCTGGCTGGAACTGATCGGCAAGGACAACACGCAATTCCTGGACGTGGAACCGGGTATCGGCATGGAGGCCGCGAAGTGGCTGGCCGACCAGGGCATCGTCGCGTTCGGTGGCGACACCTGGGCCTCGGAGGTCTACCCGAACCCGAACGGTGCCGAGGAATTTCCGGTCAACCAGTACATGCTGGCCAAGCGCGGCATCTACAACCTGGAGCTGATCGACAGCCGTGCCCTGGTCCGAGACAAGGCCTGGGAATTCCTGTTCGTGCTCGGCCAACCGCTGTATGTCGGCTCGACCCAGGTCAACATCAACCCGGTGGCGATCCGATGAACGCTGCAACCGACCTGCCCGTGTTCGCTGGCCGGCGCTTCCGCGTCCGCTATGACGGCCTGGCCGCTGACAACATCTACAGCGCCGATGGCCGCCACGTGCAGTACGCCATCGTCTCCGGCGCCTATGCCGGTGCGCAGGGCGAAGCCGCCTGCGAGTGGCAGCAGATCAGCGAAGGGGTCTATGCCATTTCGTGGCAGGAAGCCGATGGCGCATCGGTGGTGCATGTCGATGACTTCGCCGGCGGGCGTTCGCTGGCCTGGTTCACCGCCACCGATGGCAGTTTCCATCGCATGCAGGGGTCGTTGGCAGCGCTGTGATGCCGGCCAGCGGCCGGCACTACCCAAGCAATACCCCACTCTGTTTGACCGGGCCCGGTAGTGCCGGCCGCTGGCCGGCAACCTCGGCCTGGTCGAACACCCCAGCCACCCAGTCGATGAACACCCGCAACCGCGGCGACGGCGTGCGGTTGCGCGGGTAGACCAGGCTCAACGGGCTTGGCGTCGGCGGCGCATCAGGCAACAGCTCGACCAGCTGCCCGCGCGCGATGTACGGGTCCATCCGGTAGCGCGGCGCCTGGATGATGCCCAGGCCTGCCAGCGCGGCACCGAGGAACGCATCCGCGCCGGACACACGCACCCGCGCCGGCAGCGGCAGGTAACGCACCTGCCCGCGCTGCTGGAACTCCAGGGGAATCAGCTGGCCGGTGGCGCTGGAGCGATAGCCAACCATTTCATGCCCGTCCAGCAGTGACTCGATGCTGCCTGGGACGCCCTTGGCCTGCAGGTAGCCCGGCGCGGCCACCGTCACCTCGCGCAGCATCGTCAACCGGCGCGCCGCCAGATCGCTGTCGGCCAGCGTCCCCACCCGCAACGCGGCATCCACGCCTTCGCGCAGCAGGTCGACATAGCGGTCGCCTTCGCTGACGTCCAGTTCGATCTCCGGGTAGCACTGCAGGAAGTCCGGCAGCTGCGGAAACAGCAGGTGCCGGCCCAGCGTGCCGTGCACTTCAATGCGCAACGGGCCGCGCGGCGGCGCGTCACGGAACGCGGCCTCGGCATCGTCCATGTCGGCGATCAGGCGCAGGCATCGCCCGTAGAAGGCTTCGCCTTCCAGCGTCGGCACCACCTGCCGCGTGGTCCGGTGCAGCAGGCGCACGCCCAGCCGCTGTTCCAGCGCCTTGATCGCGTCGGTCACCGTGGCGCGCGGCAGCCCGAGGTCCTCGGAGGCCCGGGTGAAGCTGCGGCGCTCGACGATACGGACGAAGGCGCGCATGGCCGTGAAGCGGTCCATTGTTCGGCTATCCGGATGATGTTGGCGGATTATGCAGGATTATCCGAACGTGCGATGGCGCGAAGATGGCCCTGCGCCGCTCCGGCGTGCCCCAGTGGAAGCCACCATGACCCTCTCCCCCGCCCGCTCTGTCGCCCTGGTCACCGGCGGCTCC
Organism: Stenotrophomonas sp. YJH_SMC_130; assembly: GCF_059369035.1. Classification (NCBI taxonomy): domain Bacteria; kingdom Pseudomonadati; phylum Pseudomonadota; class Gammaproteobacteria; order Lysobacterales; family Lysobacteraceae; genus Stenotrophomonas; species Stenotrophomonas sp. YJH_SMC_130. The sequence goes on from NZ_JCAFSH010000004.1 coordinate 189,461, forward strand.
CGTGGCATCGGCGCCGCCATCTCCCGCCGGCTCGCCGCCGACGGCCACGCGGTCGCGATCAACTATGCGGGCCGCCGCGGCGACGCCGAAGCCTTGGCGGCCGAACTCGGCGCAGTCGGCGCGCAGGCCATTGCGCTTCAGGCCGATGTCGCCGATCCGCAGGCGGTGCGGCAGCTGTTCGACGCCATCGAAGTCCGCTTCGGCGGCATCGACGTGGTGGTCAACAGCGCGGGCGTACTGCAGTTGGCACCATTGGCCGACACCGACGATGCCCTGTTCGAGCGGGTGATCGGCATCAACCTCAAGGGCGCCTTCAATGTGCTGCGCGAAAGTGCACGACGGGTGCGCGACGGCGGGCGCATCGTCACGCTGTCCACCAGCGTGGTCGGGACCCGGCTGGAGAACTACAGCGTGTATGCGGCCAGCAAGTCGGCGGTGGAGACGATGGGCGCGATCCTCAGCAAGGAGCTGCGCGGGCGCAACATCACCGTGAACGCCGTGGCGCCGGGCCCGACCGCTACCGAGTTGTTCCTGGATGGAAAATCGCCGGAGCTGATCGAGCGGCTGGCGAAGATGCCCCCCCTGGAGCGGCTGGGTACGCCAGAGGACATCGCCGGTGCGGTGGCCTTCCTGGCCGGTGCCGATGGCGGATGGATCAATGGCCAGGTACTGCGCGCCAACGGTGGGATGGTGTAGGTCGCGCGGACGGCATCCACGCATGGCGCGGATCGCACCTGCGTGTGACGCGCGAATTCGGTAGAGCCGAGCCCACGCTCGGCTGCTCTTCGCGCAAAGGCCGGAAGCAGCCGAGCGTGGGCTCGGCTCTACAGCAGGGTCAGGCGCTACGGTCCTCGCGGCGCCGGTGTACCCAGTAGTACAGCGTGGGCAGTACCAGCAGGGTCAGCAGCATCGCCGACAGCAGGCCACCGATCACCACCACAGCCAGCGGCTTCTGGGTCTCGGCACCGATCGCATGCGAGGTCGCCATCGGCAGCAAACCGAACATCGCCAGCAGCGCGGTCATCAGCACCGTGCGCAGGCGCTGCAGCGAGCCCTGCACCACGGATTGCAGCAGGTCCATGCCCTGCTCGCGCAGCTGGGCGAAGCGACTGAGCATCACCACCCCGTTCAGTACCGCCTGCCCGAACAACGCGATGAACCCGATCGCCGCCGACACCGACAGAGGGATGCCGGTCAACCACAGGGCCAGGATGCCGCCGATCATCGCCAGCGGCACGTTGGCCAGGATCAGCGCCGCGCTGCTGATGTCCTTGAAGGCATCGAACAGCAGCACGAAGATGATCAGCACCGACAGCGGAATCACCCAGCCCAACCGCTTCATCGCACGCTGCTGGTTCTCGAACTCGCCGGACCACTCCAGCCGGTAGCCTTCCGGCAACTGCACGCTGGCCTCCACGCGCTTGCGCATGTCAGCCACCACGCTACCCATGTCACGCCCGGCGATGAAGATGCTCACTGCCTTCACCCGTTGTGCGTTCTCGCGCGAGATGTTGATCGCGCCGCTGGCCATGCGGAAGTCGGCCACGTCGGACAATGTCACCGTGTGCCCATCGCCGATGCCGACCGGGACCGTGCGCAGCCGCTGCAGGTCACGATCAGCATCGTCCAGGCGCAGGGTGATCGGGAACCTGCGGTCACCCTCCCACAGCTCGCCGACCTGGCGCCCGCCCAGTGCAGTCTCGATCACCGCGTCGATGTCGCGCACGTTCAAGCCATAGCGCGCGGCGCGGTCGCGGTCGATGTCGATCTGCAGCTGCGGCAGCGAACCGTCGCGATCGATGAACGCGCTTTCCACGCCGTCCACCGCACGCACCTGGGCCAGGATCGCCTGCGCCTGCTGGTTCAGCACGTCCAGATCCGAGCCACTCACCTTGATCACCACCTGGCCCTTGATCTGCGAGATGCTCTCCAGGATGTTGTCGCGCACCGGCTGCGAGATCGAGAACTCCGGCCCTGGAATGCGCTGCTCCAGCGTGCGCTGCAGATCGCTCACCAGCTGCCGCTTGTCCACGCCCTTCGGCCCCTCTTCCTCCGGCTTCAACGCCACCAGCGCCTCGATCTGGTTGGCACCCTTGGCATCGGAGCCATCCTCCGGGCGCCCGAGCTTGGCCACCACCGTCGATACCTGCGGGAAGGTGCCGACCAGCTCGCGGATGCGCCGCGACTGCTGCTGCGCCTCGGCCAGGCTGGTGCTCGGGTCGAGCGTTGCGGTCAGCCAGATCGATCCTTCGTCCAGCTCGGGCAGGAACTCCGAACCCAACCTTGTGCCCAGCGCCAGCGTGCCGACCAGCAGCGCAACCGCAGTCAGCACCACCGCACGCGGGCGGGCCAGTGCGCGTTCCAGGATCGGCTTGTACCAGCCGGTCAGGCGGTCCATCAGTGGATTGCCATCGCGCATGCGGTCGCGCCGCAGCCACCAGTAGCAGAACAGCGGCACTACGGTCAGTGCGAGGATCAACGCACCGATCAATGCCGAGGTCACCGAGTACGCCATCGGCGCGAACATGCGGCCTTCCTGTCGCTGCAGGGTAAAGATCGGGATGTGCGCGGCGATGATGATCAGCATCGAGAAGAACGTCGGCCGCCCCACTTCCGATGCAGCTGAAAGAATGGTCGAGAACCTCGCCTTCCGGTCGGCTGCGGAGGGCAGCTTCGACAGCCGCGAAACGATGTGCTCGGTCACGATCACCGCCCCATCGATGATGATGCCGAAGTCCATCGCCCCCAGCGACAGCAGGTTGGCCGGCACGCCCCACAGATGCAGGCCGAGGAAGGTCGACAGCAGCGCAAGCGGCATCATCGCCGCCACGATCAGTGCGGCGCGGGCGTTGTACAGGAACAGCCACAGCACCAGGAACACCAGCACCGCGCCTTCCAGCAGGTTGCGGAAGACGGTTTTCAGCGTGGTCGAGACCAGCCACGAGCGGTCGTAGAACGGCTCGATGCTGACCCCGTGCGGCAGCTGGTTGGCTTCGATCTCCGCGATGCGCGCATGCAGGGCGTCGAGCACGTCGGACGGATTCTCGCCCTTGCGCATCAGCACCATGCCGAACACCGCATCGTCATTGTCGTCCTGGCCGACCAGGCCCTGCCGGGGCAGGCCGGTGTCGGCAATGCCGGCCAGGTCGCGCACCAGTATTGGCGTGCCCCCGCGCTGCGTAACCACCACGTTGCCGATGTCGGCCGGCGAACGCATCAGGCCTACGCCACGGATCAGGAACTGCTGCTGGCCGCGTTCCACGTAGCCGCCGCCGGCATTCGAGCTGCCCTTCTCCAGCGCCTCGGCGAACTCACCCAGGCTGATGCCGCGGTCACGCAGCTTGTCCAGGTCCGGCTTGACCTGGAAGGTGCGCGCGAAGCCGCCGAAACTGATCACATCGGCCACGCCCGGCACGGTGCGCAGGCTGCGCTCCATCGTCCATTCCTGCACGGTGCGCAACTGGGTCGGCGTCATGTGCGGGCCTTTCAGCACGTACCGGTAGATCTCACCCACCGCCGAACTCATCGCCTCCAGTTCCGGGGTCACCCCTTCCGGCAGCTCCACCCCCTGCAGGCGCTCCAGCACCTGCTGGCGCGCGAAGTAGTCATCGGCCTTGTCGTCGAAGGTCAGGATGATCATCGACAGGCCGAACTGGGTGTGCGAGAACACCCGCACCGAATGCGGAATGCCGGACAGCGCCACTTCCAGCGGCATCGTCACCTCGCGCTCGACCTCTTCGGCGGCGCGGCCCGGGTGCAGCGATACGACCGTCACCTGGGTATCGGACACATCCGGGAAGGCCTCCACCGGCAACACGCGGAACGCAGCAATGCCAGCGCCGATGAACAGCAGCAGCGCCAGCATCACCATCAGTGGCTGGCGCAGGCAATAGGCAATCAGGCGATCGATCATGGGGCGGCGTGCCCCGTGCCGGTGCTGGTGGCTGCCGGCGCGCTATCCACCAGCTGCTGCAGCAGCAGGCCACCCTCGACCACCACCCTGCTGCCCGCCGCCAGGCCTTCACGCACCCACAGGCGGCCGTCACCCAGTTCCTCGGCGTGCACGGCATTGCGCACGAAGCGGCCCTTTGCTTCCTCCACGAACACCACCTGCTTGCCGTCGATCAGCAGCACCGCCGCATCCGGAAGCGAGACACCGCCCTCGGCCGGCAACGCCACCTGCGCACGCACGTACTGGCCGGCCTTGAATGCCCGTGCCCGGTTGTCCAGCTCGGCGCGCGCCTGCACCACGCGGCGCTCGCTGTCGACGAAGTCATCCACGTGCTGCAGGGTCGCCTGCAGCGGCCGTCCATCGGCGCCGGCCAGGCTCACCTGCATGCCCGCCCTCAAGCGCCCTGCCTGGCTCTCGGGAACATCCAGCAGCAACCACAAGCGGTCCGGATCGCCAATCACTGCCAACGGCTGTTCGCTGTCGGGGCTGACCGCCATGCCCGGGCTCATCCGCCGTTCCACCAGCACGCCGTCGATGGGGGCGCGCAGCGGCAGGCGCTGGTCGACGTGCAGGCCATTGCCATACGCCTTGGCGAAGGCGGTCGCACGCGCGTGATCGGCCTGGCTGCCGGCAAAGTTGGCCTCGGCCTCGTCCAGTTCACGGCCCGATGCCACACCCGCCGCATGCAGCTCGCGGGTGCGATCCAGTTCCCTGCGGGCCTGTTGCAGTTCGGCGCGGCCGCGCACGCCGTCGGCCTGGGCCTGGCCGAACTCGGGCGAAGTGATCCAGGCGATCACCTGGCCCGCCTTCACTTTCTGCCCCGGCTGCGCATCGATACGCGCCACCTGCCCCGCCAATGGCGTGCGCAGTGCACTGGAGCGGGTCTCGTCCCAGGCCACCCGACCCGGCAGCTGCAGGCTGGCGCTGGCGCCGGCGGTCACCGCCTCGCTGCGCAGCACGTCCAGCTGGCGACTGCCGGCCGGAAACTGGATCTGGCCGCCGCTGATCTGCGGCGCGTCCTCGATGTACGAGGCCGGCTCGCGGACGCAGCCACCCAGCAGCGTCAGCGCCAGCAAGGCCGGCAGCACGGCGTGTCGCGCCCGCAGGCGATGGGCGACAGTGGACTTCATCAGGACTCTCCTTCAGCAACGGATGTGGCCGCTTCCCAGCGCGCCAACGCAATGGCATGGTCGGCACGCGCCTCGATCAGCGCAGCCTCGAAGTCGCGCCAGCTACGGCGCGCATCCAGCAGATCGGTCAGGCTGGCGGCACCGCGGCGGTAGGCCAGTTCGATGCCCCGCACCGCCTTGCGTGCAGCGTCGGACTGCAGCCCTTCATAGTCGCTGCGACGCTGCGCGGCGGACTGCGCGCTGGCCTGCAACTGGTCCAGTTCGGCGCGCGCTTCGCGCTGCAGCACCTGCAGTTCCAGCGCGGCACTGTCACGGTCGGCCTCGGCACGCTGGATCGCGCCGCGTGCACGCGACGGGCCGCCCAGCGGGATGGTCAATGACACACCCCAGGTGACGCCGCTGATGTCGGTCGGCTCGCGTTCGGCTTCCACGCCCAGCTGGACGTCGCGATGGCGCTCGCTGCGCGCCAGTGCTACACCGGCATCGGCCGCGGCCAGGCGCGAACGCGCCGCACGCAGATCGGCACGCTGCTGCGGATCGAACGCGCGCGTTGCGGCAACGGCTGCGGGGTCGGGCCAGGGATCATCGGCGCTCAGGTCGCCGCTGTCGTCACGGCCGAGCAGCAGGCCCAGCGCATGCCGCGCATCGCGCAGATCCAGCACTGCCTCGCGCGCCGCGTCGGCCACCGCCAGGTCGTCCACCGCCAGCCGCGCGCGGTCGACCGGCGCCATCGCCCCGGTGGCAACCTGCTTGTCGGCTGCCGCCATCTGTTCGGCCGAACTCTGGCGGTTGGCCTCGGCAATCTGCACCCGCTCCTGCGCGCGCTTCAGGCCGAAGTAGGCCTCATGCAGCGCTACCTGCTGCCGGCGCCGGGTATCGAGCATCTCCAGCCCGGCCACTTCCAGCAGTGCATCGGCCTGGCGGATGCGCAATGCGCGCTTGCCACCGCGCTCCCAGGTCCAGCCCAGGCCCAGCGTGCTGTCCGCCCGCTTGTCCTGCCAGCGTCCCGGGCCGATGCCGTGCTTCGGGCTGATCTTGCTGCTGCCGATCGACAGCTCGGTGGGCGGGCGCAGCGCGGCGGCCTGCGCGTCGCCCTGCACCCCGCGCAGCTCCAGCGCCGCCGCACGCAGGTCCGGGTTATGCGCTTCCATGGCGCGCTGCGCTTCCTGCAGGGACAGTGCCGATGCCGCAGGTGCGCACAGGAGGGCAGCCAACACAGCCGCAAGACAAGGGGAGAAATTCATGCGCGTCACGGTAAGGTGACGCACTTGCGCCAATCTTGCCCCAACCTTGCACGAAGCTTGCAATGCGAATCCTGCTGATCGAAGACGACGCCGCCCTGGCCGATGGACTGATCCGTGCCCTGCAGGGCACGGGTCATCTGTGCGACCACCTCTCGCGCGGACTGCATGCACCCGCTGCACTGGCCAGCGCGCCATATGACGTGATGGTGCTCGACCTTTCATTGCCCGACGTCGATGGCCTCGACCTGCTCTCGCGCCTGCGCAACGACGGTGTGACCCTGCCGGTGCTGATCCTTACTGCGCGCGACGGTATAGAAGACCGTATCCTCGGCCTCGACCGGGGTGGCGACGACTATCTCGCCAAGCCGTTCGCGCTGGGAGAGCTGGAAGCACGCCTGCGTGCGCTGTCACGCCGCCGCAGCGACGCGCCTGCGCAGAAGCGGTTGGGTCGCCTGTGCTTCGACAGCATCCGCAATGAAGTGCAGGTGGACGGCCAGCGCATCGAACTGACCGCGCGTGAGCTGTCGCTGGTCGAGGCCCTGATGCAGCATCCCGGCCGCACCGTCACCAAGCAGCGCCTGTTCGACGCGCTGTACAGCTGGGACCACGAGGCCAGCCTGTCGGTGATCGAAGTGCATGTCAGCCGCCTGCGCCGCAAGCTGGAACAGGCGCGTGTCGGCGTCGGCATCCGCATGCTGCGTGGGCTTGGATACCGCTTGGAGGCCGTGGGTGACTGAGCGCGTGCACAGCCTGCGTGGCCTGCTGCTGCGCCGCCTGTGGCTGCCGCTGCTGGTGCTGCTGCTGTGCAGCGCGGTAGGTTCCTTCGCGCTGGCCCGTTTCTACGCCGGCCAGGTCTATGACCGCTGGCTGCTGGACTCGGCGATGTCGCTGTCCGAGCTGGTGACGGTGCAGGAGGGTCATGCCTCGATCGAGATCACGCCCGCGGTGTCACGTATGTTCAGCTGGGACACCGCCGACGAAGTGCATGGCGAAGTGGTCGATGCTGCGGGTGCACGCTTGTATGGCGACCTGGCCGAAGCCCTGCCCCGCCCGGCCACCGCCGCTTCAAGCGACGACGCGGTTTATTACGATGCGCGCCTACGTGGGCAGCCAGTGCGCATGGTCGAAGTCGTGGTCAGCGCCGGGCCGGGCCATGACATCCGGCTGCGCGTGGCCGAGACGCTGCGCAAGCGCCACCGGCTGGAGCGCAAGCTGCTGCTGACCAGCATCCCGTTCCAGGCCGCGATCCTGGCACTGGCGGCGTGGCTGGCGTGGTCGGGGACCGGCGCTGCCGCACGCCATGCGAACCAGGTGGCGCGGCGCTTGGCCAGCCCCCGCCCGGACCCACTGGCGCCCTTGGAACCCGCACAGGAAGCGCCACGCGAACTGTGGCCGGCGGTGGAAGCCTATAACGCGCTGCTGCACCGGTTGGATGCGATGCAGGCGGCGCAACGGCGCTTCGTCAGCAACGCCGCGCACCAGCTGCGCACGCCGCTTGCTGCGATGCAGGTGGAGCTGGAGAGTTCCCTGCGCCAGCATGATCCACAGGCGCAGCAACTGGCGCTGTCCGGCACGCTGGCCGGCCTGGCGCGGCTGCAGCACCTGGTCAATCAGCTGCTGATGCTCAGCCGCTCGGAAGATCCACAGGGCAGCGCGCTGCCGCTGCGGCCGCTGGACCTGGCCGCGCTGGCGCGTGGCGTGGTCGAGCGTTACGCCGATCGTGCGTTGGCTGCAGGCGTGGACCTGGGTTACGACGGACCCGACGACAGCGTGCAGGTACAGGGCAATCCACAGCTGCTGCGCGAGGCGCTGGGCAACCTGCTGGACAACGCGCTGCGCTATGGCGCCGCGCCCGGAGTGATCACCCTCGGCCTTCGGCAGGAGACCGACGGCGTGCAGGTGTGGGTGGACGATGACGGCACCGGCATCGCCGAAGCCGAGCGCGCGCGCGTCACGGAACGCTTCTACCGGGCCAGCAGCGAGGGCGACGGCTGCGGGCTGGGGCTGGCGATCGTGGCCGAGATCGCGCAGCGGCATGGCGCGATGTTGAAGATCGAAACGGCGCCGCTCGGTGGCGCGCGCGTGGGGCTGCGGTTTCGCTGAGCGTTGTTGAATTGCCCTTGTAGAGCCGAGCCCATGCTCGGCTGCTCCTGGCACGATGCCTGAGCCGAGCATGGGCTCGGCTCTACAGGTTCCCGGTCACCCGTGAAGCGTGCCAACCAAGGTTGGCACCTACCGAGTGCGCGTCATCGGCTCATCGAATACGGCGCCTGCGCGCCCTGCCCCGGCCAGTCCTTGTTCGGCTCGGCCTGCATGCTGAAGCGCAGTTCGCCACCGGCCAGGATCTCGTCGTGGCGCAGGAAGGTACGCTGCAGCGGCTTGCCGTTCAACGTCACGCTGCCCACGTACGTGTGCGCTTCATCCAGCCCCTCGGCCACGATGGTGAACGTCTTGCCGTTGGGCAGGCGCATCGCGGTCTTCGGCAGGAACGGACGGCCAAGAATGTACTCGCCCGAACCCGGTGCAACCGGGTAGAAGCCCAGCGCGGTGAACACATACCACGCCGACATCTGGCCGACGTCATCATTGCCGGCCAGGCCATCGGTGCGGTCCGCATACTGGGTATCCATGATCTGCTTCAGGCGCGCCTGCGTGCGCCACGGCTGGCCGGCATACGAATACAGGTAGGCCACGTGGTGGCTGGGCTCGTTGCCATGTGCGTACCAGCCGATCAGGCCGGTGATGTCTTCCATGTGCTCGAAGATCGATGGATCCACCTTGGCGTTGAACACCTCGTCCAGGCGCGCGAGCAGCTTGTCGCTGCCACCGTGCGCGGCCGCCAACCCGGCGACGTCCTGCGGCACGTACCACGAATACTGCCAGGCATTGCCTTCGGTGTAGTCGGTGCCGTAGCCGCTGGCGCTGGGGTCGAAGGGCGTGCGGAAACTGCCATCGCGCTTGCGTGCGCGCATGAAGCCGGTGTCCTTGTCGAAGGCATTGCGCCAGTTGCCTGCGCGCTTGTCGAAGGTCGCCGCGATGTCGGCCTTGCCCATGGCCTGCGCCATGCGCGCGATGGTCCAGTCGTCGAAGGCGTATTCCAGCGTCTTGCTGGCTGCTTCGCCCTCCTCGTCGATCGGCACGTAGCCCAGCTCGCGGTACTGCGCGATGCCGTCATAGGGACCGTAATTGGCGGTCTCGACCATTGCCTTCAGCGCCTTGTCGGCGTCGAAGCCACGAATGCCCTTCACGTAGGCATCGGCGATCACCGGCACGGCGTGGTAGCCGATCATGCACCAGTCTTCCAGGCCATGGAACGACCATACCGGCAGCATGCCGTACGGGCTGTGCTCATGGTGGGCAAGCATGGAATTGACGAAGTCGCTGTTGCGCTTCTCCGGCTGCACCAGCGTCAGCAGCGGGTGCAGCGCACGGTAGGTGTCCCACAGCGAGAACGTGGAATAGTGCGTGAAGCCGTCGGCCTTGTGCACTGCGTTGTCCGAACCGCGGTACTGGCCATCGGCATCCATGAACAGCGTCGGCCCCAGCATCGTGTGGTACAGCGCGGTATAGGCACTGCGACGGGCATGCTCCGGCGCGTCGATGTCCAGCACGGACAGTGCCTGCGTCCACTCCTGCTTCGCCTGTGCACGCACGCGATCGAAATCGAAGTCGGCCACTTCCGCGTCGAGGTTGGCGATGGCGCCGGCTTCGCTGACCGGCGAGATCGCCACCTTCACCACCAGCGGTGCATCCAGCTTGCCGAATGCGAACGTGCCGACCAGCTGTCGGCCTTCGATCTGGGCGCGCTGCGCGGGATCCTTCTCACCCGGCGGCGGGAAGCCCTTGTAGACGATGTCCTGCTCGGTGTTGTGCAGCTCGTGCCCGGCCAGCGGGCGCGAGAAACGCATCGCGAAATACAGCTGGCGGCCCGGCGCCCAGCCGCGCGTCTCGCGGAAGCCGGTCACCGTACCGTCGGCGCGCACCCGTACCCGCGACCACAGCACCTTGCCCGGGTAGTCATACATGCTGGTACGCATGTCCAGCAGCACCTTGGCGTCGGTGCCCTTGGGGAAGGCATAGCGGTGCACGCCCACGCGGGTACTGGTGGTCAGTTCGGCGCGTACCTTGTAGTCATCCAGGGTGACCGCGTAGTAGCCCGGCTCGGCCTTTTCATCGTCATGACGGAAGCGCGATGCATAGCCGCTGCGCGGCTTTTCCGGATCGCCGCGCTCCAGGCCCGGATTGCCGGTGAACGGCATCAGCAGGATGTCGCCCAGATCGGAATGGCCAGTGCCGGAGAAGTGCGTATGCGAGAAGCCGACGATGCTGCTGTCGTCGTAGCGGTAGCCTGCGGCCCAGCCGTAGGCCTTTTCGCGCGGCTGGATGCGCGTGTCCGGGCTGAGCTGGACCATGCCGAACGGCACTGTGGCCCCCGGGTAGGTGTGGCCTTCGCCACCGGTGCCGATGAACGGGTCGACCGAGGCATAGGCGCGTTCGGCGGCGGATTTCGACGGGGCCGCCAAGGCGGTACCGGTGACAAGCATGGCGGTGGCAGCGAAGGCGATCAGGAGGCGACGGTCCAGCGTGGGCATCGGCATTTGGATCGATTCAGGTGGTAGTCGGATCCTAGCACCGGGCCTGTCTTGTCGCATGCTGCAGTGCGGCCGCCGGAACCGGCACGATGATTTGCACGTAATTGCATGGCCGGACGACGAGTCGCCTCATAGCCTTGCGGTCTCCCGCCTCCCGATCGGTGCCGATACGCCAATGGATGTCCACACATGCACCTCTGAAAGACCGCGCCTTCGAAACGGGAGAAAGCGAGACGAACCATCAATTGGTATGCAGCGCCTCGATCTGCCCAGGATGGCACCGCAGCGCAAACGCCGCTGCCGGGATTGGAACCCCGTTTTGAGCTTTGGGATCTGCTTGCCGTAACTACGGCGGGCGGTGCGCGGCGGCCGAATGGCCCTCCGGCTTTTCCCAAAGCTCAGCCGAAGTTCCAACCTCGCATCGCCCGCCACCCTTGCGGTGGCCTTCGCTTCCCAAGGAGTTCCCGCATGACCCAACGTCCGCTCAGCCCGGCCATGGAATCGCTGTTCCAGCGCATCGAACACGCCCTCAACAGTGCCGAAGGCATGGCCATCCTCATCGGCGAGCAGTACGGCCCCGAGCCGAAGCCACCCGCACCGATGGGCTACAACGCCAAAGAAATCGCCAACGCGATGGTCATGCTGAGCCAGCATGGTCGGTCGTTGCTGCAGAAGCTGCGCGCGGAAGCGGAAAGGGTGACCTATCACTAGCCCGCGATGCAGCCGAGCCTGCCCGGCCGTGCGGACCACACGCAATGATTGCTGCTCTCAACCCGGCAATGCGCCCTGCAACGTGGCGAGGTCGGCGCTGTCGACCGGCCTCACCACCCGCGCCACTTCCTGGCCGTCATGCAGCAGCACCACTGTCGGCCACAGTTTTACCTTGAAAGCACGCCCCAGTGGCTTTCCCTTGCCATCTTCGATCTTCCAATGCACCAGATCATGGGCGTCGACAAACGCCTGGAGTGTGGGCTGCGCGGCCTGGCAATGGCCACACCAGGGTGCACCGAACTCGAGCAGCAGCCAGCCCGCCTGAGCTTCCACGTCCGCGCCGGCGGGCTCCGCCGCCGGGTAGTCACGCATGAACGGCATGCTCGTTACCCCGCCAAGGCCTTCTGGATGTCCTCCACCGGTGAATTGGTCAGGTCCTTGGCAATATCGCCCAGCAGGCGCGCCTGGACCTCCTTGTGCAGCAGCGGGCGGATACGGCCCAGCGTGGTCGGGTCTGCCACCAGTACCAGGTGTGCATAGCGATTATTCAAGGCATCTTCGTTGAGCTGCTCAGCCACCTGCTTGGCGAACGTCGCCTCGTTGAGCTGGGAAATGGACATGTCCTTCGGCACCGCACCGGCCGGCCCCTGACCTGAGATACCCTGCTCGCTGATGTCCTGCAGGCGCAGCTCACCTTCCTGCTTCAACGCAAGCTGATGTTCGCTGCCCACGTTGGTGAACACGCGGGCCGAACCACCATCGGCAACGACGATCAGGGTGCCTTCGGGAATGCGACGGGTCATGCGATGCTCCTTCTCGATTGCGTTCGGCACTACCGTAGACAGCACTGCGTGAGGGCTGCGGCCAAGGTTCGTTCAACGCGTGTCATCGCATGCATTGCGGATGAACAGGCGCAATGGAACACAGCGTGCAGATCAGCCCGCTTCTCCGCATGCTCACACCGATGCCGTTATCATGAACCGATGATCGACACGACCCACTACGTGACGGGCGCACCTGTTACGTGGGAAGCACTGCCGACCGGCGCTTCGCTTGCCACGATGGCTCCCGCCCTGCCCTTCCATCGCCTCGCGCTGGATCCCGGCGGATGACGCCCGCAGGCGCTCTGCCTGCATTCCCACGCTGACGTGACCGCTGGCCGCTGATTGCGCGGCTGCAGTGGTGTGTTTCCGCATGTCCACCGTTACTGCGGTGCGATTTCGTGCGCGTGGCGTCGTGCGTGCGCACATTCCCCCAGCCCCGATGCCCCCTGCGCCCCCTGCGCCACCTGCGCCACCTGCGCCTGCATCGCCGTTTCCGTTTCTCGGGACACACCACACCGTCTGTTCCGCACCGTATTTACCCAACAAGGAGTCCCCATGCAGGACACCCCCGATGCACACGCCCACTTTGGCTGGTTCAAGCGCCGCCGCCACCTGAAGGTCGATGAGATCACGGTGGTCGACAAGCCCATGCTCAAGCGCGCCGTTGGCGCGGTCGCACTCGGCAATGCCATGGAGTGGTTCGACTTCGGTGTCTACGGCTATCTGGCGGTCACCATCGGCCAGGTGTTCTTCCCGTCCAGCAATCCCACCGCGCAGGTGATCGCCGCGTTCGCCACTTTCACCGTGGCGTTCCTGGTACGGCCGCTGGGCGGCCTGGTGTTCGGACCGCTGGGTGATCGCTACGGCCGCCAGAAAGTGCTGGCGTTCACCATGGTCCTGATGGCGCTGGGTACCTTTTCGATCGGCCTGATCCCCGCCTACGAGCGCATCGGTATCTGGGCACCGGTGCTGTTGCTGCTCGCACGCGTGGTGCAGGGCTTTTCCACCGGCGGTGAATATGGCGGCGCGGCGACCTTCATCGCCGAGTATTCCACCGATCGCAACCGCGGCCTGATGGGCAGCTGGCTGGAGTTCGGCACGCTGGGCGGCTACATCGCCGGCGCCGGTACCGTGACCGCGCTGCACATGCTGTTGAGCAGCGAGCAGATGCTGGACTGGGGCTGGCGCATTCCGTTCCTGGTGGCCGGCCCGCTGGGCCTGCTCGGCCTGTACATGCGCATGAAGCTGGAGGAAACCCCGGCGTTCCGCGCCTTCGCCGAGGAAGCCGAGAAGCGCGAACACGACCGGCCGGGGCTGCGCGCGCTGTTCCAGGTGCATGGCCGCCAGCTGCTGGTGTGCATGGGCCTGGTGCTGGTGTTCAACGTCACCGATTACATGCTGTTGACCTACATGCCCAGCTACCTCAGCGTCACCATGGGCTACGCCGAGAGCAAGGGCCTGCTGCTGATCATCATCGTGATGCTGGTGATGATGCCGCTGAACATCGTCGGCGGCGTCTTCAGTGACAGGCTGGGCCGCCGCCCGATGATCATCGGTGCCTGCATCGCGCTGCTGGTGCTGGCCATTCCGTGCCTGCTGCTGGTCGGCAGCGGCCATGACGGGCTGATCTTCCTCGGCCTGATGCTGCTGGGCCTGGCGCTGGTGTGCTTCACCAGTTCGATGCCGTCCACGCTGCCGGCGCTGTTCTACACCCCGGTGCGCTACAGCGCGCTGTCGATCGCCTTCAATGTGTCGGTGTCGCTGTTCGGTGGCACCACGCCGCTGGTGACCGCGTGGCTGGTGGAACGCACCGGCGACCCGCTGGTGCCGGCCTATTACCTGATGGGCGCGGCGGTGATCGGCCTGGTGACCATGCTGTTCGTGAAGGAAACCGCTGGCCTGCCGCTGCGCGGCTCACCGCCGGCGGTCGGCTGCAGGAAGGAAGCCGCTGCGCTGCTGAAGAGCGATGTGCCGGTGACGGTGGACCCGACCCTGCCGCCGCTGCCGGATGTTGCCGAGCCCGAGCAGGTGAAGCCTGCCTGAGATCGGGTGCAAAACGCGATCCACGCATGGCGTGGATCTGCGGCGCCACTGGCGCTACGTCTTGATGCGCGCCAGCTTTCCCGGCGTCCAACGCAGCGTCCAGGTGTAGTTCCCGTCCGGCGGACAGACGTGGCGATCTGGGCTCTTCCATTCGCAGACCGTCGCCCCGGCACTGACGGTGAAATCGACAATGATGCGATCACCCTGGATGCGGATGGCATGGATGGCGCCTGGAATCTGTTCGACCGCGTCGTCGCCATAGCCATACCTGCGGATGGCGGCATAGTCCTCTGCCTCCACCGGCGACAGGCTCTTCGGGTTCTCCTGGCCCCGCGGATCGTTCTCGGCCAACGCGGTCATCACCGCAACAACGTTGCGCTGGGCGAAGCTGCCGCCGGTGTAGGTGGACGTGTAGAAATACACGACCTCGGCACGGCCGTCGCCATCGAGATCGGCAACAGCGGTCCACACCGGACGGAACTCGGATTCAATGTCGTCGCCGGGAATCAGCCGCAGATTGGCTTCGGCGGCCCGATACGCTTGTACCAGGCTGGGCGGCGCCACCACCCGCTTGGACGCGGCCGGCGCAGCCACCGCCGTCAAGCTGGACAGCGCCAGCGCAGCAAGCGCCAGGCAGATCGAAGTGGAGCGGAACATCGCAGGTCCGTGCATGTCATCCTCCTTGGGTGTGCGGCCAGTCTAACCACAGCCAAGGCATCCACGCATGGCGTGGATCTAGCGCAGGCTGTTCAATTCCATCGCACGCATCACGATGGGCTTGGCCCAGCCGGGCGTGTGCAGCAGGTCGGCTACCGCAATGGGGTATTGCAGTTCGCCTGCAGCCATGGCCAGTACCGGCAGCGGCACCACGCAGCCCTGTGCGTCGGCCGGTGCGCTGTTGTCGTAGACGTGCAGCTCGGCCAGGTGTGGCAGCAGCTCCAGCAGGTTCGCGCGCGCGGAATCGAAGCGCGCGCGGATCCTCTCCACCGGAATATCGTGGCCGCCAGCGGCCACCCGCGCCGCAACACGGGCGATGTGCAGCTCGACATCGGCCAGCCCACAGAACCAGATCGCCACCTGATGCCGTTCGCAGGCCTCGAGCAGTAGGCGCGGAATGGTGTTGCCGCCGAGCGTCGTCTCGAAGGCGAAGTCGGTGCCCTCGGCCATGGCCTGGCGCAGGCGGCGGGTGCCTTCCTGCCAGGCCTCGGCGTTGGCCTCCGGCAGCGGCCAGCCGGCGTCGACCAGGCGACGGGTGAACGAGTCCGGGTTGAACCAGCTCAGCCCTTCGGCGTCCAGCCAGGTGCCCAGCAGCGAACTCTTGCCGGCGCCATTGACGCCGGCCAGCGCCAGGATGCGTCCCATCGATCAGAGCGGGCGGCCGAGGGTGACCTTGCGGCCGCGCCGGATCGGCTGGCCCAGCACCTTGCCCAGCCCCTCCCCGCGCTGCAGCCCGGCCAGCTTCTGGTCGAATTCGCTGCGCAGGCGCAGCAGCTCTTCGTTGCGCTCACCGGCATCGCCACCCGCGGCCTTGGCCAGCAGCTCCTGGTAGGTACGGATGTCCACGATCACCGCTTCCGGGTGATTGTGGTTGGTGATGACCAGCGCCTGCTTTTCGCGCACGGTGCGCATCAGGCTCGGCCAGCCCCGGGTCTTCACCGACGAGGCCGGGGCTTTTTCAAGGCCAGGCAGATCCAGCGGCAGGGTCATGGCACGGCTCCAGACAGGGTGGATGACAGCCACTATACCCAATTTGGCCAAATTGGGGATAAATCCCTTTTCACCCCGGCGCCCCAGCGTCCGGGGCGTCGGTCTGCAGCAGGCTGTCACGCTCGCGCAGCGGGAAGCGGATCCAGGCATCCAGGCCTTGCGGGGTAAAGCGCAGCTCGCCGCTGCCGGCCAGTTCATAGGGCACCCGCTGCTCGATCAGGACCCGGCCCAGGCCACGCTGGCGTGGCATCTCCCACCCCTCCACCTCGGCATGGCGCTCGCACCAGTGCAGGCCCAGCCACGGCTGCCCATCCTGCACCTGCAGGTGCCAGCAGACATCGATCCGGCCGTCCTCGTGGGCCAGCGCGCCATACCGCAACGCATTGGTGGCCAGCTCATGGATGGCCAGCGACAGTACTTCGGCCGCCTTCGGTGGCAACAGCACATCCTCACCCTGCAGGTGATAGGCGGCGGCGGCCGGTGTCTGCGCCGCGATCTCCTGCTCGAGCATGCCGCGCAGGCAGACCCCTACATTGGCGCCACGGGTCAACAGGCTCTGCGTGCGCGCCAGTGACATCAGCCGCGCGCACAGGCGCTCGGCATACTCGTCCACGCTGCCGACCGATGCGCGGGTCCGCCAGGCAAGGGCATGGATGGTCGACATGATGTTGCGCACGCGATGCTGCAGTTCGGCCAGCAGCACCGATTGGCGCTCGGTGGCACGCTTGAGGTCGTCGATGTCCACGGCGATCGCGAACACGCCACTCACCCCGCCATCGGCATCACGCAGCGGTGCGGCGGCGACACGCGTCCAGCGCGCGCGCCCATCGTCATGGATGAACTGGAACTCCAGGCCTGGGACCATCGTCTCCCCCCGCAGGGCGCGGGCGATGGCGAAATCGTGGGGTTCGATGCGCGAGCCATCGGGATGCGTACCCTGCCACCGGTAGTGGTTGGGGCGATCCGTGGAGGGCACCTTGCCGGTGGGAAGATAGGTCCGCATCTGGTCGTTGGACAGTTGCAGGTTGCCGTCGGCATCGACAATGCAGACACCCACCGGCAGCACCTTGAAGGCCAGCGCCAACCGGCGGTCGCTCTCACGGCGCTTCTGTTCCTCGCGTTCGCGGGCCGCCTGCGCAACGTGCGCGGCTGTCGTTTCGAACATGGTCACCAGCACGCCGTTGATGCACCCGTCCTCTCCGCGTATGGGGCTGTAGGTGATGGTGAACCAGACATCCTCCAAGCGCCCCCGCCGCGCCAGCGGATAGAGCTTGTCCTCATAGGTGATGGTCTCGCCCTGCCACACACGCTGGTAGATCGGGCCGTTGATGTGCCAGACCTCGGGCCAGCATTCGCGCGTCGGCTGGCCCAGTCCGCCAGGATGCTTGTCAGCCAGGATCTCGGCATAGCCATCGTTGTAGAGCTGCACCAGCTGCTCGCCCCACAGCACGATCATCGGAAAGCCGTGCGCAAGCATCAGGTCGACGGTGGCGCGCAGGTGCGGCGGCCATTGCTCGATCGCACCCAGTGGCGTGCCTGACCAGTCGTGCCGGGCAATACGGGCGGCCATGCCGTCATGGCGCGCATGCGCCTGCAGCGACGGCGGCATGCCCGCCGGGCGCTCAACGGCCCGGAGGCCTTCGGTGCGGCGCGACATGCCGCGCAATCAGGCGATGCCCGCAGGGGCCTGCGGCGTCGCCACCAGTCCCGCCAGCTGCTGGACCAGGGCCTCGATGTGATAGGGCTTGGTGCAGCGGGGCGCATCCGCGAAGCGGCTGGGCAGGTTGTCATCGTAGCCAGAGGTCAGCATGAACGGCGTACCCGCTTCGGCCAACCGGTCGGCCAGCGGGTACACCTGTTCACCGCCCAGGTTGATGTCCAGCAGGGCCACATCGATGGGATTGTCATCCAGCAGCCGGCCGAGTGCCTGCAGGTCCCCGGCCGGCCCCACCACCTGCGCGCCCTTCAGCTCCAGGTAGTCCACCAGGAACATCGCGATGGCGAATTCATCTTCCGCCACCAGTACTCTCAACCCTTTCAGGCCTTCTGGTTTGTTGCCCGCTTCCAGCACGACCGGCGCTCCTCGATACACGCGGCCCACCTCCGCCGCAACGGTCGTAGGATGCGCGAACCGGGCTACAAGGGCGCGTGATGATCGATGAAGATCGCAGCCGCGGCGCATTCACTCCGGCCTTGCAGCGGTGCGTTCAGAACGCACGCTCCCATTTCAGGCTGAGCAGGCCGCGGTCATGGCTGTACAGCCAACCGACGTTGCTGTCGATACGGGCGTAGCGCAGGCTCAGGCTGGGCACCAGCCCGCCCACCGCCAGCCGCTCGCTGCGCACGATGGCGATCAGGTTCTGTTCGTCGTCCTGCCTGCGCGCCTCCAGCAACGGACTCCAGGCATCGTAGTGACGGTGACGCAACGACACGAACACCGTGGCCGTGGTGCCACTCCACTGGCGCGCCGCGCCCAGCCGCAGGCCGCGCTGGCGGTAGCCGTTGGCCGGGTCGGCAGCGCTGCTGTCGCTCAGGTCCATGCCCGCGAACAGGGTCCAGCGCGGATTGAGCGCGCGGAACCAGGTGGCATACAGCGCTGCCAGATCGCCATCGTAGTTGTCAGCCAGGCCCGGCTGCCGATAGCGCTGGCGCTTCCAGTCGGCCTCCAGCTTGAGCAGGCTGCGCCCGTCCAGGGCGTACTGCCACTCGCCGTGTACGCCGCTGCCGCCCTGCAGAGCGTGGTTGCCCAGCGCCTGGAAGTCATAGCTCGGCGCCAGCTGCAGGGTGTGCCGTGCACTGCGCCAGCTGTAACCGGCCTGCACGCTGGCGTTGAGCTCGTTGTATGCACTGTACCCGCGCCATGCCTGACCGAAAGCGAGACCGCGCACGTAAAGTCCATGATGGCCGGCCAACGCCCAGCGCCGTTCCAGGTTGGCGTCGTAGTCCAGGCCGGTGGCGCGCTGCGCTTCGGGCAGCGTGCGTTCGATGAGGCAGGTGTCGCCGACGACGAACAGGCAGGTGCGGCTGGCCGAACTGCGGTTGATGTTGTCGCTCCATGCAGGCCCGGCGGCGACCGCCGCCTTCCAGCGCCTGCGTGCCTGCAACGCGTCCAGATAGCTGTCCACACGAGCGCGGACACCTGCGGTGGCCGGATCGTTGCTGTCGATACCGGCCTTGATTGCACCGAACAATGCCACCGCCTCGCGGTCGCGCTGGTCTTCGGCATAGACGCGTGCCAGTTCAAGGCGGGCGGGCAGGAAGTCCGGCTGCGCTGCCAGCAGCGCTTCGTACTCCTGTGCAGCGCGCGGATGGTCACCGGCCACGCGGGCCAACGCACCCTGCGCGTAGTGGCGCAGCAGCGGATCGTGCCCCGGAAGCTCGATGTATTCGGCCAGGAACGCCGCGGCGGCCGGCCACTGCTGGTGCTGCAACGACAGGTAGAGGGCCTGGCCGAGATCATCAACGGTGCGCTCCACCCGCACGGTCTTGCCATCGATGGTGAGCGTCGGCCGCTGTGATTCGGCTTGCTGCAGGCGCTGCTGGTCCTGCTGCTGGTGGCGCAGTTCGCTGCCCTGTTCGAGCACGCGGCGCAGATCGTCCTGCTGGGCGCACACGTCGGCGGCAACCAGCAGCAGGAACACAAGGAAGATGGGGTGGCGCATGGGCGATCCGTGGCGGTGCATGCAGCGGGCCGAAGCAGGGACTGGCGGATCGCGGCTTGTCCCTGCCCTGCCCCGTCAGGGGCGTGGCAATCAGTTCTTGCTGCCGCCGAAGGCGGTGTCGTACTGGCTGTTGCCGGCGAACGTAGCGATACCGGCCAGGGTGGCGGCGTTGGCGCCGAAGAACTGGCCCTGGCTGTTGCCGGTGACCGAACCGTTGGCCACAGCGGTGCCGGCGAAGGACGCATCAGCGCTGTTGATGTTGGCGTTGATCGCCAGCGTCTGGCCACCACCGGCCAGGCCGCCGGTCAGCTTGCCGGTACCGAAGTTCGCGGCGAAAGTGCCGCTGAGCAGGTTGCTGCCGTTGAATTTGTTCAGGCCGGCCACCGCGTACGTGGCGGTGCCGCTGGGCAACGTGGTGCCCGCACGGTCGCCAGCGAAGTACACCTGGCGGTTGTTGAAGCCACCCGCGGCGCCATCCTTGGACCATTCACCGAACCACACATCGCCACTGCCCACCTTGACGAAGTTGAAGTGGCCCATGCCGGCATGGTTGCCCGGGGTGCCGGTGATCGGCATGGCCAGCGTGCGCACGGTCACGTTGCCCACGGTGGTGGGGGCCGAGTATGCGGCCAGACCCTGGAAATCGACCGGCTTGGCGTTGGAGACGGTGCCGACACCGATGCCGGCCTTGCCGGCACTGTGCGGGCCGCCGTTGACTTCGGAAGCACCGACCTTGACGTACAGCTGCGAATCGGTGGCCGGGCTGGCCGCACCGACGATGTCGGCAGCCTGGGCAGCACCGGCCAGGGCAAAGGTGGCGGTCACGGCCAGTACGGAACGGGAGATCATCTTCATGGAACTACTCCTTGGGTTGAGGGAACTACGGGTACAGCAACGGAACAGGTCATCAGAAGCGCGCGGTGACACCAAGCTTCAGCGTGCGCCCTGGCGCCGGCAGCGTGGAGCGAGTGGCCGGGTCGACGTAGTAGCGGTTGCCGAGGTTGGTGCCGACCAGCTCGACGCTGGCATGGTCGTTGATGCGCCAGCGCGCGTAGGCATCGACGGTGGTGATGTTTCCCCAGGTGAACGGCACGTTCTGCCAGATCAGGCCACCACTGCCGGCGTACAGGCGGTCACGGTAGGCCTGCAGGTCCGGGTTCTGGTGGCGCTGGTAATGCACGACGCGGCTGCCCAGCTCCAGGCGCTCATCGAACAGCCGGGTGCCCAGCGACGCGTTCACCGACAAGCGGGGAATGGCCTGGGTCAGCAGGTAGCCACTGACGAAGCCGTCCTGCACGCAGTTGGGCACCTTGCCGGCGAGTGCATCGAGCTGCACCGCCATGCTTTCGTCACAGACCTTGTTTTCCAGCGTGCGGGTGATGCCCAGGTCGGTGAAGAAGCGGCGGTTGTCGAACCGCGCCTGCAGCTCCACGCCGCGGATGCGCTGCTTGTCCAGGTTGTCGAACAGGAAATTGCCGTCGCGCTCGATGACGTTGCGGGTCTTGTGCACGTAGTAGGCCAACTTCACGTCGGCATCAGCGGTGTTGCCGAACAGCGCCGACAGGTTGTGCACGTAGCCCACTTCGTAGTTGTAGGCGTGCTCGGGCTTGAGCGGGTACAGCGGGCTCAGGCTGCTGGAGAACGCGATGGTGCTCTCGAACATGCTGGGGAAACGCACCGCCTCGCTGTAGCGGACGTAGGCGCGCGCATTGGGCGAGAAATGCGCGGTGGCCGAGAAGGTCGGCAGCCAGGCATGGTCGCGCCTGCGCTCATTGCGCCCGGACACCGTCTGCGGCGGCCCGCTCTGGATGCTGCACAGGATCTGCGCCCCCTGCACCGGCAACAGCCCGGGAATGGCCGCCACCTGGCCATTCAGGCAGGGGTTGCTGGCACGGCTGTAGTTGCCGTCCGCATCCGGCAGCCACGGAATGGTGTGGTCCACCGCAACCGGCGTCTCATACCTGCCCAGCAGGCCCTTCAGCAGATCATCAACGATGAAGCCCATGCCGATGCTGTCCCAGAACGCGCGCTGCGACTCGATGGCGTCGATCTCGCCCTGCAGGCTGGCCGGGCGTTCGGGCAGTTCGTTGACGCGGTAGCGGGCCTCCTTGGGGAACACCGAGGTGGTCATCAGCTCCGGGTGGTCCTGCAGGAAATCATCGAAGGCCCAATAGCGCGCGTAGCGCACGCCGGCACTCAGGGAGAGGAAATCCACCGGCCGCCAGTCCAGCACCAGGTAGCCCTCGCCTTCCTGGCGGCGCCCCGCGCGCGGATACATGCGCCAGCCATCGCTGACGCCGAAGTACGGGTCCGCCGAGCGCAGTCTCTCGAACTGCCAGTTGCCGCCCACGGTCAGGTCCAGGGTGGAATGCAACGCGAAGCGGTTGCTCAGGGTCAGGCCGGTGCGGTCGTTGCGGGCATTGGCCAGCGCGGTATTGCGCAGGATCGGGCTGCTGCCGGGGTTCCAGTCGGGGTTGCTGGCAAAATTGGGGAAGCCGCCAGCGGTGTACGTATCGCTGGTGGTTTCGGTGCGCCACAGGTTGGCACGCAGGTCCAGCCAGCGGCTGCCGGCAGGCTGCCAGTGGTATTCCAGGTTCCAGGCATCGGCATCGACGCGGCTGAGCGGCCACTGGATGCGACCGTAGTCGGGCGCGGACAGGATGCGCGAGGGCATGATCTCGCCGTAGTGCGAGAGCGTGCGCCGCCAGGTCGCGCGCAGCTGCTGGTCGTCGTTGATCTGCCAGGTCGCTTTCAGCAGCCACGATTCCTGCTCGCTGGAGGTATTGGGCACCTCGTCGCCGGGCTTGAAGTAGCGCGCCAGCGTGGTGATGTAGTCCAGGCCCTTGTACTCGAACTGCTCGCGCGGATCCTGGTCGTAGTACGCCGCGCCCCGGGTGCCGGAAAAGTAGTTGCCGCGCTTGCGCCAGGCATAGGCCGCCATCAGGTCCACGTGTTCGCCACGCAGGCCCAGCGCCAGCCGCCAGGCCTGGTCTTCCCCGGCGAACACATGGGTTTCAGAACCGCGCGACTTCACCGGCACCAGCAGCGTGCTGTCGGCATACGGTGCGGAGGGTGAGCCCTGCGGGAACCCCGGCACCGTGCGGTAGTCCTCGCCGGTATGCAGCCGCGGCAGGCGTGGCGCCACCGCATTGCTGCTGCCTTCGATCTTCAGCTCCCCGCCGAAGCGCTCGCCGGCAGCAACAATGTCGTCAACATCGATGGTCTTGATCACCAGCGCGCCACCGATCCCGCTGTGCACATCGCGCACCAGCCCTGGCCCCTTGATGACCTGGATGCCACCGATCAGGTTGGGATCGATGTAGTTGCGGTTGCTGACGCCGTTGTAGCCGCGCCAGACCGTGAGCGCCTGCTCGCCACCGTCGATGCTGACCGGCACCCGCCCCGGCCCCTGGATGCCGCGGATGTTGATGTCCAGCGCGCCGCTGTTGCGCGCATCACCGCTGAACACACCGACCAGATCCTTGACCACGTCGGCCGGGTTGGAGCCGCGATAGCGCTCCACACGGTCGCGCCCCGAGTACGCCGTGGTCAGATCCAGCGCGAACACATCATCGTAGCCGCGCCGATCACGCGCCTCGCCCCCTTCCGACTGCAGGCGACCGGCCACGTCCAGTGTTTCGGTCACCCGCACCCCTTCTCCGTCCCCTTCCCCCGCCTCCGCTGCGGCGCGCAGGCTCCAGGTGCCATCCATGCCGCGCTGGGCACGCACCCCACTGCCGCGCAGCAGCTGCTGCAGGGCCTGCATCTGGCTGTACTCGCCGCTCACCGCGCTGGATCGACGGCCCTCCACCAGGTCACTGCGGAAGACCACCTGCACATCGGCCTGGCGGCCAAAGCTGCGCACGGCATCGGCCAACGGTTGTTCCGGAATGGCGTAAGTGCGCAGCGGTGCGGCCACTGTGGCTTGCGCCTGCACCACCGGCACCCAGGCCAGCGGCAGCAATGCGGTGGAGATGGCCAGGGCCAGGACGGTAGCGCGACGATGACAGGCGGATGCCGTGGACGGCATGGACAGGAACTCCTCAAGCGGGGCGGGACCACGGCCACGTCCGGTGCCCGGTGGTGTGTCTGGCTTGAGAAGAAACGCGGTTTCGCTCTGGCTATACCTCTATAGACAGCGGGGTACGACGACTGCCCACGGTTTTTTCATGTTTTTTCATGCAGCCGGTTAATGCGTGCTCCGCGGGCGCTTCACCACACCAGCAACGCACCTCCGGGCAAGCGCTGCACTCGCAGTCCCGCCTGCGCGGCCACGGCGTCGATGGCCGTGTCCGGTTGCTGCAGATGGAACAGGCCACTGACCCGCACGCGTGTACCCTGCCCGCCCACCACCCAGACCGGGGCACGCCGGTAGCGGCCGAGATCGGCGATGGCCTGCGCGGCAGGCAGACCGTCGATCACCACCTCACCGCGACGCCACGGCGCCATCGCCTCCGGCGCGGCCTGTTGCAGCGGCTGCAGCCAGCGCCCGTCACGGAACGCACGCACCTGCCCGGCGCGCAGGCGCTGCACGCTGCCATCGCCCGGGCGCACATCGACCACGCCCTCGCTGACTTCGGTGGTGATGGTGGCGCCCTGCATCGACACGCTGAACGCCGTACCGATATCGCGGATCTGGCCACCGCCGGCCTCGACCTGGAACGGTCGCTGCTCATGCGCCACCTGGAACCAGGCCTGCCCGCGCAGCAGCTGCACGCGCCGCTGCTGGCCATCGAACGTGAATGCCAGTGCGGTGCCGGCATCGAGTACCGCCGTGCTGCCGTCGTCCAGCCGCACCACGCGCGGCGCATCACTGCTGCGCACATCGCTGCGCGCCAGCAGCAACGCGTGCGGTGCGGCCGCGACCATCAGCACTGCGGCCGCAGCACTGGCGAGCAGCCAGGGCAGACGGCGGCGCGGTGCGATCGGGCGCAGCCCCTGCTGATCTGCGGTCAGCTCGGGCAGCGCGGCCAGCACCTCGGGCCCGGCAGCGTCCAACCGCTGCCAGAAGGCCTGCTGCTGGCGCCAGGCCCGCGCGTGGCGGGGATCGGCCTGCAGCCAGCGCTGCAGGGCTCGTTGCTGGCGTTCCGGCAGGGGGCCTGCACTGCGCCGTATCACCCAGCGCAACGCCTGCCTGGCCTGACGCGGCGAGGGTTCGGAGGTGGTCATGATTGTGGCCTGCCGCACCACGAACAGGTGCGCTTTCCTGTTGTGACAACGGCGGGCGCGATCTGCCCACGGTAATCGCCGCTCATCGACGCATTCCCTGCTGCTGTTGTTGGATCAGCAGCGCTGCGCGCAGCACATGCTTGCCAACCAGGCTCTTGGAGATTCCCAGGCGCGCGGCGATTTCGCGCTCGCTCAGGCCCAGGTAGCGGTTGAGCACGAAGCACTCGCGCACCTGGGCCGGCAGGGCGAGGATGGTCTGGGTGATCTCGCGCAGCTGCGCCTGGTCCAGCGCCTGCGCCTCGCCATCATGCCCTGCATCGCCCATGTCGACGGCGTACTCGGCCATCGCTCGCCGCTCGCGGGCGTCGGCCTGGCTGCGGTTGAGCGCGTGATGGTAGGCCATCCGGTACAGATAGCCGCGCGGCTCCAGGATGGGCGGATCGCCGGGCACGCTGCTGGCCTTCAGGTACAGGTTCTGCAGGGTGTCCTCAGTACTGGCCGGGTCGAGATAGCGTGCGATGAAGCGGGACAACGCACGGCGCTCGCGGATCAGCAGCTCGACCAGCGCCAGGGCATTGGGAGACATAGGCGCCAAGGCCGGACCGGGGAATGATGGGCGTGATGGCGACGGTCCGGACGTGGATTGTGGGCTGCGCGGCCGCAGGCGGCAAGCCGCGGGCTCGTTCATCCACGCATGGCAGGTGCTCTGCGAACTGCAGCGCGACTGGGCCCGCTCGGCAACGGTCCCGGATTTCATGAACCTCTTCATCGCAACCGGTGGTACCGCGGGCATCCAGTTCTCGTACGATCGTACCGAGTGATGGGGTGGCGGCCCCGGTCCTGGCTGGGGCCGCCCTTTTTAGCGCAGTCGAGCGTGGCTCGACGCCACAGACAGATGGAGAACGTGATGGCCTACGCACGCATTGTTTCGACCGCCGACAACTATCTGCACCACATCAGCAACGGCAGCTTTGATGTGGATGCGGACGAGCCTGCCTCGCTGGGTGGCCAGGGCAAGGGCTTTGCGCCGTTCGACCTGTACCTGGCCTCGCTGGCGGCGTGTACCGCCATCACCCTGCGCATGTATGCGCAGCGCAAGGGCTGGGAGCTGGGCGAGTTCCATGCCGAGCTGCGCTCGGAACGTGACGAGGATGGGCGTTTCCACGTGCACCGCGTGCTGCATGCCAGCGCCGAGCTGAGTGATGCGCAGTGGCAGCGGTTGCTGGAGGTGGTGGAGAAGACCCCGGTGACCCTGGTGATGCGCGAGGGTGCACGCATCACCAGTGAGCGCGGGAGTGCTGCGTAACCCCATCCACGCATGGCGTGGATCTACAGACGACGCTCGCCGGGCATGGCCCGGCGCTACCGGAGCGGCGCGGGGCCATCGGGTAGCGCCGGGCCATGCCCGGCGGCCACTCAGCGCCGTGAATGCAGTACGGTGCGCTGGCGCATCGCGTTGAATTCCTGCTCCACCTGCTGGATATCCTCGGCCTGGAACCCGGCCGCGTCCAGCAGCTGGTCGGCGGCGGCGGCCGCCAGCGGATCATCGTCACGCTGGCGCCAGCAGCGCGCTGGCAGGAAGTAACCCACTTCGCTGCGCCCGCGCATGATCACCACCGGCCGGCCCGCATACAGCAGGAACTCCGCCAGGTGCTGGCGCAGCCCCTCCACCGAGACATAGGCCGGGCCGATGCCCAGCGATCGGCTGGACGGTTCGGAACTCTCGAACAGCTTGCGACGGCTCATCCACTCCTCCTTATGTGCAGCGCGTGGTCTCCTTTCCCTAGACGGGCGCATCGCTGCGCCCCCGCCACGCACTACGTGATCCACATCACGCCGTCACTCAGAACCCGGTATTGAACTCCAGCTGGAACACGTCGATCGACAGTGGAGCACCGGACACTTCCTTGGCCGCCATCCACTTGCCGCTGATCCAGCTGCGCGCGTCCAGCGCGTAGGCGCCGCCCACGTAGTAGCCGCGGGCGTTGGTGCCTCCGAGGTGGAAGTTCGGGTCGTTGTAGGCGTCCGGCAGCGCATCGGCCTCGATGCGCTTGTAGCCCAGCAGCGCCTGCCACTGCCCCTTCTCCTTCAGGTCGGTGGCACCGAAGGTGGCCTGCACCATCCAGGCGGTGTCGCCGCTGCGGAACGTATCGATGCCGGCGGTGCCACCGGCACCGTAGTTGTTGACGATGCCGCTGTTGGCGCGGATGAACATCTTCTGCTTGTCGTAGGCCAGATTGCGGATGTAGTCGCCATCCAGGCGCAGGCCGATGCCCTGGGCCAGCTGCGTATCCCAGCGCAGGTTCAGCGTGGCCAGGCGGAATGCCGAGGCCAGGCCGACGTACTGCGGGGTGGGCGTGTTGGCTGGATCCAGCGGGTTGCGTGCGATGTCGCGGATCAGCATCAGGGTGTTGCCCTTCTGCATGAAGGCCGGGCGCGACCAGTCGGTGTCGCAGCCGACCGCGCCTGCGTACAGCGCGCACGGCGAGGACAGGCGGCCACTGATGTTCTTGAAATCGTAGTAGCCCAACGCGGCGCGCAGCGCGTTGTCGTCGTTGAAGCGCCAGTTCACGCCCACCTGTGCGCCGGACAGCCACTTGTTCTCGTTCGGGGTCTTGACCCGGCTCTGACTGGGCGCGCTGTCGGAGGTGTACTCCAGCGGTACCACTGCCAGGTTGGCGAACAGGCCGAGGTCACCGCCGTCGAAATCGTACTGCAGGTTGGCGGCCAGGCCGTCGAAGTTCAGGTCGTTGGAGAACAGCGTATCGCTGGTCCAGAACGGATTGCCGAAGCGGCCGCCGCGCACCGTCACCCAATCGGCCGGACTGTAGGCCAGCCAGGCCTGGTCCAGCCACACGTCCTTCTTGCTCAGGCCACCGCCCAGCTGCTCGGTGGTCGACACCGGGCCATTGCTGCTGCCGCTGGCCAGGCGCACGCCGGCCGTGGTGTGCTGGCCGATGGTCGCCTCGATGCCGAGGCGAGCGCGGATGCGCCAGAGGTTGCGGCGGTCCTGGCGGGTGTTCAGCAGCGGCGGCAGCTGCAGGTTGGTGTTGGTGTTGGTGTCGAAGCCGTTGCCGGAATTGATCGACGACCAGTTGCTGACGATGTCGCTGTTGCGTTCGGAGAAGAAGCGCGACTCGCTGCGCACGCGCATGTCACCGGTAACCTTGATGCGCTTGGTCCACTCAGCCACTTCGTTCGGCGCCGCCCAGCCCTCGGACCTGGCCTGCGCCATCACCTCCTGGCGCACTTCGTCACGAATGCCGTCGCGCACGCTCTGCGGTACGTACGGCACGCGCACGTCACCGGCCTCCAGGGCCACGCCACCACTGGCGGCCGGTGTCCCGGCGGCCGCGGTGTGCTGCAATGCCTCTGCTTCGGCCTGCGCCTGCACCAGCAATGCCTGGCCGTCTTCGGGTTTCAGTGCACCGCTGGCGATCAGCCCCTTGATCAGCTTGACCATGGTGGTTTCGGCGGCCATCGCGCCGGCCGGGGCGGCCAGGCTGAGCAGCACGGCGCAGCACAGCAGCGCCCGTCGGGCCGGCCGCGGGCGGCGGGAATCGGTTCGTGCGCGGACGTGGTCGTTCATCACGGTTCTCATCGAATGAAGGGAAATCACGGAGGTCGGGGAATCAGGCCCCGGGCCGGCGGCCCTGGATCAGGACGCGGGCGGGGAAATCAAGCGACGGCGGCGGTGCCTGGTCGACCTTGCCGATGCGACGCAGTGCATCGAGCACGGCCGCGTCGGCCTCCTCGTTGCCACTGCCACGCACCAGCTCGACCTTTTCCAGGCGACCATCGCTGGCCAGCCACACATTCACCTGCAACTGGAACGCCAGACGCTTGACCTTGTCGTCGCGCGAGATCGCCTGCTGCATCAGGTAGCCGAGGTAGCGCCCATAGGTGGCGTTGCCGGCACCGCCACGACCGACACCGGACGAACCGCCACCACTGCCGGACTGGATGCCGAAGTTGTCGCCACCGGCCTGCGCGTCGGCATTCATCGTCACCGGATCGCTGTTGTCCGGGGTCGGCGTCGGCTCTTCGGCCGGCGTCGGCTGATCCAGCGGCTCCGGTTCGGGCATCGCCTCTTCCGGCGGCGTTTCCGGTTCCGGCGGTTTCTCCGGCGGCGGCGGCGGCGGGGGTGGCGGAGGCGGTGGCGGCAACGCCAGCATCGGCGGCTGCACCACCGGCCGGCGGGTGCTTGCGGTGTCCTTGAACAACAGCCACCACAGCGCGACGCCAAGCACCAGCAACGCGACCAGCACCAGCGCGACGGTCACCAGCAACGGGCGACCACGCATGCCGGGCTCCGGCCGAGGGGGTTGATGGGCGGTCATGCCTCAGCCCTGCGCCTTGCCGGTGACCAGGCCCACCTGGGCCAGCTCCAGGCGCCGCAGCAGGTCCAGCACCTCGACCACACGGGCGTACTGCACCTGCGCATCACCCCGCACGATCACCGGAAAATCCGGCGTGGTCGCGCGCTCGGTGCGCAGCCGGTCTTCCAGCTCGGCCATCGTCACCGGGTAGGCATCCAGGAACACCTGGCCACTGGGGTCGATGGTGATCGCCTTGGTCTTTGGTTTCTCCAGCGCTACGGCGTTGCTGGCCTTCGGCAGGTTGACCTCGATGCCGGGGATGGAGGCGTTGCTGGTCAGGATGAAGATCACCAGCACCACCAGCAGCACGTCGACGAAGGGCGTCACGTTGATGCCCTTCTCGCGCTTCTTGATGCCGAACTTCGCCTTCTGGCCCATGGCGCGCCCCTCAGCCCTGCACCGCGGCCGGGCCGCGCCCGTCCTGCTCTTCGGCCAGGCGCGCGGCGAACTCGTCGATGAACACCGCCATGTCGGCGCCGATAGCTTCGGCACGCGCGCCCAGGTAGTTGTAGCCGAACAGTGCCGGGATCGCGACGCCGAGGCCGGCCGCCGTACACAGCAACGCTGCGGCCATGCCGGGTGCCACCGAGTTGATGTCGACCGCGCCGGCCATCGCCGCCACCACGAACACCAGCATGATGCCGATCACGGTGCCGAACAGGCCCACATACGGGGCTCCCTCGATGGTGGTCGACAACCAGTTCATGCGTCGTGCCATTGCCTCCTGCTCACGCACCATCACCGCATCCATCGACGCGCGGATCGCCGCGATGGTGGCGCCACTGAGGTAGCCACTGTTGCCGTCGCGCTGATGGCGCTGCTGCATTTCATCGATGGCCACCTGGTAGATGCGCCACAACGAACCGTCGTGCATCGCGGTGGGGGCCTTGCCCTGGCGGTCCATGTCGGACAGGGTGCGCAGCGGCACACCGGACAGCTTGCCGAAGCTCTCGGTGAACACTGCATTGGCCTTGCTGGTACGGCCGAAGTGCCGCCCCTTGGCGATCATGATCGCCCACGACAGCAGCATCATCAGGCCGAGGATCGCGACCACCACCCAGGCGTCGAACGGCATCGCCTTGAGGATGAAGGCGAAGTGGCTCTGGCCGGTGGACTGCTCGTCGGCGCCGTAGCTGATCAGCCGCGAATCGGCACCCTGTGCGGTGGCATCGGCCAGCAGCAGCGCGGCCGGCCGTGCCACGCGCGAGATGCGCAGTTCATCCAGCGCACCTTCGAAGTTGGCCAGTGGCTGCACCGCGCCCGGCGCATCGGCACCCACCACCGGAGCCGTGCCCAGCGCCGGCAGCGCACCGCTCAGCTGGGCAACGACGCGCCCGTTGAGGTACAGCTGCAACGCGCCCTTCTCTGCCGTCAGTGCAACGTGTGCCCACTGTCCTTCCGGAACCGGCTGCGCAGGCGTGCTGCGCTGGCCATTGAGCTGCACGAACGGCACGCGGTTCTCGATGCCCAGCACCAGTTCGGACGCGCCATCTCGGCGGGCGTAGATGGCCTGCGCAGCGGTGTTGCTGCCGGGCTTGATCCAGGCCGAGACGGTCAGCGGTGCACCCGCTTCCTGTGCCAGCGAGGCGCTGGCCGGCAGCGGCAGCGGCGCGGTGCCCAGCTGAACGCCGCGACCGATCACCGAGCCTTCCGCTGGCGGTGCCACGGCACCGGCGTTGTTGCCGTAGGCGGTGGTATCACGCGCCGGGGCGTTGGCCTCGGCAAAGTGGTAGACCAGCGTATAGTCCGGATCGAACACCTGCTGGCCGTTGCCGCTGGCCGGGGCCTTTTCATTGCCGTAGTACATCCAGATCGTCTGCGGCGCGGCGGCACTGACCGCCGGCACGTCCACCCAGACCAGGGCCAGGCCCATCTGGGGATCGAACTGTTCGATCTGGTGGGCCAGCACGGTACGGCCATCACCCGAGACGAAGCGCAGGTCGTTGCCCGCATCCTGGGTGCCGTCGAAGCCGAAGTTGCCGGTATGCAGGCGCAGCAGCAGCGGCGTGCGGCCCGGGTCACCGGCCAGGCCCGCGCCCTGCGGTCCGGCGTCGATGGTGATCGGCTTGCGGTACTTCCATTCGGCCTGCCACCAATTGGCATCGGCCGCAGCCGCCGGCAGCGCAAGCAGCGCGGCCAGCAGCAACAACACTCGGGAAAGCAAACGGTCCATGCGAAGGGTCTCCGGAGAACGCATGTTCAAGGGAAGGGTCAGTAACTGGTGCTGATGTTGAAATGCAGGCGCGGGTCGTCCTTGCGCGTGACCGGGCCATCGGCGTAGGGCCAGGCGTAGTCCAGGCGCAGTTGCAGGTGTTCACCCAGGCGCAGCTGCGCGCCCAGGCCGACCGAGGCCAGGTTGTACTTGTCGCGCTGTTCGGGCAGCGGCTGGCGCAGGCGCAGGTAGGCCGCGTCGGCAAAGCTGTAGACGCGCAGGTCGGTGCCGCGCCACAGTGACCACGCAGGCGTGCGCCATTCCAGGCTGGCCAGGCCGCCGTAATCGCCGATCGCCTCGGCCGACAGGTAGCCGCGCACGGTGTACATGCCACCTGCGGCGAACTGCTCGGCCGACACCAGTGGCGCATCGGTTACCTGCAGCGAGCCGCGCGCATACCATTGCCAGTCGCTGCCGAAGGTATGCGTGTTGGCCACGTCGGCCTTGAACGCCACGAAACTCGGGTCGGCCCAGTAGCGCTTCTGCCCGAACGCAGTGGCGTCGCTGCCGTAACCGAACAGGCGGCGGGTACCGGCCACCAGCTGGGTGTTGATGCTCAGCTGATCGTGCTCGCCCTGGCGCACGCCGACGAAGGCCAGGGTGATCGGCGCGTACTTCAGCGGCGTCTTCAGGCTGTCCTTGCCCATCTGCGTGTCCTCCTCGGTGTCCTTGAAATCCACGCCGAGGCTGAGCTGGCGCCACCACTGGCTGCTGCCCGGCAGGCGGTAGTTGAGCTTGAGGCCGATCGAATGGCCGTTGCCGATCACATTGGTGCCGGTGCCGGTGCCGACCTGCCCACCTGCATTCAACACGCGGCTGTCGGATCTGTAGCCGGAGGCTTCCAGGCTCCACGGCGTGCCTTCGAACGGCATTGTGTACGAGGCCGAGAACACCTTGGCCTGCTTCGTGTCTTCCGGCGCCAGATACACGCCAAGGTTGGCGCTGTGCCCACGCTTCCAGAGATTGTCGTAGGCCAGCGAAGCACTCAGGCGCAGCTTCTCGGTGTCGGCGCTATGGTCGTTGTTGAGTGACGCACTGGCACGCCACGGCGACTTCTCCTCGACCTGAAGGTCCACATCCATCGTGCCCGGCACCTGGCCTTCGCGCACCAGTGGCATCACCTGCCGACGCCCGCCTTCGTTCAGTGCGGTCAGTTCCTTCTGGGCCTGGTCGAAGTCGGGAACCTTGCCTTCCGCCAATGCCGGTACGCGTTCACGAATGCGTTCGGGCGATTCGTGGCGGGTACCGACCACGCGCAGCTGGCCGATCGGCGTCTGCTGCACCTTCAGCAGCACCACGCCACCGCTGACCTGCTGCTCGGGCAACTCGACGTAGACCGACTGGTAGCCGGCCTGCTGGTAGAGCGCATGGACGGCATCGCGCGCCTTCTCGACATCGGCCAGGGTCTTGCCCGGGCCGAGGAACGGTTCCACCGCGCGTTCAATCTCCCGCGGATCGAGCACCGTGTTGCCGCGCACGATGAATTCGTTGATGTTCACGCTGGGCGCGGGTGCTGCCTCCTGCGCGAGCAGCGGCAGCGGCAGCGCTGCCAGCGCCAGCACCAACGGATGCAGGCGCAGCGGAAGGCGAACGGCTCGGCACGGAACAGGAGTCATCGAAGGCATCGCGTCGTATCGAAGGGAGGGGCCAGGGAGCGGCGCGTGGATCTACCAACAGGACGTGTACATCGCGTCAAAACCGCCAACAGTTTTGTGACAGCGCTGTCATCTTTTGATAGCGCCGCAACGCACGCAGGCGGACCCAGCCTTGGCTACCCGTCTTCATTGCAGGACATCGATTGCTGCGGGAGATTCGAGATGTGTGAATCGCTGATGCCGCGCCTGCGCGCTGCTCTCACCCTCGCCCTGCTGCTGGCGCTGCCATCGGGTCGCGCCGACGAGGCGAAGAAGCAGCAAGAAGCTGCGCCCTGCATCGAAGTGCAGGTCAACGGCGAACGGATTCCGGCCTGGGACTGCCTGCAACGCAAGCTGGCGCCTGCGACAAGGCCGGCGAAGTCGCCGGCGCTCCCCGAAGCCGAACGCCTGATGCGGCAGCCCGGCAACCAGCTGATGCAGTACAACCTGGAAGGCACGCGGCAGCGTATGGGCGATGCGTTCGGTCGCTCGGTGGTGCCGCAGCGACCTGCGCGCTGAGCCTGCGCCTCTGTAGCGCCGAGCCCCTGCTCGGCTGTCTTTGTATCCGTCGACGAGGCCAAGCAGAAGCAGCCGAGCGCAGGCTCGGCTCTACAGGGCGGCCGGCACGATGCCATCGCTCGGCACCGGTGGCAGCGTGGGAACCGCCAGGCTGCGCGACTGCCCTGCCTGGTTCAGCTCCACCGTGTTGGCACTGATGCTGGCCAGCACCGTGCAGGGCCCCAACCGCTGGCCCGGCGCGTAGGCCTCGGCAGGACGCCCATCCACCGAGAGCAGCGCAAGCGGTGCGTGGTCGCCGGCCATCACGCCCAGCACCACCACCTCGGTCTGCACTGCGCCGGGAGACAACAGGCGCACCAGCGGCAGGCTTGCCACCGCATCGAACATCGGCCGCACCGCCGCCTCGGTCTTCGCTTCGCTGGCGGCCGCCACGGGCGCTACCGCAGACAGAGTGACGCCCCAGTAGGCCACCACGGCCAGCAGCAACGTTGCCGCCAGCAGGGTCAGTATGCGATTGCGATCCAAGCGCCTGCCATCCATGTTCCGCACCGTCGCCACGTTCGTCCCTGCCCACGCTAGCAGCTGCGGCTGACGCTTTTGTTTCATCATGCAGGCCTAGGCTGGTAGGCATCGGCCAGCACAGGAGGCAACGTCGATGCAGCGCATGCCGCGTGGTTTCACCCTGCTGGAACTGATGGTGGTGCTGGTGATCATCGGTATCTGCACGGCGGGCATCGGGCTGGGCCTGGGCAGCCTGCTCGACCCGGGCCGGCAGCTGCGACAGGAAGCCGAACGGTTGGCCCAGCGACTGCAGGTGGCGCGCGACGAGGCGCGTATCGATGGCCGCCCCCTGCGCTGGCAGGCCGACGCCGCCGGCTACCGCTTCAGCCGCCGCGAAGGCAGCCGCTGGGTGGACGTTCAGCGCGACGACCTGCTGCGTCAGCAGCAATGGCAACCGGCGGGCATCGCGGTGCAGCCGAGCACGCCGATTGAACTGAGCCCCGAATGGATTGGCGTGGCGTGGGAGGTGACGCTGTCGTTGCAGGGCCGCCAGCTGCGTCTTCGTGATGATGGCAGCGGACAGTTGCAGGTCGTGCAGTGAAGCGGAACAGGCACGGGTTCACCCTGATCGAAGTGCTGATCGCATTGGCGATCGTTTCAATCGCACTGGCGGCGGTGATGCGTTCGGTGGCGGTGGCCACCGACGATCAGTCGCGCCTGCGCGATCGTCGGCTGGCACTGATGTGCGCGCAGGACCGCTGGCAGGAGCTGCGCCTGGCCGGGCAGCCGCCGCAGGATGCACGGCAGCGCTGCGTGCAGGGGCGCAGCACGTTCCTGGTGCTGCAACATCTCGGCAAGGGAAGTGACGGACAGCCGCAACTGGAACTCAGCGTGGTGGCCGAAGAGGCACCGCGGCAGTCGCTGGCGCGGATGCAGCTGCCATGGACCATCATGCAATGAAGCGGGTCGCGCGTGGCTTCACCCTGATCGAGGTGATGATCGCGATCACCATCATGGGTGTGCTGGCGCTGATCTGCTGGCGTGCGCTGGACAGCGTGGCCAGCAGCGACCAGCGCCTGCGCCGGGCCGATGCCGAAACCACGACGGCGTTGCGCATCCTGCAGCAGTTCCAGCGCGATATCGAGATGCGTGCCGACGACGCGCTGATGAATGGTGCAGTGCGTCCGGCCGATCAACCGCAGCGGCTGCTGCCTCCGTCCCTGGTAAGCGAACGGCAGCCAGATGGCAGCTTCGCGCTGGAGATCACCCGCAGTGTCGGCAGTGATGGACTACGCTGGCAGCGGGTGCGCTGGTGGCGGCAGGGCACTACGCTGTGGCGGGCCAGTGGCGCGGCGACGGATCGATACCCCCTGCCCGCGCCTGAGCCGTCGAAAGGCATTGCAGTGGCCAGGGATGTGCAGCGGTTCGAGGTACGCGCCTGGCAGCCGGGCGCTGGGTGGGCGCTGTTGCCGAGCGAAGGCGAGGTGCTGCCGGCCACCGGGCTGGAACTGCGGTTGGGCCTGCGCGATGGGCGTGGGCCGCTGAGCTACCGGCGGGTGCTGGAGCTTTAGGATTCCTCCCAGGCAAAGCATCCACGCATGGCGTGGATCTGCTGCCGAGCGGCTTCTACTGCCCGGCCTGCCCTGGTGGGTGCCGACCGTTGGTCGGCACTGATGCTGGCCCAGCCATCCACGCATGGCGTGGATCTACTGCCGAGCCTGCCGCCGGGTGCCATCCTGCGCCCGGCGGCGCCGCTTCGGTGGTCCTCACCGCTGACGGCCGCTCCCTGCCCTCCGTGCCGTCCTGGCTGGGGCCGCCACCGTTCCCTGGCGGCTGGCCCGATGCTGTCCGTTCCGGCGGTGCAGCTGCATCCACGCATGGCGTGGAACTGCTGGCGACCAAGGTCGGCACCTACCGGGATCGCTCGATGCCTACCGGCGCTGCGTGCCGTCGTCGCGGCTGGCCTGCGGGAACTGGAACGCGCTGTCGGCGTCGTAGCCGCTGTTGGCGGTAGTGCCACGGGCCGGCGGCGCTACGCTGCTCGTGCCGCTGCCGAAGCCCAGGATCTGCACGCTGATCACCGACGGCTGGTTGCGCCGTGCATCGTCCTGGCTCTTGCGCATCACGTCCTGTGCCGCCTGGCTGGCGCTGTTGGCTGCGGCACTGGCCGCGGCCAGCGCATTGACGTTGACCGATGCCAGCACCGGCAGGCCCTTGCTCTCGCCCTGCACCTGGATGTTGGCCGCGTTGAGCACCTGCAGTGCGGCCAGGTTGATGTTGCCGGAGACGCGGATACCGGCCTCGCCCGCATCGATGGTGCCCAGCGGAGCGATCAGGTCGACGTCGCCCGGCGGTACTTCGGCGATGGGGTTCAACGTCGCGATGCCAGCACCGCTGGCCGGGGCCTGCGGCGACAGGATCACATTGCCCCAGCCGTCATAGACGCGGCGCGGTGGCGTGTACAGCAAGGTCGTGCGCGAACCACGACCGGCATTGATGTCACCCTGCTCCGACCACGCCAGGATGTCGCCGCCGAAGGTGGTCATCACCCGCGACAGGCCCAGCAGCACACTGTCCTGGCTGAACAGCCGGACGTCGCCTTGCCCTTGGGTCACCAGTCCGGCACTGGCCGGGGGCACCACGCCCTGCACACCGATCACGATCTGCCCACCCGGTGCCATCAGC
Organism: Stenotrophomonas sp. YJH_SMC_130; assembly: GCF_059369035.1. Lineage (NCBI taxonomy): Bacteria > Pseudomonadati > Pseudomonadota > Gammaproteobacteria > Lysobacterales > Lysobacteraceae > Stenotrophomonas > Stenotrophomonas sp. YJH_SMC_130. The sequence goes on from NZ_JCAFSH010000004.1 coordinate 226,425, forward strand.
TCGATGTTGCCGCCCGCTTCGGTACGCACGCCGGAGCCACCGTACATCACGATATCGCCGGTACGGTCGATCGTCGCACCGGGCGCAGCCTTGTCTGGCATCAGCGTGGCGATGGCCTCGCGCCCACGCAGGTAGGAGCCGAAGCGGGGCCCTTCTGCATCGGTATATTCCCGTCCACCTTCGCGCAGCTCGGCGTAATAGACCTGGCGCAGGAAGATGTGCTGCTGTTCCTGCGGCAGCGCATCGAAGGCAGCCAGCGCCCCGTCGCCGTCAGCAGCCACGCCGAAGCGCTGCTGCAGCCACTGCTTCAGCTCCTGGTCGTACACCTTGACTGCCTTGCCCGGCTGCGACGCCAGCGATTGCGCCGGATCGGCGAGGTTGGCGGGATCCAGATAGCGTGCACGCAGGGCCGCGAAATCGATCTGCTGGTTGCCGGCCGTCAGCGCGATGCTGGCGCCGGCACGGGTGTCGCCCTGCACGATGCCACCGAGGCTGACGATGCTGCCCGCATCCTCCTGGCGCAGCTGGCGGCCGGCACTGATCTCGGTGTTGCCGGGGCCGGCGATGGTCGCGTTCAGATGCACGATGTCGCGGCCCGCCGCCGCCACCGTGATGTCGGTGGGCGCGGTGTTCAACGCGGTCATCGACACCCCGAGGATGTCCCGGCCTGCCCGCAGTTGCACGGCGCCGGCGGCCTCGAACCAGTTCAGCTGCGTGCGCTGCCCCACGTTGGGATTCAGCGTGCGCCGGGCGCCGGTGGCCAGACCGATGATGTCGCCCTGCACCGCGTAGAAGCGGCTCGGCGCCAGTGCCGCAGACACAGTGGACAGCGGAGTATTGGGACCAAATGCGAACAGCGGAAGCGACGCTTCTGGCGAGGCGGTATTGCCATCGACCGAAAGGTTGTGCCGCGAGCGGGTCACATTGCCGCCGGAATCCCCCTGCTGGGCCAGGAATGCGGGGTCGAAGGGTCCCGGCAGCCGCGCGTCCGCACCCGAGCGCGCAATCTGGGTCGCGCCACGCTGGGCGAAGATGCTGCCACCGGCCAGGACGTCCAGCCGTCCTGTTGCCGAGGGTGCCAGCAGGATCACATCCTGCGTCCCCGGCGTGGCGCTGATCCGGTCCAGCTTGATATCGCCCTGCGCAGCAATGGCGCTGAAGCGCGAAGGATAGAGCCAGTAATTCAGCAGATCATCACCACCACGCACAACAAGCTGGACCTGCTCGCGCCACAGATTGCTGCCGGTCACGTTATCCGGCCCGGCGAGGCCTGGCGCGAGGTCACCACCGGCACTGAACAGATCCACGGCCGTGTTGGCGGTCCACAGGGAGAACCACGTGCTGCCTGCAGCGTGCGCGCCATCATCCTGCAGCACCGCGCTGTAGTTGGCCAGCGGCACCCGGCCTGCATCGGCGACCCCGCCGAGCACCACATCGCCCCGTGCCTGCAGCTGCGCGACCGCATCGCCCAGCACCAGCACCGGTCCGCCCATCGCGCGGGCGGCGTCGGGTGCAAACAGGTCTGCGGCGCGCTGCTGACGCAGCGTCGCGTAGTTTTCCAGGGTGACGCCCATTGCACCGATGCGCCCGGCATCGAGCTGCAGGCTGCCACGCAGATTGCTGAAGGTACCGTTGAGGTCGAGATTCTGTCCCGCCCTGGAGGGATTGAGGCTGGAGATCGTCGCCTGCAGATTCGGATTCAGTGCGCCACCGATGCGCAACCGCAGGTCGCCGCCGCCGGTCAGGTGCAGCTGGCCATCGCTGACCCGGCCGGTCGATCCCACCGCCGCGATGATCGCGCCCGAGCGCGGTGCGCTCAGCGAGCCCAGCGCGTCGCCCATCGGATCGCGGACGCCGGCATTGCGCCCAGCCTCAAGCGTCAGGTCGCCGCCGCCCAAGGTGCCGAAGCCGGTGAAGCCGACCATCCGCGGAGAGGCGCCAGCGGCAGCGGAGACGTTGGTGTAGGTGCCAAAGTTCACCCACCAGCTGGTCGGCACCGGCTCCACGCCGGTGGTGCTGCCGGTTCCCTGCCGCCACAGCCAATTGCCGACCGAGGCACTGGAGTACAGCGCCCAGTCGCGCTCGCTGGTGCCCGACTCCGCGCGCGCGGTCCAGGCGTCGCCGACGATATCGCGCCCGGCTTCGACGCGAAGATTGCCACCACGATCCGGATACCAGGCCTGGTAGCCTGCGATCGCTGCGTCATAGCTGCCCGGCACCAGGTTCGGCCCCAGCAGTGCGGTGTTCCAGGGAGCCGCTGCGCGGGGCGAATTGAAGGCAGCGTCGCGGCCCCCACCCAGCGCGGTGGGAGTGCCGGCGGTGTAGACACCGAAGCCTGACTTCATCACGACGTCACCGGCAGCGAGCAGCTCCATGTCACCCTTGCCGGTGCGCAGTACGCTCCACGCCGGCGTGCCCGCACGCTTGCCGTAAGTGGTCACTTCGGTCTGCGTGCCGCCGCCGGCGCAGTAGGTGGGCGCGGTACTGCAGAACTCATCTTCGGTCATGCCGAACATCGCGGCGAAGTCCTTCGCAGGGGTGCCCACGTAGGACTCGTCGCCCCAGTAATCCAGCGAGCCCTGCGCGGCCACCTGGCGGGGTGCCGGGCCGCAGTAGTCGGCCGACATCGCGCAGAACTCATCTTCGGTGAAGCCGAACATGTCGGCCAGCTCCGCGATCGGACGGCCCGCATAGGACGTGTCGCCGATCCAGTCCAGCGATGCCCGCTCGGTCAACGCACGATCACCCACCCAGATGATCTCGGTCTTGACCGTGCCGATCGAGCCCTGGTGGGTATCAGCCAGCACCACGCTGCCTTCGCTGCCCCAGCGCCGGCTGCGTGGATCGGCCGCCCCGGCATCGGCACCGGCAACCACGGTCAGGTCCCAGGAGCTGGTGCCCTCGGCGAGCATCGGCGCCAACGCCCAGTTGCGCCCCTGGTTGCCGTTGGCATCGGTCGGCCGCAGATTCACCGGCGCGTCGCCGGGCAGCTCCACCTTGGTCAACGAGGGAATGTACGCGCCCACCTTGAGCGCGACTTCCCGTGCCAGGCGCAGCGCAACCGGCAGCACCGCGCCGGCGGGCCACTCCTGTGCCGCCACCTGTACCGCACTGCGCAGGCGGAAGCCGGCTCCCAGCCGCGCACCTGCCGCCAGCACCAGCGGCTCCTGCAGCACGGTGCCCGCGGCCAGCGTCTGCCCGGAGTCGGTGGTCACCGCCGCACCCAGTACGGTGCCCGCTGGCAGGCGCAGGGTCTGCGAGATGACCATCGGCGCGGGCAGCACGGTACCAACCGGAAGCGCTACCGATTCGACCGGCACGTCGTAGTTCAGGCGGGTGCCGGCCTGGAACTCGGTGCCGGGCTGCAGCTTCACCCCGTCCACCGGCACCACCAGACCGCTGCCGAAGGGGGTGTGCCCCGCGCTGCCATTGCGACCCTCATACAGCTGCCAGCCCCCCTCATCCGGCGTGGACGGTGGCGGTGCGAAGCCATCGTTGATGCTGCCGTAGACGTTGATGTTGCCTTCGGCCCGCAGCACCAGCGAGGCCGATTCGCCGAAGCCACGCCGCGATGGATCGGCGCGGTTGGCTTCGGGCCCGTAGCGGTAGCCGGACAGATCGATGTCGCCGGCAATGGTCAGGTCGCCGTCCGGGTTGGCGTCGCTGCGCCGCGCCACCACCTGCACGCCGGGACGAAGGCGGACATCACCCAGCGCGCGCGTGCGTTGCTGCAGGTCCGGGTTGCCCAGAGCACCATCGATCCACGCCACGCTGTGCGGATCGACCACCTGGTCCAGCCACTGCTGGGTGACCAGCTGCGCGCGGTTGCCGCGCACATCGGCGGTGCCGGCCAGGGGCGCATCGTCGTAGCGGCGGACACCATTGAGCTGGATGCCGGCCGCGCCATCGATGCGCAGGCCATTGGCCGCGGCAATCGCCGCGTCGTTGCTGCCCACCCGCGGCACATCGATCTTCAGCGAGCCCCGCGCAGTGCCGTCGTTCTGTCCAGGGCCGTCACCGACGGCAACGTCGCTGCCGGCACGCAGGTCAAGGTGCGCCGCGCTGCCCAGACCCACGGCGCCCTCGGCGCTGCCCAGCGCGATGGTGGCCCGGTTCGGACTGTCGATGATCTTGCCATGGCTGTCCACGCGCAGGCCGGTACCGTGCGCGTCCAGCGTGCCATCCACCTGCAGCTGGTCGCGGGCGTACAGGCGGATGCTGCCGACCTGCTCGCCGCTGGCATCGATGCGACCGGCCACGGTCAGGCTACCCGCGTCGACACTGATGTCGACCCGGCGCGCCTTCACTTCGTCGCCGATCCGCAGATCGCCTTCACCAATCTGGAAGCTGCGGCCGCCGACGACACCGCCGGCGGTCAATCGCTGGTTGAGGCCGGCGAAGTCCTGCAGCTGGCGTGCCCGCACCACAAGTTCACCACCGTCGTAGGGCACCAGCGTGCCGCCGGCATCGTAGCGGCCACTGGCGGCACCCTGCAGAACACCGGCCAGATCGGCTTGGCCGGCCATTGCGGTGACCGTCATGCGCCCGGCGCGGTTGTTGCGGGCAGAAACATCGATGCGGGAGGCAGCATCGGTGCGGATGTCACCCGTGTCGCTGGACAGCAGGACATCACCGCCCCAGCTGAACTTGTCCACGTCGTACAGCGGGACCTTGCGCCCGGCCAGGTCCAGCGCCGCCCGGCCGCCAAGCGTGATGCCCTCGCGCGCGCTCGCCGACAGCCGTCCTGACGCCAGCGCGATCGTGCTGTCCAGCGTGATCCGGTTGGCGTCGATGCTCAGCTCACTGCCCAGTGCATCGCCACCCGCCTTGCCGGTGCCCCCGTGCAGGCGGAACTCGCCGCCAGTGCGCACGCGCAGCTGCGCGGCGGGATCGGCAGTCAACAGCGGTGTATCGATACCCAGGCTGCCTCCGCTGTACTGCCAGCCCTTGTCGGCCAGATAGTCGCCGCGCTGCTGGAACACGTCCAGCGTGCCCTGCGCGGAGAACGACAGCTGCTCCGAAGCACTCAGGTTCAGCGCACCGAATCCGAGCACCTGCCGGTTCGCAGGTACTTCAGAGCTGGGACGGCTGAATGGCGCCCGCCCGAGCTGCAGCTGGCGGGTGACGATGTCCAGCTGCCCGGCGCCGAGCCGGTCCACCATCGGATCGGCCGGCGGTACCGACGCGTCGCTGCCCGGCGCCTGGCTCGCCGCCAATGCGCCGTCCCAGACCAGCGTGTCCACCAGGATGCGCGCGCGGTCGGTCGCCGCGCCGTAGCCGCGGATGGCCTGCGCACCCAGCACAAGCGTCTGCAGGCCACTGCGGCCGGTGGCACTGTCGCGCGCGTCCAGGTCGACGCTGCCGAACACGTTGACAGACTCCCGCGCGACCAGGCTCAGCGTGTCCAGCGCCGGCGCGCCGGTGGCGTCATTGCCGCGCAGCAGTTGCTGCAGCACGGACTGGTTCATGGTCATGCCACTGGGCAGCGCCCCTGCCGCAGCGGCCTGCGCGATCGCTTCGGCACTGCCCAGGTTCAGCGCCGCCATGCTCAGGCCGAGCTGACGGGTGCCATAGCTGACCGAGTCGCGCATCTGCAGCGTGCCATCGGTCGCTACCGCGATGCTGCCATCGGAAACCAGCCGGGCCTGGCCGTCGCACGCCCCCTGGCACCCCCCGATGTCGATCGCCACCGGACCGGCCTCCACGCCCGTGGTGCCGGTGATCAGGTTCAGGCGCTGGTTGGACACTGCAAGCAGACCGCCGGAGACCTGGTAAGGCAGCGTCGCGCTGGCACCTGCGTTGGCGGTTGCGAACGGCAGTGTATCGAGGGTCGCACCGGCCTCGACCAGCACGCCGCTGCCACCGGAGGCCGCTGCCACCAGCACCTCCGGTGCGTTCAGGGTGACACCGGAACGCACCGCCACACTGCGCGCCTGGCCGGTCACCGCCACCTGTGAGGCCTCCTGGCTGAACTGCCCGCCGATGATCATCCGTGCCGGCAGGAAGGCATTGAGCGCGTCGTCGCTGAAGGTGGCGCCGCGATCACGCGCCTGCGATTGCGCGCTGCCGTCAACGATCTCCAGTGAACCGACCGCCGGGCTCGCCAACGTGGCTGCCAGCGTGCCGCCGCGCCCCTTGTCGGCGGCGGCGCCGAACCGCGCGGTGCCAGCGAAGCGGATGGCAGGCGTGTCTGCACGACCTGCACCTTCGCCCAGCGCAAGGGTCAACCCGAGCGCATCGATGGTCTGCCAGCCACGCGACTCGCCGCGGCGGTCGGCCACCGACTGCGCGAAGCTGTTGTAGGAGGTTTCGTTGTAGCCCGAGTGCCGGCGTACCACTGCGGCGGGCGTCAGCAGGATGTCGGTGAGCAGCGGCGAGAATGCCGCGCCCAGCGCCGTGCGCTGCTGCCCGGACACACGCCAGGTGCCGGTGCCGGTCGCAATCGGTTGCACGATGCCGGAGGTGCCGGTAGCGCCCAGCTCCACCCGGAATGCACCGGGCTGCAGCGCATAGCTTGCCGGCATCAGCGTGTAGGTGCCGGCCGCCAGGCCGGGCACGCCAGCCGGCACGGTGATCTGCTGGCCCACCGCCGGAGCTGCGAATCCTTCTTCGCCGCTGGGGGCGAACGCCTCGGCGCGTCCCGGTACGATCGCGTACACCGGGTTGCCCGACGCACTGAACGCGTAGCGCGGATTGGCGTCTGCCAACGCCGTGCGCAGCACGTCGACGGAGCCGCCGCGCCCGGACACGAAGGCGGCACCGGTCAACTCACCACCGCCGGACATGTCCAGCAGTGCCCCCGGCGCCACCTCGATCGCGTTGGCCTTCAGGGTCACCCCCATCGAGGAGATGCCGGCCGGCGTCAGCGAGCTCAGGCTGCGCGTGCCTACCCGCCAGTCGACACCATCGACGGTGCCACCATAGGGCAGCGACAGGCCGGCACCGCTGGTGGAGGTAACGCTGCCTGGCAGCAGTTCCACCCGGCTGCCGATGGTTCCGCTCTGGATCAGGCCGCCCAGCTGCAGCGTGCCCATCGGCGCCTGCACGTTGCCGCCCTGCTGCACCGTGGCAGCCACCAGACGAAGCGTGCCCAGCGCCGATTCCGGCGCCGGCTGCGTGGCCGCACCTGTGCCGTGGATTCGCAGCACGGCAGCTGGATCGGCCCAGTAATCAGCGGTCTGCACGGTCTGCGCCGAAGCGCCGGCCACCAGCGTGCCGACCGCGCCTGCGGTGGGGTACAGGCGGGCGGCGGTCACGTCCATCGAACCGGCCGTCATCAACGCGCTGGTGTTGCCACTGCTGGCAATGCCGTTGGTCAGGCGCACGTCACTGCGGCTTTCCAGCGCCACGTGGTCGAACCCGGGCAGCCAGGTGACGTCGCGGATGTCGATCAGCGCGGCCTGCACCGCCAGCGCGTGATCGTCCGGCCCAGCCGAAGCGACCGCCACGGTACCCTGCAGGTTCTCGCCCGCCAGCTGGCCCCAGCGCGCCTGCGCCAGGCGGACGTAGGGCGCACTCAGCCGCAACGCCGACGACGGCCCGGCATCCACGGCCATGCCCAGGCTCGAAGTGCCTTGGCCATGGATGCGCAGGCTCTGGGCCAGGCGCAGGTCGACATCGCCGACGGCGCGGATGTCACCGAACACGGACAGGTTGTCGAAGCCGCCCGCCTGCAGCTGCTCGACCGACAGCGCGGCGTGGCCATACTCCAGTGCGGCCGGCAGTGGCTGCACCGGTGCGCTGTGCTGGCTGAGGGTGATCGCACGTGCGCGCAGTACCTCCTCGCTGGCGCCAGGTGCATGGATGCTGCCGCCGAAGGCCAGCCCAAGGGTGCCGCCGCGTGCGCCGGCACCACCGGCGGCCGCGTCCATCCCGCCCTCCAGATACAGTGCATTGGCCGAGCGCAGCACGATCTGCCCGCCGTCGCTGTCCACGCGTACACGGCCCTGACCGTCGATATCCAGCTCGGCCGACGCACCCCGTGCCTGCAGGCGCGCACCGCGTTCGACCACCACGAAGGCTTCCGGTGGTCGGTTGTCGACGAATGCTGCGGTCTCCCAGTCCAGCGCCCCGCCGATCTCGATGCGTCCACCCGCGCGCACCTGCCCGCGCAGGCGGCCGCTGGGATCGGGCAGCGAGATCGCGTCTGCATCGGCATCCAGCAGCGCGCCTTCGGCGAAACGCCAGGTGCGTTCGGTGCGCTGCCCGGCGTACAGCGCATTCTGCGGACGCACATCGTCGATCACGATGCGGCCGCCCTTCGCACGCAGTGTGCCTTCAACATCGATGTTGCCTGCACCCAGCAGCGAGATCGTCTGCCCTGGATCGACCGCCACCAGTGCATCCTTGCCGACCCGCAGGTCACCGCCCACGCTGTTGCGGTCCGAACGCAGGCTGATGCTCGCACCGGCGCGCTGGCTGACGCGCCCGTTCGACGGATCGGCGCTGTACAGCGGCGCATCCCATGCCGCCAGTGCGGACGCCCGATCGGTTGCCGTCTGCGCGTCCTGGGTCATGCGCAGGCCTGGCAGGGCAGCGACCAGCCGCGCGCCGTCGGCCACCTCCACGCCTTGGTGGCCGTTGATGTCGTACTGTGCGAAGCCACTGCCGAACAGGCCGGGGTCCAGTCGCAGCGACGCGCCCGCCAGGTCCGCATCGCCCACCCGAACGTGGCCACCTGTTCCCAGCGAGAAGGCACCACTGCCCTGGCCTCGGCCACTGAACCGGCTCCCCTCGCCCAGTTGCACCCGGCCACTGCCGTCGGTCGTAACCGTGCTGCTGTTGGCCTGCAGGCTGACGCTGCCCCCTTTGCCGATGCGGCCTTTACCGCGCAGGTCCAGCGCGGCGCCGGCCTCGACGTCCACCGTTGCCTCGGCGCCCACGACCACGTCATGACTGTTGCTCAGGCTCAGGCGGCCGCCATCCGTCCAGGCACCGCTGGCGTCGAGCGGCATCGCCAGTGACGCGTTGCTCCATTCACCGGAGAGATCGATCCGCGTGCCGTCGGCAATGGCGGCGCGGGCGCGGCCATCGTGCAGCAGCGCCGTCGGCCGGCCCTGGACATCCAGCAGGTTGCCCGCCGACAGCTGGCCGCCGGCAATGCCGATGTCGCCTGCCAGTTCCACCTCGCTGCCGGTCAGGTTGAGCTGTCCGCCTGCCTGAAGCCGAAGGCTGCCGTCGACGCGGATGCCATCGGCGGTCGCCAGGTCGATCCGTCCCCACTGCTGGGCACTCAGCGCTGCGATATCCAGCCACACGGTGTCACGCCGCTCCTCGTCGACCGGAGCCAGCAGCGACCACGCCGCCTTCGCCGGAGCCTTGTCATCCAGGCGCACATCCGAGCCGAACACACCGCTGCGGCCCTGGCCGTCGTAGCGCCCCAGGTACAGCTGCGCATTGCGCGCCACCGCCGTCTGGGCCTGCGCATAGCCATCCAGTGCGGCCTCCGGCCTGCGGTTCTGCTGCGCGCCCTGGAAGGTGGCCGTCTCAACCTTCCCATCCAGCACCGCGGTCGGTGCGGAGACGATCAGCCGTCCTGCATCGCGGCCGACCGTGTACCCGTTGTCGACACGCTGCGCCGCGAATACGATCGGATCACGGAAGGTCTCGGTGATGCCCCAGCGTTCCTGCTTCACTTCATGGCCGCTGTACAGGCCATCGAACAGCATCTCCGCCGGCGCCTCATCAAGGCGGTAGACCTGGCCGTCGACGCCGCGCACCCAGCTCTGCCGGACCACGCCGCTCTGCACATCCAGGCTGCCGCCGGCAAGGTTGATGCGTGAGCCACCGTTCGTGATCACTTCCCTGCCGCCCAGCAGGACGGTGCCTCCCTGCGCGGCCCATTCGCCGATCGAGTGCCCCTGGTTGTCGAGGTAGCCCCCCACTTCCAGCAGGCCGCCAGCAGCGTACCAGCGCTCCCCCTCGTAGCCCCCGGTTCCGGCCGGAACGTGGACCAGCCTGCGGCGGTCGACCCAGACTTCACTGCTGGTCAGCTTGCCGCTGTCGCGGTTGTCCAGGGCGTCGCGCAGTTCGTTGCCCTGCACCTTGACCTGGACATTGTTGCTCTCCATTGACACCTGCACGCCCACTGCGCCGGACACGTCCACGCGCGCGGCGTCGTCCACGTAGCTGCGGGCCGCCGCATCGGCGATGATCTGGCCGCCCGTGGCGACCGTCAGCGAATCCCTGCTGAAATGGATGTTGCCACCCGAGACGATCTCCACCCGCGACTGGTCCCGGCGATCATTGTGCTGGGACAGATTGTCGAAGGTGGCCGAGCGCGCGCCAGCGCGGATCGCGTCCTGCTCTGCCGACTCCTTGATGAGGCTGTCGCGCTGTGTATCCAGCGCCGTGGCCTTGCCGTCGTCCTCGATCAGCACCGCCGTGGTGGCTCCATCGGCGAGCGTGACGCTGCTGCCGGCATCGCTGGCCGAGGCCAGAAGATGCACGGTGCCGCGCTGTGCGAGCGTGGTACTGGCCACGGCCACACCGGCCTGCTCGACGCTGCGCCCGGCGAGGGTCACGTCACCCTCGAGCGCGCGCAGCAGGCCGGTGTTGCGCACGCCGCCAGCCGTGCTGCCAGCGATGAAGCGCGGCGCGATCTCATTGCCCCGGGTGGTGGAGCTGGTGTTGGTGGCCGTACCCACGCCACGCCGGATCACGAAACTGTCACCCGCAGCGAGCTGCACCTGGCCCTTGCGCGCCTCGATATGGCCAGCATTCTCCACGCTGTGCCCGGCCAGCAGCACGTAGCCACCGCCGCGCGTCGCACTGGTCGGCTCATGGGTCGCGATGCGGGCGCCCTGCTCCACCGTCACCTTGCCGAATGCATCGCTGAGCGCGCTGCTGCTGGCGTCGGGGCTGTACAGGCCATTGTCGCGGAACTGCGCATCGCTGATCCGTGCTGCAGCCGCCAGCAGATTGCGTACATTGACCTGGCTGTTGTTGCCGAACACCACGCCGTTGCGGTTGGCCACGAACACCGTGCCATTGGCCTTCAGCTGGCCCAGGATCTGGCTGGGCCGCGCCTGCGGATCGTTGACGCGGTTCAGTACTGCCCAGTCAGGGCTCTGCAGGAAGTTCAGCGTAGTGTTGCCGCCGATGTTGAAGGTCTCCCAGTTCAGGATCGCCTTGTCCGCGGTCTGCTCGACCGTGACCTGCACCCGCCCGTCGCTGCCCTGCGACTGGATCGCCTCGCGCGCATTGAGCCAGCCGCGGGTCAGCGGGTTCTGGTCGACGCTCAGGCCGTCCTTGCCGAGGCCATCGGCAACAATGAAGCCAGCCTCGCGGCGCGCCTGCCGCGCCTGTTCCTGCAGGCGCTGCTGCAGGGCGATCGCCTGCGCCGCCGTGCCAAGATTGTCGATCGACTGCTGCAGCTTCTGCCGTGCTGCATCCTGCTGCTGGGCCGGCAACTGGAACTGGATCGGCACGCCGTTGGGCATGCGGCCACTCTGTGCCGCGCTGCCCTGGGCCGCGCCCCGTTCGGCGAACCAGCCCGGACTGAACGCCTGCTGCGCCTGGCTGGCCGGGGCCACCATGCTCCCCAGTGCGACTGCGATGGCCCACGCCATCGGATGATTGCGGCGCATCAACGCGGCCGGACGAACAACGGACGGGAGCGGGTGCGACATCGGAACCTCATCAACCTGGTGGGCCGCGGCTGCGGCGACGATCGGGGAGGCACGCGCAACGCATGCCCTGCCACTGATAGACGGTCCACGTGACACGAAGCCGACAGCGAAACACTGCGGCGGCGGCACCATCACGGAAATGGCGACGCCGGCCCAGAGGCCGGCGTCGCGTCAAGCAGGATTCAACCGGTACTGCGGATTACAGCGGACGACCGATGCCGGCGCAGGTGCTGGGGTTGTTCAGGCCGGCCGTGCTGCTGGCCAGCACGAAGCGGTTGCGGATCGCATCGCGCCACGCCTTGGTCAGCGGGATGAAGCCGTGGTCGGTGATCGACTTCTCATACGCGACGGTGTAGGTCGCCGGATAGTGGCGGGCCAGGAAGCCGCGCAGGCTGGTGGCGACGCTCGAATCCTTGTAGCACTGGCCGATCACCAGGTTGGTGTAGCCGGCGATCGGATAGCCAGCCGACGGGTTGCCGAACACCGGCACCCAGTTGGCGGGGTTCTCAGCGTCGGTGCCGGTCGGCGGAGCGACGGTGTCCAGGGTGGCCTGCACGCTCACCTGGTCCGGCGAGAAACCCTTGACCTTGGCGACCTTGGTCGCATCGGTCAGGCTCGGGATCACGTCCGGGCCGACGTAGCCAATACGGCCTTCAGCAGCGTAGACAGCGTTGTACAGCGAGGTGCCACCGGTGGCCGGGGCGGCCACCAGGAACGCCGGCAGGTTGCCGTTGGCATCGCGCTTGTACAGGTCGGCGAAGGTCGACTTGATGGCGAACTTGCCGCCCACCAGCTTCGAGGTTTCAGCGTTCTCAGCGGCACAGGCCGCGGTCAGGAAGCGGCTGAACATTTCGCTGGTACCGCTGCTTTCCGGACGGTACACGACCTGGATCGGGCCACTGCGGTTGGCATCGATGGTCGACCAGTCGCTGATCGCACCCGAGAACACGCCGCAGATCTGCGCCACGCTCAGGTCCACCGCCGAACCGGCCTTGTTGAACGGAATGGTGACCGAGGTGGCCACCGACGGCACCTGGATCAGCGCGCCGTAGCGGTTGGCGTTGGTCGCCTGGTTGAAGTTGGTGGTGTAGTTGCTCAGCTCAGTGCTGCTCAGCACCGAATCGCTGCCGGCGAAATGCACGGTGCCGGTGGTCGAGAACAGCGCCGAGTTGTTTTCCAGGAAGGCCTTCTTGCCGGTGCCCGAACCGGTCACGGCGTAGGTGAAGTTCGCCGGCAGGATGCTGTCGGCCGAACCCTTGTAGAGGTCGGCCGGCAGCGAGGCACCGCCGCCGGTAACGGTCTGCGCCGAGGCGGCGCCCACGGTAGCGAGCAGCGCGGTGGCAACCAGCGCGGCCAGGGTCTTGTACTTGGTCATGATCTTCTCCTGAAGGGTTTACTGCGAAGGGAAACGCCAAGGGAGGAACGGTCACTACACGCCTGCTGCCGCCGAGGGCCTCCCAGCCCACTCTGCGGCGACGGGTCCATGCTGGTCCGCGCCGATGACAGGCCGCTTAAGAAATCTGTGGAAGATCGGAAAAAGGTGTGGAGGATTGTGTGGAGAATCGAAGGCACGCCGTGCTGCGCGCTCGCCGGGCATGGCCCGACGCTACCCGTGTTGCGCTTTGCGCATCACTGCACCAGCTGGTTCATTTCCATGATCGGCATCAGCACCGCCAGCACGATCGTCAGCACCACGCCGCCCATCACCAGGATCATGGTCGGCTCCAGCAACGCAGTCAGCGCCATCGCGCGACGCTCGATCTCGCGCGAGATGGTCTGTGCGGCGCGGTCCAGCAGTAGCGCCAGCGAACCGGTCTTCTCGCCGCTGGCCACCAGGTGCACCAGGATCGGCGGATACACCTTCTGCACCTTCAGCGCAGAACCAAGCGCGGCACCTTCGCGCACACGCGCGGACACGTCATGCGCACAGCGCGCCAGCAACGCATTGCCCAGGGTCTGCCGGGCAGCTTCAAGCGCACGCAGCAGCGGCACACCCGCATCCAGCAGGATCGCCAATGTCGAGGCGAAGCGCGCACTGTTCACACCCAGCACGAAACGCCCGACCATCGGCACCCGGAGCAGCATCGCGTCCCAGCGCAGGCGCAACCCGGGCTTGCGCAGGGCCAACCGCCAGGCCACCACCAGCGCAGCGATGCCGAGCCCCACCCACATGCCCCAGCTGCGCACGAACGCGCTGGCGGCCAGCATCACCTGGGTCAGCATCGGCAGCGTCTGCCGCGCCTGCACGAACGCGGTCACCACCTGCGGCACCACGTAGCTGAGCAGGAAGATCACGATCGCCACCGACACCAGGCTGATCGCCGCCGGGTAGATGAAGGCGGTCAGTACCTTGGCCTGCAGCGCATTGCGTTCCTCGATGTAGTCGGCCAGGCGCTCCATCACCCGCGCCAGATCGCCGGAATCCTCGCCTGCACCCACCAGCGCCCGATAGATCGGCGGGAAATCGCGCGGCCGCGCTGCCAGCGCCACGGTCAGGCGCTGGCCGGCACGCACGTCGGCGCGCACAGCGGTGAGTGCCTGGGCCACGTGCGGGCGCTCGGCCTGCTCGATCACCGCACTCAATGCAGCTTCCAACGGCAGGCTGGCCGCCAGCAGGCTGGCCAGCTGGCGCGTGGCCCAGGCCAGCTCACTGGCCGAGAGGCGGCGAGCGCCCCAGCCACTGCCGGCACTGCGCGCCGCGCTCACCTGCACGGGTGTCAGCCCGCGCCCACGCAGCAGCTGGCGCGCACCGCGCGGGCTGTCGGCATCCAGTTGACCCTTCTCGATGCGGCCCTGCGCATTGGCAGCCTGGTAGTCGAACAGTGCCATGCAGGCCTCAATCGTCGCCGGTGACGCGCAGGATCTCTTCCAGCGTGGTCACCCCGCTGTCGACCCAGCGCTGGCCGTCCTGTCGAAGGGTCCGCATGCCGGCCCGCCGCGCCACCTCGCGTAGCGCAGGCTCACCCTGCCCTTCATGGATCAGTGCGCGTACCCGGTCGTCCACCACGAACAGTTCATGGATGCCGGTGCGTCCCCGATAGCCACTGTTGGCACAGGCCGTGCAGCCCACTGCGCGCCATACGGTCCGGCCTTCGCCGTCCAGCTCGGCACGCCGGCACTGCGTACACAATCGCCGCACCAGTCGCTGCGCCAGCACACCACGCAACGACGAGGCCAGCAGGAAGGGCTCCACGCCCATGTCGGCCAGGCGGGTCACCGCCGAGATCGCATCGTTGGTGTGCAGCGAAGCCAGCACACCGTGCCCGGTCAGCGACGACTGCACCGCGATCTGAGCGGTCTCCAGGTCGCGGATCTCGCCGATCATGATGGTGTCCGGGTCCTGGCGCAGGATCGCGCGCAGCGCGGTGCCGAAGCTCATGCCGATGCGCGCGTTGACCTGGATCTGGCCAATGCCGGCAAAGTCGTACTCCACCGGATCTTCCACGGTGAGGATATTGCTGGTGCTGCTGTCGAGCTGGCCCAGCGCGGCGTACAGCGACGTGGTCTTGCCGCTGCCGGTCGGCCCGGTCACCAGCACGATCCCGTGCGGCTGCCGGATCAATCCCGTGAACGTGGCCAGGGTGTCATCGGCCATGCCCAGGCGCTGCAGCTGCAGGCGGCCGGCATCCTTTTCGAGCAATCGCAGCACGGCGCGCTCGCCATGCCCGGTCGGTACCGTGGAAACACGGATGTCCAGCGGCCGCCCGCCCACGCGGATCGCGATGCGCCCATCCTGTGGCAGGCGCTTCTCGGCAATGTCCAGGTGGGCCATGATCTTGATGCGCGACACCAGCGCTGCGTGCAGTGCGCGCCGAGGCTGCACCATGTCGCGCAGCGTGCCGTCCACCCGGTAGCGCACCACCGAATGGGTCTCGAACGGCTCGATATGCAGATCGCTGGCACCGTCGCGTGCAGCCTGTGCCAGCAGCGCGTTGATCATGCGGATCACCGGCGCATCATCCTGCGCATCCAGCAGGTCGGTGACCTCCGGCATGTCCTGCATCAGCCGGTCCAGATCGACTTCACTTTCGGCGGCACCGACCACGGCCGCAGCATCACCACCGTCACGGTACTGCTCACCCAACCGCTGCTGCCAGGTCGCCGCATCCAGGGCCTGAAACGGAATCGGGCCATGCCGGCGGCGCAGCTCGGCCACGGCCCACGCCGCCGTGTCGGCTGTGCCGAGCAGCACCGGCTCGCCACCGGCTTCGGACAGCATCACGCCGTGGCTGCGCACCCACGCGTATGGCAGCGGCACAACGGCGCTCACGGCCCGATCACCAGTTCCGGCGTGTAGCCCAGCCCGCGCAGCTGCTGCAATGCCGGATCCAACTTCGCCGGATCACGCGGCAGCCGCACGCGCAGGCGTTGCCCACCCTCGCCCGGCGTCGCCTCCGCGTAGGCCTGCAGGCCCAGCGCCCGCACCTGCGCCACGCTCTGGCTGGCACGGCTCGGCTCCAGCCCCTGTGCGAACTGCACCAGCTGCGCATCGCCGTCACCGGCCGGATACAACGCTGCCAGGCTGGTGCTCTGCAACGGCTGGCCGTGGCCATCGCGCGCATTGCCCTGGCCGAGTACCGACAGGTCCTGCGGTGGCAGCTGCGGCGCCGACAGCGCGGGCAAGGCCCAGCTCTGTACGGGCTGCGCGCCGGCCTGCGCATTGCGCATGTAGTCGTAGCGGTCGCGGGTCAGGCGCTGTCCGGCGGCCGGGTCGCGTACCACGTGCGGGCGCAGGAACACCATCAGGTTGGTCTTGGCGCGCTTGCGCGTGTCGCTGCGGAACAAGGCGCCCAGCACCGGGATCTTCCCCAGCCCCGGCACCGCATCACGGCCATGGCTGACGCTGTCTTCCAGCAGGCCACCGAGCACCATGATCTGGCCATCGTCCAGCAGCACGCTGGTATCGAGTGCGCGCTTGTTGGTGATGATGCCGGCCGTGCTGTTCGCGCTCTGCGCGTCGATGCTGCTGACTTCCTGGTAGATGTCCAGCTTCACCGTACCGCCCTCGGAAATCTGTGGGCGCACCCGCAGCTTCAGGCCCACGTCTTCGCGCACGATGGTCTGGAACGGGTTGTTGCTGCCGCCGCCACCGTCGGTCACGTAGCGGCCACTGACGAACGGCACGGTCTGGCCGACCATGATGCTGGCTGCCTCGTTGTCCAGCGTCATCAGGTTCGGTGTCGACAGGATGTTGGCGCCGCCCTTGCTCTGCAGCGCAGTGGCCAGCGCCTTCATGTTGAGGATCTGGCCGACACCGGGCAGGTTGATGGTGCCGTCGATCACGCCGATCTTCAGGCCATCCTTGGGCAGCACGTCCAGCGTGGTACGCGCACCGGTATTGAGCCCGCTACCGCCGGTGGCGCCACCGAAGTGGGTGCCGCCAAAGGTACGGCCATTGCCCAGCATCCACTGCACGCCCAGCTCGGCCGCGTCGGTCTGGTTGACCTCCACGATCAGGCTTTCCACCAGCACCTGCGCACGGCGCTGGTCGAGCTGGTCGATCACCCGCCGCAGGTTGCGGTACACCGGCTCCGGCGCCGAAATCAGCAGGGTGTTGGTGGCCACGTCCGCCTGTACCGAAATGCCGTTCTGGCTGAAGCCGGTGCTGCCGGCGTCGATCGGGTCGCGGCGGTTCGGGTCCAGCCGCTGCGATTCCAGCGCATTGCCACCGGTCTTGGCCTGCTGCGACTGCGACGGCTGGATGGGCGTGGAACGGTTGGCGTCACCCGGCAGCGGGGTGATGCCTTCGTTGCTGCCCATGGCCGGTGCATCGCTCTGTCCGGCCACCACGCCACGCAGCACACCGGCCAGCTGGTTGGCCTGGGCGTTGCGCAGGTAGACCACATGCAGGTTGCCGGACTCGTCCTGCGCGCGGTCCAGCTTCTCCACCAGCTGCCGCGCCAGGCGGGTGCGGCCTGGGCTGCTGGAACGCAGCAGCACGCTGTTGCTGCGCGGGTCGGCCATCACCACCACCTTCTGGCCCGGCTCGGCGCCCTGCGCATCCAGCAGCGGCGCGACCATCGCCGCTACGTCAACGGCAATGCCCTGCTGCAGCTTCACCACATCGGTGTCCATACCGGCCGGTGTATCGACGCTGGCGATCACCCGCGCGATGCGCTCCAGGTTGTCGGCGTAGTCAGTGATCACCAGGGTGTTGTTGCCTGGATTGGCGGTGATCGGATTGTCCGGGCTGATCATTGGCCGCAGCACAGCCACCAGCGCCGCCGCATTCTCATAGCGCAGCGCAAACGTACGCGTGGCGATCTCGCCCCCTGCACCACCGCTACCCACCCGGCCACCGAGCAGCTTGGCATCGGCCTGCGGCACCACCCGGCTGACGCCGCCGTTCTCGACCACGGCGAAGCCACGCATGCGCAGTGCGCCCAGCAGCAGCTGGTAGGCCTGGGTACGGCTGACCGGGCCATCGGAAACCACCGTCATCTTGCCGGTCACGCGTGGGTCGACCAGGAACTGGCGTCCGGTGAAGCGCGCCGCCATGCGCAGCACACCACCGATATCGGTATCCACCAGGTTCAGCTGCACCGGCTCATCGCCTGTGTCCTGCGCCGCCACCGGCGCCGGCACGTGGGCCATGCCCACGATCAGTGCCAATGCGGCACTGCAGGCAAGGCTGCGCATCGCCCTCATGGATGGGCACCCGCAGGAGCCACCATCACGATGTTTCCGGAAATCCTTGCCGCCGGCATGTTCGCATCCCCTGTGCGTGTCAATTGCAACTGCTGCAACTCGATGGCCGGGTCGGCCAGCAGCGGCAGCAGCCAGTTCCATAGCGCATCGGCGGGTACGGCCCGTACCTGCAGGTGCCAGCACCCGTCGCGCGCTTCGATATGCAGGCCGCCAGCCAGACCGGCGGACTTGATCTGGTCACGCAGCCCGGCGAGGGTCGGATGCTGGCCCTGCGCCAGCTGCTGGCGCTCACGGGCGCGCAGCAGCGGTGCCAGTGCGCGATGCTGCGCCTGCAGCCGTGGCAGTTCGGCCTGCCAGTGCGTGCGCTGCTTCAGCAGGGGCTCCAGCCAGAACGACCACAGGCCCGCCACCAGCAGCGCCACCACCATCACCCACAGCATCAGCCGGTCGCGCGGTGGCAGGCGTTGCCAGCGCTGCTGCAGGCCCGCCAGCCCCTCGCCCAGCCGCAGGGTTCGGGTCGTCACTGTCCCGCTCCGCTCACCCGCAGGCGTCCACCGGCGTCGCGCGCCAGCTGCAGCCCCTGCGCCTGCATCGCTTGCTGCCAGTGCTCAAGCCGCTGTGGATCGTCGGCCAATGCCTGGGCATCGGCGTCCAGCTCCAGGTACACCTGCCCGGGTTGGTAGTGCAGGCTGTGCACCTGACCCGCCAGCTCCGGAACCGCATGCAGCGTGCTGGCGACCTGACGCTGCAGCGCCGGCAACGGCGGCGCTGGCGGCGGAACCGCCAGCGCTCGCCTTGCCTGCAACACCGGGTCCACCACGTCGGTGATCTCCGGAAAGCGTGCGCTGAACTGCCGTGCCATGTCCTGCTGCAGCGCCTCACCCTCGACCCGCCAACGCGAGACCTGCCACTGCAGGCCAAGTGCAGCCAGCAGCACCGCCGCCAGTGCCAGGCCGATCGCCAGTCGCGGCGCTTGACGGCCTGCGCCGGGCAGCGGCAATGACCACCCCGGCAAAGGGCCACAGGCCTGCCGTTCATGCGCGACTGCGGTGCCCGGCAGGCTGTCCGGCCACGCCGGCGGTACGCTGTCGATCCATTGCACGGCCCGCACGCCGGCCTGTTGCAGGCGGGTGGCCAACGCCTGCATCACCGCAGACGCGTCACGTCCGCCATACCATTGGACAAGTCCCCGATCGCGCCCGCTGCGCACCAGCAGATGCTCGCCGCTGACCTGCAGCGTGGCGTGGCCGTCCTGCCAAGGCAGCAG
This sequence comes from Stenotrophomonas sp. YJH_SMC_130, assembly GCF_059369035.1. NCBI lineage: Bacteria > Pseudomonadati > Pseudomonadota > Gammaproteobacteria > Lysobacterales > Lysobacteraceae > Stenotrophomonas > Stenotrophomonas sp. YJH_SMC_130. The sequence continues at coordinate 245,970 of NZ_JCAFSH010000004.1, forward strand.
CAGTGGCGTCGGATACAACGCCTGCAGCTGCAGCGCACACGAGGCCAGCAGCTGCTGCGCCTGCGCGATGGCCTGCTGGCCGAGCCAGGCCACCGGAACCGTACCGTCTGCCGCCTGCGCACCGTGGGCCAGCGCCACCTCCTGCAGGTCATCCAGCAGCATGGCCTCCACCTCGCCCTGCAACGCCGCCTGCAGGCGGCGCCCCGACAGCGGCGGCAGCTGCAGTTCCAGCAGGATCAGGTCGTTCGGATCAAGGCAGGCATGCACCGTGGCCCGCGGATGCCGCAGACCCAGCGCCGCCAGCGTGTCGCGGCCGTGAGCCAGCACCTCGCCCTTGTGCAGCTGCGCCCAGTCCACCGCGCTGTCGGCGCGCAGACGCTCAAGCACCGGCAAGCGCACCCGAAGCTGCACGGTCATGCGCCGATCCTCGTCCACACGCGTTGCACACGCACGCCGTCGTCGCGGTACTCGCGCCAGAGCAGCGCGCGAAAATCAACCGCGCTGCCGTCAGCCTGCACCCGGCCCACGGCCAGGAACCACTCGCTATGGATACCCAGCGGAAGCACGGCCATCTGTTCGTTGCTCAGTTCGAGTCGGTTGGCGATGTCACCGCGGTTGAGCAGCCAGTGACCGGCGTCGCGCTCAGCGAGCAGCGCCTGCAGCCTTGCCGGTTCCACCGCAGGCGCCACCGCCTGCAGGACGCTCAGGTCGCAGGTGTTGGCGTTGACCAGGGTCTGCGCCGGCAACACCACGGTGCGCCGCGCCAGCGCCTGCAACGCCACCGGGTCGGCGCCGGCCAGCGCCTGTTCGATCAGTGATTCGCGCGGCAGCGGCGCCTGCGCCGGCATATCGCCGTCGCGCAGACGGGCCTGGATGTGGTCCACCGCGGATGCGCAGGTGCCCTGGCCCAGCCCCTGCCCGGCACACAACGCGACGAACGCGCCCCGCGCCTCGGGGTCCGGCCTGCCCTGTGCCAGCAGGTTGCGCAGGTTGAACATCGACTGCGCATCGACCAGTTGCAGCTGCACCGGCAACGGCGCCTGCAGTTGCAACGGGCGCGCCCAGCGCCCGCTGCGCACCGTGGTCAGCTGTTCCTGGACATCCTCACGCAGCTGCTGCGCCGCACGCTCCAGCGTGGCATCCACCGCCATGCGTACCTGTGCGCGCAACTGGTCGCCGCGCAGCGCGCGCAGCTGCGCCGACTGCCGGGTCAGCAGCGCAGTGGCAATCACGGCCACCAATGCCACCACCAGCAAGGCGACGATCACCGCCACGCCACGCTGGTGGATGCATGAAACCGAACGCGTCCGGGCTGCCATCAGCACGCCTCACAGCTGCCAGGAGCCGATGTCTGCGTTCCCGGCGTCGCCACCGGGCTTGCTGTCCGCACCCAGCGAGAACACATCGATGTCGCCATGAGTGCCTGGAACCTGGTACTGGTACGGATGGCCCCACGGGTCATTCGGCAGGCGATCCAGGTACGGCGTCACCGGCAACGCACCGCTGCCCTGCGGCGGCTTCACCAGCGCCTGCAGGCCCTGTTCGGCACTGGGATAGCGCCCATTGTCCAGCTTGAACAACTTCAGCGCCTGCATCAGCGCCGCGATGTCCTGGCGCGCCGCCACCACACGCGCCTGGTCCGGACGGTCCATCAACCGCGGCACGATCAGCGCGGCAAGGATGCCGATGATCACCACCACCACCATGATCTCGATCAGGCTGAAGCCCTGCTGCCGAGCCCTGCGACCACCTGCCTGCCTTGCCATTGTTCCGCCCTCGTCATCCCGGAAGAGACCGCTGCACCATGGTCAGCGGTGCATGTGTCAGTACGATAAACATCCGCCTGCGATTCGCTGCGCGGTTGCCTGTGCGGGCGCACGTGCAGCCGGCACGCGTGCCGCCTCGAGCAGGTGCGGCGGCACGCTGGCCAGTGTTTGGTCGATGCACTCGCGCAGCAACGGATGCACGCACGCCTGCAGCAGGCGCACGCACTGTGTCGGCGACCACGCGGTGCCGTGGTCGAGGCCGATGAACATGCGGTAGGCCTGGTGGTAGCGCAGGTCGTCGTACACACGCTGCGCACTGTTGAGGTCACGCACGATCACCAGCAAGGCCGCACGTTGCAGCAGTCGCGCATCGGCTGCGCCAAGTGGCAGCGCGCTCATGGCCGCGTCGGGCCAGGGCCACAGCCGCAGGTCGAGGGCCTTTCGAAGTGCCGCCAGTGGATGCGAACTGCTGTCCAGTGCCGCCCAGCGCGCCGCATCCGCCCAGGCGTCACTGGACAGCACCCAGACCCACGAGCGCCCGTAACGCTGCACGTTCAGGGGCGTGTGCCGTGCCTGCTCCAGTGACTGGCTCAGGTGGCGATCCAGCTCCAGCATGCTGATCCTGCGACTGTCTTCCATCTGCGCCGCCCGTGCTCCGCGACGCGTGGTGCGTCGTACTCTGGAGAAGACGTCAGCAAGGCAAGTGAAGCGACACCGCGAATGCAACTCTGTGCACGGGGTGGCGCTTCATCGGCAACGTCATCGCAGCGTCATCCGCCTGCAGGCTTCGCGCTGCAGCCGCGGTGCGTCACCCCCACAACGGCGGGCCAGTACCGCCACGTCGCTGCGGGCAGCGAATGCGACCAGTGCATCGGTCATGTCCACGTCATCGCACCATGACGCCAGCGCGACGCGCAGCGCGGGCAGCTGCCACCCGTCCATCACCCCATGGGCGCCCGCCACGAACCAGTGCCAGAGCCGATGATGCAGTACCTGCTCATGCAGCTGCGTGAGATCGTCAATGCCATGGATGTCCGCCAACAGCAGTGCGCGTGCGAGCGCCGCAGGCGGCAGCGCACCGGATTCAACCAAGGGCATCTCCTGCTGCTGCAGCCGCAGCAGCATCGCCAGTGGGTGTGACTGCGGATTGAAGTCCAGCAGCACCGCCTGCTGCTGCCACTGCGCGTCAGACACCACGCACACCCAGGGCGAACCATAACGATGCACCATCAGGGGCCTTCGCTGGGTGGTTTCCAGCAATGCAGACAGATTGCGACGCAGATCGAGCACACCGATGGTCTCGTTGCGCATCCTTGGCCTCTCCTCACTTGCAACAGCCCTGCGCGGTGCGCACGGCCAGCGCCTTCATCTATCCAAGGACGGCGATGCCACCCGGAAAGCGACGCAGATCCAGCGACATCGTCAGTCGCAGCTGCTCCAGCGCCGCATCCGGATCATCGATGCGGAAGCGGCCACTGACCGGCGCGCGCGCCAATGCCGATTCACCCAGCAGTACCTTGCCCCGCCGGTAACGGTTGATCTCGTCCACCACCTCGCGCAGCGGTGCACGGCGGAAGACCAGCATGCCTTCGGTCCAGGCACTCACTTCCGAAGCCACGGCCTCGGCCACGACGCCACTGAGGCGCTCGTCGAACCGGGTCTGCTGGCCGGCCTGCAGCTGCAGGCGGCCCTGCGGGTGCTCGATACGGGCGCTACCCTGCAGGCAGGTCACCCGTACCTGGCCGTGGGTGTTGCGCACGTCCAGGCGCACCGCACCTTCATCGGCAATCACGCAACCCGGGCCCGCGAACAGTGCCAGGCGCAGGCCAGCACCGGTTTCGATCGCGGCCTGGCCCTGCACCAGCTCGAAGCCTTCGCCCTGCGCGTGCGCGCGGCGGCGCAGGCTGCTCTGCGTATCCAGTTCGATCCTGAGCTGCGGCGAGGGCGCGATCTGTAGTCGTTCACCGGTGCCGGTGTGGAAATCGGCCGCCATCGCCGTCACCGACGGCCACAATCCCAGCGGCGGGCGGAGCGCCGCCACCACCACCAGACTGGCCGGCGCCGCCACCGCAGCGCCCAGGAAGGCGCGCCGGCTCCAGCGCTGGGCCGGCGTCGGCGCGACCGGTTGGCGCGCGGCGGCGGGCAGTCGCTCGCCGGCCAGCCGCACCTGCTCCCACTGCCGGCGCGCACGGCCAAACGCTTCACGATGACGCGGGTCGGACTCGCACCATGCACGGAACCGGCGCCCATCGGCAGCGGTCGCCTCGCCCGAGGTCAGCCGCACCACCCACGCGTGGGCCTGACGCTCAACGGCATCCAGCGGGCGTTGCGGGCGGTCGTCAGGATCCATGGGAGCTCATGCCGGACCCGCACGCTGCGGGGTTCTGCTCGGCGTCAAAGTGTAGACGGATGCCGTCGCTCAGAACCGCACCTGGCGCCCCTGCCCGCTGCGTTCGGCCAGGTAGTCCTGGGCTGCCTTCAGCTCCCGCTGCACCAACCGCAGCGACACACCGAGGTGGTCGGCCACGTCGCGCTGCTGCAGGCCATCAACGCGGATCGCCAGCAGGATGCGACGACGGCGCTCGGGCATGCGCTGCAGCAGGCCGACCATGTCTTCCAGCGCGAAGTCCAGCTCAGCCGCCTGCGCCGGCCCCGGCCCCGGGTCGGCCATGTCCATCAGCGTATCCACCTCCTCCAGGCTCAGCAGGCGGTGGTCTGCGCGTTGGCGGTCGATCACGGTGTTCATCGCCATCCGCAGCAGGTAGGCCGCAGGGTTCTGCACCGCGTCCAGGCGGTCACGGCGCGCACTCAGGCGCATCCACGTGTCCTGCAGCGCGTCGCCGGCCAGCTCTTCCGATCCGAGCTTGCGCACCAACCGGCGTTTCAGCTCGTCGTAGGCACCCAGAAGGTGGTCCATCAGATCAACCGCCCCAGCCGTACCGTTGTTCATGTTCGAATCCTTGAAGTCATGGATGGGGCGCGCGCCGGCCGCAGTCGTGGTCGGTGCCGGAAGGACGGATCTGCAGCGTCACCGGCTGTGGCAGCGCGGCGGCCTCGGCCGCCAGCACCAGGCCGTGCAGCGCCTGCAGCAGGCGTGCGTCGCGGCGATCACTGCCACTGCCGGACAGCAGCTCGGGCTCGCTCACCTGGCCCGCGCCGTCGATGCGAAAGCGCAGCGTTGCGGCATAGCGGCCGGGCGCAATCTCCGGGCTGTCACAGAACGCCGCACGCAGCCGCTGCTGCAACCCGCCGTAGCGACGCCGGCGTTCGGCCTCGGGAAGCCCCAAGCCAACATCGGGTTCCGCGGCCGAGGGCTTGCCCCGGCGCAGCACCACACGCTGCTCGCCGATCACCTCGGCCTCGATCCCGGTGTCCTGCAGCAGCGACTCCAGCGCCACAAGCGGCGCCAGGCTCCCGCGCAGCGCATGGCTGCTGCGGCCCGAAGCAAGGTCGCCGGGGTACATCACCGACCACCCACTGATGACGCTGAAGCGCTCGACCGCCTGTTCCAGCGGCTGCGCAGGGATGTCGTAGGCATGAACCGCGTCCTGTGCGGCAGCGGCAAAGGACAGCAGCAGCCATGCGGCGATGGCCACCTTCCAGGTTCTGACCGCGTGGTGTCCATTCAGCCCCCTGACGTAGAACACATGACCCTCGGCAGCGACAGCGCCTGCAGTGGACGCGCACCACGACCGGAACCCCGGCCCGCGCGCGACCCGCAAGCGGGCTGAAACCGTACCGGGGGCACATGTCATTGCGATGACCGCCGCCCACGGGCGACGTGGAGCCAGGCTCCGTGAACCCAGTCACCCATCAGGAATCAATGAATCGAACAGACCATGCTATCTACGCACGGGGGTCAGAGCCCGTTGCGAAGCAACGGGATCCGACCCCGTACCGACCCAAACGTGTCGACCAAGGTCGACACCCACCAGGAGCAGCTCATGCCGTTGCGGCAGATCATGGAAATCTGTCGAAGGCGGGGTGGGTCCGGTTGCGGGGGCGTGAGCCGCATGGATGCGGCGACCGAGCTTACATGGACGTACTTGCAGCGTCCCCCGCAACCGGACCCACCCCGCCATCCCTCAGCAGGCCCGCTGTTGCTGTTGCTCCTGAGGTTGCCGGCCAGCAGCCGGCACTACCCGCGGGTGCCGGGTGCAACCCGGCCGCAAACCCCATCCCTCAAAGCGGCAACTGGGTCGTCTGCTTGATTCGCTGCATCGGAATCTCGGTCTTGGTGTTCTGCACGCCGGCGATCCGGTTCAGGTGCTGCATCTGGAACTGCCGGTAGGCATCAAGGTCGGCCACCGCCACCCGCAGCAGGAAATCGCAGTCACCGGCCATCAGATGGCATTCCAGCACTTCCGGGAAAGACTTGATGCTGTTGATGAAGTGGTTGGTGGTGTCCTCGTCCTGCCCGCGCAGCCACACCCGCACGAACACCGTGAAGCCCCGCCCCACCTTGGCCTCGTTCAACAAGGCCACGTAGCGGTCGATGTAGCCGCCCTCCTCCAGCAGCCGCACCCAGCGCAGGCGCGCCGACGGCGACAGCCCGACCAGACGGGCCAGCTCCAGATTCTGCAGTCGGCCGCCGCGCTGCAGGGCGGCGAGGATGCGGCGATCCAGGTTGTCGAGCTGGTACTGCATGAAATTTCGTCCTGGTCGACTCTGGCCGCATGGAATATCAATCATTCCGAATCCAGTGGCATCAACGCAACCCGATTTCGCGATCGGACCGCTAGCATGGGCCACCCCCATCTCGTTGTGCCGTTCCATGGACGCCCGTACCACCCTCCCCCTGCCCGACGCCTGCGACACGGCCCCGCGTGCCGAATTCCTGCGCGGCCTGCGTGCCGCCGTGCCGGTGATGATCGGCTTCATTCCGTTCGCCCTGGTGCTCGGCGCGCAGGCGGCCCAGAAGGGCATGAGCGCACTGGAAGTGCCGCTGATGACCGGCCTCAACTTCGCTGGCGGCTCGGAGTTCGCCGCCGTCGAACTGTGGACCTCGCCACCGCACATCGCACTGATTGTGGCCATCACCGCACTGGTCAACAGCCGCCACCTGCTGATGGGCGCCAGCCTGGCCCCACTGCTGCAGCACCTGCCGCGCCGTCGTGTGCTGCCGGCGCTGTTCTTCATGTGCGACGAGAGCTGGGCGCTGGGTGTGGCCGACGCGCGTCGCCGCGCACTCGGCTTCAGCCTGGCCTACTACCTGGGCGTTTCGGCAGGGCTGTACACGGTCTGGGTGGCCTGCACGGCACTGGGCGCGATCGTCGGGCCGATGCTGGGCGACATCCACGCCTATGGCTTCGACATGGCCTTCCCCGCCGTATTCCTGGTGCTGCTGCGCGGCATGTGGCAAGGCATGAAAGCGGCGCGGCCGTGGCTGGTGAGCCTGGTGGTGGCCGCTGCCACCTACCTGCTGATTCCGGGCGCGTGGTACGTGGCCAGCGGCGCCCTGGCCGGCCTGGCGGCTGCCTGGCTGCTGGCGGAGGACGCAGCATGATCTTCAACGGACTGATCCACTGGACCTCGGTGCTGACCATCGTGCTGATGGCCGCCGCCACCTACCTGACCCGCATCGTCGGCTTCCTCGCCCTGCGCAACCGCACGCTGAGCAAACGCGCAGTGACGGTGATGGAAGCCGCGCCGGGCTGCGTGCTGATCTCGGTGATCGCCCCGGACTTCGTCGCCGACAAGCCCGCCGACCTGGCCGCGCTGGCGATCACCCTGCTGGCCGCCACGCGGCTGTCGATGCTGCCGACGGTGCTGATCGGCGTGGTCTCGGCGGGTGTGCTGCGCTATTCGATGGGCTGACGCGCCCGCGACTTCCCCACATGATGTGACTGGAGGCGCAAGTGTCGCCATTGGCGCGACCTGCGCATGTCTCTGGCGCATCGAATGTGGCCCGGAGCCAACTACTGCAAGTGTTTGAAACAATTCCGATTGTCTGATCGAGCCAGAGTCGATACGCATTGACTACCGAGCCAGCGGGTTGAGCTGATCGGTCAATCGACGTCAAACCTGGAGCGTACCAATGAGCAATCTACGAGCAATCGTGGCGGCAATCGGTATCACCTTCATCTCTGCTGGCGTGCTGCTCCCCTGATGCAGCGCCGTCAGCCCAAGCGTACCCAACCGGGCTCCGCCCTCGCGCTCTATGCTGGGCTGACGGCAATCCTTCTGGCCACAAGTGCGTGCCAATCCATCCAACTGCCTCCCCGGGACCTGGTCAGTCCCGATGGAGGGTATGCCACCCTGCTGCGAGGCCCATCCTCACATCTGAAGATCAGCACAGTGTCGGTGCTACCCGGCCCGGAAAGCTCGGAGTATCCCAATCGGTCCATCGAGTGCGGGTGGTCATCCGTCGCAACTCGACTTCTCTGGGCAGATGGAGCGCTTTCGGCCATGCAAGCATCACAGCTCTGCGAGGCCGCTGCACGATCCGCTGGACTGCCGCTCCAGGCCAATGGGCAGGAACGGACGCCTGTGCATTATCAGCTCACGATCGTAAGTGACGGAGGCGGCATCTGGCGACAACTGCCAGGACCAGAGCGGCCGGGCCAGGTGGTCAGCTTCTGGTTTCCCTCCAGCCCGGACGCTGATTCGCTGCGCAGGCGCGTGATCGCCACCACCGCGCATGAGTTCCAGCATATCGCCACCGCATTGTCAGGCCAGCCTCGGCGCGGCCGGCAACGGGAACCAGACGCCTATCTGGCTGGCGCATGTGCGCAGCTATTGATCGAAGGCACCCTTGCGCGCGCGAACCTCCCGGGCGGACACGATCCGCGAGCTGATCCGTTCCTGCCATCTGCTGCCAGAAGCTCCGCGCACGCGGGCAGTACGACCGGGGCAGCACTGCTGCGGTTCTTCGGTGACGCAGACACCTTGCACCTCAATGAGGGAGGTCGCCACCTCGTGCAGCATTGCCACGAGACGATCGGCTTTCCCCTGCAGCAGTGAACGCTCCCTGCGACACCCGGTCGCAGGCCCTCGCGCTACGCGCTTGACCAATGTCAAACCGCCCGCTGCCACGCGGGCGTATTCCTATGCAGAACCCGAACACGCCGGCGTTACCGGCCTCTACAAGGACCCTGCGATGAGCTACTCCCCCGACAACGCCCAGCTCGTGAATGCGCTGCAGAACGTCATGGTGATCTCCACCACCGACCTGCAGGGCAACATCACCTACGCCAACGACCTGTTCTGCACGCTCACCGGCTTCGCCCGCGAGGAACTGATCGGCCAGCCGCACAGCGTCGTGCGCCACCCGGATGTGCCCAAGGCGGTCTACAAGGACATGTGGGACACCATCAAGGCCGGCAAGACCTGGACCGGCATCGTGCCCAACCTCGGCAAGGGCGGCGTGCTCTACGTGGTCGACACCACCGTGCAGCCGCTGTTCGACGCCGACGGCAACATCACCTCGTACATCAGCATCCGCCGCGTGGTGAACGACCTGATGCAGAACTACGACCTGGTCGAGTTCAGCAAGGAAAAGTTCGACGACTTCTACGAGGCCGCGTGAACGCCCTCCCGACCAGTACGCCCTTCAGCCGCCTGCTGGTGGGTTTCGCGTCCGAGTCGGGCAATGCCCGCGCCCTGGCCCAGCGCCTGGGCGCGGACCTGCAGCCGCACGCGCCGCAGGTGCTCCCGTTCAACGACATCGACGTGGCCAGTCTCGGCCACGGCGATGTGCTGCTGGCGATTTCCAGCTCGTTCGGCGATGGCGAACCGCCGGCCAATGGCGAACAGTTCTTCGAAACCCTGCGCCAGACCCCGACGCTGAGCGGCCTGCGCTATGCGGTGTTCGGCCTCGGTGACACCGGCTATCCCAGCTTCTGCGGCTTCACCAAGGCGCTGGATGCCGCGCTGAGCGAGCGCCAGGCGCAGCCGCTGCTGCACCGCGTGGATGCCGACCTCGGCTACGAGCTGTTCTTCCAGCAATGGCAGCCGGTGCTGGGCCAGGTGCTGGGTGGCGACCTCAACGCTGGCCAGGACCTGCACCTGCAGGTCACCGCCTATGGCGAAGACAATGCCTTTGCCGCCCCCATTCTCGAACGCCGCCGCTTGAACAGCAGCGACCCCGCCGCCTGGCACCTGCAGCTGGATATCAGCGGTAGCGGCATGGCCTACCGTGCCGGCGACACCCTGCACGTGGTGCCGGAAAACGATCCTGCCCTGCTGCAAGCGCTGGCCACCTGGTATGGCGACAACGCCGCCGTGGCCGCCCTGCATGACCGCGAGCTGCGCCTGCTGAGCAAGGGGGTGCTGCGCGAACTGGCCCGGCTCAGTGGCAGCGAGGTACTGAAGGGCCTGTTGAAGGTCAGCCAGAAGCGCGAACTGGAAGCCTACCTGCACGGCCTGGACCTGCTGGATGTGCTGCAGGACCACGCCACGCCGCACAGCGTGCCGCTGGCCAGGCTGCACGAACTCCTGTCACCGCGGCTGCCGCGCGCTTATTCCATCGCCTCGCACCCGTGCCACGACCCGTTGAGCCTGTGCGTGCGCGAAGTGCGCTACACCCTGCGCGGCCGCGAACGCTTCGGCACCGCTACCGGCAGCCTGCTGCACGGTGGCGACCACGCCCGGGTGTACTGTCGTTCCAACCCTGGCTTCCACCTGCCCGATACCGGCCAAGCGCCGCTGCTGCTGGTCGGCACCGGCACCGGCATCGCGCCCTTGATGGGCCTGATGCAGGAACTGCAGGCCAACGCCTGCGAACGTGAAGTGCACCTGGTGTTCGGCGAGAAGCACAGCAAGCACGACTACCTGTACCGCGACCAGCTGCAGGACTGGCATACCCGGGGCGTGCTGGCTGGCCTGCATACCGCGTTCTCGCGCGATGGCGTCGAAAAGGTCTATGTGCAGCATGTGCTGCAGCAGCGTGCCGCCGAAGTGCGCGACGTATTGGCCCGGGGCGGGCATCTGTACCTGTGCGGCAACAAGCGCCACCTGGAAGGCGCGGTGCGCGAGGCCATCGATGCCATCGGTGGCGAAGGGTGCTGGGACGCGCTGCGCAATGAAGGCCGCACGCACTGTGAACTGTATTGATCCGTTGATCCTGTAGAGCCGAGCCCACGCTCGGCTGCTGTTGGCGGTGTCGCGCAGAGCAGCCGAGCATGGGCTCGGCTCTACAGGTGCAGGTCAATCGCCGACGATGCGGCCGTCCACCATGCGCGCCACCTGCTGGCCGAACATGGCCGCGTCCTGCGGATCATGGCTGATCAACAACAACGGGATGCCGGTCTTGTCCAGCACCGCCTCCAGCTCCTGGCGCAGATGCTGCCGCAGGTCATGATCCAGTGCGGAGAACGGTTCATCCAGCAGCAGCGCCTGCGGTTGCGTCACCAGCGCCCGCGCCAGTGCGGTGCGCTGGCGCTGCCCGCCGGAAATCTGCGAGGGCAGCAGATCACCCACCGTGTCGATGCGGAAGGCGTGCAACCACTGCTCCACCGCATCGAAGCGCTGGCCCACGCGCGGATTCAACCACCTCTTCTCCAGCCCGAACGCCACGTTCTGGCGCACGCTCAGGTGCGGGAACAACGCGTAATCCTGGAACACATAGCCCAGCCGGCGGCGCTGCGGCGGCAGATTCACGCCGGTGGCCGCATCGAACAGGGTCTGCCCCTGCACGCGCACATGACCCTGGCCCGGCCGCAGCAGTCCGGCCACCGCCTTCAAGGTCAGGCTCTTGCCCGCGCCCGAAGGCCCGAACAGCACCACCTGCCGCTGCGTGCACTGCAGCGATACATCCAGCACGAATGCCTGGCCGGCCGCCTGCAGGCGACGCTGTACCTGCAGGTCAAGCCACATCGCGCAGCTCCCGGCGACGCCCGCCCACCAGCCGCGCGGCCAGCAACAGGATCACGATGCAGACCACCGAGGTCAGGATCACCAGCGCATTGGCCTTCCCATCCTGCCCGGCCTGTACCGCCTCGTAGATGGCGATCGACAACGTCTGCGTCCGCCCCGGAATGCTGCCGGCCACCATCAGCGTCGCGCCGAATTCGCCCATCGCGCGCGCAAACGCCAGCAGCAGGCCGGCGAGGATGCCGCGCCACGCCAGTGGCAGCGTGATGCGGAAGAATACAGCCGCTTCGGACACACCCAGCGTGCGTGCGGCCTGCTCCAACTGCCTGTCCACTTCCTCGAACGCCGCGCGTGCCGGCTTGAACACCAGCGGCAACGAGGCCACCGCCGCAGCGATCACCGCGGCCTGCCAGGTGAACACCAGGTTGATGCCGAACCACGACTGCAGCCACGCGCCGATCGGGCCGTTGCGACCGATCAGCACCAGCAGGTAATAACCCAGTACCGTCGGTGGCAGCACCATCGGCAGGGTCAGCAGCGAATCCAGCAGCTCACGGCCAGGAAAGCGCCGACGCGCCAGCAGAGCGCCCAGTGCCACGCCCAGCACCAGATTGATCGCGGTGGCCCAGCCGGCCACCTTCAGCGACAACCACAGTGCGCTCCAGTCCAG